>NZ_JAALFP010000016.1:73992-94221 GCF_011800325.1 Pantoea sp. EKM101V
TCCATAGCTCAGCTGGATAGAGTACTCGGCTACGAACCGAGCGGTCGGAGGTTCGAATCCTCCTGGATGCACCATATTCTTCAATAGGGTCAGTGCCTCAGTATGTCATGACGTAGTTAGCGTTCAGGCCGCCTTCACGCTCTTCTCTTTTTCTCTGGCTCCATCCACGCGGCTTTTCAGCCTCATCTGCGTAACAGATTCATCATTTCATCTTAAGCAACGCCCAGCCCCACCTGTCCTGCATAACCCGCTGCAGTTTGCCTCTCATGCAGGTGCGCCGCCGCCCTGGCACCAGACGATTGTTAAAAAATCGCTGAAAATTCGTACTGTTATCGCTGGTCGCGCACGATCACCTTTATCTGAAAAGAAAAATTGTTAATGCTTTCAAAGCATTTGCTGTTCATCCCCCCTGGCGACAACCTGTCCACATTAGGCTAAAGTAATGTCTCATTTGATGAATGTCCGGAGTGACAATGTACGATCACTATGACGCCCTGATTTTCGATATGGACGGCACGATCCTGGATACAGAGCCGACACATCGAAAAGCGTGGCGTCAGGTACTTGCGCACTACGGATTAACGCTGGATGAAGCACGTATTATCGACTTCAATGGCGCACCCGCCTGGCGGCTTGCGCAGTTCATCATTGACACCAATCAGTCGTCTCTCGATCCCCATCTTCTTGCCGCAGAGAAAACCGCTGCCGTGAAAGCGATGCTGCTGGACAATGTCAGGCCGCTGCCTTTACTGGAAGTGGCTAAAGCGTACCACGGACGTCGTCCGATGGCGGTGGGCACCGGAAGCGAGCACAGCATGGCGGAGGCGTTACTGACGCAATTGGGCGTGCGTGAGCTGTTTTCGGCTGTGGTGGGTGCTGATGATGTGAAGCGACACAAACCCGAGCCAGAAACCTTTCTGCGCTGCGCAGCGCTGATGGGTGTGGCGCCTGAACGGTGTGTGGTTTTTGAGGATGCCGATTTTGGCATTCAGGCCGCGAAAGCGGCAGGGATGGATGTGGTGGATGTCCGCTTACTGTGAGTGACATCCTCACCTATGCCTCCATGTTCGGCAGCAGTTTTTTGAGTGCGACGCTTCTGCCTGGAAGTTCTGAAGCACTGCTGATAGCACTATTGATAGCAAAAAAGACATCAGTTTACGGATTGCTTTTAGCCGCATCACTGGGAAACACACTGGGCGGCTTAACGAACATTCTTATTGGTCGCCTGCTGCCGTTAAAAGGTCAGGGGCGATGGCATGACACAGCAATGACGTGGTTGCACCGGCTGGGACCTGCAGCGCTGCTCTTCAGCTGGCTACCGGTGATAGGTGACCTGCTCTGCGTTCTCGCGGGCTGGTTACGGTTCGCCTGGCTGCCAGTGATGCTGTTTCTCGCTGTCGGTAAAACACTGCGTTATATCGTTATCGCGATAGCCACATTACAGGGTATGGAATGGTGGCATTGATTCGCACAGATTCGAGGCTACGGTTAAGATTATGCTGAACAAAAATAAATTATTATCACAGCGGGGGGGGAATGTGATCCCGGACGTCTCTAAAGCGCTCTCCTGGCTGGAAGCGCATCCCAATGCTCTCAAGGGCATTGGCCGTGGCATCGAGCGTGAAACACTGCGCGTACAGGCAAATGGCGACCTGGCAAAAAGCGGACACCCGGCCTCGCTGGGGTCGGCGCTGAAGCATGACTGGATCACCACTGATTTTGCCGAAACGTTGCTGGAGTTTATTACCCCAGTGGATCACAGCATCGATCACATGCTGGCTTTCCTGCGCGATATCCATCGTCACGTTGCCCGTGAGCTGGGTGACGAGCGTATGTGGCCTTTCAGTATGCCGTGCGTGATTGACGATGCAGACAATATTGAGCTGGCACAGTATGGTCAATCCAACATTGGTCAGATGAAGACCCTCTATCGTCAGGGCCTGAAAAACCGCTACGGCGCGTTGATGCAGACCATCTCCGGTATTCACTACAACTTCTCGCTGCCGCTTTCCTTCTGGCAGGAGTGGGCGGATGTGAAAGATGTGGAGAGCGGAAAAGAGACCATCTCGGCGGGCTACCTGCGGTTGATCCGCAACTACTATCGCTTCGGCTGGGTGATCCCTTATCTGTTTGGCGCATCGCCAGCGATCAGCTCCAGCTTCCTGCAGGGCCGTGAGAGCCCGCTGCCGTTTGAAACCAACGACAAAGATACAATGTGGCTGCCTTATGCAACTTCATTGCGTCTGAGCGATCTCGGCTACACCAATAAATCGCAGAGCTCGCTGGGCATTACGTTTAACTCGCTGGAAGGCTATGTCACGGCGCTGAAGAAAGCGATCAAAACGCCGTCAGAAGAGTTTGCGGGCATGGGCACGAAAGATGCTGACGGCAACTGGCTGCAGCTCAATACCAACGTGCTGCAGATTGAGAATGAACTCTATGCGCCAATCCGGCCAAAACGGGTGACCCGTTCCGGTGAAGCGCCATCTGACGCGCTGCTGCGGGGTGGCATTGAGTACATTGAAGTCCGTTCACTGGATATCAACCCCTTCTCGGCTATCGGGGTGGATGAGAACCAGGTGCGCTTCCTCGACCTGTTCCTGATCTGGTGTACGCTGGCCGATGCACCGGAGATGAGTGCAGAAGAGCTGCAGTGTACCCGTAAAAACTGGAACCGCGTGGTGCTGGAAGGCCGTAAACCGGATCAGAAAATTGCCGTAGGTTGTGGTGAAGCGGAACATTCGCTGGTTGAAGTGGGCAAAACCCTGTTTGCCGATCTGCGTCGGGTTGCTGAAGTGTTAGACAGTGACAATCAGGCGAGCACGGAATATCAGCAGGTTTGCGATCAACTGGTAGCATCGTTCGACGATCCTGAGCTAACCTACTCGGCGCGCATTCTGCAGGCCATGAAGGATAATGGTGTGACCGGAACCGGCGTAGCGCTGGCTGAACAGTATCGTCATCTGCTCTGTGAAGAGCCGCTGGAGGTGCTGACCGAAGAGGATTTCTCGCGTCAGGCGCAGGAATCTGTCGCGGCGCAGCAGCAGCTGGAAGCGAACGATAAGCTGGATTTTGAAGCGTATCTGGCAAGCCGGGAAGGGTAGAAAAGAAAAAGGCCACATCAATGTGGCCAAATTAACATCTCTGTTGTCAGGGATGATGATAACAAATGCGCGTCTTTCATATATTCAGACGTTGGGCGAACAGAAAAGTTTCATCGTTTTTAAAAAAATTCTCAGAACAGGAGGTGACGTATGCCACTACTGGATAGTTTTACCGTTGATCACACCATCATGGGCGCACCGGCGGTTCGCGTTGCGAAAACCATGAAGACTCCGCATGGCGATACGATTACCGTTTTTGACCTGCGTTTCTGCCGCCCGAACATTGATATCCTCACTGAGCGTGGCATTCATACGCTGGAGCATCTCTTTGCCGGGTTTATGCGTGATCACCTCAACGGTGACGGTGTGGAAATCGTCGATATTTCGCCAATGGGCTGCCGTACCGGCTTCTACATGAGCCTGATCGGTACGCCAGATGAGCAGCGCGTGGCGAAAGCGTGGAAAGGGGCGATGGAAGACGTTCTGAAAGTGAAAGATCAGAACCAGATCCCTGAGCTGAACGAATACCAGTGTGGCAGCTACAAACTGCACTCACTGGATGAAGCGCAGCAGATTGCCCGCAACGTGCTGGCGCATGAGATCGGCGTTAACCGTAACGAAGATCTGAAACTGCCTGCTGAAAAGCTGAAAGAACTGCACATCTAGTCAGAACTGCCCGGCTAAAAAAAACGCCGCATCGTGTCGATTGCGGCGTTTTTTTTATGGCTTCAGGAACCGACCGATTTTTTCAGCGGGGTCTTCGGTGTGATGCGCACCTGCTTAATCATGTTGTCCTGCACGTCCAGGATATCGATGTTGTAGTGACCGATCTGAACGCGGGTGTTGATAGCGGGGATCTCCTCCAGCGCTTCCAGCAGCATACCGTTGATGGTGCGGGCTTCCTGCTCTGGCAGCTGCCAGTTAAACGCCTTGTTGATTTCACGCACGCTGGCACTGCCTTCGATCAGCACGGAACCATCATTCTGGGGCATCACCTCTTCGGCCAGCGACGGCGACATTGAGGTGGTAAAATCTCCCACGATCTCCTCCAGAATGTCTTCTATGGTCACCAGTCCTTTGATGTCACCATATTCATCCACCACCAGGCCCGTTTTCTTTTTGTTGCGCTGGAATTTTACCAGCTGGGTGTTGAGCGGTGTCCCTTCCGGGATGTAGTAAATCTCATCCGCAGCGCGCAGCAGCATCTCTTTGGTGAACTCTTTTTTCTCGGTCATCATGCGCCAGGCTTCACGCACCCGCAGCATACCGACACAGTCATCCAGTGAGTCGCGGAACAGGACAATGCGGCCATGCGGTGAGTGGCTCAGCTGGCGGACGACTGATTTCCAGTCATCGCTGATGTTGATACCGACAATCTCGTTACGCGGCACCATGATGTCATCAACGCTGACCTTCTCCAGATCGAGCACCGAGAGCAGCATATCCTGATTACGGCGCGACATCAGGCTGCGTGACTCATAGACGATGGTGCGAAGCTCCTCTTTGCTCAGCGCAGAACTGATTGCGCCTTCAGCCCGGATTCCCACCATCCGCATCAGCAGACGGGTAATGGTATTCAGCAGCCAGACCAGCGGCAGCATGATGTATTGCAGCGGGACCAGCAGCAGGCTGCTGGGAAAGGCGACCCGCTCCGGATAGAGCGCGGCTACCGTTTTCGGCAGCACTTCAGCAAAGACCAGCACGACGAAGGTCAGGATACCGGTCGCGACGGCGACCCCTTCGTCACCGTGCAGGCGCATGCCGACGATGGTGGCGAGGGCGGAGGCCAGAATATTCACCAGGTTATTGCCGATTAATACCAGGCTCAGCAGCCGATCGGGACGCCGCAGTAACTTTTCCACCCGGCGCGCAGCGCGACTGCCGTTTTTAACCTGATGGCGCAGCTTATAGCGATTAAGCGTCATCATGCCGGTTTCCGACCCGGCAAACCAGGCGGAGACCAGAACCATGACGCACAGAATAATAATCAGCGTGGTGGTTGAAACATGTTCCAACGCAGAACTTCCTTTTTAATGAGAGACAGGGACAAGCAGATGCTGCAGGATGCGACTGCCGAAGTAAGCCATGGTCAACAGCACCGCACCGCTGCAGTTAAACCAGACGACGCGGCGACCACGCCAGCCTTCATGATAGTGTCCCCAGAGCAAAACGATATAAACAAACCACGCGATAATCGAAAGCACGGCTTTATCGACGTTTTCGGCGCTGAAAAGATCCTGCATGTAAAACAGACCGGTGCAGAGCACCAGCGTTAACAGAACGACCCCGACCTGCGTGATATGAAACATCTTGCGTTCGATGGTCAGCAGCGGCGGCATATCCTGCGTAAACGCCAGACGCTTGTTTTTTAACTGGTAATCGATCCATGCCAGCTGCAGCGCATAGAGGGCAGCGATAATCAGCGTTGCATAGGCGAAGAGCGACAGGCCGATATGGATCATCATCCCTGGCGTCGTTTCCAGGTGGGTGATGAAGGCATTAGGGACAAAGGTAGCAAAGGCCAGATTGATCAGCGCGAAGCTGTAGACAATCGGCAGCAGCAACCAGCCGCGGTTGCGTGACGCCACAATGGTCATAATGGCGCAGATCAACAGGCTGACCAGTGAACCGATGTTGAGCAGGCTTAAATTCTGGCCGCTATCAACCGCAAATATGCGCTGCTGCAGGGCTACCGCGTGTGTCACCAGCGCCACACAGGCAGAGAGCATCGCCATTCGCCGCCAGCCGCCATTACGCTTCAGCAGGCTCGGAATGATCAGGGCAAGACTTAAGGAGTAGGCTAACAGCGCCACTATCGGGAAAACGAACATAGATCCTTTCAGGTTCAGTCAGATAAGGAAAAAGGCAGTATAGCGCCAGCCGCAGCAGGCTCCAAACGATCTGAGGGGCAATTGCAGAGATCGCGGCGGCTTCGTGTTATAATCCGCCGCATTCTGCCGATCAGGCGCCTCGCGATCTTTTTAAGTGAGAGACCATGTTTGATAATTTAACCGATCGTTTGTCGCAAACCCTGCGAAACATCAGCGGCCGCGGAAGGCTGACTGAAGAGAACATTAAAGAGACCCTGCGTGAAGTGCGCATGGCACTGCTTGAAGCTGACGTTGCGCTGCCGGTGGTGCGTGACTTCATTAACCGCGTGAAAGAGAGCGCGGTCGGCCATGATGTAAACAAAAGCCTGACGCCGGGTCAGGAGTTCATCAAAATCGTTCGTAACGAATTGGTTGCGGCGATGGGGGCAGAGAACAATGCTCTCGACCTGGCCGCTCAGCCGCCAGCCGTGGTGCTGATGGCGGGTCTGCAGGGTGCCGGTAAAACCACCAGCGTGGGTAAGCTGGGTAAATTCCTGCGCGAGAAGCACAAAAAGAAAGTGCTGGTTGTCTCTGCCGACGTTTATCGTCCGGCGGCAATCAAACAGCTGGAAACGCTGGCGCAGCAGGTTGGCGTGGATTTCTGCCCCTCTGACCTCAGCCAGAAGCCAGTAGAGATCGTCAACAATGCGCTGCGTGAAGCGCGCCTGAAATTCTACGATGTGCTGCTGGTGGATACCGCGGGTCGTCTGCACGTTGATGAAGCGATGATGGACGAAATCAAACAGGTTCATGCCGCGATTAATCCGGTAGAAACGCTGTTTGTGGTCGATGCCATGACCGGTCAGGATGCGGCCAACACGGCCAAAGCCTTCAACGAAGCGCTGCCGCTCACCGGCGTGATCCTGACCAAAGTTGACGGTGATGCACGTGGGGGTGCGGCGCTGTCGATTCGTCATATCACCGGCAAGCCAATTAAATTTATGGGTGTCGGCGAGAAAACCGAAGCCCTGGAGCCGTTCTATCCGGACCGTATTGCATCACGCATCCTCGGCATGGGTGACGTGCTGTCACTGATCGAAGATATCGAAAGCAAGGTTGACCGCGATAAAGCAGAGAAGCTGGCGAAGAAGCTGAAAACCGGCGACGGTTTCGATCTCAACGACTTCCTTGAGCAGCTGAAGCAGATGCGTAACATGGGCGGCATGGCCAGCCTGATGGGTAAACTGCCCGGCATGGGACAGCTGCCTGACAACGTGAAGTCGCAGATGGATGACAAGGTTCTGGTGCGCATGGAAGCCATCATCAACTCGATGACACGCAAAGAGCGTGAGAAGCCAGAGATCATCAAAGGCTCGCGTAAACGCCGCATCGCCACCGGTTCTGGCATGCAGGTGCAGGACGTTAACCGCTTATTAAAGCAGTTCGACGACATGCAGCGTATGATGAAGAAGATGAAGAAGGGCGGTATGGCGAAAATGATGCGCGGCATGAAAGGTATGATGCCGCCAGGATTCCCCGGCCGCTAAGGGTTCCACAAAAAAGCCCGAAAGGACGCGGTTTAGGTTGCTTTTTGCGCCAAAATGAGTAAAATTTTCGGGCTTTTTATACAGCACCCGGACCCCGTTCCTCGATGGGGGCCGGGTGTTTTATTAACTGAAGAGGATGTTATGGTAACAATTCGTTTGGCACGTCACGGCGCTAAAAAGCGTCCGTTCTATCAGGTCGTCGTTACTGACAGCCGCAATGCACGCAACGGTCGTTTCATCGAGCGCGTTGGTTTCTTCAACCCGATCGCTTCTGGTCAGGCTGAAGGTCTGCGTCTGGATATGGATCGTATCGAGCACTGGGTTGGCCAGGGCGCAACGCTTTCTGATCGCGTTAACGCGCTGGTCAAAGAAGCTAAGAAAGCAGCTTAATCTGTCACGGTGGTGAGCATGAGCAGACAAATTGCCGCACAGCCTCCTGTCAACCCGATTGTATTGGGCAAGATGGGAGCCGCCTACGGTATTCGCGGCTGGCTCAAAGTGTTTTCCTCCACTGAAGACGCTGAAAGCATCTTCAGCTACCAACCCTGGTTCATCCAGCGCGCCGGTAAATGGCAGCATGTCGAACTGGAAAGTTGGAAGCACCACAATCAGGACCTGATCATCAAAGTCAAAGGCATTGAAGATCGGGATGCGGCGGCTCAGTTAACCAATTGCGAAATTCAGGTTGACTCGACGCAGTTGCCATCGCTGGAAGAGGGTGACTACTACTGGAAAGACCTTATGGGCTGCCAGGTGGTTAACCTTGAAGGCTACGAGATGGGCAAAGTCATCGATATGATGGAAACCGGCTCGAACGACGTTCTCGTCGTTAAGGCAAACCTGAAGGATGCATTCGGTGTTCAGGAGCGGTTAATTCCGTTTCTTGATGAACAGGTTATCAGGAAAGTCGATCTCTCTACTCGCGTCATTGAGGTAGATTGGGATCCTGGTTTTTGAGCTCCGAATCGAGCGGTAACGTAACGGCGAATACAATGTGGATTGGTGTTATTAGCCTGTTTCCAGAAATGTTTCGCGCTATTACCGACTACGGGGTAACTGGCCGGGCTGTAAAAAACGGTCTGCTCAGCATTCAAAGCTGGAGTCCGCGTGACTTCACGCACGACCGGCACCGTACCGTGGATGATCGTCCTTACGGCGGCGGACCGGGAATGCTGATGATGGTACAACCCTTACGGGATGCCATCTCCGCAGCGAAAGCAGCGGCAGGTGATGGCGCCAGGGTGATATATCTTTCACCTCAGGGTCGCAAACTGGACCAACAGGGCGTTTGCGAACTGGCGGCACGAGACAAGTTAATTCTGGTCTGTGGCCGTTATGAAGGGATAGATGAGCGCGTAATCCACGCCGAGATTGATGAAGAATGGTCAATCGGTGATTACGTTCTCAGTGGCGGGGAACTGCCAGCCATGACGATGATTGACGCAGTCGCCCGGTTTATTCCCGGCGTACTCGGCAAGCAGGCGTCAGCCGATGAGGACTCGTTCTCTGACGGCTTGCTGGATTGTCCGCACTATACCCGACCTGAAGTGTTAGAGGGCGTGGAAGTCCCGGCAGTTTTACTGTCAGGTAACCATGCCGATATTCGCCGCTGGCGTCTGAAGCAGTCGCTAGGCCGTACCTGGCTAAGAAGACCTGAACTTCTGGAAAACCTGGCTCTGACTGAAGAGCAAGCAAGGTTGCTGAATGAGTTCCAGCGGGAACATCAGCAGCAACAAAACGATGATGTGGAAGAGTAATCTTCCCCGACTATCAGTTTACCCAGGATATGAGATTTAATTATGAGCAACATTATCAAGCAAATTGAACAAGAGCAGATGAAACAGGACGTACCTTCCTTCCGCCCGGGTGATTCCGTGGAAGTGAAAGTATGGGTCGTTGAAGGTTCTAAAAAACGTCTGCAGGCATTCGAGGGCGTGGTTATCGCTATTCGTAACCGCGGTCTGCACTCTGCATTCACTGTTCGCAAAATTTCTAACGGCGAAGGCGTTGAGCGTGTATTCCAGACTCACTCGCCGGTCATTGACAGCATCGCTGTTAAACGTCGTGGCGCTGTGCGTAAAGCCAAACTGTACTACCTGCGTGAGCGTACTGGTAAGTCTGCTCGTATTAAAGAGCGTCTTAACTAAGGTATCGCTAACGCGACATCTGAAAGTTAATAGCAAACAAGGGGTTGGCATCTGCCAGCCCCTTTTTTTTGTCCTGGTGCCTGGCGTTAAGCGGTGTCTGGCCGCTGAAAATGATAAATCGCGGTATTGACCGGCCCATCATTGAGCACGATCAGGCCGTAACGACAGCCAATAAAATCGCCGCCCGACTTCTCCGCGACGGCTCTGCTGGCGAGATTATCCTCGGCCACCAGAATCTCAATCACCCGTGTTTCAGGTCGTGAAAACCCCAGCGGCAATAAAGCGGCGACGGCACGGGTCGCAATCCCCTGACGCTGAACATCACTGCGCACCCAGTAGCCAATTGCACTGGCAGCGCCGGGATGGCGGGCAAAGCGCACGCCTGCGCCTCCCAGCAGCTGATCGTGCTGATCGACAATCGCAAACTCTTCAGCTTCTTCCCGCATCCGTTGCCAGTGGGTAAAGCGGATCCAGCTTTCCGCCTCATGCGGCTGATAGTCGTGATGTGCCCAGGCCATCCAGGGGATCAGGCTGTCCAGCGAGGCGTTCACCGCAGCGGTAAACGCAGGAACATCGCTTAACAGGAAAGGTCGCAGATGCGTCGTGCGTGGTGATGAAGGCATATCATTCCCGGATGCAAACCCTTAATCGTTTCATTTTGCCTGCGCCGGCAAGAAAAACAATAAAAGCATGTGTAAAGATATAATTACACTTTAATCCTGATGTTCTCTTTTGTCTTATATTTTATATATATGATTTTATTGATTAATTTATAGCGCCCTGCGGCGGTTATTGATCTGTGGTAATTAATGTGTACATGCTATCTTGCGCTCTGTACCGGCTGTGATACAGTGACGTCAATCCTCAGCGAGGAGTCCAGAACCGCCAATACGAGATAAAGGATCGCCATCATGCAAAAAGACGCGCTGAACAATGTGCACATCGCCGGTGAACAGGTTTTAATTACACCTGAAGAGCTGAAAGCGAAGTTTCCACTGACGCCGGAACAGCAGGAGCAGGTTGCGGCTTCACGCCAAACCATCTCTGACATCATTGCCGGACGCGATCCGCGTCTGCTGGTGGTATGCGGACCCTGTTCAATTCACGATACCGAAGTCGCACTGGACTATGCGCGTCGTCTGCAAACTCTTTCTGAACAGCTGAGCGATCAGCTCTATATCGTTATGCGCGTCTACTTTGAAAAACCCCGCACCACCGTCGGCTGGAAAGGGCTGATCAACGATCCTTACATGGATAACTCGTTTGATATGGAAGCGGGTCTGCACATCGCTCGTAAGCTGCTGGTGGACCTGGTTGAAATGGGCCTGCCGCTGGCGACAGAAGCGCTCGATCCAAACAGCCCGCAATATCTGGGTGATCTGTTCAGCTGGTCCGCCATTGGCGCACGCACGACCGAATCCCAGACGCACCGCGAAATGGCTTCGGGTCTCTCCATGCCGGTAGGCTTTAAAAATGGCACCGATGGCAGCCTGGGCACGGCGATCAATGCGATGCGCGCCGCGGCAATGCCGCATCGCTTCGTCGGCATCAATCAGGCGGGTCAGGTCTGCCTGCTGCAGACGCAGGGCAACCCGGATGGGCATGTAATCCTGCGTGGTGGTAAAGCGCCGAACTACGGTCCTGAAGATGTCGCACAGTGTGAAAAAGAGATGCAGAAGGCGGGACTGCGTCCTGCCTTAATGATAGATTGCAGCCATGGTAATTCGAACAAAGACTACAGCCGTCAGCCTGGCGTAGCGGAATCCGCTATCGCCCAGATCAAAGACGGGAACCGTTCAATCATTGGTCTGATGCTGGAAAGCCATATCAATGAGGGTAACCAGTCTTCTGAACTGCCACGCAGCGAAATGAAATATGGCGTTTCCGTCACCGATGCGTGCATCAGCTGGGACGTGACCGAAACGTTACTGCGTGAGATGCATCAGGATCTGAAGGGAGTGCTGTCGGCGCGTCTGTCACAAGAGGTATAAGAGGAATGGTGGCTGAACTGACCGCGTTACGCGATCAAATTGATAGTGTTGATAAAGCGCTCCTTGATCTGCTGGCCAGACGTCTGGAGCTGGTCGCTGAGGTAGGGGAAGTTAAAAGCCGTTACGGCCTGCCTATCTATGTGCCTGAACGGGAAGCGTCAATGCTGGCTTCCCGTCGCAAAGAGGCTGAAGCGCTCGGTGTGCCGCCGGATCTGATTGAGGATGTGCTGCGTCGCGTGATGCGCGAATCCTATACCAGCGAGAATGATAAAGGCTTTAAAACCCTGTGCCCGGCACTGCGTCCGGTGGTGATCGTTGGCGGCAAGGGCCAGATGGGCCGACTCTTTGAAAAGATGCTCGGACTGTCAGGCTATACGGTGAAAACGCTGGATAAAGAGGACTGGCCGCAGGCGGAGACCTTGCTCCGTGATGCCGGTATGGTCATCATCAGCGTGCCGATTCACCTGACTGAACAGGTGATTGCACAATTACCCCCTCTGCCAGACGACTGCATTCTGGTCGACCTGGCGTCGGTCAAAAACCGCCCTCTGCAGGCGATGCTGGCCGCCCATAACGGTCCGGTGCTGGGTCTGCATCCGATGTTCGGCCCGGACAGTGGCAGCCTGGCGAAACAGGTGGTGGTCTGGTGTGATGGCCGGCAGCCGGAGGCGTATCAGTGGTTCCTGGAGCAGATTCAGGTCTGGGGTGCGCGCTTGCATCGCATCAGTGCGGTTGAGCACGATCAGAACATGGCGTTTATCCAGGCGCTGCGTCACTTTGCCACCTTTGCTTATGGCCTGCATTTAGCCGAAGAGAACGTCAATCTTGACCAGCTGCTGGCGCTTTCATCACCGATTTACCGGCTGGAGCTGGCAATGGTCGGGCGGTTATTCGCTCAGGACCCGCAGCTTTACGCCGATATCATTATGTCTTCAGAGAGTAATCTGGCGCTGATTAAACGTTACTACCAGCGGTTTGGTGAAGCGATTGCGCTGCTGGAGCAGGGCGACAAACAGGCGTTTATCGCCAGCTTTAATCGCGTAGAGCAGTGGTTTGGGGATCATGCCCGACGCTTCCTCATTGAGAGTCGCAGCCTGCTGCGATCGGCGAACGACAGCCGCCCATAAAGAAAAAGGCATCCTTCCGGATGCCTTTTTTCTATTCGGCAGGTTCAACGGGCACGACATTCTCGCTGGGATAACAGCCCAGCACCTTCAGCGAGCGGGTCATTGTCTGTAATTCCTGCAGCGCCTGCTGCATCCGCTCTGATTGCAGATTGCCCTGCACATCAATGTAGAACATCTCTTCCCACGGATTACCGTGAATCGGGCGGGACTCCAGCTTGCTCATGATCAGGTTGTGCTGACGCAGTACCAGCAGCGCATCGACCAGCGCGCCCGCCTGCTGACCGGTTGCCATGATCAGCGTGGTTTTGGCTGGCACCTGATCTGACACATCGATCGCCTTACGCGCCAGCACGATGAAGCGGGTATGGTTTTGCTGCTGATTGGCCAGATTCCGCTCCAGCACCTGCAACTGATAGAGTTCACCACCGGCTTCACTGCCCAGGGCCGCAACGGCAGGGGAGTTGAGCGCTGCGACCTTTTCCATTGCCGCGGCCGTACTCTCGGTATATTCGATTTTCCAGTGCGGGAAACGGTTAATAAACTGGCTGCACTGCTGGAACGGCTGAGGATGGCTGTAAACCGTCTCTATCTGCTGCAGGTCACTGCTACCCTTCACCAGGACGCAGTGGTCGATAGGCAGCGTCAGTTCACCCACAATGGAGAGGCTGGTCTGCTGCAGCAGGTCATAAACATCATTGATGGAGCCTGAACTGGTGTTCTCAATCGGCATGACGGCGTAATCGGCTGCGCCATTTTCGACCTGTTTGATGATGTCGTGAAACTTCAGGCAGCCACACTCCACCATATTATCGAAGTGGCGCGATGCATAGTTGCGTGCCGCCAGATGGGAGTAAGAGCCTTTGGGTCCAAGGAAGGCGATACGCGCCGCATGGGCATGAGGGTGGTTGAGGTTCTTTTGCAGCAGCGCCTGCTGGGTCAGAACGGAATCTTCAATGACCAGCTGAAACAGACGGGTGATATAATGCGCATCCAGGTGATGGGCCTTACCCAGCACAATCAGATTTTCCAGCAGCGCGCGTTCGCGCTCGACATCCCGAATCGGGCGATGTGTAGCCAGCTTGGCCTGCGCAACTTCCACTGCCAGCAGACGACGCTCAGCCAGCAGCGTCAGAAGTTTTTTATCCACTGCGCTGATCTTATCGCGTAGCGCCAGCAATGGATTGTCGGGATTCATAGGGCTCACCTGTATGCTATCCAAAAAAAAAAGCCTCCCGGCTGGGAGGCTTGGTTGTTCGTCTTCGCTTTCATTTTCTCACGACGAATGGCCTCCCGTTCAGGGGAAGGTAAAAAAGAAAGCGAAGAAAAACAGATCATGTTTCATGGAAATGTCCGCAAAAGGAGTAGGGGGAGAGTAACCGTACAGCTTAAAAGCTGTCAATAAAAAACGCGCCCGGAGGCGCGTTAAGAAAATCAGGACGCTTCGTCAGCAGGAATGATGTCTTTCACGCTGGCACTGGCGCGGCGTGCTTCAGACTTGTGCTGTACTTTGTTGAGCTGGCGCTCCAGCTTCGCAATCAGGTCGTTGATCGCGGTATACATATCGTCATGTTTGGCACTGGCCACCAGAGTCCCGTTTGGGGTGTTAATGGTGGCATCGGCCACGAATTCTTTGGGCTCTTTCGACAGAACAATATGCGGATTAATCAGGTCGGTTTGCCATTTTTCGAGCTTGGCGAGACGGTCTTCAACATGGCTTCGGATGGCCGGGGTGATTTCCATTTGCTTACTGGTAATGTTCAGAATCATCGTTCTTACCTCTCTGTCATTTCCGTCTTGGTCTTCTCAGCATAGCGCGAAAAAGCGCTGAATGTGAGATTTCTATCACGGAAAAATGTCACTTTTTGTCAGTTTTGACAATCTGTGAGAAAGGCTCAGAAACGGGCGGAAATACCTTGAAGCGAAACGATAAACCCGGCATTCTTGATGGGTTATCTCGCTGATTTCAGATCCAGTTATGACTGTTTTGTGAGCAAAAAAAAGCAGCCTTTCCGGCTGCTTTTTTTATGGCTGAAACGCAGCCTGCTGTCAGCTATTGTTAGCCGCGATGATTTTCGCCACTTTATCCGCTTCGGCGTTCAGCTGCAGGTTGCGGTAGGCATTCTCCATCAGTGGCAGTGCGTCGTGTGTCGCCTGCGTATCCGGATAATCGCGCATCATGCCTTCAACCCGGTTAACAACCGCGACATAAGCCTCACGCTTAGTATAGAATTGCGCCACTGAAAGCTCATATTTAGCCAGGCGATCTTTCAGGTAGACCAGACGTTTCTGCGCGTCAGCGGCATACTGACTGTTCGGGTAACTGCGCAGCAGCTGTGAGAAATCACGGAATGCATCACGTGCATGCGTCGGGTCGCGGTCAGAACGATCGATACCGAAGAAGCCCTGCAGTGCTGAATCATCCAGCGCCATGTCCGTCAGACCTTTCATATAGATGACATAGTCGATGTTCGGATGGGTCGGGTTGAGGCGCATAAAGCGCGCAATGGCAGCCTGCGCCAGAGGCAGATCGGCATTTTTATAGTACGCGTAGATTAAATCCAGCTGCACCTGCTGCGAGTAAGGACCGAACGGATAACGATTATCCAGCGCTTCCAGTTGCTTAATCGCAGCTTTAAAGTTACCGTCCTGCAGCTTTTGCTGCGCTGTGGCATAGATTTCAGAAGGCGGGCTGTCCGGTACCGCGTCATTTGAGCCGGAACAACCAACAAGTGCCAGGCTCAGTGTGGCAGCAGCCACCAGATGTTTCATACGCGTCATGACGAAGTGATTATCCTCAAATGTTATGGCGGAAGCTGTCCGTATAGCTCCCGGTAATGACCAGGTACGATAGCACATTATATTAAACGGCATCGCCGTGAAAACCCAACGTTAACGAAGAAGCTGTATATGGCACAACAAGTTCAACTCACCGCAACGGTATCCGAATCACAACTCGGACAACGCTTAGATCAGACTTTGGCGGAATTGTTCCCTGATTATTCACGTTCACGCATAAAAGAGTGGATCCTCGATCGTCGCGTGACGGTAAACGGCGTCATGGTCGATACCCCAAAAGAAAAAGTGTTGGGCGGCGAGCTGGTCGCGATTAACGCTGAGATTGAGGAGGCACAGCGCTGGGAACCGCAAAATCTGCCACTCGACATCGTTTACGAAGATGAAGACATTATTGTCATCAATAAACCCCGCGATTTTGTGGTGCATCCCGGTGCCGGTAATCCGGATGGCACGGTGCTGAATGCATTGCTTCATCACTATCCTGCGATCATGGATGTGCCTCGTGCAGGCATCGTACACCGCCTGGATAAAGACACGACCGGCCTGATGGTCGTGGCGAAAACCGTACCGGCACAGACGCATCTGGTGGAATCACTGCAGCGGCGTGAAATTACCCGTGAATATGAAGCCGTTGCGATTGGTAATATGACCGCGGGCGGCACGGTCGAAGAGCCGATCAGTCGTCACTCCACCAAACGTACGCACATGGCCGTACACCCGATGGGGAAACCGGCGGTCACGCACTACCGCATCATGGAGCATTTCCGTGCGCACACGCGTCTGCGTCTGCGTCTGGAAACCGGGCGTACTCACCAGATCCGCGTTCATATGTCACACATCAGCCATCCGCTGGTGGGCGATCCGCTCTACGGTGGTCGCCCGCGTCCGCCAAAAGGCGCCTCAGAGGCATTTATCGCTACGCTACGGGGCTTCGACCGTCAGGCGCTGCACGCTACGATGCTGCGTCTTTACCATCCTATCAGCGGTATTGAAATGGAGTTTCATGCGGCTATCCCGCAGGACATGGTCGATCTGATTGCGGCGTTAAAAGCAGACACCGCAGAATTTAAAGACCAGATGGACTGGTGATGGATCTGATTATTCCTCAATGGCCCGCACCGGCGCGTGTCCGGGCCTGCTCAACCCGCCGCCAGGGCGGAGTCAGTCATTCCCCGTGGGATGCGCTTAATCTGGGCGGGCACGTGGGGGATAATCCCGACGCGGTTGCGCGTAACCGTCAGTTGCTGGTTGATGAGGCGGGGTTGCCTGCGATGCCACAGTGGCTGGATCAGGTGCACGGCACCGGCGTCGTGCGTCTGGCTGAAGGGGGAGAGACGACATTACGCGCTGACGCCTGTATCACCTCCGAGCCTGGCGTGGTCTGCGCCATTATGACGGCTGACTGTCTGCCGGTGCTGTTCTGTTCGCAGGACGGTGCTGAAGTGGCGGCCGCGCATGCCGGCTGGCGTGGCCTCTGTGCGGGCGTTCTGGAAAATACCCTGGCGCAGTTCCGATCGCCGCCCGATCAGATTCATGCCTGGCTGGGGCCGGCAATCGGCCCTGATGCGTTTGAGGTCGGTGCCGAAGTGCGCGACGCCTTTGTGGCTCAGGACCCCCACGCCGGACAGGCTTTTCATCCGTCGGGAGAGCGATTCTACGCCAATATCTGGCTACTGGCGCGCAGGCGACTGCAGGCTGCAGGCGTCCGTTCCATCAGCGCCGACAGTCGCTGTACCTTTACACAGCGTGACGATTTCTTCTCTTTCCGCCGCGATGGGATCACCGGGCGTATGGCAACTTTGATCTGGCTGTTATAACCTTACGCGATAAGACGGTCCAGTTAGCGTATTTTTTACTCAAATCTCAGGTCATTAACCTTGAAAATTTGAGGGATGACCTCATTTAATCTCCAGTAGCATTTTGACCTGTAATGGGAGGAATTATGCGTCTGGATCGTCTTACCAACAAATTTCAGCTGGCTCTCGCCGACGCGCAGTCCCTGGCTCTGGGACACGACAACCAATTTATTGAACCTCTGCACCTGATGAGCGCATTGCTCAAACAGGAAGGCGGATCGGTTTCGCCTTTACTGACGTCGGCCGGTGTCGACGTGACACCTTTTCGCGCGCAGGTTGAGCAGGCCATTGACCGCCTGCCGCAGGTTGAAGGCAGTGAAGGGGATGTTCAACCCTCATCTGACCTCGTCCGGGTATTAAACCTGTGCGACAAACTGGCGCAGAAGCGCAACGACAACTTTATTTCATCTGAATTATTTGTTCTGGCTGCCCTGGAATCACGCGGCTCTCTGGCCGATCTGCTCAAAGCGGCAGGTGCCACTCGCGAAAAAATCACCAGTGCGATTGAACAAATGCGGGGAGGAGACAACGTGAACGATCAGGGGGCTGAAGATCAGCGCCAGGCACTGAAGAAATATACCATCGATCTGACCGAGCGCGCCGAGAAGGGCAAACTCGATCCGGTCATCGGCCGTGATGAAGAGATCCGTCGCACCATCCAGGTGTTGCAGCGCCGTACCAAAAATAACCCGGTGCTGATTGGTGAACCCGGCGTGGGTAAAACAGCGATTGTTGAAGGGCTGGCGCAGCGCATTATCAATGGCGAAGTACCTGAAGGTCTGAAAGGCCGGCGGGTTCTGGCGCTGGATATGGGTGCGCTGGTGGCCGGTGCTAAATATCGCGGTGAATTCGAAGAGCGCCTGAAAGGGGTGCTGAGCGATCTGTCGAAGCAGGAAGGTAACGTCATTCTGTTCATCGACGAGTTGCATACGATGGTCGGTGCCGGTAAAGCTGACGGCGCGATGGATGCCGGCAATATGCTTAAACCCGCGCTGGCGCGTGGCGAGCTGCACTGTGTCGGTGCCACTACGCTGGATGAGTACCGGCAGTATATTGAAAAAGATGCTGCGCTGGAGCGCCGTTTCCAGAAAGTCTTTGTGGCGGAACCGAGTGTCGAAGATACCATCGCCATTCTGCGCGGCCTGAAAGAGCGTTATGAACTGCATCATCATGTGCAGATCACTGACCCGGCGATCGTCGCGGCTGCAACGCTCTCTCATCGTTACATTGCGGACCGGCAACTGCCTGACAAGGCGATTGACCTGATCGACGAGGCGGCATCCAGCATTCGTATGCAGATGGACTCGAAGCCGGAGTCACTGGATCGTCTGGAGCGTCGCATCATTCAGCTGAAGCTGGAGCAGCAGGCACTGAAGAAAGAGGCTGATGATGCCAGCATCAAACGCCTTGAGATGCTGGAGAGCGAGCTGAATCAGAAAGAGCGGGAGTATGCCGAGCTTGAAGATGAGTGGAAAACCGAGAAAGCCTCATTATCCGGCACGCAGAACATCAAAGCTGAACTGGAGCAGGCGCGTCTCAATTTAGAGCAGGCCCGTCGTCAGGGCGATCTCGCTCAGATGTCAGAGCTGCAGTACGGTAAAATTCCTGCCCTGGAAAAACAGTTAGCTGCAGCCACCCAGGCGGAAGGCAAAACCATGAAGTTACTGCGTAACCGGGTAACAGATGTGGAGATTGCCGATGTGCTGGCCCGCTGGACCGGTATCCCGGTAGCACGAATGATGGAAGGTGAGCGCGATAAGCTGTTGCGGATGGAGCAGGAGCTGCATGGCCGGGTTATCGGACAGGATGAAGCCGTTGAGGCGGTATCCAATGCGATTCGTCGCAGCCGTGCCGGTCTGTCGGATCCTAACCGTCCTATCGGTTCGTTCCTGTTCCTGGGGCCGACCGGTGTAGGTAAGACCGAGCTGTGTAAATCGCTGGCTAACTTCCTGTTCGACAGTGACGATGCCATGGTGCGTATCGACATGTCCGAATTTATGGAAAAACATTCGGTGTCACGACTGGTGGGTGCCCCTCCGGGTTATGTCGGTTATGAAGAGGGCGGTTATCTGACTGAAGCGGTACGTCGTCGTCCTTACTCCGTCATCCTGCTGGATGAGGTCGAAAAGGCGCATCCTGATGTCTTTAACATTCTGCTGCAGGTGCTGGATGATGGACGCCTGACGGATGGACAGGGCAGAACGGTCGATTTCCGTAACAGCGTGGTGATCATGACCTCTAACCTTGGGTCAGATTTAATTCAGGAGCGGTTCGGCGATCTCGGCTATCCGGAAATGAAAGAGATTGTGATGGGTGTGGTTGGCCAGCACTTCCGTCCTGAATTCGTCAACCGTATTGATGAGGTCGTGGTGTTCCATCCGCTGGCTGAGAAACATATTGCCTCTATTGCTCAGATTCAGCTGCAGCGGCTGTATCATCGTCTGGAGGAGCGCGGCTATCAGTTGCATATCTCCGAGGAGGCTCTGCGGTTGCTGGCGGAGAATGGCTACGATCCGGTCTATGGTGCGCGTCCGCTGAAACGGGCGATACAGCAGCAGATCGAAAACCCGCTGGCACAGCAGATCCTTTCTGGTTCACTGGTGCCGGGCAAAACGATCCAGATGGATGTGGAAAACGATGTGATTACAGCTCATCAGTAATCCTGCGAGATAAAAACGGGCCGCTGGCCCGATTTTTTTATGCCCTTTCACCTGAGTTTTGTTTAATAAGGCAGCTAATTGAGCGCAAAGTGAACGGTCGGTAAAAAAGTTGTCATTTGCACTTGCGCTATCTGAACCGCTCCCTATAATGCGCCTCCATCGACACGGCACACCGGCAACGGGAAACGGGT
>NZ_JAALFP010000017.1:0-81906 GCF_011800325.1 Pantoea sp. EKM101V
TGTTTCCCACACCTGACGCCGGAGCGCCCGCTGTAGCGCCCGGCGGCCCGCAAAGTAGGGCTGTTTCCCACATCGTGTGCCGGCATACCCGCTGCAGCGCCCGGCCGCCCTCAATGTAGGGCTGTTTCCCACATCGTGCGCCGGCATTCTCGCTGCAGCGCCCGGCGGCCCGCAAAGTAGGGCTGTTTCCCACATCGTGTGCCGGCATACCCGCTGCAGCGCCGGGCGGCCCGCAAAGTAGGGCTGTTTCCCACATCGTGTGTCGGCATACCCGCTGCAGCGCCGCCGGGCGGCCCCTAGTAGGGCTGTTTCCCACTTCGTGTGCCGGCATACCCGCTGCGGTACCGTGTGGCCTGCGAAGTAAGACTGTTTCCTACATCGTGCGCCGGCGTTCCCGCTGCAGCGCCGGGCGGTCCTTAAAGTAGGGCTGGATCCAAAATTAGGAGTCGGTGCGTTAGCTCTGGGCTGGTAGTTCAAGAAGTAGAGCTATTTCCCATGACGAGTGCCCGCGAACCGGCTGCGGTGCTGGACAATCTGTAAAATACGGCTGAATCCTATAACTGGCGTATGAGCGTCAGCTGTAAGTTGTCATTTCTTAAAATAGGATTGTTTCGCATATCTGGCGCTGATGCGCCGGTAAAGATCAATCATATCTAGAAATTGGGGTATTTCTTACATATAGCTGTAGGTTAAAAGGACATAGCTATGATTATTTTCTAGCTGATAGTTTGCTATTTAATTACTCTTGAACCCCTTTAACCCGTCAATGAATTTTTTATGTGATATAAATCTCCATGGTGCTGGATAAGAGCGTACCGTGAAAATCGTTGTTATTATCATAGATAATGACATCAATAGTTGGATGGTAGCCCAAAAAAACTCTTCTCTGACGATAGATGAATTTCCAGCTATGAAGGATACTGTGAATCCTATAAAAAACACCATAATAAATAATACACCCTCGCGAGCCCTTTTTTTAAAAAGATCTTTGTCTAAATAAAACGCTATATCCGCATCTTGTTCTTGAAGTAAGACGTCCTTTTCTAGAATGCAGCGCGTTAATCTTTTTAATCTACTTATTTTAAAGTCATCAAGGTTTGGGTTGCAGCTTAGGATTTTCATTAATCTCTTTGCAAGCGTGATCTCATATATTCCAGTGACTTCCCTGAGAACTAATTTATTTAACTCATCATCAATTACTTTTATCTCATAATCTTCCATTTTAAGTTCTGATGAGAGAGATTTCATGTCTTTGTAAACTGATATTCTCTCATTGTTAAACCCTTTGAACCTTGCATTAACGCTAAAAAACAGTGCAATTGAGGGAATGATGAAACTTATTAACTTTAGCCAGTCCATGATCTTTAGCTACTCCTTCTTTTAGGTTTCCGAATATTCAACATTGACATTTCTACAGCTTGGTTGATATCTTTTCAATAGTAACAAGTCGTCGAATGACGGCCACCAATGGTCCAGTAGCTTGAGAGGATCGCCTTCGGGTAGCTATGAAAACACTCCTGAAGCCTGAAAGGGAGAACACATCAGTGTGGTACATCTGCCCGCTCCTGGAAGCAGATATCGTCAAAATAAGCGCACCTACGACGCGACGATGGGGGTACATTAATCACACCAAAGCCCGGGCTTTTACCTACGCCTAGCGTCATCAGACAAGGCATCCCCACGATGCTTTCTTCACTTACGTTATGAGAATTTTCAGGGATACGCCCTGAGCTGCATACGACTTTTGCAATGACGCATAAGCCCATTTGGAACATTTGGGCGCTTGCGGAAGACGCATTAGGAGCATGAAGCTGCGCGGCGTCACTTTGGTTCGAGTGAAACGAGAACAAAGTGACGCGCGCAGCGCATAACGACCAAACCCACGTACAGTGCGGTTTTCAGCATGCCGGTACAATCTGACATGCACGTATTACGTGTTTTCAGATGCTCAACTGGCTATTTATCAACCATGACGCGACGTTAACGAACAACTCGTTAAGGGCGTTTTACTAGAAGGAGAATGATCGACTCGGTATCGATGGCGACATCAGGAAACTGGTGTACGGAGGCAGACTGACTAAC
Organism: Pantoea sp. EKM101V; assembly: GCF_011800325.1. Classification (NCBI taxonomy): domain Bacteria; kingdom Pseudomonadati; phylum Pseudomonadota; class Gammaproteobacteria; order Enterobacterales; family Erwiniaceae; genus Pantoea; species Pantoea sp. EKM101V. The sequence continues at coordinate 2,083 of NZ_JAALFP010000017.1, forward strand.
GTCAGCACGGCGCAAGCCGCAAACAGGTCAGAGACCTGGGGAGCCTCGCAAGAACTCAACATTTCGCCGCCCCGATGCACAGATACCAGTCGAGACGCAGGAAGCGCAAAAGCAACCGTGTCATCGGGGAAGAGACGTACAGATTCAGAGTCATACAGCTGTGGGTTAGCGGGTCAACAGCTGTGGGTTCTGATGGAGAAAAGCAATGTCCGGAAAATTAGGTAAGCAGCTCGTCACGCTCGCACGTCAGGGCGGAGGAAGTTTTAAAACGGTTTCTGATCGTTCAAAGATTGCCAGTCGCTTTTCGGAGCGACTGGCAACCCTTAATATTCAGATTCGGGACGTAAGCCATATTAAAACCAAACATATCGAAAACTATATTCGTAGTCGTCAGGATGAAAATATTTCGTCCCGGACACTGCAAAATGAAATGGCCGCATTACGTTCAATCCTTTCTCAAGGTGGGCGTAACGTTCTGGCTAACCCAGCGCATGAAAAATTGAGTAATCAGGCGTTAAATATTTCTGGAGCCAGCCGCGAAGGCACTAAAGTTGCCATTTCTGATGAACGTCTTAAAGAAATTGTCTTGACGGTCTCAGAGAAAGACAAGGGGATTGCCTTAGGTGTGCAGCTCGCCAGATATATTGGTTTACGTGCGGAGGAAACGGTTCAGTCTGCAAAGTCATTAAAAACCTGGCGGAAAAGTCTTGAAGCCGGAAATGATAATGTACGCGTTGTGTTTGGATCTAAAGGTGGGCGTCCACGTGATGCCACCGTTTTTGAGAAAGCCAAGGTTGGTAAGCTGTTAAATGAAGCTATTCAGTACATAGAAAAGAATAACGGTAAGTTAATTGATAAGCCAACGCTTCATCAGGCGCTTGATCGTTATCATAACGTATTACGTGAAAGTGGAATGACCGGAATTCATGCGCCGCATAGTCTCAGATACGCTTATTCACAGGATGCTGTAAACCATCATCTTGAGAATGGCATGAGTCGTAAAGAAGCTGAGGCGCTTGTATCAATGGATCTTGGACACGGAGATGGACGTGGTGCTTACGTTGCCCGGGTTTATAACCGGACAGATGAGCCAGATGAATAAAGGGCTCTTGTAATTTGCCTTAAGCAGACGCTATTATTAAAACGCTTCTTACGTTGTCTTCGGACAACCACCAATGGTCTGTAGCTTGAGATGACCGCCTTCGGGTAGCTGCAAATAACACTCCTGTAGCCTGAAAGGGAGAACACATCAGTGTGGTACATCTGCTCGCCTTTGGAAGCAGATATCGTCAATCACGGCTCCTACTGCCTGGCGATGAAGGTACATTCAACCATCCGGCTCCGTCCTTCGGGGAAACATTCCCGACAGGGCAAATGTTTCTCTGTTTTCTGGAGAAACTATGTCCATAACCCGCTCGTTTCTGAATGAGTTGCGTACGCCATTCGATCTAGTCCTTTCCGTTGCAACCCGCGTTGCATCTGAATGTCCTGACCTTAAGGCTGCACTCAGGGGAACATCGTGGCTTGCTTCACCTTCCGGTCATTATGAATTCCGTTCACGCGTCTGGTTTGACGATCAACGTTATCACGCCATTGTTATGGCTAGAACGTTGATTGAAGGCCAGCCTGGTGATGAATTCATTTTTAGCCGGCACGGTGAGCATTTTACACATAAAGCTGCAGCGAAAGCCGCTCAGCATGCCGCGTCTGATGCTGCGACCTTCAGAGTGTTCACCGCTCAGAAGTAACAGCGCAGTCGTCTGAACCATACATTCGCTATGCGAATGCCCATCGGGAAACATCTTCCCGACAGGGCAGGTGTTTCCCGCTCAACAGGAGAAACACCATGTATACCCTTTTATTACCAACCTCCTTTTCCCTAAAAGGCATCTTTTCAGCAGCCTCCGCAGCAGCGTCATCCCTGCGAGATCGCGTCACGGCCGGTAAAAGAAAAGAAGACTGGATAACGAACCGGACTGGCTCACTCAGCTTTAAGGTTCAGGTTCATCAGTTACCTTCAGGAAAATGGACGGCCGGCATACTTACACGTTCCGGCACGTTTTACGGTAATCACCGGTTTGGTTCTCTGAAAAAGCCGGATGAGGTATTCCGCTCTTACCGTCAGGCTCGCCGTTTTGCACTGAAGCTGGCGAATCAGATGGCAACACTGCGTTATGCATATCAGTGATGGAGGGAGATCTGGCAATTGGCCGATTAAAATCTTTCTAATCTGACTTAACCCTGTGGGGATTTATTCCCCATCAGGGGGATAAATCCCCTTTTTTTGAGGATTTATCATGACACCAATCTCCGTACCGCCCCAACACGTTACCTACACCGTGAAGCAGAGCGGATCGATATCCCCGAGCCAGTGGCACAGTTTCACCCTGGCAGTCACAGAAGCATTCTGGCTGTTACCGGTACATCTCCGTCCGTGCTCGCCAACTAACGGTACACGTTTGGAACGCGCATCCATGATGTTTACTCACCCCGGGGCTTTTGAATTCGGTGGAAAAGACGAAGGAAATCACATATCCAAAAGCGTGATGTTTACTCTGGATATGAGCCCTGATTTGCGTATTGAAACTGAAGGTCAGCCCATCGACTTCTTCACGCGGATAGCGCTACTGATGCTGTATCACCATTGCTCAGACTGCTTTGAGATAACGTCATCAGTCGGCGGCGTCAGCTGGGCGCTTCCTGTTCGCTGGGCAATACGGCACCAACTGATTGCTGACAGTAATGCTCCTCAGCCTTTTAGCACGGAAGGTTTCATTACCGGCGCAGCTGATGAATTGCTCATCAGAAGCGTTTCCGGGGGTGATCGTCCGTTTACGACGGCTGACTGGGGACTGATTTCAGAACTTGAGTTCACGCTCGAAGAACTGAAAACCGGCAAACGCTGACATTACCTTTATGAACCATCCTTCCGGGATTAACTCTCCGGATAGACTAACTTAGCCCAACAGGGATTTACCTCCCTGTGGGCGGTAAATCCCCTTTTTAATGGAGATTTATCATGACACATACACCAACTGATCCTCTGGTCCTTCCGGGCGTTTACCAGTTTGAGCAGGGAGCGTCCATAAATGATGAACAGTGGTTCAGATTTACCGACGCAGTCAAAGAAGCTTTCTGGCTTCTTCCCGCTCAACTCCGGCCTTATAAGCAGCTGGGTTTTGACATGAACCGCGCGTCAGAACTTTTTGACGAAGATGGTTCGGTCACATTCAACCATAAGGACGGCGAAGGCTACTGCCTCAATCCGTTCTATCTCAGGCAGACGCTTTCGGATAATTTTCGGCCATACCGTAAAGTGGAGAGCCAGCGATGCAAACAGGATTTATTCGTGCGTATCGTGCTGGTTCTTCTGCATAACCTATGTCCCGACAGCTATCACATAACCAGTTCCTGTCCGCAAAACTGGCATTTCGCGCAGCGATGGCTGGCATGGAATATGGATATGTTTACCAAAGCACCTGAAAAAATACCGGCATCGTTTGTTATACCCGGCGCAATTGAACACCTGCTGCTGGTAAAAACCTCCGGTCCCGGCAAGCAGGTCACCACTGAAGAGTGGGAAGCCATATCAGGCATTGAGTTCTGGCTTGCTCAGCAGCACAACAGCTGACCTGTATACCCATCCTTCCGGGATTTGCTCTCCGGAAGGAGACAGATCCCGCTATTACAGCAGGTGATCCTATGTTTACTTTCAGCAGTGACGCGCTCGCGCAGCTGTTTCATGAAACTTACCATCATGCTATGTCAGTCAGGCTTGTTATCAGTTCGCAGGAAGGTTTGTTCCTGGAGTTCAGGAACGGATCGCCCGGTCAGCTTTTCTACCGCAAGGCGCGAATTTATGCGCTTGAATACAGCGGTGGGAGTACCCACCCGGGCGTGCAGGTAGAACTGAAGTTTGGTCATATCTCAGAGACATACGATCTCACTGTCGATGACCCGGCCTTTTTCAGTCCCATAACGCCGGTAGACAGGGTGGTTGTTCTGTCTGTCCGTTCACCCTATCAGCTGAAGCGCAAAACCATCAGCTGGCTCAGTCAGCGTAAACTCGCGCTGTACCGTGAGCGGATCGACCGGATGAGGACTTCGGATTTTTGTGACTGCAGCTGCGACGAAGAGCGGGCCCGGTGGTTCGGTTCGGCAGCTTTAATGCTTGAAGAAGCAATGTTTACTGACAGTAAGCGGCATGACCGCCACGCTTTCTATCATTCAAGGTGGCAACTCCGGTTGCGGCTGAACAGCATAACCACCGACGGAAAGATTATTTCTCCGGTGCGTTAACCACTTTCCCTGACGGGCGTATTTCTCGCCCGTCAGGGGAGGGATGCGCCCTTTTTTTCATTTAAGGAGCATCCCATGACTAAACCAACCAAAACCCGTCGCACGAAGAAAACTGAGGGTGTCGATCTGTACCAGAAGGTCACTGACCGTATCGTTGAGGCACTTGAGAACGGCGTGGCGCCATGGAAAAAACCGTGGCGCACTGCTGGCCGCTACGCCGCAGCGGGTCCGTTACCGGTTAATGCCTTAACCGGTAAGCCTTACAGCGGCGTAAACGTGCTGCTGTTATGGCTGGCCGCAGAGGAAAAAGGATACAGCACCGATCGCTGGGTAACGTATCGTCAGGCGCAGGAGCTGGGCGGTCAGGTTCGCAAAGGTGAAACGTCATCAGAGGCAATTATCTTCAGACCTTTTGAAAAGCAGGCTGAGGACGCCAGCGGAAACAAGTTGTTTGATTCCGACGGTAAGCCACTGATGGAATCGCGGGCCATGATAAAGCCTAACTTCCTGTTTAACGTAGAGCAGTGTGACGGTTTACCGGATAGTGTTGCGGCTGTACCGCATGAGCCTCCCGTAGCTGAATACCCCGCTACGATCGACTGGCCGACGGAAAAACGGATATGTGAGATTGTGCATATGGCGGGCGTTAAGGTTGAGTTCAGATTACAGAACCGGGCCTGTTACGCCAGACACACTGATTCCATACTGATGCCGAAGGCTGAACAATTTTTTACCCACGCCGACTATTTCAGCACGCTGCTGCATGAAGTTGTGCACGCCACCGGCCATGAGTCACGACTGAACCGCGAAGGCATAACCAAACCGTCGAAAAAGTTCGGCGATCCGGTTTATGCGTTTGAGGAGCTGATAGCGGAGATGGGCAGCGCGTTTCTCTGCGCCCAGCTCGGTGTGTTTGGCGATGTCCAGCACGACAGCTATATAAATTCATGGCTTGAGGTACTGAAGTCGGACAAAAAAGCGCTTTTCCGTGCCTGCCGGCACGCAAGAGAAGCGTCAGAATTCTTACTGCAGTTAGATAAAAGTGCGGCTGAAGCTGCATAACACACCAACCCGGCATCGTTAAGTAAACACGTTGCCGTCCCGTGAGGGCATTGTTCCTCACGGGACAGTGCCCTCTTTTTTTGAAAAAAGAGGAATCTACCATGTCAGACTGGTGCCATAACCGTTTAGAAATCACCGGAAAATCCGCGCTCATCAGCATTATGGAAGAGTGGATCAGCGGTGAAGCTGTACCGCTTTACCGTCACGCCGTCATGCGCAGCATAAAGCTGTTTCTGGCGGGGTATGGCGGCCTGCTACGCCCGGTTAAAACGGAGTCTTTTCCGCCGTTTCCCGAGTTAATGCAGAGCGGAACGGGACAGGGCACGCCAGCCAACCTGGCGTTTGAGCAGTGGCTCGGTTTACTGCGCAATGACGTACCGCTTGACGGGGAGCATCTGCGCAAAATTGAGCGGCTTTACCATCAGTCGGGTATCGACGCGATCCGCTGGGACAGTATTCCGGACGTTTCACGCAGACATATCGCGCGACTCATTGAGGAACGCTATGCAGACTGGTTTGGTATTGCCACGCTTTCCCGGGAAATCGATCCGGGCCAGTGCTGGGAACGACTGAGTCAGCTGCCTGACAGGGCGCAACCCTGCGATATGCTGCAGATAATCCCGAGCCGGCTGGCTGCCGAACTGAACGGAAGTGGCGGACTCCTGTCCGGGGCGTCTACGTCCTGCAGCCTCTATTGCCGGCAGTACGGTATGGAGTGGCCGGCAGGTCACAATGTCAGCTGGGAACGTGATGGCGTCAGCAGCATAAAACTTGCGTTTGATTCCGCCTGGTTCCCGCCGGCAGCAGAGGTCATCGCGGCACTGTCATCGACCTTTGACTGTGAAATTCGGCACTGGTACAGCGAGCCGATTCACGATCTTGATGGTTATGACTGTTACGATCGGGGCGAGCACGTCTGCAGTGCTGAGGTGATTATTGACGAGCTGGACGACGGCAGGCCCGGGCTGCATCTGGTGCCGGTAGTTGAACCTTATGAATCAGAAGGTGCAACATCCGTTCATCATGCGGCACAGGTATGAGCGGCAACAGTGAGTACCTTCGCTGCCGCGTTATTTCGACGGCTCACCTCAGCGCAGAAGACAATGCGCTGCTGGATGAAATCACGACCCGTGAAGTCGGTGACGGTGAGTGGGTCCACTATATCGGTGGGGGCTATCTTCTGCGGTTAACCGCGTGTACCGCGCCGGTTCTGCGGCTGAAAGAAGCCGGGTTATCGAAAGAAGCCCGCCGCGTGATCGCTTCACTGATGCGTTCGGATGCCGTGGAAATCCTGATTTTTGAATCAGGGGCTCCGGAGGCGGAAGGATTCACCACGTACAGCTGCTAACCAAAAAAGGCGGGCCGTAGGGCTTGCCTCACACCCTGAGGGGAACACCTCCTCAGGGGCGTGTTCCCCTTTTTTTATGGAGAACACGCATGACTTTTATCAACCATCGCAGCGCATTCCTGAAGATTTTCAACATCACGGCCCGTTATCATCACCGGCACAAAGTGTTTGAGGACTTCGTCAGCTGCGCTGCTATTGCGCTGCACAACGGTGTTGCGCACGATGCAGAGCTGGAAAAGCAGTATCTGAGCATAATTGCCGGCTACGAGAAGGAAGACGTCACCCGGATGGCTGAGTTACTGGGTCACGTCGTGATGGCGCTCGATCAGGAACGTTGTGATTTTCTCGGCAGCGTTTTTATGGAGCTTGAGCTGGGAGATAAGTATCGCGGCCAGTTTTTTACGCCGTGGGACGTATCGCGAATGATGGCATCAGTGCAGCTTTCCGGCATCGATGCGCTGATGCAGGGAAAAGACTTCATTACCCTGCAGGAACCGGCGAGCGGTGCAGGTTGTATGGTCATCGCCTTCGCTGAAGAGTTTGCTCAGCGCGGTTACACGGTCTCAGAACAGCTGTGGGTGTCGGTGACGGACGTTGATCCGCTGGCCGCCAGTATGTCCTATATACAGCTCTCGCTCTGCGGCATTGCGGCAGAGGTTGTGACCGGAAATGCGCTGACGCTTGAACGGCGTCGCACGCTTTACACCCCGCTGCACTACACCGCCAGGTGGGCAGTAAAACTCGGCCGCGCAGAGCAACGCGCAGCCTGACCATAACGCCTCTCCGGAGGCGTTTTTTTTTGCTGGTCAGTATAGAGTTTGCGGTGGATACCGCCTCCCCGGCAGGGCATGGTTCATGGCATGACGCTGACGGAGGTACTGAATAAATGCAACCCACGCAGGAGCAGGCACAGATCATCGCCTGGAAAGGCACAAAACTTGTCGTTACGGCGTTTGCCGGTACGGGCAAAACGTCCACGCTTGAAGCCTACGCGCTGGCAAACCCCACGGAGCGGATGCTTTATCTCGCTTACAATCGCGCGATCAGGGAGGAGTCCGAGCGTCGTTTTCCTTTTAACGTCGAGTGCAGAACGTTTCATCAACTGGCATGGCCGGCGTTCGGGCGGCACTTTCAGGCGCGGCTAACCACGTCTCTGCGCGTAACGGATATTGCGCGGCTGCTCAACACCCGTCACTGGCTGCTGGCTCGGACTGCGCTGAACACGCTCAATACCTTTCTGTACAGCGCCGACGAAGAAATCTCATTTCTGCATCTGCCCGATGAGAGCGAACGGAGCGGACTGGACGCGGGCAAAATACTCGGTGCTGCACAGGTCATATGGCACGAAATGACCCGTATGGACTCACATTTTCCGGTAACGCATGACACCTATCTTAAACTTTATCAGCTGTCCGTTCCGGAGCTGAACAAGCAATGGGACGTAATCCTGTTCGATGAGGCGCAGGATGCGAATCCGGTGACCAGTCAGTTTGTTCTTAGCCAGCCCTGTCGCATCATCCTTGTCGGCGATCGTTATCAGCAGATATATCGCTTCAGGGGGGCGGAAAACGCTCTCGTTTCTCTACAGCTGGAGACTGCAGACAGGCTGTGGCTGACGAACAGCTTCCGGTTTGGGCCGGCGGTCGCAGACGTTGCGAATACCCTGCTTGCCGAGGCGGGGGAAACCCGCCGGATCTGCGGCCTTGGCGGTGAGGACCAGGTTGTACCTGAACTGCCCGCCGGAACCGCGCACTGCTGCGTTATCAGCCGAACGGTAGCGGGCGTGATTGGCTCAGCCCTGATGGAGAGCCTGACGGGTAAAAAGGTGTACTGGGTGGGCGGCATGGAGGGATATCGCATTGGTGAACTGGAAGATTTGTACTGGCTTTCGGTCGATATGCCGGATCGCATCCAGTCGCCGCAGCTGACGCGAGACTTCAGCGATTTTGAAGCATACCGGTCTACTGCCAAAGCAACAAAGGATCCGGAAATGGGGCAGGGAGTTCGGCTTCTGGACATGTTCTTTCCGCTGCCAATGCTACTGGCCGTGTTAAAAAAGCAGGCGGTGACGCGCGAAAGCGATGCTGATGTGACGGTCGTCACGGCGCACCGCAGTAAAGGGCTTGAGTGGAACGTGGTCAAAATGAACGACGATTTTGTTGATATTACCGATCCCCTTTTAAACCCGCGCGAAAAAGAAGATGAGTTGAATCTTCTGTACGTATCGGTGACGCGCGCGCGCAAAATTCTGGTGCCGAATGAGCTGGTCTGTATTGTGACCGGCTGCCTCGATGCACTAAGTGGAGACTCTGAAACGCCGGACGGAAAGGACTCAGAAAGCGCAAAGGCTGCGCTTAATATCAGCAATGAAGCTGAATTATCAGGGAGCCAGAATGTTCAGTAAGCTCATAACCATGATATCCGGGGGGCAAAACGCGGCTAAATCAGCGCAGGCTGGCGGTAAGGTTCCGCCGGGATATTTCGCGCCAAATTCAGCCGTAGAGCTTCTTTCTTCCCCGCATCGTAAGCTCCTTCTCAGGCAAATCTGGGATAACACGTCTTTGCCTGAGGAGATTTATAACCGGCTTTACCTAGCACCGCTTCAAAAACTCGTTGAGAGCGTACAGAACGTGCCGGCCAGCGCGGAAGGTGAATGGAGTAAAGAGGGCGGATACATAGATCTCACCCTGAAATTTACCGCCTGCAGCGTTAGGCTGGCAAAAGGCCATATGTTTCCTCCCGGCGCGTCACCCGAGGAACAGGCCGCTAAAAACACGCTCTGGAATGCGATTGTTTTCTGGTCAGCGCTTACCGCGCATCTGCCACAACTGAGCAGGATTGAAGGTGAATTACTGGACGGGCAATGCTGGATCCCCGGTCTGTCATCGCCGGGTGCGCCCTATCGATTTCGGATAAGCAATGTAGCTGATGCCGGTACGGCGGCAATAATGGCCGCCAGGCTGTTGCCTGATGACGGAGTCACCTGGCTCTGTGGCGATCGCCAGGCCATGCGGGTGATGGCTTCTCTGGCCGGCGGGGATGCGGCAGCTATGCCGCTCATCAAAGAAATTCTCGACAAAGCGCGAGGAATGAGCGGTTCACCCGCCGGTTATGCGCAGACGGGCTTACCTGCAATAGCCGCTGCGGAGCTGGTGCCGGATCCGGGGATACCGGTAACGATATCCCCGGGCGATATCATCAGTGCCGCCTCTGCACTCGCCGATACCCGGTCGGAAAGTGCTGAGGATCTGGCCTCCGGTCTCGCACCAGTGAACGCAGAACCTTCGTTAAGTGCGGATGATGAAACCGGATCTTTGCCCTCGGCACTTTCAGAAAACTGCGGCGCAGTAACTGAGCAGCCAGTGGCTGAAAAAGCGGATGATGATGATACGACCGTCCTTCTCAGCATGTTTGCAGCAGCTGAACCGGCGGACACCAACGAGGATGAACAGGCGGAGAGAGCAGTTACGGCTACAGCAGATGAGTGTTTGCCTGTACAGGATATGAATGAACAGATGATTGCAGTTCCGGATGAAAGCCCGGAACTTATTCCCGATGCTAGGCCGCAGGAAATATCGCCTGTGATTGATTCAGTGCTGGATCAAACCGACAACGAAAAAGTGGCGTGTGAACACCCCGTTATTCTCGCTGCACCTGAAAGCAGTAATGCAGGTAATCTTGGTGAGCAGTTTTTATTGTGGCTCAGAGAGTCAGTTAATAATAAATCTCTCAGCGTGAATGAGAGCGACAGTCTGCTTCATGCAGTGAGTGGATTTATGTTTATTTCCCTGCCGGGAGCACCTTTTAAATTCATTGAGGCAGCAGGCATTGATAACGATCGTAGGGCTGTTCAGGCGTCATTTGAAAAGAATGGCGTATTGCATATGCGTAACGATAAGCGTTTTTTTAGGGTGAGAATATATGAGTCTGAAGGTCTGGAAGGTAAATATCAGAAGCGGAGTGGATATTTAGTTCGGCTCTCTTTATTTTATCAAGCAGGAAAGGATAAGGTTAAAGACAGTCGATATATACTGATTGAAAATTGACAGGGGAACCCGGCAGGGTTCCCTCAGAAAACTCAGACAGGAATAGCATTTTTCACTACATCAGGGATACCAGGTCTGCCGTTAGCGATACACGTAGCGGTGAATACCGCTTCTGCATACACAACATCGTTAACCAGTATTTGCTGGACGAAATTGACACGGCTGCGCTTCTCGTTTGCCTGAAGGGCGCATGTTACCTGCATTTCATCCCCTTTCTGCAGGCTCTTTTTAAAGCGCAGCGTGTATTCAAGGATCATGTGAAGGCGCCCTTCAGCGAACTCCTGTTCCAGATCCAGTCCCAGTTCCTCTTTCATAAAGGCGTGACGCGTCCACTCCATGTAGAAGGGATAATATAGTCCATCCACAACGCCTTGAAAATCAACGTGCTTTTCATCCACGGAATAGGTTTTGGTAAACATTATAAGTCCTTAAAGTAGTTCAGTAGTGCAAAGCGCATTGGCAGTATCAGATTTTCAAATTCTTTTTGCGAGGTATCAGATCCGGTGCAGATATTAAGCGCCATGCTCATATCATTCTCTATACCATATATGAAGCTAACGCCATGATATATATTATGTTCTTTCCTTTGCGTATCAATGAAGTTATTTTTTTCATTGCGTAAGGCGTCATCCCAGATGACAGTGCTGACGTCACCTTTGCTTATTTTTGTAAGCTCAATTCCCATCTTTATTAACAGGCTGTCTTTATACTTACCTTCGTAATAAAATTTGTTATCCCATTCAGCGTAGCCGTTGCTTTGGTGGGCTGAAATGTTGTTATTAACGACCAGTAATGTAGAAATGTATGTAGTACGCTCAAGTTTATCGAGGAAATTTATTACTTCATTGCTGCACTGATGAAATTTTAACTTCACTTCTTTTGAATCCATTTAACTCTCCGGCATTCATAAATATCATTTTTCATCAGTGTTATGCTTTGGTTACCTTCCAGAATGATTGATTTTTCATCCATTACTTTCAGTACACCAATATGTAACCCACTTTCACTTTTTACATAACACAATTTATTATTATTAGGGTCGATATTTGTGACTGTAGATACAATACAGAACTCTCCGAAACTTACATATGGTTCACCATACATGCCGCCTATCTGAACCAGTTCAACATCTGGTAGTTGGCGGCTTGCAAGGATGAAAAGCGTGTCTTCATCGAGCTTCGCATATTCTGTGAACTGGGGCGGGAACCCTTCACCCGTCATGATCCACTGACCATTTACCTGCAGACCATTCTCGGTGAAAAACTCAGCAATTATATGAATCACATCCATTCTACGAGCAGGAACTGAACCGTCAGATTCCCAGCGTGTGTAAGTGGTGTAGGACAGGTCCATATTTTTTTGCTGTATGTAGCTCACAACTTCCTGTGGCGTTGTACCCGTCGCAGCCCTGCAACACTTAAGTCTCTTCTCAATCGTGTCTAACATTCGCATTCCTTAACGGAAATTATTGCAATGATTTTAAAGGAAAAAATTGCATAGGTTTCGGGAATAATTCCTGATTAATGGGAAAAAATTGCATAAAAGGCATTAGTAGTGGTAATATGTAAACAGTTAACAAATTTAGTGTTAAACATTATCATAAAATGACCTTTTCTTGACGCTTTTTAAGTGAGAAGTGAGGGCATAACCCATCCAGAAGCCATCTGAGAGGGTTTTTGAGCAATCAGGGTTCCGCTCCGTTTTAGCAATTTGATATTCCTTTCCCGTCATTTGGGTTAAGGAAAGTCCTAAGTAAAACTTATCCTGGAGATGATATGCCCTCACATAATCAATCACGAGCCCCGGCTCCCATCATTTATATAGGTCCAGTAAGACGTAACAATCTGGAAGGGTGTGCAGTAAAGCTTACTCATTCATCAGGTCGAGTTATAAGCGCTTCGAAAATCGTTCAAGGTCTTATCGACACTTATTTAGATCAATACGTAACTGAACTAACTGCTAGGTCTGCAATTACGTAACACATCCATTATCCATAGCTCAGCAAATCCACATGTTCTGTGGAGGGATAGACTCATGCCTAATCAGCCCAGCACTCAGTTAGCTGTACCTCATTCAACGCAAGCCGAACAATGTGTTCTGGGTGCGTTGATGCTGGATAATGACCGTTGGGATGAAATAAACATCCTACTGACAGCACAAGATTTCTTTGTCGCTGCCCATCGTCATATATTTAAGGCGATGAGCAGCTTGTCTTTGTTATCCCAGCCTATCGACCTGATAACCCTTAGCGAGAAGTTGGAGCGTGACGGTGCGCTTGAGCAAAGTGGCGGCTTTGCTTACTTAGCGGAATTGAGCAAGAACACGCCTTCAGCTGCAAACATTCTTGGTTATGCGGATGTCATCGTTGAAAAGAGCCGTTTGCGTACTCTGCTGGTTATCGGCAACAGCCTTGTAGCTGATATCCAAACCAATCGGCTCAGTTCGCAAACGGTCGCAGATCAAGCTGAAAATGCGCTCTTCCGGCTTCATGAGCAAGGCACAAGCGCAAACGAGTGCGAATCAGAAATTATGGTTGCCCTTGATCAAGTGCTCAGCAAGCTTGAAGTAGCTACTGCAACTGAAAACGGTATCACTGGAACATCAACAGGCATGGCTGAATTGGACTTCATGACATGTGGCTTGCAACCAGGTGATCTGATTATCCTCGCAGCACGTCCCTCTATGGGTAAAACCGCTCTGGCTGTTAGTTGGTGCATCGGTGCAATAGAAAGTAAGCCTCAAGACGCTGTCTTTATTTTTAGTATTGAAATGCCAACTGATCAGCTAACTATGCGCATGCTATCGATGCGCAGCCGTGTTGATCTGACCAAACTTCGTAGTGGCAACCTGAGCGATGAAGATTGGGGCCGCATCAGCCAGGGCGCAACAGAAATAGCAGCGTGGCGCGACCGACTTATTATCGACGACAACAGCTTCCAGACGCCGGCGACGCTACGTACCCGTGCGCGTCGCTATGTTCGTAAGTACGGCAAGCCTGCCTTAATCATGGTCGATTATTTACAGCTTATGCGATGCCCGGATATGGAAAACCGCACGCAGGAAATCGCCGAAATTTCCCGTTCGCTTAAGGCGCTTGGCAAAGAGCTTGACTGTCCCATCTTGGCTCTGTCGCAGCTCAATCGACAGGTAGAACAGCGTGCGGACAAACGTCCCAATAATGGTGATCTGCGTGATTCAGGCGCTCTTGAGCAGGATGCTGACCTGATTGCATTTATTTACCGCGATGAAGTCTACCACGCTGATACGGCGCATCCCGGTCAGGCTGAAATCATCATCGGTAAACAGCGTCAAGGCCCTACCGGCACCATCAAAACCCAGTTTGACAGCAGGTTTACTCTCTTCAGTGAATATCCTGAAGGCGGGTATGACTTTGGTTACGATTTTAGGAGTGCTGGTTAATGAGTAAACTTCAACTGGTAGAAAACTCGTTTGTTAATAGTAGCAATCAGGCCAGGGATTTTACTCTGGATGAACTTTGTGTGAATCCAGATAATCCGCGCAAAAGCCGTAATCCTTTGTTTGATGATCTCAAAGCATCTATTCGCGCGCGCGGTCTTAATTCTGTGCCTTTAGTGACGCGCGATCCCCGTCTTCCCGATGGTAAGTGGACCTTTAGCGATGGCGGTAACACGCGTTACACCATCATGCGTGAACTTTGGGATGAGACTGGAGATCCACGTTTTTTCAAAATGACCTGCATTGAAAAGCCGTGGCCTGGACGCTTCCAGTGTCTCGCGGGGCACCTCGCTGAAAATGAAACTCATGGACAGTTAACTTTCATCGATAAAGCTCTCTCTGTAAGTGAAGCGCGGTTATTGCTCGAAGAAGAACGTGGGAAAAAAATTTCTTTGCGTAATCTTGCCGTTGAACTAACTAACAGCGGCCTGCCCGTACATTTCTCCAGTGTTAGCCGAATGGAAGATGTGGTGACAAATATCTATCCCTGGATGCCTGTATTGCTCGCATCCGGCTTTGGTGGTCGTGAGCTTAGAAAATTGCTCAAACTCCGTCATGGAGCTGAAAAAGTTTGGGATAAGTACCGGTTTGAAAAGAATATTTGTACAGAAGCCGATTTCACAAATGTATTTGGCGAGTGCTGCCGTAAATTTGATGATCCTGAACTATGGTCAATTGAAATGTTCACTGATGAACTTATTGGCGACCTTACAGATGCGTTTCCTTGCGATGACCTTGACTATGATGGCTGGTTGCTTGAGCTACGTGGTGCCGACAAAGTAAAAGCAGAACCTGCTGAAGACATTACTTTTGCTGTTTCTTCTGGTTTACCGGCCAATTCCACAACGGTTGCAAATGACGATGTAGCTGAACTCAGTCAGCTGTCTGATGAATTGACTCCAGGCGATTCAACCCTGCTTGAGGATGATACTTCTGGCGTAGAGCAACCTACCGTAAAGGAGCAACCTAAGGATTCATCTTCTTTAGTAAAAGAAGATGAATCGCATGCTTTACAAGGCCCAGATGATTATTTGCCAGCTGTTGCTCAACCAGAAATCCATTCGCTCTGGCACGTTAGTGCCCTTCAGGATGACATTGAGCATTTGCAAAGTTTGGCCTGGCGTCTGAGCTGGGATATTGCCAGTGCTCATGACTGTGGTAATTCGTTAACACCTGCCAGCGAAAACGCATCACAGTCTGGTTATCGGCTTTCAGTGCCTGTTAATGATGCTCCTCTTGTAGCCTTATTTCTCGCTTCACTGACAGACGATACGAGTTATCAGGATGCTGCGAACCTCACTTCTGAATTGCTGATCGGGTCATCTGAATCAGCCAAACCTGTTTTTGATGACGAGCAAACCCTGACGGTGTTTCGGCTAATCAGGATCCTTCGTCGTCTCCGAGAACTGCAGCGCAAAAGTGCTGCTTCCATTGTTCCTGCAAATGAAGGGTAACTGATGAACACGAACCTCTCCCGGGCTGCTAATGGCTTCCTGCTTGACTTAGTCATGGAACTCAAAAATGGGTTTATACGGCGCTGTGACAAAATGGGACTAACGTCTGAAGAGATTGCCACGCTGAAAGATATGACCATTGAAGATATTCATTACATCATCAATAGCGAGGTTTCTGTCCTTTCGTTCCAGATAAACCAGGACAATCTGGCCCGACTGATGACGCAAGCTAGGGAAGAACAAACGCGTAAGCAACGTATTGATCGCGCACTTGCTCTGGGTGGTTCCATCAAGCTCATGGAGCATTTTTTCGGGCTGATGAGTAATGACGTTGCGGCGCGTCGCAGGATAGCCGGCATAAAAGTTCGTGCAGGTCGTGGAACCGTTCTTAGCGATGAACAAAGTACGGAGCTGTGGGAAATCTGGGCGGCAAATGACAATAAAGCACTTCGAAGCGAAACGGATGAGGGGCTGGATTTGATGCTGCTTGCCGCAGAACAAATGGATATTTCTCTCACTGCAGTCTGGAACACTGTTCTCAAGTGGGAGAGTGAAAATCTGACAGCGGCCACGCGGAGAAGAGCATGAGTTTTAACCGGCGGAGTGCGTTCACTGTAATCAGATGGGGGCAGGATGCGATTTAAAGAGATCATACCGGGCCTGAAAGCCCCGACGACTGTTCCGGCGTCACTGTCTAAAAAAGCGGTCAGCGCGGTTCAACGATTCTGGCACGGAGAGCGTAACTATAAGCGCCTGAATGAAAACCGCACGGGCTATTACAAGATTGATCTCGGCCCGTTCTGGCGACTGCTCAGCCGTGATGAAGGGCGTACCTGGGAGATGATGAACCATGAGCGCTATAACACGGCTATGCGCAACTGAAGCGTAGTCAGAATGCTGAGCGATGAGCCTTTAGCGGCACATTGCTCAGCATTTTTTTGTATTCAGAAGGTGAAGAATGACATTACCAGATGACAGCCTTATCCATCAGGCAGTCACAAAATTAACTGATCGGGGTCGTTTGCGGGAGAGGGCGAAATCCTACGCTAAGGCTTTGGCCAACGATATTCTCCGGTAAGATTGATGTGTTCCCAGGGGATAGGAGAAGTCGCTTGATATCTAGTATGACGTCTGTCGCACCTGCTTGATCGCGGCCGCGATAGCTAGATCGCGTTGCTCCTCTTCTCCATCCGCGTTCCAAGCTGCGGAAAGGCACCCATAAGCGTACGCCTGGTCGAGCAGGCGACGCGGATCGACGTCCAGCGCACGAGAGAATGCGTCCGCCATCTGTGCAATGCGTCTAGGATCGAGACAAAGGTCGTCTCTGTCAGCCGGATCGTAGAACATATTGGCGGCGCCAAAGCCCACTTCACCGACCAGACCGACGGGATCTATCACCAGCCAGCCGCGACTGGAGAACATGATGTTTTCATGATGCAGATCGCCATGTAGCCCACGCAGTTCCGAGGCATTGCTCATCATTTGATCGGCTATAATCGCCGCGTGGACGTAGTCAGTTTGACAACCTGCGTTTTGATCATCGCGCGCCCGCTGAAACAAAGCTGCAAAGCGATCCCGGATCGGGAGAAGGGCAGAAGGCAGGGGTTCCTCAGATGCGGCATACAGCTTCGCCATTAGTTCCGCTGCAATTTCGGTCGCCTGGTAGTCGCCGTGCTCGGCAACGATGTGAGAGAGCATTCGCTCCCCGGCATATTCGAGCAACATCAGATTGTTCTCACGACCGAGCAACCGGACTGCTCCCCTCCCATTGCGCCATACCAGATAGTCGGCCCCGCGCAGTTCATCAGCAATGTCTTCTATAGGTTTCAATCCCTTGACGATTGCAGGAGTCCCGTCTGGCAATGAAACTTTCCAAACGAGGCTGGAAAAGGTGTCCGCAATGAGAACAGGTTGCGAAACGTGCCAATGAGCAGGAAAAACAGGCGGCATGAACATCAACCCCAAGTCAGAGGGTCCAATCGCAGATAGAAGGCAAGGCGTTCGCGGTCGGGGGCTTCGATCCCCAATACATTGAATAGGACAGCGAAGGCGCGCTCTGCTTCATCTGGCGCTGCCCAGTTCTCTTCGGCGTTAGCAATCATGAGTGCCAAATCGGCATAGCGATCTGCTGTTCCGAGCCGCCCAAGGTCGATCAGACCCGTGCATTGAAGAGTTTTAGGGTCCACCATGAAGTTCGGCATGCAGGGATCACCATGGCAAACAACCATATCGGTGCGCTCTTGGTCGAGCCGCACCGGTAGCTCTCGTTCGACACGAGCCAAAAGATCGAGCTGCGGCGTACTCTTGTCCTCGTCCGGTAAGAAGTCGGGATTGACGGCATTGCGGGACACCACATCAACGGCGCGTCCGAACATTCGCGACAGCCTGCGCTCAAACGGACATTGATCAACCGATAGGCTGTGAACAGCGCCAAGTTGCTGCCCCATTGACGGCCACGCTTTGAGCAAATCCGCTCCAGACAGATCAGCCGCCGGTACTCCCGGAATTGCCGTTATCACCAAGCATGCACCCTCCTGTTCCTCCTGCCAGTTGATCACCTCGGGGCAAGCCACACCTCGACCTTTGAGCCAAATGAGGCGGTCACGCTCTCCAGCGAGCTCACCGCGGCGGGAAGCAGGTGCGATTTTCGCGAAGGCATGCCCGTCACCACGTCGAAAAACAAAATCACCAGATTCTCCGCCTCTGACAGGCAACCAGTCAGAATGCGATTCACCAAAAAAAATATTAGTTCGATTCAATGGAGGTTCCTTCAGTTTTCTGATGAAGCGCGGAGGTGGCTCAACCTGCGAAAAGAAACGAGTTGCTATGGACTTGCACCGGTTGTGTTCCGGTCTATCTCTCATTTTAAGCGGCTTTTTTCTCAAATGCCACCGGCGATTTCCAGCCGAGTGTTGAATGTCTTCGGCGTGGATTATAAAAGCCATTTATATATTCGAAGATTGCAATCTCAATATCTCGCCTTGTTTGCCAGTGTCTGCGCCAAATCAACTCAGCCTTTAATGATTTAAAGAAGCTTTCTACTGCGGAGTTATCAAAACAATTGCCTTTCCCGCTCATGGACGGCAGCAATTGATGTTTGAGCAGTAGCTTTTGATATTCATGAGCGCAATATTGGCTCCCACGGTCTGTGTGTTGAATACAACCCGGTGGTGGTTTGCGTAAAGCCAACGCCATATTCAGTGCCCTTAATGCAAGATCCTGCTTTAATCGATCACCTGTTGCCCAGCCAATCACGCGACGGGAATACAGGTCAAGGATAACAGCAAGATAGACCCATCCTTCTCTGGTCCAAACATAAGTGATATCGCCTGCCCATTTCTGGTTGGGTGCGCTTGCGCTAAAGTCTTGTTTTAATAGGTTCGGTGCAATGTTGAAGGTATGATGACTATCCGTTGTCCGTTTGAATTTACGCGTTCGAACAACTGTAATGTTATTCTGGCGCATCAAACGTCCAACCCGACGCTGCCCAACCTGCAGGCCCAGCGCTTTCAACTCTTCTGTCATACGCGGCCTACCATAGCTCCCCAAACACAACCGATGCTGCTCACGTATATGCGCTAGAAGTATAAGATCACGACGCTGGCGCAGTGATGGAGGACGGCGTTTCCATGCACGTAAACCACGATCTGTTACGCCCATCAAACGACATATGCGTGAACGTGAGAGAGAGCCACGGTAATCCGTAATAAACTGAAATCTCACAGCTTTTGTACTGCGAAAAATATTGCTGCCTTTTTTAATATCTCCCTCTCCTCCCGAAGGATACGGTTCTCTTTGCGTAAACGTTCATTCTCACGCAGAAGATCAGTGTCTTGGGTAGGAATTTTAGTTTCATCGGAAATTGATGCGATCCATTTCCCAAGCGTGGAAAGCCCAATACTTAAATCTGACGCAACTTGACGGCGTGTTAAGCCACTAGTGAGTGCTATGCGAACTGCATCACGCTTAAATTCATCACTATGCTTTAATGACATATATGGTCTCCTTGATAACAAATAATGCTCTCAAAAAGACCGGAACGAAACCGAGGCAAGTCCACTACGTAAGTCCGAGAACATGCTTTCCATGGTCTCTGAGCTCGCCTTTGGGACCGACATATCGGTAGAGAGTGACGCGCTCGATGCCGAGTTCCTTGCAGAGATCGGAAACTGAAGTATCGCGCTGGGCCATGGCGGCTTGCGCGAGACGCACCTGAGCTTTGGTGAGCGCGAATTTTCGTCCGCCCTTGCGACCGCGCGCTCTCGCGGAGGCGAGACCCGCCATGGTGCGCTCTCGGATCAGATCCCGCTCGAACTCGGCCAAGGTGGCGAAGATTCCGAACACCATGCGACCGGACGCAGTCGTGGTGTCGATCTGAGCGCCCTTTCCAGTCAGAACCCGCAGGCCGATCTTGCGGTCTGACAGCTCCTTCACCGTGTTGACCAGATGGGCAAGCGATCGTCCGAGGCGATCGAGCTTCCAGACCACCAGCACATCGCCGTCACGCAATGACTTGAGGCAGGCAGTCAAGCCAGGGCGATCATCACGACCGCCGGAAGCAAGATCATCATAGATATTGTCCCGTTCGACACCTGCGGCGCGCAAGGCGTCGTGCTGCAGGTCGAGAGACTGCGAGCCATCGGCTTTGGAGACGCGGGCATATCCGATCAGCATGTATCACAAACGTTGGTTTGAGGCGGCGCTTCGGCCACGATTGCATTGACCTCTGGAAATGTATCTCAACCAGCTTCATAAACAAAGCGTCTTGAACGCTATCAGATTTTGAAAAAGGAACATGTATGCCGCGTCGCGTCACTCTAACCGATCGGCAGAAAGACGCGCTGTTGCGCTTGCCGACTTCACAGACGGATTTGCTCAAGCACTATACGCTGAGTGATGAAGACCTTGGGCATATCAGGCTGCGTCGGCGCGCTCACAACAGGTTCGGCTTCGCCCTGCAATTGTGTGTCCTGCGCTATCCCGGCCGGGTGCTGGCTCCAGGCGAACTGATCCCTGCAGAGGTCATCGAATTTATCGGAGCGCAGCTTGGCCTGGGTGCCGACGATCTCGTAGACTATGCTGCCCGCGAGGAAACACGGCACGAGCATCTTGCCGAGTTACGGGGGCTCTACGGCTTCCGCACCTTCTCCGGACGTGGTGCGAGCGAGCTGAAGGAATGGTTGTTCCGAGAAGCCGAGATGGCGGTGTCGAACGAGGATATCGCCCGTCGCTTCGTAGCCGAGTGCCGACGCACCCGCACTGTCCTTCCCGCGACATCCACGATCGAGCGGCTTTGTGCCGCGGCTCTCGTCGATGCCGAGCGACGCATCGAGACGAGGATCGCCAGTCGGCTGCCTATGTCGATCCGAGAACAGTTGCTGGCATTGCTCGAGGAGACGGCTGATGATCGGGTGACCCGTTTTGTGTGGCTGCGCCAGTTCGAGCCTGGCTCGAACTCTTCGTCGGCCAACCGGCTGCTCGACCGGCTCGAATATCTGCAACGCATCGATCTCCCCGAGGATCTGCTTGCCGGCGTTCCTGCCCATCGGGTGACTCGTCTGCGCAGGCAGGGTGAACGGTATTATGCCGACGGCATGCGCGATCTCCCGGAGGACAGGCGGCTTGCGATCTTGGCTGTTTGCGTCTCGGAATGGCAGGCGATGTTGGCCGACGCAGTGGTCGAAACCCACGACCGGATCGTCGGCCGTCTCTACCGTGCTTCGGAGCGTATTTGCCATGCAAAGGTCGCAGACGAAGCGGGGGTGGTGCGTGACACCCTGAAATCCTTCGCCGAGATCGGGGGCGCCCTGGTCGATGCACAGGATGATGGCCAGCCGCTGGGCGATGTCATCGCGAGTGGGTCAGGGTGGGACGGCTTAAAAACCCTTGTTGCAATGGCAACCAGGCTGACCGCCACCATGGCCGACGATCCGCTCAATCATGTGCTCGACGGTTATCACCGCTTCCGCCGATACGCTCCACGCATGTTGCGCCTGCTCGATCTGCGAGCTGCGCCCGTTGCACTGCCGCTTCTGGAAGCGGTGACGGCCCTTCGTACCGGTTTGAACGATGCCGCGATGACCAGCTTCTTGCGGCCCAGCTCGAAATGGCATCGCCACCTTCGGGCCCAGAGGGCTGGCGACGCTCGCCTATGGGAGATCGCGGTGCTGTTCCATCTGCGCGATGCGTTCCGCTCCGGAGATGTCTGGCTTACTAGGTCCCGGCGCTATGGCGATCTGAAACACGCACTCGTTCCGGCACAATCCATCGCGGAAGGCGGTCGTCTCGCTGTGCCATTGCGGCCGGAGGAATGGCTGGCAGACCGGCAAGCTCGCCTCGACATGCGGTTGCGCGAGCTTGGCCGTGCCGCTCGCGCAGGCACGATCCCGGGCGGGTCGATTGAAAACGGCGTTCTGCATATCGAGAAACTCGAAGCCGCCGCGCCGACAGGCGCCGAAGATCTGGTGCTCGATCTCTACAAGCAGATCCCGCCCACGCGCATCACCGATCTCCTGCTGGAGGTGGATGCGGCGACCGGCTTCACCGAAGCGTTCACCCATCTGCGCACAGGAGCACCCTGCGCTGACCGGATCGGGCTAATGAACGTTATCTTGGCGGAAGGGATCAACCTCGGCTTGCGCAAAATGGCGGATGCGACAAACACCCACACCTTCTGGGAATTGATCCGCATTGGACGGTGGCATGTCGAGGGCGAAGCCTATGACCGGGCGCTGGCCATGGTGGTCGAGGCACAGGCAGCGTTACCCATGGCCCGGTTCTGGGGCATGGGCACGTCGGCTTCGAGCGACGGACAGTTCTTCGTCGCTACAGAGCAAGGTGAGGCCATGAACCTGGTCAACGCGAAATATGGCAATACCCCGGGCCTGAAAGCCTATAGCCACGTCTCCGACCAATATGCGCCGTTCGCAACCCAGGTGATTCCTGCAACGGCAAGCGAAGCGCCTTACATCCTCGATGGCCTGCTGATGAACGATGCTGGACGCCATATCCGCGAGCAGTTCACCGACACGGGCGGCTTCACCGATCACGTCTTTGCCGCATGTGCCATTCTCGGCTACCGGTTCGCTCCGCGCATCCGCGACCTGCCATCCAAACGGCTCTACGCGTTCAATCCGTCGGCCGCCCCGGCGCACCTGCGAGCGTTGATCGGCGGAAAGGTCAACCAAGCCATGATCGAGCGCAATTGGCCCGACATCCTGCGCATCGCCGCCACCATTGCTGCCGGGACCGTCGCGCCAAGCCAGATTCTGCGGAAACTCGCCTCCTATCCGCGGCAGAACGAGCTCGCGACAGCCCTGCGGGAAGTCGGTCGCGTCGAGCGCACCCTGTTCATGATCGACTGGATTCTGGATGCCGAACTCCAACGGCGTGCCCAGATCGGGCTCAACAAAGGCGAAGCTCATCATGCGCTGAAGCGGGCAATCAGCTTCCACCGCCGCGGTGAAATCCGCGACCGTTCCGCCGAAGGCCAGCATTACCGCATCGCCGGCATGAATCTGCTCGCCGCCATCATCATCTTCTGGAACACCATGAAGCTCGGCGAGGTCGTTGCAAACCAGAAACGCGATGGAAAGCTGCTATCGCCCGATCTCTTGGCCCATGTTTCGCCGCTCGGATGGGAACACATCAATCTCACCGGAGAATATCGCTGGCCAAAGCCTTAGCGTAGGATTCCGCCCCCTCCCGCAAACGACCCCTGATCGGCTGACGGCACGTTTACCGGAAGAACAGAACAGCTATGTCCGTGGCGGTCTGTTGTTCACGGGTAACATACACGATTCTATGCCGCGCCGGCTGCTTCTCGATCAACGTCTCTCCCCGCTTGATAAAATGGGCTGGATAATTATCCGCTTACACGCTTTGAGCAATGACGGTACCGTTTTTCCCTCCTATGAAGAATTGCAGCTGCAGCTGGCAACGCCGGGTAAAGGCAGGGCATCAAAAGAGACCATCAGCCGGATACTTCTGATGTTACGCATCACGGGCTGGCTCAGCCTCTGCAAACGCGTCAGGGATGAAAAGGGAAGGGTAAGAGGAAATATTTATGCGCAGCATGATGAGCCATTGTCATTTGCTGATGCAGAAATGTTCGACCCACACTGGCTTAAAACGGTGGCTGAAGCCTGTCTGAGCAGTAACCGGACCGTCAGCGCCACGGCAAAGATAATCATCAGTGAAATCCGGCTTGATCCCACAATGCTCCATCATCGCAGTCATCTCCAGATGATTGAGGCCCGTCTGGGCTCAGCCCAAAGTCCTGAAGAATCGATCCGCCGTGCCGCACCCGGGCAGACAGGCCGCTCGCCGGGTTCGGATTCCGAACTCAGCTTAAAAAAGCATGATCTGCAGCCCGGTTCGGATTCCGAACACAGTGAGAGTAGCGGGAATGGCAACCGGGTTCGGAATCCGAACAGTTACGTACGTAGTTTTACTAATAATACAGATAAAACATACGTAACCGGTTCGGTTTGCCTGCCAGATGACTTCGCCTCACTGCTGAAACCAGCAGACCGCGACATGGTTAATCGCCAGCTGCAGGCGCTGTCGCCCGAGCGTTCTGCCTCGGTGCTGTCGAATGTTATTCGTGCACAGCGTGAAGGCAGCCTGCAAAACCCGCTTGGCTGGTTGCTGACGGTGCTTAAAAAGGCCCGACAGGGGGAGCTTTATCCTGCAGAAAACGTACGAAAAGTACCTGATCACATGAGCTCGTCACCGCGCCCTGAACTACGCCCTTTTAAGCCTTCCCGCCCTGATAGCCGGCAGACGTGCAGTGAAGAGCGCGTAAGAGAAATCGTTCAGAGTCTTCGAATGTCTGTTGGATCTCAGAGAAATGATTAGGTAGCCAGCGGACTCACAAGAGCGAGCAGTATTGCACGGTGTAGTAGAGGTTAAAAAGTGAGCGGTGTTGCACGGTGCAACGGTGGTTAAAAAAAGAGCAGCGTTGCACGGTGCAACAGTGGTCATTAATTAAGCGTCATAGGCAGCGAACAAATTTTACTTTTCGAATATCTGATTTCGAATTGTTTACGGTCCTCTCAGGAATGAGGATCGCCACTTAACTTACGAAAGCCTTTGCCAATCAGGAGACAGCTATGGCCGAACAGACAACCCCTCAAACAGCGTCCCGGCGATCTGGCGGATTAGTATCCACGCTGACTGTCGAGCTGCATTCGCATTATGCAATCAGGCTCTGGGAAGGGCGCAATCGATCAGATGAGAAATCAAAGGCGGAAAAACGCCCCAAAATTCTGGGGATGCCGGAAGCGATTTCGCGGGCGGGGTTCGCCGGGCGTGATGCAGCGGCCGGCAACCCCTATGGTGATGAGTTGCTGGTCAAACTTGAAGAGGCCATTAAGCTGGCGACTCAGAAGGTGGAAGAGCAAGTCAAAAAGATAGAAACCATTACAGCCGCCATTCCGGCAGGTATCACCATATCTGAAGTTACATCTTCCGAGCCGCTGAACCTTGATGTATTCAGCCGTTCCCCCCTTGGTTATCGCTGTGTCTGGCTGTTAGTGCATTACGATCAGCTGGCGCTGAAAGCCTTCCGGGCATTCCATTACGGTCTGATCTCCCGTTCACAGCGCGATGATTTCCTCGAAAAAGGGAGTAAAGCGATACGTGTAGTCTACGGGTTGATTCAGAACTACCGGACCGTGCCGGTGACATACGAGGATATCCGCCATAAAACGGCGCGGGGTCTGGCTGCCATAGAGCGCCTGGGGGAACCGGATCCTGCCGTTATGTCAGGCAAAAAACGTTCTTCATTCTCTCCACTTTCTGCCGTTACCTCAGAGGACGATTAATTTGAACCGGATGATTACTTTGGGCGTTATCTGCGCCCTTCTCAGCGGCTGTGCCGGCACTGACTTTGCCAGCATCAACAAAAATATCAGCGATACCGCTTTCAGTATCAGTAAAACCCTGCGTGGCAGTGATTCAAGTTCCATGGATTCCGGCAACGGTATGCCGGTGCTGACAAAAGCATCAGGATCTGGCGGGAAGAGTGCCAGCAAACAGTTCAGCGTGCCGGTAGATATTGATACGGCAGCCGCGCGACTAAAGCGCCACTACGGCTATGTGAGTGCGGATGAAATTGAACGTATTCGTTCCAGAGATCGTAACAGCCGCTGGAGCGCTGCTGCTATTGAGGATGCTCATCCAGTGTGGGAGGCCGTTCCGGGGAGCTCCTATCGTATGGGCAGCGATGTGGGTGACAACGACCATATGGATATCGAGCTTGAAAAGAACGGTTCCGGTACGCGGGTATATGTGACATACAAATCGCCCGTCGCATCGCACCTTACCGGGAGCACATTCAACAACGTTATGTCTCAGGTCCGCCAGGTTGCTTCTGGTCAGGCACGCTAAAACCGGAGGCCGGCATGCAGCTTTATCTATGTGAAAAACCCTCCCAGGCCAAAGATATTGCCCGCGTGCTGGGCGTCAGCCAGCGCGGCCAGGGGTGTATTACCGGCGGTAACATTACGGTCACGTGGGCAGTTGGCCATCTGCTGGAAACGGCCACGCCCGAAACCTATGGCGAGCAGTTTGGACGCCCGTGGCGCACGGAGGTTCTGCCGATCATCCCGGACCGCTGGCAGATGACCGTCAAGAAAGACACTGCCGATCAGTTTGGCGTTATCAAAAAACTGCTGAAACAGGCCAGTGAGGTAGTCATCGCAACCGATGCCGATCGCGAAGGTGAGGTGATCGCGCGTGAGCTGATGGATTACTGCAATTACACCGGTGCCGTGCGCCGGCTGTGGCTTTCCGCGCTGGATGAAGCCAGCATCAAAAAAGCCCTTAGTGAAATGCTGTCAGGCGACAAGACCGAAAAACTGTATCAGGCGGGTATTGGCCGCTCGCGGGCGGACTGGCTTATCGGGATGAACCTGACGCGGCTTTATACCCTTAAGGCCGGTGAAGCCGGATTATCGGAAGTGTTTTCCGTGGGCAGGGTGCAGACGCCCACGCTCGCTATAGTGGTTAACCGGGATCTTGAAATTGCCGGCTTTACACCAAAGCCCTGGTGGAAAGTCAGAGCGCAGCTTGAAAAAGACGGTGTCCGTTTTGAAGCTGAATGGGTTGCTGCGGAGCAATACTGTGATGATGAAAAACGGTGTGTAAATCAGCAAATTGCACAGGCGGTTCAGCAGCTCTGCCTTAAATCCGGGAACGGCAGTGTGATTTCCGTTGAGAAAAAGCGGGCTAAAACGCCGGCACCGCTCTGTTTTTCCCTCGGAGATCTTCAGGAAGCCTGCAACAGGAAATGGGGCTTGGGCGCTAATGAGGTGCTGTCTATAGCCCAGTCACTGTATGAAACGCACAAAGCAACGACTTATCCGCGAACTGACTGCGGTTATCTGCCTGTATCGATGCGGGAAGAGGTCAATGACGTTCTTCAGGCTGTACAGCATTCTGATCCGGCTATCGGCGGCGAACTTTCCCGTCTTGATACCGCATTTACCTCGCGTGTCTGGAACGACAAGAAAATTACCGCGCACCACGCCATTATTCCTACGCGACAGCCCTTCGATATAGCAAAGCTGAACGCTAAAGAGCTCAAAGTCTACACTCTTATCCGCCTGCACTATCTGGCTCAGTTTATGCCGCTGCAGGAATCCGATGTGACGGATGCCACCTTCAATATCGGTAATCAGCTTTTCCGCACGCGCGGTCGCGTGATGGTTCATGCCGGGTGGAAATCCCTGTTCAGAGGGGAGCTGGCCGAAGAGGAAGAGGGTGATAAAGAGTCTGCAGCGCAGCTGCCCGTGCTGGAACAGGGCAATGTCTGCAGCGTCACCGGTGCAGACGTCAAAGATAATGTGACAAAAGCGCCGCCGCACCACACGGAAGGAACGCTTATTGCCGCCATGAAAAATGCCGCCAGCCTGGTCACGGATCCCCAGCTCAGGAAGGTGCTTCGCGATAACGCGGGACTCGGTACGGAAGCAACGCGCAGCGGCGTACTGGAAACGCTGTTTAAACGGGGCTTCCTGGAGAAAAAAGGAAAATTCATCATTGCCACGCAGATGGCGCGGGAGCTGATCTCTGCTTTGCCAGAGACGCTGACCAGTCCGGGCATGACGGCCCTGTGGGAGCAGGCGCTGGATGACATTGCCCAGGGAAAAAGCAGGCTCAGTGATTTTATGCAAAAGCAAAGCCAGTGGACCCGACATCTGGTCGAAAAAGAGCGGGACACTGCCTTTAAGGTCACGGTTCCGGTCGGCCCTGTCTGTCCGCTGTGTGGCGGACAG
This sequence comes from Pantoea sp. EKM101V, assembly GCF_011800325.1. Classification (NCBI taxonomy): domain Bacteria; kingdom Pseudomonadati; phylum Pseudomonadota; class Gammaproteobacteria; order Enterobacterales; family Erwiniaceae; genus Pantoea; species Pantoea sp. EKM101V. Next base: position 30,050 of record NZ_JAALFP010000017.1, read on the forward strand.
ACCCATCAGCGTAAGAGTAAGGAAGGTAAATTCTGGGGCTGTGTGAAGTACCCGGACTGTAAGGGGATCATTGGTGAGACAAACCGTAAAACTCGACGCCAGGTTGCGGGGAAAAGCCGGGGCACTGGTAAAGGCCGGAAAAGCCCAGCTTCTGCGCCGGCTACTCTCAATCTACAGAGCCAGAAAGGTTGACAGTAGTGACATTTGGCTTAAAAATAAACGTGCTTGTCTGTCGTCTCTGACGACCACCAATGATTCATCGGCCTGAGAGAATCGCCTTCGGGTGGCTGAACATAACACTCCTGTAGCCTGCAAGGGAGAACACATCAGTGTGGTACATCTGCTCGCCTTTGGAAGCAGATATCGTCAATCACGGCTCCTACTGCCTGACGATGAAGGTACATTCAACTATCAAGACAGTCAGAATTTAGCTGATTCTGACTCCCCGACGGGAATACTTCTCCCGTCCGGGCAGAAGTTTTCTCCGTCGAACTAAATTTGACCTCCATGGAGAAAACATCATGTCTGTAAACAACACCTCTAATGCCAGTAACACCGGTAAATCTAAAGACTACTTCAACCTGACCATCAACGGACTGGGCTATCTCAGCAACGTTCGCCAGGTAAATGCTCAGTCCGGCACCTTTATCAGCTGCGTGATCAACGCACTGTCAGGTCCGAGCGACAGCCCTTCTTATGTGCGTTTCGACGTCACCGTTGCCGGCAAAGAAGCCAGCAGCCTCATTAACCGTTGCCAGAAAGCGGTAGATGAGGATAAGAAAGTGCTGATTGGCTTTGTTCTGAGCAACCCATCAACGGACATTTTTCAGCTGAAAAATGGTGAGCACGCAGGTGAAAGCCGCGTCAGTCTGAAAGCCCGCCTGATCAAAGTGGACTGGATCAAGATAGGCCAGGACATGGTCTTCAAGACTGAACGCGCTGAACCTCATCAGGCACAGAATACTGTTTCACAGCAGCAATCTTACGCTGATAACTCATTCTAAATCCGCTCACCTTAGACTTGCTATAAACAGAGTAAGTCATCTTTCACAGGTAACTCTATGAATACTCAAACAGGCTTTTTAGCTCAGAAATATCTCAACGTGGCGCTTCCGCTGGAAGTTATGCAATCTGGTCGAGGCTATTATATTGGTACAGCAGATCAGGAAAGCGGTGCACCGGCAACCCGAGAATCTAACGAATATTTTCGTAAGAAAATTGACGCTGAAAATGCGCTTAAAGCTAACTTATGGACTCAGAAAGAGCATCCGTAATAGAAGGGCGGCATAACACAATATGCCGCTGTTTTTTTGCGACCCCTCACTGCCTTTTGATTACTGCAGTAAATTTCACCATAATCCTTTAAAGGTTACTGACGATGCCTGCCATACTACGGCTGAACGGTTTTCGGTTCTTTTTCTACTCCAACGAAGGCAATCCGCGCGAACCTGCTCACATTCATGTGATAAAGGCCGGTACAGAAGCAAAATTCTGGCTGGAGCCGGTTGTAAAACTGGCAAGTAACGATGGATTTGACTCCCGGACGATAAAAGAGTTGATGACAGTGATAAGGCAACACCAACCCATGCTTCTGGAGGCCTGGAATGATTATTTCAGCTAAGAACGTTCGGTTCGATCATCACACTATGTGGGTCGAACTCTCAGACGAGCGGATAATCGGCGTACCACTTTCATGGTTTCCCCGGCTTCGCAACGCGTCTGCCGAACAGCTGAAAGATTACGAACTGTCTCCCCGTGGTATCCACTGGGACGCACTGGACGAAGATATTTCAATCGATGGCTTGTTAAAGGGGCGCGGTGATGTAACGCACCCGCCTCATCAGGTCGCCTGAAGGTGCTGATTAAAAAACGCTGACTCCGGTCGGCGTTTTTTTTTGAAATCGCAAAAAGAGTTGTTGATAGAAGCATGCCGAAGAGTTGCGCACAGTGAAGCCTGTTCTCACTGTACAGGAACTTTTCAGATGAAATTTAACGCCGTCTTTGCCGCTTTACCGCTTGCGCTGCTGGCAGGGTGCGTTCAGCAGCCCCAGAAGTTGCAGGAGCGGGCACCTGCTGAACCGGTTGCCCCGGTCAGCGTATCCCGCAATATCCAGGCATCCGCTGATGATGTATATGCGCGGACGCCGGAAGTGGTTCGCTACGATCGCTACCTGCTGGTCAGCACGGATCCGCAAGCCGTGCAACGCGACCCCCTTTCCCAGATTATTGACGTCCGCATCCCCTCCTCAGTGCAGCCAACCGTGGCTGACGCCATGCGCTATGCCCTGAAGCAGTCCGGCTATTCGCTTTGTCAGACCGGTCCGGCTAACGGCGTGTTATACCGTCAGCCGCTGCCGGCAGTCCAGTTCCAGCTCGGTCCTATGCGCCTTCGCACCGCGCTGCAGGTACTGGCGGGCCCGGCATGGGAGCTTGAAGTTGATGACGTACAGCGTGTGGTCTGTCACAGCCTGCGTGCCGGTTATCAGTTGCCCGTGACACAGTTGCCGCCGCGTTCTGCCAGCGCCTACGCACCGGCTGCAGGCACTCCATCTTCTGCCAGTTCCTCTCAGGTGATCGCCCCTCGTTCCATTCAGGCCCAGCCTGCTCACGGAGGGTGGCTGACAAAATGACCACAGAAACGTCTTTCCCTCACGAAAATGCAGATGACGGTGTTCCGTCATCAGGCGGCAGGTTCAGCGCCGTAAAACGCCGGCTGCCGGCTATAGCACTGTCCACGCTTTCTATTGCCGCGCTTGGTCTCGCATTCATATCTCTTCGCGCCGGCGTGTCGCAGGAAAACCGTCTCAGCTACGTCGAAAAGCAGCAAAACGTGGTTTACACCCAGGCGCTGGCTAAAACCGATCTTGAACCTCTCCAGGCAAATATCAGCACGCAGGCCGAGGCGATAAAAAAGCAGCAGGTTCAGCTCGATGCGGTCCGTAAATCTGTCGAAGCCTGGTCTGCCAAAGGCTTATCTGAAGCAGTCGGTCAGGTTCGTCATTCGATCGATGAGCTAAACGATTCGCAGACTGCACTGCAGAGCCGTCAGGCTGCACTGGAACAGTCAGTCACCGCACTGCAGAACCCGCCCCAGAAAGCGCAGCAGGCCACAGCTGAACCCAAAGCGGCAGCGCCTGTAAAAAAGCCGGCACCCGCTAAGCCGCACCGGGCAGTCAACACCGTGGCCCGCAAAGCGCCATTTGTACTGACCGGCGTTGAAAAGCGGGGCACGGAGTCGTTTGCGGCCATCGCGCCGTCGGGATTCAGCTCGCTGGCTGAAATCCGCCTGATCGGCGAAGGCCAGACCGTTAATGGCTGGACACTTGTTCACGCCGGTTACGGGCAGGCGCAATTTCGCGTAAACGGACGCTTAACGACTATCAAAGTTCGCTAACGGAGGCGATATGAAGCTAAAAATAGCCAGTCTTGCAGCGATTATGCTTTGCTGCTCTGCGCAGGCCAGCGTTCAGGTTCAGAATTCCAGAGGCGAACCGGTGGATGCGCCGGCGCAGAGCGTGCAGCAAAGCAGCGTGCAGGATCTGAAGCAGCAAGCCGGTCAGTGGGGGCTGAGTCAGGACGATTATCAGCGCTATCAGTCGCTGATGAACGGTCCGCGCGGCATTCAGTCACCGGGTCTGGATCCGTTGTCAACGCTAGGTATTGAGGCGCGGAGCCAGGCTGAGCGTCGTCAGTATGCTGAGAAGTGGGTTAAGGAAGAGTTTGCGCGTACGCAAAAAGAGCTGGATTTCCAGCGCGAAGTCACCGCCGCATGGAAGCGGCTCTATCCGGAAACGCTTGCGGTAAATATGGGCAACGCAGCCGGCATTGCGCACGACACAGGAGGGCGGCTGGCACTGTTCGTTAAGTCAGCGGGCTGCGGGCAATGTGACGCCCGGCTGGCAGCGGTATTAGCCGATAACAGGCCGGTTGATATCTACCTTGTAGACAGCCAGGGCGATGACGGGAAACTTCGCGGCTGGGCAAAAGACCATCACATTCCGCTGGACAGGGTGCGCAGCCGTCAGATCACACTGAATCACGACGGCGGTCGCTGGATGCGGTTCGGTAACGGCATCATGCCGGTGGTTCTGCAGCAGGGGGAAGACGGATGGCAACTCGCCGCATTCTGACCGGAGCGGCGCTGCTGCTGCTTTCATTTTCCACGTTCGCCGGTGGCAAACAGACCGTTCCGGAGGGGTATGTGCGCGTGGCGCAGGCGCACAGCGTGCCGCCAGAATCGCTCTACTCCGTCAGCCTGCAGGAATCATCGCGCAGGCTGCCGCAGGGCGAACGCCCGTGGCCGTGGACTCTCAACGTCGCGGGTAAGGGCTATCGCTATAAAACCCGCCTTGAAGCCTGGCAGGCGCTGCAGGTGTTCATGAAAACAAACTCACTGAAGCGCATCGATGTCGGTATCGCCCAGGTTAATCTCGGCTGGAACGGCCAGCGTTTTACGTCAACTTGGGAGGCGCTGGATCCTTACGTGAATCTGAACGCCGCTGCCGCCATCCTGCGCGAGTGCTGGGACCGGAAACCCGGAAGCTGGCTCGATGCAGCCGGCTGTTATCACCATCCCGCAGGCGGCGCACCCGCTGCCCGCTATCGCGCCTTCGTTAAAAGCAAGCTCGCGATGCTCCAGTCCTCGCCGCATCTGCCGGCCGCTACCGCAGTTGAGCAGACAGCGTCCGCATCGGTGCCGGATAACGGCCTCGTCTGGATAGATCCACGGAGTCAGTGATCATGAATCTGAAAAACCTCATCGTTACCGCATTTATCGCCTTTTCGCCTGCCGCGTTGGCTGAGCTCAACGTCATTGCAGACCTGGGCGGGCAGAGCACGCAGGCTATTTTCGAGGCCGTAAACCGCCAGGATACGCCGCCTGCGCCTGCTGCAGCTCCTGAACAGGGTGAAGCGGCCATGCTGCCCGTTATTACGCCAGAACTTTCCCCCGGAAACGTGACTCCCCGGTCGCTGCAGCTGCCGGGCATCGGAGCGCTGTTTATCATTGGTGATGACAGCTATTCACGGCAGTGGCTGCAGCAGAACGCACAGCAGCTTTCGGCCAGAAATGCTGCCGGCCTCGTGGTGAACGTTGAAAGCCTAGAATCGCTGGAAGCTCTGCGCGGTCTCGCGCCCGGTCTTCAGCTGGCGCCCTCATCGGGATCTGAACTTGCCCGCCGCCTGCAGCTGACCCATTACCCCTTACTTATCACGGACAGCGGCTTATCTCAGGAGGTAGGGCAGTGATATCAGCTCCTTACGTCGCGGCACTGCTGATGGCAAATCCGGTCCTGCTGGCCGTCCTGCTGGCCGTGATTATTTTTCTGCTCTGGCGCTTTCGCCGGCAGTCGGCCAGCGAGCGGCGGCACCGCCGGTATCGCGCAACGGCAGAGCGCGTCTATACCCGCCTTCGCCAGCTCAGCGGAGACGGGCAGCGCATGAGCTATCTGCGCAAGATTAATCCCTACGTCTTTGAGGAGTTACTGCTGCTGGCATTTGAGCGTCAGGGCTATGCCGTACAGCGCAATGCGTCATACAGCGGCGACGGCGGCCTGGACGGACGGGTACACATAAACGGCGAGTGCTGGCTGATTCAGGCTAAGCGCTACAGCCGGGCGATAACGCCGTCGCACGTTCAGGACTTTGACGCGCTGCTGACGCGCATGGGGCAGCGTGGCCTGTTTATTCATACCGGCCGGACGGGCCAGAAAAGCAGGGCTGTCAGCAGCGGTTCACAGCAACTGATGATTATCAGCGGACAACGCCTTCTGGCTCTGCTGGCAGGTAAACCCTTTAAGGAGTTTTCTTTGTGAGTGATAAATACGTAATTGAAGCCCTTCTGCGCCCGGCTGTGGAGCTGAATACAGCGGTCGCAGCGGGCACTGCCGCCATCGTCTGCGTGACAGCGCCTTGGGCAGTAGCCCTGGCCCCCTCCGTCAGCTACGTCACCGCCGGCGGATTCGCCGTGCTTTCTGCCATGCGCGCGCGTCAGGGAATACAGGTTATTCGCTACCGCCGCAATCTTCGCCGTTTACCGCGCTACGTAATGACGTCAAAACAGATCCCCGTCAGTAAACGCCGGCTTTTTCTGGGCCGTGGGTTTCGCTGGACCCAGAAACACACCCAGCGCCTGCGCGATACGCTGCGCCCGGAAGTGGCCCACTACCTTAAGCCGTCGAAGCTGTATCAGCTTGCCCGCCAGTTAGAGGAAGCGACAGAAAACAGTTTGCCGGCGATTGGCAGACTGCTCAGTGCCGATACGCCAGTCAATCCGGTTCGCCCGCTTCCCCCGGTTGGCGGTAACCCAGCCGTACACGGCATTGAACCGGATGAAACCGACGTCACGCTCGATCTACGTGAGCGTGTCGGTCACACGGTTGTCTACGGTACAACCCGCGTGGGCAAAACACGCCTCGCTGAGCTGTTAATCACTCAGGATATACGTCGTGGAGACGTCACTATCGTGTTTGATCCAAAAGGCGATGCGGACTTACTGAAAAGGGTCTGGGCGGAAGCTCACCGGGCAGGCCGGGGCGATCAGCTGACCGTTTTCCATCTGGGCTGGCCTGATATTTCCGCGCGGTATAACGCCGTAGGCCGCTTCGGGCGCGTATCAGAGGTGGCTACCCGCGTTGCCGGCCAGCTCAGCGGTGAAGGTAACAGCGCAGCGTTTCGCGAGTTTGCCTGGCGGTTCGTGAATATCGTTGCCCGGGCGCTGGTTGCTCTTGGGGAACGCCCGGATTACACGCTCATCACCCGCTATGTGAACAACATCGCCGAACTGTATCTGCGTTACGCCGACAAAATCATTACTGAGAAACTACCCGAACTGAACAGTCAGATCGAGAACAATGCCAACGCATTTGGTGAGGACGACGTGCCGCGCAACATGCAGGGGCAGCCTGAAGCTATCCGGATTTGGGCAGTTGAAGTGGCGCTGAGTTCGGACGCAGGAAACGCACTGTATGACCCGATACTTGACGGACTGCGCTCTGCAGTACGTTATGACCGTACCTACTTTGACAAAATTGTGGCGTCACTGCTGCCGCTACTGGAAAAACTGACCACCGGTAAAACGGCGGAGCTGTTGTCTCCCGATTATCTGAATATGGAAGATCCGCGCCCTATTTTTGATTGGGAGCAGGTTATCCGTAAAAAAGGCATCGTTTACGTGGGGCTTGATGCGCTCAGCGACAGCGAGGTTGCTAGCGCCGTAGGTAACAGTATGTTTGCCGATCTGGTGAGCGTGGCCGGTCACATCTACAAGCACGGTATCAACGGCGGCCTGCCGGGTTCAAAAGAGGGTAAAGACCCCATTAACCTGCACTGTGATGAATTCAACGAACTGATGGGCAATGAGTTTATCCCGCTCATCAATAAAGGTGGCGGTGCGGGCATGCAGGTGACGGCCTATACGCAGACCTCATCTGATATCGAAGCCCGTATCGGGAGCGCGGCCAAAACCTCTCAGGTTCAGGGTAACTTCAATAACCTGATCATGCTGCGCGTGCGAGAAAACCGGACGGCAGAGCTGCTGACATCACAGCTGCCGCAGGTTGAAATCTACAGTAAAACGCTGGTCTCAGGTCATCAGGATTCAGCTGACGTCACTGTCAATCACGATTTTACCTCCAGCACTCAGGATCGCGTCGGCACCATTAAGGTGCCACTGCTTGAGCCTGCCGACATTGTCACACTGCCTAAAGGTCAGGCGTTTGCGCTGCTTGAGGGTGGCCAGCTCTGGAAAATTCGTATGCCGCTGCCGGCAGGCGATGCAGGTGACGTGCATATGCCTGAGAACATCGCGCGGCTTGCAGAAGAGATGCGCCGGAATTATCACAGCAGTGAAGGGTGGTGGGACAGCCGCAGTTCTGCAGCTACGCCAGTGAAGGGAGATAACAATGGCTGAGGCACGTCGTACCGCACCGCAGCAATATCCGCAGCAGTACCCCGCGCAACCGCGTGAGCACGGCCTGCTTTACAACTTGGTCTGGGGCTGGCCGTGGAAACTCGTTGGCGTGATCTTGGCTTCACTGATAGTGAGCCTTGTCATTGAATATGTCGGGATTGCGTTCTTTTGGCCTGAAATGGGTGCCGCGCACAGCCAGGCGGTGATGAATACCGAGTTTGGCTATTTGTCTTCTGATTTTACCCGCAGCCTGCTGCTTTCCGAGCCGGCTGTAACAGTGACGCGCTGGGTGACTGATGCCTATCAATGGGCGTTTGTGGACAGTGGGATCATCGGCTGGATACAGCAGACATATCAGGCCGAAATGAACAGCGGCAATGAGGTATCACGCAACCTTAAAGGTGCCAGCAGCTGGCTGGGTAATTATCTGCAGCAGTACATGCTGGCAACGGTATATGTTTCTATCGTGACGCTGATCCGCGTTACCATTATTGCTCTTTCTGTCCCGCTGTTCGTACTGGTTATATGTGTTGCCGTGGTTGAAGGGCTTGGCCGTCGTGATCTGCGCCGTTTTGGTGCCGGTTACGAGTCGTCTTTTTTGTACCACCGCGCAAAAAGGTTGATTAAACCGGCTGTGTATTTGCCGGTGATGGCCTACCTTTCATGGCCTTCAGCGGTTTATCCAAACTTTCTGCTGTTGCCTGCAGCGTTAATGCTTGGGCTGACCATTACGGTAACAACAGCATCGTTCAAAAAATATCTCTAACCATGATGACATACAGCCTGTACGCCGCAGGCTGTATTTTTTGCTATCAGTAAATTTCTTTCAACGTGTATATACCACTGTCGGTCCAGATCAAATCCCTTCCTTTAATTATTCATGCACGAACTAAATTAATCATTTCGGTGACCTTAACTCGGAGCTGGACGGAGGCTACTGAAACTTGTTTTCAGAAGCCTGCCGTCAGCAGACAACCCGCATAGCGGGGCGTCAGTGCTTTTAAGTTAGTTACAACAAACTAGGTGTCTTTTCTCAATATAAATCAGCATTTGCGCTGAACTCTAAATTTTTATTTTTCCAAAAAGAGTTAACGGCTGAACCCGGCAGCCAGATTTCGCATGCTTACCGCACTCAACAACCACTGGAGGTGCATATGAAATCTCTTCGTCCGGCGACACAACTTCTGTTATGCGGCGGTGTGCTGGGCCTGACCTTTCTCGCGTCCTCTCCGGCGTCTGCATCTGAGAAAGACGAGCTGGCATCCGCGCAGCGAATGATCGTCCAGGTTCAGGCTTCGCTGGAACGGGCGCGGGTTGCCGCAGCACAGGCTGATCCGTCGGAGCGTGGCCGCTACTTCTTCGACTACCAGCGTGCTAATGGCGATTTGAAGACCATCAGCGCCGGTATTGATCGCTATATGGAACCAACGCGTGCCCAACCCCGCGATTTGTCTAGCGTGGCGGGAAATTATCGCCGGGAGCGTCCCTGATGGCGATGACAGCTGCACAGGAAGCAGCCTTCAAAGCGGGTTCCGGAAATCTTGAGCCATCAGGTCTGCACCTTCTCTGCCTCGGGCTTCTGTTCGGTTTCATGTTCTGGTGGGCAGCCTGGGCAATTGTTGACGTTTACTCGGGCTGGGCAAATCAGCGCCTGAAGGAAGGCGCGGTGGGCAGAGCCGTTGTCCGCTCAGTTTTATTGTTAGTTGTAAGTATCTGGATGTTTGGCAGTTAACCCTTACTCAATCCCTTAATGCAGGTGAAATCATGTCTAAATTTGCTTCTGTTGTATCCCGTTCAGTTTCTAAGGCTAAGTCTTCTTATGTTCGCGCTCTGGCGGTGAGCCTGTTCGGCTGGCTTTCTGTTAAGCCGGCCTTTGCGGACCTGCCAACCGTTGAAGCTCCTTCTTCAAGTGGTGCCGGAACCGGTCTGAATGGTCAGCTGACGGGGTATATCCAGGATGGCTTGGTCTTGGGTGGACTCGTGCTTTGCGCAATTGCATTCTTTATGGTTGCCCAGAACTGCCTAGTTACTTTTAACGAAGTGCGTAACGAACGCGCCACCTGGGTGAAGTTTGGTTCGATTGTGGTCGTTGGTGTCGCGCTGCTGGTTGCCATCATCTGGCTGCTCGGTAAGTCTGCCGAAATCATCGCCTAAGGATATTTCAGAATGGCGACCATAAGATTTTTACCGGATCGCCTGAACGCTGAGCCTGTGGTCTTTCGGGGGTTTACCACCCCCGAATTAGGGCTTGCGGCGCTAATCGGTGTAGCGGTTGGCTTTATTCTCTCCCTGCTTCTGCTCCCGTTCTTCAGCTGGCTGATTGTGCCAACGGTAACGCTGCTTTTTCCTCTCGTCCTAATCGCTTTTGGTGGCCGGTGGCTCAGCAGTAAAAAACGTGGCAAACCCGAGAATTTTCTCTGGCAGCGGTTTGCTTTAAAAAAGCGCCGTATGGGGCTGGGCGATCCCAGATTGATTATTGACTCGCGGGGCTGGTCCCTGCGACGCAGCAAAAACCTCAGGAGTACCAAATGAGTCGTTTTCGCCACGCGGTTAAGGGCCGCGATCAGCATATTTTTACCCTGCGGGCGGCCTGTGTAGTGTTGCTGCTGTTGCTGGTTACCGCAATGGCGGGCTGGATGCGGGCACCTGAAAAGTTGACCATCCACAACCCGCCTGATTTGCGTAAAGGCAGCACACGCCCGTGGTGGGAAATCCCGCCTCCGACCGTTTACGGCTTTACGTATTACATTTTCCAGCAGCTGAACGCTTGGCCTAAAAACGGCAAAGTGGACTATCCCGCCCGCATTCAGTCGCTTTCAGCTTATCTGACGCCACAGTGCAAGGCATTTCTTACTGAGGATGCAAGAGTTCGCGGTGAAAAAAACGAACTGACCGACCGCGTGCGCGTCGTTTATGAAATTCCAGGGCGCGGTTATTCAGGTGACAGCGTGAAAGTCATCGATCGTGATAACTGGGTGGTGAAACTCGACCTTGTTGCCGACGAATACTACCTCACCGAGCCGGTTAAACGCGCGATGGTGCGCTATCCGCTAAAAGTCGTGCGCTGGGACGGCGACTCTGAATCTAATCCATTTGGTATGGCGCTGGACTGCTATGAAGGCATCCCGCAGCGTCTAGCCGCCGCACCTGAACAGCCGAAACCAGAAAGAAAGGGGATGTTCTGATGTTGAATCCATCTTTTACCTCAGGATCTCGTGCATGCCTTGTGGCGCTGTCATTATCACTACTGCCGGCCACAGCGATGCTTTCCGCGCCGGCGCAAGCGGACGAGCTGATGAAATGGGAACGCGTACCGCTGCAGATCCCCCTCAAAACTGGTCAGGAACGCGTAATTTTCGTTGATAAAAACGTGCGCGTGGGTTTTCCGCCGGCACTGAACGGCAAGCTGCGCGTGCAGAGCCTCGGCGGCGCGGTCTATCTCAAAGCCGACAGTGATTTCCCTCAGTCGCGCCTGCAGCTGCAGGACATGGAAAGCGGGGAGGTTATTCTTCTGGACGTCCGTACAACGGCCACCGCTTCAGCCGAGCCGGTTAAAATCGTTTACAGCGGTGACGTCACTACGGTCAGCAGTGCTGCCGCCGGCACCGCACAGAAAGCCGCCAGCGACGGCAACAGCACGCAGGCGAAGCGTAAAAAAGTCAGCTATAAGGCTCCTGTTCCGGTACTGCTGACGCGTTACGCAGCCCAGAACCTGTATGCACCGGTGCGCACCGTTGAAGCCGTGCCGGGCATTCATCCCGTTAACCCGCACCTGCCATCACGCATTACGACATTATACCCCTCGGCCCCCGTGACTGTGTCACCGGTAGCCGGCTGGGGCGTGGCCGGTCGTACCGTCATCGCGCTGAGGATCCGTAACAGCTCGTCGCAGAAGGTTGTGCTCGATCCGCGAGAGCTGCAGGGCCAGTTTGTCACGGCCACCTTTCAGCACCGCTGGCTGGGTGCCGCCGGCACGCCGGAAGACACAACCACACTGTACCTAGTTACCGCCGGTCGCCCTGATGACGCTTTTGTACGTGAGCCCTCCGTCGCACATAAGGCTGCTACTCGCCCAGCCCAGAAGGTGATCCGCTATGAAAATTAAGTCAAACGGACTGGTTAAAGTGCTGGTTCCGGCCATCCTGGTTGGTGGCGGATTTATTGCAGTGAAAAGCCATAACAGCAAGCCGCAGGAGCCCGCCACGCAGACTGCACATGCACAGACAAATGACGCGCTAAAAAACCTGTCTCCGCAGGAACTCAAGGCGCTCGGCATCGAGGGCGATACGCCTCAGGACACGCTGAAAACGATCGTGGGCTCGCTTAATGCCGTTCGTCAGCAGCAGGATTCTCTCAACCGGCAGAATGCCAAGCTGCTGGATGAAAATGAAAAGTTGCGCGAGCGCAATACCAACGTTTCCGGACAGGTCAATCAGGCCGTTCAGGGCGTGGAGAAAAGCTATCACGAGCGCGAAAATCAGATGCGCCAGCAGCAGAACGTCCTGACGCAAAAAATCAACGAGCTGACGAATAAACTGCAGAGTGCTGGTAAGGATATTACAGACAAGGCAAAAGGGTCTGACAGCGATATCCCGCTGGGTCTGGGTCTCGACGGTATGGGTGCCGGCGGTGGCAATGCCCCGGCCTCCGGCAGCGATGGCTTAATGTGGGTCACGCCCCAGGACAGCCCCTCCACGTCATCGGCGCAGAAAAATGGCGCGTCGGGCAGCAGCACCGGCGGTTCACAGTTCCCGACGTCGTTTCTCAGTGAAAACGCGCTGACGAAGCAAAAAGGCAGCTATGAACAGCAGGTAAAGGGGTCAACCGCTGAAAAAGGCGCGGAAGAAGAGGCCGAACCGGTGTATACGCTTCCGGAGAACTCCACGCTGATTGGCAGCCGCGCCATGACGGCACTGCTCGGTCGCGTGCCGATCAACGGCACCGTAACCGACCCTTATCCCTTTAAGGTACTTATCGGAAAAGACAACCTGACGGCTAACGGCATTGAGCTGCCGGACGTTGAGGGTGCGATCGTCTCCGGCACCGCCTCCGGCGACTGGACCCTGTCCTGCGTGCGTGGTCAGGTCAACAGCGTCACCTTTGTGTTTACCGACGGCACCGTGCGTACTCTGCCGAAGCCGGACCGCAGCGGCAAGGGCGGCAATAACAGCAACCAGAGCGGCGGTAAAGAGACCGGCACCAGTGGCGGTATCGGCTGGATTTCTGATGAAAACGGGATCCCCTGCATCTCCGGCACGCGCAAGTCGAATGCCTCAAGCTATCTACCAACGATCGGACTGCTGGGCGCAGCCGGCGCGGCGGGAGATGCCATCGGCCAGAACCAGACGACAAGCCAGACCAACGCCTACGGCGGCGTGACCTCCACCCTTACCGGCGACGCCGGACAGGCCGTTCTGGGCAAGGCGATTTCAGGCAGTTCTGACGAAATCACCGAGTGGGTCAAACAGCGTTACGGGCAGACTTTTGACGCTATCTACGTACAGCCGGGGGCAAAACTTGCCGTACACATTACCCGCGAGCTGGCGATCGACTATGAAGACAAGGGCCGCCGGGTGCGTTACGACTTTACCCTGCCTGGCGAAGACGGCAGCACCGGCGGACTGGACTGAGGAGAATAACCATGGGTATTACTGCAAAATTCGGGGTTTTCATGATTATTGCAGCCAGCACGCTTGCCGGCTGCTCCACAAACAAAGATGAAATGCTGCCGCCGGGCAACAGCAACATGCTGGAGCTGTGGAAAGGCACCGACGGTGAATCAGGCGTCTCGCGAGGCAGTGAAGCCCGCAGCACGCTGCGCCGAGGCCTTTCTGACAGTGAGCAACAGGCCGCACTTCGCGACGATCGAAGCTATAGCCGCACGCAGGAGTCCGAAATCAGCCAGCAGTTCCCGCGGCTGCCTAATCCTGACATGGTGATGTACGTGTTCCCTCATCTCGCACACGGAAACACCCCCGTGCCAGGTTACAGCACAGTTTTCCCCTTCTATGACCAGACGCAGTACGCCATGCCTGGCGAACGTACGGAGGCGCTGTAATGTTTGGACTCTTTAAAGGGAAATCCCCTGAAAAAAACCGTCACTTAACTGACGTTTCTGAGCAAGCCGGTCCGGAGCCCGTTGCCCGTCCCGGTAAAATGTCTCAGGCCGATGAAAAGCGCGTTTATTCACACAATCCGTCTATCGTTGATTATCTGCCGTGGGCAGAGTTTCTGGACGCGGAGCAGTGCCTGCTGCTTGATGATGGTTTCTCCGTGGGAGCCGTATATGAAGTGACGCCGGCGGCAACCGAAGGCCGTCCTGACGAGCGCCTGGAGCAGATCCGCGACGTGGTGGAAGATGCGCTGCAGGACAGCTTTGACGATCTGGCGAGCAATCCCTGGATCGTGCAGTTCTACTGTCAGGATGAGAATAACGTTGATGCCTACCTTAACCGGCTGCGCGGCTACGTCAGGCCGCACGCGCAGGGCAGCGAGTTTACCGAGGCGTGGCTTAAGGAGACTGAGCAGCATATGCGCGGGATTGCGCGTCCTGAAGGTCTCTTTGAAGACAAGCTGATCACCGGCCAGCCGTGGCGCGGGCAGCAGCGGCGCACGCGCATGGTTATCTACCGCTGGGCGACAAAAAACAGCGCTGATTTAATGTCACCCATTGGCATGCTGAATCAGGCGTGTGAGCGCCTCTGCAGCGCCTTTTCCAGCGTGAACATCCACTGCAAGCGTCAGAACGGTCTGCAGGTTCACGCCTGGCTGCTGCGGATGTTCAATCCTGCGCCCGAGGGCATGAATAAAGAAGCGTTTTACCGCGCAGCTGCCTATGAAGACAGTCGCGACACGCCTGCTGGCATGATCCCCGTAGAGAATGATTTCACCGAAACCCTGCTGTTCACACCGCCACGTTCTGACGTTGAGAACGGCGTGTGGTGGCTGGATAACATTGCCCATTCAGCCATTTCCGTGGAGCGCCTGCGTAAACCCCCCGAGCCCGGCACGCTCACCGGAGAAAAGAGCCGTGGTGAAAAGAAAATTAACGCGCTGATGGACACGTTCCCCGAAGGCACCATGCTGTGCATGACAGTTGTCGCTGAGCCGCAGGACACGCTGGAAGAGAAGTTTAACCGCTTGGCGAAAAACGCCATCGGCGAGAATACCGAGTCGGGGCGCGTCCGTCAGGACGTTGCGGCGGTCAAGGAGCTGCTGGGAAACCGCCACAAACTTTATCGCGCCGCCATCACCTTTGTGCTCCGGGCAAAAGACATGCCTGAAATGAACCGTAAGCGCATCGAGCTCAGCACCGTACTCCTGAACGAAGGGCTGCAGCCGGTGCGCGCTGAACATGAAACCGGCCCGCTTAACACCTGGCTGCGAGCGCTGCCTATGTGCTTTAACCCGCAGCACGACAAAAAAAACTGGTATACCCGCCTGACGTGGGTTCAGCATCTTGCCGGGCTGCTGCCCGTCACCGGCCGCGAAACCGGGACCGGCAACGCCGGATTCAGCTTTTTTAACCGTGGCGGCGACGTGCTTGATTTTGATCCTCTGAACAAGGATGACCGCTCTCAGAACGCGCACATGCTGCTGTTCGGACCGACCGGCGCAGGTAAATCGGCCACGCTCTGCTCGATGCTCTGTCAGCTGATGGCCGTGCACCGCCCGCGTCTGTTCATCGCGGAAGCCGGTAACAGTTTCGGGCTGACCGCTGACTACTTTGAAAGTCTGGGCCTTACGGTTAACAAAGTCAGCGTCAAACCCGGCAGCGGCGTATCGCTGCCCCCCTTTGCTGATGCGCATAAGCTGTTTGACGGCGACGCGCCCGCCCCGGCAATTGATGAGAGTGACCTGCCGGATATTGAAGACGATCCAGATGATGATGAAGAGAACGGTAAGCGCGACATTCTGGGCGAAATGGAGATTTCTGCCCGAATGATGATTACCGGCGGCGACCCGAAAGAAGACGCCGCGCTGAAACGTGCTGACCGCGCCATGATCCGCGAGGCGCTGATTATGGCCGCGCGTAAAACCCTAGAGGAAGGCCGCCAGATGCTGCCAGGCGACCTGCAGAATGCGCTTAACGCCATTTCACTGGAGACTGAAAGCGGCAACGGGCAGGTACGTAATGAAACCCGCCGGGCGAAAGCGGCTGAAATGGCCGAATCCCTGGGCATGTTTACGCAGCACGGAAGCTTTGAGGCAGAGCTCTTTAACCAGGAGGGCTCTCTGTGGCCGGAGGCGGACGTTACGCTGATCGACCTAGCGCACCTTGCCCGTGAAGGGTACGAGGCGCAGATGGCGCTCACGATGGTGTCGCTGACGAACACCATCAACAACATTGCCGAACGTGACCAGTACCTTGAACGTGACATTGTTTTCACCGTGGATGAGGCGCACGTTGTGACAGTTAACCCACTTCTCGCCCCCTACATGACCAAAGTAGTCAAAATGTGGCGTAAGCTTGGCGCATGGCTGTGGCTTGCCACTCAGAACCTTGAGGATTACCCGAACGCTGCCGGCAAGATGCTGAATATGGCGGAGTGGTGGATCTGTCTGACGATGCCGAAAAAAGAGGTGGAGGATATTGCCCGCTTCCGAACGCTTTCAGAAGAACAAAAAGCCGTGCTGCTTTCCGCCAGTAAACTCTCACGGTGCTATACCGAAGGTGTGGTGCTCTCGAAGAAAATTGAAGCGCTGTTCCGCGCTGTTCCGCCCAGCCTTTACCTCGCGCTCGGGATGACGGAAAAAGAAGAGAAAGCCGAACGTAAAGCGCTGATGCGTAAACATAACTGTTCTGAGCTGGATGCTGCTATTCTCGTAGCGAAAAAACTGGATCGTCTGCGTGGATTGATGAAGGAAGATGCGGACGGGATGCCCGAACACAATGATAAGAGAGAGATGCTGACCGCATGATTAAGCTCAAGTATGCGCAACCTCTGATCCAGCGCCCTGCGCCGGACGATACGCCAACCCCTGCTATGTTCAGGCTGCATCCGCAGGGTGAGCCCGCGATGACGGCAACGACGGCAGAGCGCCTTAAAGCAATGGAGAACGCGTTGAGGTCAAGGCTGCAATCGCCGGTAACGATCACCTGTAATCCACATCGTATTGGTAAGAGTAGCTGCGTGTCGGTTCATATTGAGGACAGCAGAGGCAAGCGTGCGGACATTCTGCTGACGCAGGAAGGCCGTGCCGGTCTCCCGCTGGATCACGAATTCGATTCGCCACGCTGGCATGTAAACGTACCTGACGCTGCGGATATGGTTTACCTAACACTGTGGATTAACTCCATTTTCTCAGATTAATTCAAACCTCAAATTATCACCGGCCGCAAGGCCGGTTTTAAAAACCAACTATAACCCACTGACTTATAATTAAGTTTTAAATTAAAATGAATAGGCTGACCTTGTTAATAATCTGTCTTCATAATTCTCAAATATTAAGGTCCATTCTTCATCACTTGCGTAAACTTGGAAAATACGTTCAGCTCGGAATAATTTTGGGTCAACCTTGATTCTTGCAAATGGATTATGGAATATCATAAGGCCATCAGTTATGTTTTCTTTATAGTCTGATGACCAACCTTCGATGTGTTCTGGCTTACCAGTTGGAGGGGTTGACCATGTTGAACTGATCATTACCTTTTCACCATTTTTGTTTGCTAAAGCTTGGAGCTTGCTGAAAGTAGCCGCATTGTTAAAAATTATAGCACTCACGCATTCATATTGATTATCGTTAAAAATACCGAGGGGTATCTCTGCACCATTATCTTTTTCTACAAATCCTAAGTTTTGCACTGGAGGGCCATCAGGATAACGCTCAGGGTTGTCTAAGTATATGTCTTCGTTGATGTATTCATCATACAGAACAGCTCTTATAGGGCGGTCATTCTGAAGATTGAAAAACCTCTGTTCAAAAGGAGCCAAAGCAATCACAAATGGCTTTCCTTTAACGTGTGGTAATTTACTATAACTTTTTTCGTACTTATTTACCTTTGATACAATTGAGTTATTAATCCTTATCATTGCCTCTTTATTTAAATCCCAAAACCTCTTTGGAATCGAACTTTTATATTCCTCAGCCCGATCCCATTCTGGGGTTTTTCCATTTGCAGAATTGCAAATTGTGGCCTCAACAATAACTTCCGACCCGTTTTTATTTAAATTAAAATCAGGTGATGCATAGGAAAAATCAATTTCAAACCCTAAGCTTCTAAAAGTGGCGTGTAGGTAGACCTCCCAAAAAGTTGAGTTAAAAGTCGTCTGAAACTCTTTAACCAACTTACCGTCTCTATCATCAAAACCAGACGCCCAATCATTAAATAGCCTTTTTGCGCTGTTATATTTGTCGGGCAGAAGCCTTTCAAAGTTAGGATGGTAATCCTTAGTGTCTACTATTGGCTTGAAAAAATCTAGCTTCATAAAAACCACCTTAACCTAGTAACATTTTATAATATTTTCAGAGGTATAAATTACTCTGTTTATATTTCTACTAATAGTTTTTTCTTGAAATAACTAAATTTTCATTTTCTGAAAAAGAGTTTACTACTGAAAGCCTGACTCGGCGCTGCCACTCTGACGGCATGTTACCGTGAAGGAGATCCGCTATGCGACTCAGGCTATTAAACTCATTTTTCCTGTTTATACCGTTTCAGCTGATGGCCGGCACCGTTGTCTATACCGATGCCGTACATCCTCCTCAGAATCTGTCTGAAGAAAGCTCTGTTGTCTGGCTTGATGGCCCCGACCGCCTGCAGAACTCCATTTTCGGCCAGCTGGCTGCAGATCCGCAGCTGGCCGCTCAGCAGGCCCGCGAAATCATTCAGTCGCCGCAGTGGCCCGGACAGCAGGAGCAGATTGCTCAGGCATACCGGCAGGTTGTGCATGCCTGGGAGATCGGGCTACATAAGTTCCCTGCCGTCGTTTTCGATGACCGGGATGTGGTTTATGGCACGTCCGACGTTGCGCGGGCTACCATGCTTCGCAGTCAGGGGGGTAAATGATGCGCTTCTCCCCAGAAACACACTTCCGTGCCGCCGGCGTTGCCACCGTGCTGGTAGCAGCCGCGACGCCGGCCACGGTTTCTGCCATTAATACTGCCGGCATCATTGCCAGCGCCATCACTCAGGACTGTATAAGCTGGCGCGTCAGCGGCATCTGTTACTGGCTGATGTGTACGCCCTTTGGCTGTTCGGTGAAAACCTCCGTTAAAGTGACGCACTTCATTCCTGAAGTCGTAGTGTCCACCTACACCGGCCCGGGTGGTAATCCCTGGACAGAAATGGCGTTTATGAGCGGCGCATCCGGTACGATCGATAACGCGCTGACCAGCGGGGCGCCAGCCGGCGGTGGTAATGCCGCCGATATTAAGACTCCCGGGCAGCGTAAGTCGAACATCAAATTCAAGTACGCCGATGCGATAGGCCACCCAGCCACCTCCGTCATTGGTGGCAGCATTCCCGGTTATTCATGCAATACCGCCGCCACGCCATTTAATCCCTACTTTCTGAGCACGCTGGATTCACTTGTTTGGCGATCGGGATTACCTGAATCGCTGTATCCCGAGGCGCTGGTTCCCGGCCAGCGTGAACTGGGCAGCCAGGTCAACGCCAACATGTGGGGCAATATTTATCCCCGCTCAGGCTTCGTCAGCCAGACGGACGATGACAAAGCCTCTGCCGTGGTCGCGCAGCGGGTCGCCGACATTATCACCCGGTCCGGGCAGCCTCACGTTTATCAGGTACTCAAGGGCACGCACAAAGCCGGCTACTGGCCGCCAGGAGAGGTGAAAGAAAACACGGGCACGGCGAATCATAAATGGCAGCGCCTTTCACCCACGCTTTCTACTTCCTGCGCCGTCTTCCCTGACGGCGCGTATCCCATTGCTCAGGACGGCAACGAAGCCTATGCGCTATGGCAGCCCTACAGCTGCTGCAAGCGACGCGGCCAGACCTTCCTCTATTCAACTGACTTCTGAGAGGCACAATGTCACCAGTTCAATTTAAATCGGCCGCACTTGCCCTGTGTATTGCGTCCGCAGCGGCATCCGCGCAGGCAGCTGATGATAACCAGTCCGGCACATTCGGTATTTCACTGCCCTCCGTAAATAACAGCGCCATAGGCTACGGCAAGGACGTCAGCGGCGCGGTTTCTGACAAGCTCTACTATACGCTCGGCGGCGGCTCAGTGATTTCACAGCCGGCAACGCGCAGCAACATGCGTAAAATCGGTATGAGCGCAGGCTGGAGCAGCGACCTGATGTGCGGCAACTTCGACCTGAAAACGACGGTCGGTAATCAGCTCAACGGGGTAACAAATGGCTTCAAAAATCTCATGGGCGACGTGGTTCAGAACGCCACCGGTGCCGTCGCCAGCTTGCCGGCAATGATTATCCAGCGTGCCAATCCCGGCCTGTACGACATGCTCACAAACGGCGTGCTGCAGGCAAACGTCTCTTTTGATAAAGCCCAGCTCAACTGCCAGAACATGTCGAAGCGCATGATGGATTTTGCCGGCAACAACAAATGGACGCAGGGCGCGGTAATGGATGAGTACCGATCGCTTGTTAACAGTGGAGACGCTGATGCTGTCCGCGTGAATAACTCAGCGGACAAGCTGCAGGGCAACTCAGGCCAGAACTGGATCGGCGGACAAAAACGGGGCGGTCAGGGGCAGAAGGCCATCCGGCCAACGCATGACTTAACGGCCGCAGGGTTCAATATGATGAACAGCCTGCCGGTATTGAGCTCTGACACGATCAGCAGCAACAGCTGTAACGGGGGAGCCTGCGGAAAATATGCGAGTGCTGAAGAAGCCGCTAAAGCCGTGGTTCAGGTTGTGGGAGACAGCTCCCTGCGCACCTGCAGCGATGCATCTCAGTGTACAAGCGGCGATGACGAACAGCAGCCGGGGGCTACTCAGGCCGGCACTGGCTTTGCTCCGATTCTGGAAGAGACCACCAAAGAGAATACTGAACAGCTGGTAAAACTCGTTAACGGCACCGAACAGCCCAACGCGACTAACCTGGCAAAGCTCAAAACAGGCAGTTTGCCCATCACTGCAGGCGTTATCAGAGCACTTCAGCGGGATCCTGATAACGCAGCCCTGACCGCCCGCCTCGCCGGCGAGCTGGCGATGGCGGATACGGTTGAAACCGCGCTGATTATGCGCCGCATGATTGTTACCGGCATGTCTGAGCCTAACGCAGCCGCGCAGAATGCGGCCATTGAGGAAGGCGATCGTCGCGTTGCGGCCATCGATCGTGAGATCACCGCTTTACGAAATGAAATGGAGCTTAAGCGCGAGCTGTCTCGTAATTCAGTGCTCACCATTATCGATCGGGAAAACGGGCGCGTTAACAGTAATCCTCAGACGCAGAGCGATGACAGCACCGACAACCGTATGAACCATCTAGCCGTTCCTGAGACGGAAAACAACTGATGAGAGCGCAGCCTATGAAAACCGATAACGGGGCGACACGCGCCTCATTTTTCCGTCGGCACCCCGCGCTGTTTCGCGTGCTGTGTACTGCCGGCGCTCTACTGGCATTTCTGCTGGGCGGGCTCATCGTCGCGGATCGGGCAATAAAAAATCCTGCACAGGCCGCTACATTTCGCGACTGGATGGAGCATGCCCGCTATGGCTGGCTGATATGGCGCCTGGCGATTTATGGTGTGCTTGCGTGGGGTTTTGTGAAAGTTTTCCGTGCACCGGGCTTCGGCCCGCAACACCGGCAGCCGCTGATCCGCATTGCGGCTGTCAGCCTTATTTTTGCCGTTGTCTGTGAACTAGTGCTGCTCGGCGGCACGGGAGCGTCCTGATGCTGACTAACAGCTACTTGGAATATTTCCTTACCCTGCTCGGCTGGGTGGTTAACAACGGACTCTGGAATATTCTCATCACGACCGGCCTGTTTGCCGCGCCTGTCGCTTTCCGGCTTATCGGCATCTGGCTGAAAGTGCGTGAAGAAGGTGAAGATGAGGGGAATAAAGGTGCCCTGTCCATACCCCGCATGGAGCACGCGGTTTACACGTCTTTTCTGGTGATGATTGCCTGCTGTATGCCGCTGATGAACGTCGATATGAGCACGATAAAATATGACACGTCGCGTGCGCAGAGCTGCGGGACGTGGACGCCAAAAGCGCCCGATGACACGGGATATTCACCGGTCATATCGAGCATTAATGATCAGACGGCTGCCGCGCCGGTCTGGTGGTATCTGATTCACAAGCTGGCAAAGGGCATTACCCAGGCGTCTGTTGCCACTATCCCCTGCCGTCCGGACATGCGTCAGCTCCGCTTCGAGGTGCAGCACACGCGTATTAACAACAAATCTCTCGCGGAGGAGCTGCAGGACTTTACCAACGACTGCTATTCGCTCGCGCTGTATATGTGGAAACGTCAGGATCAGGGGCAGACGAAAGACAAAGCCGCGCTGCGTGATATTGAGTGGATAGGCAGCAAAACTTTCCTCAGTAATTATTACGGCAGCCTGCAATCGAAAACGCCCAGGGCTGAATTTGCCTGGAATGAAAGCCGCGACAGCGGAAGGCCGGATACAGGCCGGGGCGGCTATCCGACATGCCGCGAGTGGTGGAATAGCGCTGATACCGGGCTGGAGGCTCGCGTCGTCGATCAGGCTGACCCGGGATTATGGACCCGTTTGACAGCTGCCATGAAAATGATCGGGGGCAACTCAGCGGACTATAAAGAGGCTATTATCCGCCGCCTGGTCAGTCCTGAGAGTCTGACCGTATCACAGGGCGGACACGTCTATGCCGGCTACGGAGGCAACGCCGATTTCACGCTCGATAACTCCGTAGCCCGCGTAGCTGCAATCGGCGGCACCGCGTTAGGCAGTCTGGCAGCGTTCCCAGCATTTGATGCCATGCGCCAGGCGTTGCCAATGGTCCAGGCCGTGTTGCTCATGGCCGTAGTGGTGATTCTGCCGCTTATCCTGGCGTTCTCTGCTTATGAAATTAAGACCGTTATTACGCTTACGTTTGTGCTTTTTGCGCTGAACTTCCTGACGTTCTGGTGGGAGCTGGCGCGGTGGCTCGACAGCTGGCTGCTGACAGCGCTGTACAGCTCTGACACGCACAGTAGCTTTAACATGGCCGGATTTCAGAACAGTTCGGATGACCTGATCATGAACTTTGTTATGGCCACGATGTTTCTGGTACTGCCTGCAGTATGGATGGGGGCACTTTCATGGGCTGGCGTACGTATTGGCGGCACACTGGATGCTGCGTTCAAAAGTGGTACAAACGATGTGCAAAAGGCGGGAGGCTCAGCTGTAAATACAGCTAAAAGTGCCGCTAAGCTATGATTTTGTTAGTGGGCATGGATGCCCTCTAATCTTCCTCGTCGTCGTAATTATCTACCCTGGATGATGTTGCTCCTGGCATTGATGAGCCTGTATAAATCCCCGTTCCCTCATAACCATCACGCCACTCAGTCCCATAAGAAGGGGCATGATCATCGCTGCAGCCATCTTCACCGCTGATAGCTATGTTGCACAGCATATAAACAAATATCCCGCCAATGATCATAATGGTTCCGAAGATCACTCCACATGCGACCGCAGTACACAGCGCTACAAAGCACGCCAATGGAACCGGTATGCGCCCTAAAAAAGCAGGAAGTTCACGCCTGACAGCCCATGCGATACAAATATTGTTAGCAGCTCTCGCGCTTTTAGAGAGCCTGAGCCAAAATCCGGCGGCACGCCTTCCTCTGTTGAAAGCTGAGTTATCCATAGCCTCTCCTTAGAATAATCTTTGAGCTTAATAGTCACATAGAATGTCTGTAGAACTTTGGTTGTAACATTTATCACCTCTACTCATTAAGCAAACTTTCATCATGCTCAGCAAGATAACGTTTAGTAATCCTGATTACCTGCCGTTCAGAAACCCCACAAATATTGGCTGTTTCACTAATGCTCATCCCGTTATGTAGCCGCAGTTTTATAACGTTTTTATGCATTTGATGGTTAGCCTGCTTTCCTTTGAACTTTCCTTGCTCAACAGCTTTTTTGATACCTTCTTGCTGCCTGCGTCTGCGATCCTGATAGTCCTTACGGGCTATAGCTGCAAGCATATCTAACATCATTGCATTTATTGCTCTGAGCATTGCAGCAGTAAAGTCGTCACTTCTATGGTTCTCCAGCGCGACGTAACTGGTTGGTAGATCCAAACTTACTATCGATAAACTTTTACTGTTAATCAATTCCTTGAGTTTTACCCATCCAGCATCATCAAGACGAGAAAGCCGATCTACCTGCTCAATCAGTAAGGCATCCCCTGGCGAGGCATTCTCAAGTAGCCGCATAAGTTCGGGCCGCTGAAGTGAAGCACCAGAAACATTCTCAACATACCAGCTTGCTACACGATGGCCGCGCTCAGCTACAAATTGCTGCAGGCTGTTTTTAGCACGCTCGGCATCTTGTTGCCGGGTAGATGCGCGGAGGTACGCAAAAATGTACATTTTTCAGGCTACCATGACTTATAGGTGATGACTTATCATAGCATGACTTTTAGGTAATGACTTAATGATAAAATGGGTGCATTTGAGGGGGTGACTTTTGGGTATACCCGGCCAAATTTTTACGCTTTGTGGGAATCACATAGGATTTTCAACAGAATTCACGTAGCGCGATCATTTCATGAAGATGCTAAATGTCCGCTATGAGCGAAAAGCAGACGTTGCCCGCCGTTAGCCAGCGGGCAACATAATAACCAGCTATTTACGCAACAGGCGCAGGCCGTTTGCCACAACAAGCAGACTTGCACCCACATCGGCAAATACAGCCATCCACATGGTTCCCATGCCGGCAATGGTCAGGGCCAGAAATATTGCTTTGATGCCAATTGCCATAACGATGTTCTGAACCAGAATGCTGTAAGTCTGTTTTGAAAGCCGGACAAAGGCAGGGATTTTACGTAAGTCATCGTCCATCAGGGCAACATCAGCGGTTTCGATGGCGGTATCGGTGCCCATCGCGCCCATGGCAAAGCCGATATCGGCGCGAGCCAGCGCCGGCGCATCATTGATGCCGTCGCCTACCATGCCAGTGGTACCCTGAGCCGTAAGTGTTTCAATGGCGCGCAGTTTGTCCTCAGGCAACTGGTTACCCCGGGCTTCATCGATACCGACCTGAACGGCAATGGCCTGCGCTGTACTCGAATTGTCTCCGGTCAGCATGAGTGTCCGGACGTCCAGACTGTGCAGCTGGCTCACCGCTTCGCGACTGCTTTCTTTGACTGTATCTGCCACTGCAAACAGCCCGAGTACCTGATGACTGTCACAGAGCAGGATGACCGTTTTACCAGCGGACTCCAGTTCCCTGAGCGTCGCCCTGACAGTCTCCGGGCAGCTGCTCGTTTCTTCAGCCAGTCTCAGATTCCCGAGGCTGTAGGTTCTGTCATTGATGACACCCCGCACCCCGCGGCCCGGCAGAGCTTCAAAGCGCTCAACGTCATAACGCTGCGAACCCTCTAATGCTGCTGTCACGGCCTGCGAAACCGGATGATCGGAGTAACCCGCCAGACTCGCAGCCAGTCTGCGGCCTTCATCTTCGGCAACCCAGGTATAGATAATCACATCCGTTTGTACAGGTTTACCGTGCGTCAGCGTGCCAGTTTTGTCGAGCGCCAGCCATTTCAGTTTTCTGCCCTCTTCAAGATAAATGCCACCTTTAATCAGGATTCCCCGGCGGGCTGCCGCCGTCAGGCCGCTGACGATAGTTACTGGCGTGGAAATGACGAGCGCGCAGGGGCAGGCGATAACCAGCATGACAAGCGCCTTATAAACCCACTCGTGCCAGCTTTCACCTGCCATCAGTGGCGGGAGGATGGCAACCGCAACCGCGATTGCAAACACCACGGGGGTATAAACCTGTGCAAAGCGGTCAACAAAGCGTTGCGAAGAGGCTTTTGCCCCCTGGGCCTCCTCCACGGCATGAATGATGCGTGCGAGTGTAGTATTTCCGGCAGCAGCCGTTACCCGGTATTCAAAACCACCGGAGCCGTTAACCGTCCCGGCGAAAACCGGATCGCCTTCTCCTTTTTCGATCGGCAGGCTTTCGCCGGTAATGGGTGCCTGGTTGATGCTGGTCCTGCCTCGGACAACCCTGCCGTCAAGGGCGATACGCTCACCCGGTTTTACCCGGACCACGCTGTCAAGGGGTACAGATCTGGCATCTGCCACTGTCCAGGAACCGTCCGGCTGCTGAATCGTGGCTGTTTCAGGCGTCAGCGTCATCAGGGAGCCAATAGCATTGCGGGCGCGGTCAAGAGACTTCGCCTCAATCAGTTCCGCGATCGTGAACAGCACCATTACCATGGCGGCTTCCGGCCACTGCCCGAGCGCCAGCGCCCCGGTTACAGCAATGCTCATCAGGGCGTTAATATTCAGATTGCCGTTACGCAGCGCAATCCAGCCCTTTTTGTAGGTAGACAGGCCGCAGGCACCAACAGCGGCCAGGGCCAGAACTGCTTCCAGCCATTCCGGCATGCCTGTCCAGTGCATAGCTTCGGCGGCCGCTGCCGCAACGCCGGCCAGTGCCAGCGGCCACCAGGGATTTTTCTTTTCCTCAGTAGCCGCGTGCCGCCCGCTGCTGTCAGAGAGCTCAGGTTCAAAGCCCAGCGAACGAATGGCGGCCAGAACCGGCTCCAGCGTACCCGGTGCATGAACGACCGTCAGAACGCGCTGCATAAGGTTAAAATCCAGCTCCTTAACGGCCGACATACCGTCCAGCTTTTTACGGATCATGCCCTCTTCTACCGGGCAGTCCATCTGCCTGATGCGGATGCTGGTACGCACTCCGTCAGCGGTCAACTGCTGTGCCTGCAGCTCACCGGAAGTGACAGCCGCAGGTGCGCAGCAGGAACCGCAGGCGCTTTCCGCTTTGCTGCCTGAACAACTGATGCCGGCAGGCCGGGTGACTTTATCAGCCAGTTCCGGGTCAAAACCCAGAGAGCGCACCGCCTGTAGTACCGGCTCCAGTGCCTGCGGCGAGTGGGTCACGGTAAGTACCCTCTGCATCAGATTGAATTCAAGCTCACTGACGTCAGACAGTTTTGTGAGTTTTTTACGAAGCAACGTCTCTTCCGTCGGGCAGTCCATCTGCACGATGCGCAGACGTGTCTGAACGCTATCGCTCCCGTCGCGTTCTGCCACTGGCCCGGAAGGCTGACTCAGACTCTCCGATGAACAGCAGCTTCCGGCACTACAACAGTCCGGTGAGGCATCAGCCATTTTTTGCGAAGTTTTTCCGGAGGCGTCTGCCGTGGCAGCAGAGGTATAGCTGACGGATGTCCGCTCTCCGGACGCGGCAGAACCGCACTTGTTATTACTACAGCAGTCACTCATGTTTTTATCTCGTTCATAGCATATACTGGCATTAAAGACCCTGAAGTAACTACAGGGTCAAGTGTACAAGGAAAAAGTTATGAAAATTGGCGAACTGGCCCGGCAGGCAGGCTGTCCGGTAGAGACGGTGCGTTATTATGAGCGTGAGGGGCTGCTGCAGGCAGCATTACGTGACCAGGCAAATAACTACCGTCACTATGACAGTGCCCATCTGGAAAGACTGATGTTTATCCGCCGCTGTCGGGCGCTGGATATGACCCATGAAGAAATCCGGGTGCTGCTGCAGGCACGCAGTCAGCCTGATGCAGATTGCGGTATGGTTAACGACCTGATAAACGAGCACCTTCTTCATGTACAGGCCCGTATTCGTGAACTTAATATGCTGGAAACGCAGTTGTGCGAGCTGCAGAGTCATTGTAACGCCAACCGTGCAACGCGCGACTGTGGCATTTTGCGCGAACTGGAGCAGGCAGATGAGTCGGATGATGTCCTTCCCGTTATTTCTTCTGGCCATCTTGCCGGCAGCCATCCGCATTAATTTTTTAAGAGCAGGCTCTGTAACGAGCCGTTTTAATTAAAAGATAACGTCCGCTTCTGGCACAGAGCGGACATGCTGACTGAGCTGGAGGTCCGCTATGAGCGAGAAGCGGACATTGCTAACAGCGTTATGAGTGAATCAACGGGGAGTAGGTCACTCGCAGCGATCAAAGCGCCTGCTAGGTCAGATAGTTTTGCTTCACCTTACACCCCCGAGACAACGTCCTTCGGCGACATATTAATAATACATGTGCGCGAACCGCATTTAGTTCAGCCGACTCATTCAAATCTCAGTAAAAATTCTCAGATGAAAATCAAGCAATGGCTAATGCCGCTGCGAACAGAACTTCATCCCGAGAAAAAATGATTATTTAGCTTAAGTGCTTTGTTTAACGTTACTTAAAGTTTATTCCGTAAAGCAGTAAATCAACAATGCGGTATAAAGTTAATGAAGGAATAACCGATAAAAAGGTTAAGGTGCTTTGCAAATGTATCTTTTGTAATTGTCACTATAACGAATTAATTCACTAGGAATTATAAATGAATAAGATTCTTAACAATATAAGTCTTACCGCTAAATTTGCCATCCTGGGCCTGTTTTCCCTTGTCCTGTTCTCAGTTCCTACCATGCTTTTTGTTTCCGAAGGTAATAAATACATTCAGGACAAGCAAAGGGAGGTAACAGGTGTACCCGTAGAAAATAGGATTTTAGCCCTACTCAATTTGCTACAGCGCCATCGTGCAGAAACCGCCCTTGCCATTGCAACCAAAAATCCCGCAACACCGTCCCGCGTTCAGGTCAGAGATGAAATTGAAAACATCACTGATGTTATTACCAAAGATATGGCCAAGACAGAAGGCAGCGCTGCCATAATCAGCAAAATCAATGATGTGCGCACACAGTGGAGCCAGTTACAGCAGAGAATCGATTCTTCACAACTGACTCTGACAGCCAGTCTTGATGCGCATGCCCTCCTCATCCGCAACCTTTTGAACGCGAACCGTGATGTGCTGGATTTTTACGGCCTTTCTCTCGATTCAGATATCAACACGTACCGTTTAATTACGAGTAATTTTTCATCATTGCCTGAATTGACCGAAAGCCTTGGGAAAATACGTGCATTCGGCACTTCCCTTCTTGCCCGAAATGAAAGCATAAGTGAAGCAGACTCTGTCCGTATGGAGTCCTTAATCAGTAATGGTTCGTATAACCTGAATTTATTTGCTCAGGATTCTGAAAAACTATTTTTATCTGATAACACATTTAAGCAAAAATTTAGCGCAAATGCAGATGCAGCCGTTGAGGAGGCAAAAAGTGCTCTCAAAACCGCTGAAGCGATTTTCATTAACCGGAGCATGACGAATCAGAACCCGAAGGACTATGCAGCGCTCTTTACGCACGCTATTAACAAATTCAGCGACTACGCCATTGCCGGAGGTAATGAACTGAATGAAATGCTGAATGGGCAGATTAAGGAACACCGGTATGCACAATATGCTCTACTGACCGTTCTTGTTTTTATCGTTTTGTTAGCAGTAATTTTCGCTCTGATTATCATTCGCTCCGTTACCAAGCCTATCAGTGCAGCCTCAAAGCTTGCGCTTGAAGTCGCAGGTGGTGACCTTACGTCAACATTTACGGTGAAAGGACGTAATGAAACTGCCGGACTGCTCAAGGCATTACTGCAAATGAGTCAGCGACTTACACTTACGGTTGAAAACATCAAAAGCAACGCTGTCACTATTGCTACGTCATCTGAAGAAATTGCTCGCGGAAATGGTGATCTGTCGGCACGAACGGAAGAGCAGGCAGCCTCTCTGGCTGAAACCGCGGCCAGCATGGAGCAGTTATCGTCAATCATCGGCAATAATGCGGATAACACCCGTCATGCTGCTGAAATGGCCAATTCCGCTACCAGTGCGGCCTTAAGAGGCGGTGAGGCGATGGAGTCAGTGCTGAATTCAATGGAAAAGATAAGCAACAGTGCGGGGCAGATTAAAGAGATCATCTCCGTTATTGACGGGATAGCGTTTCAGACGAATATTCTTGCTTTAAACGCAGCCGTTGAAGCTGCCCGGGCAGGTGAGCACGGCAAGGGCTTTGCTGTTGTTGCATCTGAAGTCAGAGCACTGGCACAGCGATCGGCTGGAGCGGCGAAGGAGATTAAAGGACTGATTGAGCAGTCAGTTGAGCATGCCGAACAGGGAATTTCGATGGCCCGGGATGCCGGTGAAAAAGTTAAGCAAAGCGTGGAAGCTATTGAGCAAACATCTCAATTAGTCAGAGAGATTTCATCTTCTTCTGAAGAACAAAGTGCGGGCATATCTCAGATAAATATTGCGGTGACACAGATGGATCAGGTTACGCAGCAGAATGCCGTACTGGTTGAAGAGTCTGCATCATCTGCTGATGAACTTGCAAGCCGGGCCGCAAGCCTGAGGGATGCTGTCAGCGTATTCCGCACAAACGCTGTATAATTGGTTCAAATACTTTGGTTGTGTGCCATTTAATGCGGCAACATTTTTACAAAACTGCGTCTGTATTTGCATTTGATAATGCCATCTTCAGGGATGGCTTATCTCATTTAAAACCATGATAAAGTTATACTTTTGCACTTAAAGGCCCGGTGGACTAATTAAACGCCTGTTGAAATATTTGGCATTACCCCCCAATTGCCCATATGAGCTACGCTCATAACATCCGTTATGCAACCTGCAACGCGTTCCTCTTTAAAGTTGTTTCTATTGCAGATGGCCTTCATAATTCCTCTCGTGCCGGACGGCGCGTTACACCTTCCCCCTGGGGCGCTGTTCTGCACTCGCGCCATCCGGCCATTCAGTCAAATCTCTTACTACGCAGTTTCATAAATCAGACTTCAAATTTGAAAATGGCGATATGCAGAAAATCATTAGATGCGGGGTTAGCTGCATAGAGGCGCTGACCTGCTCCCGGTAAACTAACATTCCATGATGCAAGCAACGTCCGCTTTTGGCACAAAGCGGACATACGCAGATAAGGAGCTCAGGAACGAGCATCAGCGTTTTCCATTATCGCTTTTACTCTTAGAATGGTCTGCCGTGTGGTGTTAAATTCGCGGGCGATCGCGCTGATGCTTTTCCCTTCACCAAGACGCAAGAACACCGCTTTCTTTTGTTCGTCGTCCAGAGCCGGGGGGCGGCCGAAACGCTTTCCGGATGCCTTCGCCCTCGCAATGCCAGCATGTGTACGTTCAAGTAGCAGATCACGCTCAAATTCAGCGACCGCAGAGATTACCTGCATTGTCATCTTTCCGGCCGGACTGGTGAGGTCTACCCCTCCCAGCGCCAGGCAGTGTACCCGTATTTCTGAAGCAGATAGCAGCTCAACGGTTTTTCTAATATCCATAGCGTTTCGCCCGAGGCGATCCAGCTTCGTTACAATTAAAACGTCACCGTTTTCCATTCGATCAAGCAGACGCATAAATCCAGGACGCTCAGCAGCCGCGACTGAACCACTTATGTACTCTTCAATCAGTCGCTGGGGTCTGATGTTAAATCCAGCCGCTTCGATTTCACGACGCTGGTTTTCAGTGTTCTGTTCAAGGGTCGATACCCTGCAGTAAGCAAAAACTCGTGACATGACGTTATTTTATGTACGAAATAGGTGTACTTATTATAAGGCGTGTACGAAATAAAAAACACTAACTTTCGGACATGTGTTATATAACATGTCCGAAACCGGTCGGTTTCGTACATTAATTTAAAGAATGCTTGATGCATCAATGAAATTATAAACTTGCTAATTTTTTCTTTTGAGGCAATTTCATGGCGTATTGAATGTTGGCTACAAGCTATGACATTTGGGCATACTCTAATGTCATACATAAAAGTGGTGGTATAACTGCGCACGCTTAGCAAATTTGGTTCAAGAAACGGTTGACGACTTCGTCAAATAGAGTAGTATTAATGTCAATGACGCCTGCAACATCCCTTCGGGGAAGTTAGTGGGCCTTTTTTTTGCCTATTCAGGGATGATGCCGCTATGCCGACAATCCTTTACAGCAAACCCTATCGTACCCCTGCTGAGCTAGTTAATGATCTTAAGAGTAAACAGCTTGAGTTCTTAGACGAAGCTGAAGCGGTAAACACCCTAAGCCAGATAAGCTATTACCATTTTAAAATTTATCTCCACCCCCTTTTAGATCCTGCCAGCCCAGGCGGCAAACATTACAGGCGACATGAGTATTTTGAATACGGGGTTGAACTTTATAGGTTTGACGAAAAGCTCCGTGCGCTATTGTTTGGAGTTATCGCCAGACTGGAAGTTAAACTCAGGAGCAGGCTTGATCACGCGTTATCTGGCTACACAAACAACCCATTTTGGTATTTAAATGATACGTATTTCTTTACCAAAAAGAGCTCTGATTATATTGATGACACACGCAGAGGGATACAAAGAGATTTTAGCCGAGAAGACGAGCTTTATGCGAGAAATTATCGCAGTAAATATCATAATGATGTTCACCCTCAGTTTACTGACCTCCCCCCGTTTTGGGTGGCAAGTGAGTTAATCACTATCGGCTGCTTATTTAGAATATTCGATGCAATTGATCACGGGTATTTTCGAAATCTAGCAGCTCCAGATAATACTCTCCTTGATAATCTGGCTAAGGAGTTTGGAGCAAATGATTTTAAAGCGCTCACAAACTGGGTGCGGCGTCTGCGCGACGTTAGAAACCGATGTGCTCATCATAGTCGTCTCTGGAACGCTAAACTAGCTACCCCCAGTCAGATTGCCGGTGAGCTTAGCGTTGCTGAAACACACCAAAAGCGCCCATATCTGACAATATGTGTTATGCAAAGAATGATAAAAACACTTGGCATAACTGGCATTAATCTCAAATCCGATTTAATTCAATTGTTCGCAGGCAACCATGCAGCCAGGCTCTATATGTCAGAGACTGGTTTCCCACAAGGATGGCAAAAAGATCCACTGTGGAACTAATTTAACAGCTCTAAAACAGTATAAATAAACCGCTGAAGGCGGTTTATTTACATTTATCATTAATGCCCGGGCGCTCAACTCCAGCGGATTACCAAGCCGCGGCGTAACCCTGCTTGCGCAGGCGCTGCCTTGCCTGTTTTATATAAGGTCCGTCAATCTCTGATTTTTCCTGCAGATCGCAAAGCACGTTGCACATAATGGCCAGCGATTCATCGGACAGCCTAAAGTCATGCCGCAAGCCGTATATGCTGATGCTCTTCAGAGCATGAATGCGATCAAACAAGTCCCGTAGAAAGTCCGTGCGTAGGCTGGGCTTAGCGAGCGCGATGGCTCTGCTGGCATCATCGTGAAACGTGACCTCTGGCCTTTCCTCGCCCGCCGCACGCAGCAATGCTGGCACATCAGGCCAGTATTTCAGATCGTACCGGTCAAGTTTCCGCAGCTCCGGCCAGATATAAGAAAGGTAGAGGTGATTCTCGCGCCCGGCAGCATCGATCATGTCCGTCAGCCTGAACATATGCTCAACATGAAGGTGCCCGCTGCGGTTAAGTAATTCATCCCGGCGTTCAATAAGCCGCGCAAGCTTGTTATACACGTCGGCAATATCTGTATTGAGCGCCTGCAGCTCGCGATAATCGGTCCGTAACTGGTTATGCTCGCCTTTTTCACCGCTCATTGAGGCGAAAATACACTGCTCAGTAAGATTCCACAGCGGTATACAGTTTACATCCTTGGCCCAAAGCTCCTGCCAGACCGGAGCCAGTTCAAGCTGGCGAGCAATAAGGCGTTCAAATATCGGCCAGGTGCTGGGCCAGACTGGCTCTGCCCCATCTCGCCACTCACTCAGTTTCTTTTTCAACATGATGGTTGCCAGTGCGGCAGGATCATTCTTTTTTTTAGACATTGTTTTTACCCCGTTTGGTCGATGCCGCAAATTATTGTTAATTCAGATTCTTCTGTCGGTATCTCAGAAAATATTAAACTATGCACGTCAGATACCTGCAACCTAAGGGTTAGGGAGCGAACAGTATAAGCAGATGCTGTTTCGGGGCCAGAGAATGGGGCTGAGAATGCGAGGAAAAAAATCTGCTGCCGTAAATTCTGATTCGGGGAAATCCGCAGCAGTCGGAGTTTTACCGAATGGCCGGACTTTGCGGGAGCAGAATAGCAACCTCTCATTGATGTTAACCCGCGCGCCCGGCGCTATATTTAGCACTCAAACTCATCAGGGACGATGATGCGTTTTGCACAAGTTGTAAGATTAATTTCTGCAAACAAAGACGCTAAAAACTTTTCGGGCTGATTTAAGTATATTAAACCATGCATGAACCCAAGACATCCAAGCAAGTACATTAGTACATTGCGCATTCTTCCCGTTAAAGCATTAGAATCACATAATATCTTATCTAATGGGCGTGAGGTTTTTTCTATTTTCAGGTTTTCTTCTGATGCTCTTAGGAAGTTAACGATCTTATCTTCAAGCTTTGGACTGTCTATTCTGTGAGCCAACTCATTTCTGAGTTTATTGAGAGCTTCAAGGACAGGCCAAACCGGCAATGAAGCGTCAAAATTATAAAAATGAGCTCCGTAAAGCGCTTCCGCTAATTTCAACTTATGGTTAAAGGAAAATTGAATTCCATTTAAAGCATTAGGAGTTTTACATTGAAGCAATATAATTTCATATAGCATATCCTCTAGGAAAAGATGAGCCTTTAGCACTAATGACGTCATATCTAACTCAGGAGTTAAATGCTTATTATGTTTAAAGTGATGTTCCTTAATAAGCTTCTTCAGACTTTCTTGATCCATGCTTGTCATTCCCTCTTAACAATAGAATGGCGTGAAAAAAAACTGTCGGCTGTCTAAGCGACGAACTTACTCTGAGACGACAGATTTGGGGGTAGTTCCTGAAATTTTTGTGTCATAAATATCATTATCCATGATTGATGGTAAATAGCACACTCCTCATGTAACAGCGTAAAACTTATGATTTACAGGAAGACTGATGAGGCATACTTCAGCTCTTTGCCAGCTTCCTTAGAACAGTGTCGGACAGGAAATTTGACATCAGCAGTTCAAGAGCAGGGTAGCCAGCATCACATGCATAAATAAGCCTGGGTCTGTGGAAATTCGTCACAAGCAGCGGTAAAAATCAATCACCAACGTTATCGACGAACCTTTGTTATAAAATTATAAATCATTGATTTATTACAATTTTCCACATAAAAATCCAAATATAAACACTTCTTTTGTATATGCTTATGTATATACATTGACATCAAACTCTCAACCTGTAATATGCATATACCTTTGTATATACATGGAACTCCAAATGAAAAAGCCTTACATAATCTCTTTTGCTAATAGTAAAGGTGGCGTTGCTAAGACAACGAGCTGTATTGCTGTGGGTTGCGCACTGGCTGCTGCAGGTTATAAGACTCTGCTAGTTGACTTGGATCATCAGGGTAACCTTAGTGATGATGTTGGCCGGGGCGATGAGGATTTTACTATCACCGATCTCTTTGAAGACCCCAAGTTTGATACAAACAAGCTGGTCTATACTGCTCTTGATGGTGTAACCGTTATCCAAAACCTAGATGTTATACCTGCCGACATTACCCTTGCTGTTGAGGCACGTAGTGCCGAACGCTTTCGTCACCGTTTAAATATTCTAGACGAAGGACTAAGCAGACTAAAAACAACATACGATTTTATACTTATCGATCTTCGACCAGCCATCGACCTAAGTATTGAGAATGCTCTTCTTATAACCGATAAAATTGTCGTGCCTGTAGACATGGATCGCAGGGCTGTGAAAGGTATAGATGATCTATTCCAGGTGGTACGAGAAGTAAGACGTAACGAAGATTTTGTATAT
The DNA here is from genome assembly GCF_011800325.1 of Pantoea sp. EKM101V. Classification (NCBI taxonomy): domain Bacteria; kingdom Pseudomonadati; phylum Pseudomonadota; class Gammaproteobacteria; order Enterobacterales; family Erwiniaceae; genus Pantoea; species Pantoea sp. EKM101V. Next base: position 65,737 of record NZ_JAALFP010000017.1, read on the forward strand.
ACACTTGTAAAGACAAAAGTTAACGAATCCCACTCAAAAATGAAAAAAGCTATTGATGGTTACATCAGTGATGCTGGTTACAGAGTAGCAAAAACTGAAATACGTCAGAGTGAACTTTTTAAGCAGGCTACCGAGGTTCATCGGCCAGTGATGATGTTTGCTAAAAACGAACGTCCTTACCGTGACTATAAAGCGCTAACACAAGAGCTTCTGCAGCAGATTGAGGAGGCTGAAAGTGGCAAGAAGTGATCGTATAGCTAAGGGTGTCACGCGTGTAACTGAGCGAAGAAATATTACTACTGGCAAACAAATGAATCTTCGGCTGACTGGCCTTGATGATGACGCTCTGTCGATGCTGGTTGAAAAAGTTCAGGAGAAATTACCTCAAAAAAACATTACTCGTTCGCGAGTTCTCAGGGCAGCTTGTTATCTTGAAGACGATAAGTTCATTGAAAAGCTTGCTCAGCTACTTGTTGAAAACACTTAATTTTAGTGGCGCAATGTATATACAAATGAATATACATTGCGCCTCATCAATTTAGCTTCCTGACATTAGCCAAATTACAGGCAATCTCATCGAGCCCTCTTATGTATATACAAATGAGTATACATAAATGCAGATTTCTGCATATGCAAATGCATATACATCACACCTGATCAATTTAGCTTCCTGACGTTAACTAAAGTACAGGCAATCTCATCGAGCTATCTTATGTATATACAAATGGGTATACATAAATGTAGATTTGTGCATATGCATTTGTATATACATTATAGAATTAAATATGATACAAATCTTTAAGTTAGAGCTCCTAGTGAATTAAGCACTTTATTAGAATGATGTAACTAACATGGATTTGATCAGCTCCATCTTTATATAGCCAAGTGTATTATTTAGCGATGGGCAATTCCTTCAGGCTTGTTGTATATCTGGGCGACAGCATTTCTCTTTTCATCTGCCATGGGTTATCAACTCCTTGCCCAGCAAACCAAACCTTCCCAAGTCCGGATTTATTGATTGTATCCAGAGTTGCCATCAAGGCATCCGCATTGGCTTTAGGCTGGTTTTCACTAAACATATCAAGCTGTGCGATTCCGGATTGGTAAAAATCACCTAACATGATGCCTGCTTTGGCATATCGATAACCATCACGCCATATGCTATCTAAGCCCCTGATAGCAAAACCAACGATGTCACGCGTATCACTGGTTGGATATTCACAGGTCAAGGATGAAGTGTTAGCATACTGAGGTTCATCGCCATAGCGGCCAGTGGCTATAAAGACACTGATGTGCCTACATTTTGAACCCTGCTCTCGAATTTTTTCTGCAGCTCGGGTGGCATACGTTACAACCGCATGCTGCATGTCCTCCAGCCCAGTTATGCGCTGTGCAAATGACCTGGAGCATACAATCTGTTGTTTCGGTGGGGGAGCCTCTTCAAGAGCTATACAGGACTTTCCATTCACCTCTCGAACTGTACGCTCAAGAACGACGTTAAAATTTTTTCTTATCATAGTGGTGTTGCAATTAGCCAGATCCAGCACCTTGTTAATGCCCATGGCCTCCAGCCGTTTTCTGATACGCCCTCCGACACCCCAGACTTCATCTATGTCAACTATCGCCATCAGTTTGCGCTGACGTTCCAGGCATGAGAGATCAACCACACCATTAGTTTTACTCCATTTCTTGGCCGCATGATTAGCCAGCTTAGCCAAGGTTTTTGTAGGCCCAAAACCAACGCCAATTACTAATCCGGTTTCTTTCTTAACACGGCTACGCATTTGAAGACCAAATTCCTCTAAAGGCATATAACTGGCAATACCGGTGCAGTCCAAAAAGCTTTCGTCGATCGAATAAATTTCCTGACCAGGTGCCATATCCCTAAGAATCGACATCATACGATTGCTCATATCGCCGTTTATGTGGAATAGAAATTCAACACAAGACTTAAATCTTTCTGAAAGAATGCACACAACAAATCTGCACATTAATTATACAGGGGTTATCCCCGTTTTTGTGGATAAGGCAGAGGGCATATGTCCCGACCGGCTGCAAAAACACGCCCGGGTTTTTACGATATTTAATACAGGGGGATGTCAGTTTAAAAAAGCCTGAACAGGGACGCGGTATTTCCCTTCTGGCTGTATGGCGGGTAGTCCGGATAAGAACGGTGATTTTTACCACCCTGACGCCGGGTGAATGTATCAAAAATCACCGGCTGGAATGAGACAGGCGGCACTTTCCGGAAGCTGTGACTGGACAGCTTCCATTTGCTGTCACGCTGCCATTTTCCGGCATTCTTCAGCACAGCGGTAACAGGCTTCAGCACATTTCTTACAGTGCTCGTGCTCATGTTTCGCGCACTCATTACCGCATTTCTGGCATGCTTCTGCGCAAACCTTACAAATCTGAGCAGCAAATTCACTGTCCATTGTCATCAGCTCAGCTGCCAGACGGCAGATGCTGGCGCACTGCATGTCCGTCCGGATGCATTCGCGCATCATCTCAATATTTTCTTCTTTCAGGCAGGACGTTGCGCAGTAGTCACAGGTTGCGGCGCAGATATAACAGGCCTCAATGCAGTTGCGGTATTGTTCAGACATAATTTCTTCCCGTCATTGTTAAATGCAAAGAAGTGGTAAGCATGGAACAAAATGTTGATTGCTGCAAAAGCGTTTTATACAGACGGTAACAGGAGTAGGGTGACACAGGCTTTTAAAAAGAAGCCCGCCACAGTCAGACGGGCCGGCTGATTACAGCCTCAACAAAGTTTTTCAGATAACTCAATGTAATGAGGGTTAATGCACAACACATTTTGCAACAACAGTAACCTGGACAAAATCCGGGTGATTTTGCTCAAGTTTTTTCAGCCAAGGCTAGGGGCTGTTATCTGCGCTTATTTCTCTTCCCGCATCATCTTACGGTGCGTTTCAATTATGTTCTGATGTGCGGCAGAACTGCTGTTATTCATGCTCTGATGTGCCTGAATCGCCAGCTCATGTTCATTCATGGAGGCCGCCGGGGCTTTTTTGTTCATGCAGCAGGACATGTCCATGGGGGCTGGCTGAGCCTGAGCGGCTGAAACAGACAGAAGGACCGCAGCGGCGGCAAGCATAATCTTTTTCATTCGTAATTCCTTACGTTTAAAGGATAAAAATAGCCGTTAATTCCGGACTGGAACTTTACCGGCCTCAGTGACTTTCATCGTATCCGAAAAAAAACACCGTGAACGAAAATGACAAAAATGTAATTTAAAAACATTAGGTTCCAACATGACATAAATGTAATCAAGTCGGGGTGCCTGTTGTGTTAGCTTGCCGGTAACAAAAATAAAGTTCCTGATCGGACTGCATTATTAATGCTTCCGGTGTGGAGAAATTTTCTCCCGGGATGATCTGCATTTTGCCGGAGCACAGTTATGCAGCCTAAAAGTTCACGACGCAATTTTATCAAAGGGATCGCAGCAGCCAGCGTTGCTGGCGGTCTTGGTATGAAGACGTTCAATGCTTTCTCGGCGGTAAGTCTGGTACAGCCCCACATGCTTACCGGTAATGATTTCGACCTGTTTATCGCCGAAACGCCACTTAACATCACCGGCAACATCCGTTATGCCAAAACCATCAATAGCGGCCTGCCGGGGCCCCTGCTGCGCTGGAAAGAAGGTGATACTGTCACGTTGCGGGTTAAAAACCGTCTGAAAGAAACAACCTCCATTCACTGGCATGGCATTATTCTGCCAGCCAACATGGATGGTGTTCCCGGCCTCAGCTTTCACGGTATTGAACCCGATGATACTTACGTCTATTCATTTCGCGTAAAGCAGAATGGCACCTACTGGTATCACAGCCACTCCGGCCTGCAGGAGCAGGAGGGCGTTTACGGCCCGATTATCATTGATCCTGCTGAGCCTGAGCCATTTAAGTATGACCGGGAACACGTGGTAATGCTGACCGACTGGTCAGATGAAAGTGCCTCTACCATTCTTGCAAAACTGAAAAAGCAGTCCGACTACTACAACTTCGCCAAGCCTGCTGCTGGTGACTTTTTCCGTGATGCCCGGGATAAGGGACTGGGAAATACCCTGGCCGACCGGAAGATGTGGGCGGAAATGAAGATGAACCCGACTGACCTTGCAGACGTCAGCGGTGCGACTTACACCTATCTTATGAACGGTCAGGGCCCGGGTAAAAACTGGACCGGACTGTTCCGTAAAGGCGAAAAAATCCGCCTCCGCTTTATCAACGGCTCTGCCATGACCTACTTCGATGTGCGCATTCCCGGCGTGAAGATGACCGTGGTGGCTGCTGACGGCCAGTACGTCACCCCCGTCAGCGTGGATGAGTTCCGTATTGCCGTGGCTGAAACCTACGATGTCATTGTGGAGCCCGTACAGGATGCCTGCACCATCTTTGCCCAGTCCATGGACAGAAGCGGCTATGCCCGGGGCACGCTTGCCGTTCGTGAAGACATGACTGCCCCGGTTCCTTCCACCGATCCTCGTCCCTGGCTCACCATGGATGATATGGGAATGGGGGGAATGGATCACGGCAGCATGGGGGGTATGGATCACGGGCAGATGCAGGGTATGGACGGCGGTAGCATGCAGAGCATGGATGGTTCAGCTGTGGAAAGCGCCCCGGCAGGCAGTATGGCTGGCATGGATCACAGCAGCATGGGAGGCATGGACCACGGCAGCATGGCCGGCATGGGTGATATGCAGAAGCATCCGGCATCAGAAACGAACAACCCCCTGGTTGACATGCAGGCCATGATGCCCACCCCGAAGCTCAGCGATCCGGGTATCGGGCTGAGGAACAATGGCCGCAGGGTTCTGACCTACGCTGACCTGAAAAGCACTTTTGACGATCCAGACGGACGCGAACCCTCACGCACCATAGAACTGCATCTTACCGGCCATATGGAAAAATTTGCCTGGTCTTTCAATGGTATCAAGTTCTCCGATGCAGAGCCGGTCACGCTCCGCTATGGCGAGCGCGTCCGCATCGTGCTGGTTAACGATACCATGATGACGCATCCCATTCATCTGCACGGAATGTGGAGCGACCTTGAAGATGAAGAAGGGAATTTTCTGGTACGTAAACACACCATTGATATGCCGCCCGGCACGCGCCGCAGCTATCGTGTGACGGCCGATGCGCTGGGCCGCTGGGCTTACCACTGTCACCTGCTTTTTCATATGGAAACAGGCATGTTCCGTGAAGTCCGGGTTAATGAATGAGGTACTTCTGATGTCAGCTTCTGAGCGTGGTGATATGAAACATAACTTTTTCCGCCCGGCGGCCGGACTGCTGGTTTTCGCAGCCATTGCCGGCAGCGCACTTACGGCCGCCCCTGATGCACGGGCTGAAGCGGCGCATAACATGCAGGAGCATGACATAGGTGCAATGTCGGGCATGGACCACTCCGCTATGGGCAATATGGAACCCATGTCCGGGATGGAAGGCATGGAGTCTATGCAGCCTGCTGCCCCGACTGAAAGCAGAACGCCTGTTCCGGTGCTGACGGACGCCGACCGCCGGGCTGCGTTTCCGGACGTACACGGCCATAAGGTGCATGACAGCAACGTGAACTGGTATCTGCTGGCCGATCAGCTTGAGTGGCAGAAAAATAATGAGGCCGGAGGATTCAGCTGGGACGTTAGCGGCTGGGCAGGCGGGGATATTGATCGCCTCTGGCTGCGCAGCGAAGGGGAAACCAGCGACGGAAAAACCGAGTCGGCAGAGGTGCAGGCCCTGTGGGGGCACGCTGTCTCGCCCTGGTGGGACGTGGTTGCGGGCGCCCGACAGGATTTTAAACCTGGCAGGCCCCAGACATGGGCCGCCGCCGGCTTTCAGGGCATGCCGCTGTATAACCTCGAAACTGAACTCACCGCGTTTGCCGGTGAGCAGGGACGCACCGCGCTCCGGTTTGAAGCAGAGTATGACGTGCTGCTGACCAACCGGCTCATCCTGCAGCCGTCTTTTGAAGCTAATTTTTACGGAAAGGATGATGAGGTGCGTGAAACCGGAAAAGGGCTGTCCGGTACCGAGCTTTCCCTGCGCCTTCGTTACGAAATGAAGCGGGAGTTTGCGCCTTATGTGGGCGTATCGTGGAGCCAGCTTTATGGCAACACGGCCGATATGGCGACCCGTGAAGGAGAGAAAGACAACGAACTGCGCTTTCTTCTCGGTGCCCGCGTGTGGTTCTGATGCAGTTAATTCTAACAAACAAGACAGGTATGAATATGAAACGTAATTATGCTGGCTACGTCATCGCTGTTGCCGCCTCTGTTGCTGCTTTTGCCGCGCAGGCGCATCCGGAACTGGCTTCTTCTGTCCCTGCTGATAAAGCGCAGGTGGCAGCGCCTTCAAAAGTGGAGCTGCACTTTACTGAGAATCTGGTCACAAAATTTTCTGGTGCACGTCTCGTCATGACCGCTATGCCCGGCATGTCCTCTCATGCCCCGATGGCGGTTGCGGCAAAAGTGGCCGCCGGTGGCGATCCGAAAACCATGGTGATCACGCCAGCCAAACCTCTGGTGCCTGGCACATACAAGGTGGAGTGGCGTGCGGTGTCTTCTGATACACACCCGCGCACGGGTAACGTCAGCTTTAGCGTGAAATAATGCCATGAACGATCAGACTTTTATTGTTATCCGCTTTTTCCTTTACCTTGACCTTATGGTTCTGTTTGGGCTGCCTTTATTTGAACTGTATGCCGTGAAGGGAACGCTTAAAAAATCGGTGTCATTATTCAGTGTCTGGTCGTTCTTCTTTATTCTGATATCCGTCGGCATTGTTCTGTCGCTGGCGAATATGCTGCTGGTCGCGCAGGCGATGAGTGGCGTGACCGACGCAGGTGAAATCACGCTCCACATCATAGAGATGGTTATCGGTGAGACTGCGGTCGGCCTCAGCTGGGTTATCCGGCTTGCCGCACTCGTGCTGGCCTTCATCGGACTGGGCCTGCGCCTGCGCAATGCCGTTCTGTCGCGTTACGTTCTCACTCTTTCCGGAGGCACAGCGCTGACCACCCTGGCATGGGGCGGCCATGCGGCCATGAACGACGGTATGAGCTACTATCTGCATCTGCTGAGCGATATCATCCACCTGTCGGCAGCCGGTGCATGGGTGGGCGCGCTCACGGCCTTTGCCATTCTGTTATGCATCAAAAAGGCGCAGACGGCCAGCCACGTCCGGCAGCTTGCGGAAGCCCTGACGGGCTTTTCCCGGGCCGGCACGGTGATTGTGCTGAGTATTGTCATCACCGCCGTCATTAACTTTTTCTTCATTGTGGAAGACCCGGTCAAATCTTTGCCGGGCAGCCACTACGGGCTGCTCCTGCTAATCAAGACAGGCTTGTTTTTCGTTATGCTGTTGCTGGCTGCCGCGAACCGCTTCCGGCTTGCACCCGCACTGGAAAATGCGCTCGGTCAGGGCCACTATAAGACGGGTATTGCGCTGATGCGCAAAAGTATTATTACAGAGTTCAGCGTGTCTATCCTGATTCTGGCGACCGTAGCCTGGCTTGGCACGCTGTCGCCCGGTAACGGTATGGCGTAACGACACTCAGCTGCAGGGCCCTTATACCATGACCACTCTTCTGATCGTCGAGGATGAAATTAAAACCGGGACTTACCTGAAACAGGGTCTTCAGGAGGCAGGGTATGACGTCACCCTTGTGAATGACGGCCGTCAGGGGCTGGAGCATATCCTTCAGCAGCGCTACGACCTGATTATTCTTGATGTGATGCTGCCCTCCCTGGACGGCTGGGACATTCTGCGGCAGATGAGAATGGCCCGCCACGAAGAGCCCGTGCTGTTTCTGACCGCAAGGGATAACGTCAGCGAAAAAATCAAAGGCCTGGACCTGGGAGCCGATGACTATCTTCTCAAGCCGTTCGATTTTGCCGAGCTTCTGGCCCGTATCCGGACCCAGCTCAGGCGTAACCGCTCTCTGGCATCCGGCATGTACGAAATAGCTGACCTGGTGATGGACATATCCCGCCGGAGCGTCAGCCGTTCCGGCAAAAAAATTCATCTGTCCGCAAAAGAGTTTGTTCTGCTTGAGCTGCTGCTGCAGCGTCGCGGTGAAGTGCTGCCAAGAAATCTCATCTCCTCCCTGGTCTGGAATATTAATTTTGAGAGTGACACTAACGTGATTGATGTGGCTGTCCGGCGGCTGCGCAGCAAGGTGGATGATGACTTCAGCCCGAAGCTGATCCATACCGTGCGCGGCATTGGCTACGTGCTGGAGATACGTGAAGAATGAAGCGTAACTGGTCTCTGACTTCCAGACTTAGCCTGGTCTTTGCCGGTGTCATGATGTCCGTCTGGCTGCTTACCAGCGTTCTGCTGGTTGCCGCGCTGGGCAATTACTTTCGCAGCCAGGACCTTACGCTGCTGACCGGTAAGCTTGAGCTGGCTACCGAACTGCTGGAAAGTGAAGTCCGTACAGGAAAGCTTGATACCGTCGGGCTTGCCCGCAAGCTTGCCGACGCCATGGTGGGCCATAGCGGACTTTATCTGTCGATCAGGACTGCTGATAATCAAATACTCGCCGACTATTTCTCTCCCGGCTTCCCGGTTCCGGCTGAGCGCTTTGCCGGTGAGGCTCTGAAGCTGAACACCCTGCAGACGGTGGAGGAAGACGGCTGGCGCTATAACGTCATGATTAAAAAAATCGGTGCAGAGAACGTGGGCAGGCACCGGGACGTGCTGATAACAGTCGCCTACGATACTGGCTTTCATGATGAATTTATCGGCCAGCTGAAAGAGTGGCTGATGTGGCTTAACGGGGGACTGATTTTTCTTTCTGTCTTGCTGGGCTGGCTTGCCACCCGCATCGGACTCCGGCCGCTGAATGAAATAAACCGGCTGGCTTCGGCTATTACCGTTAATAATCTCAGTGAGCGCCTGCCGGCCCGACACCTTCCTTCGGAGCTTATGCCTACCGTAGCCGAGTTTAACAGCATGCTGGAGAGACTGGAGGGCTCTTTCAGGCGCCTGTCAGAGTTTTCATCTGACATAGCCCATGAGCTGCGCACTCCCGTAAGTAACCTGATGATGCAGACGCAGGTTGCCCTGTCCCGGGAGCGTGATGCTGCCAGCTACCGGGAAGTGCTTTTCTCAAACCTGGAGGAGCTGGGCCGACTTGCCAGAATGAGCAGCGACATGCTGTTTCTGGCGAAGTCTGAAAACGGGCTGCTGGCGCTGGAAAATGAGATTTTTTCCGCAAAGGCAGAACTCGAAGAACTAATCGAATTTTTCGAGCCGCTGGCCGCTGAAAACGGTAAAACCCTGACGCTTGAAGGGGAGGCCAGCATGAAGGGCGATCGTCTGATGCTACGCCGGGCGCTGAGCAACCTGATAACCAATGCCATAAAGTACTCTTCAGACGGCGCGGCGATCCTGATCCGGGCAGAACAGCAGATCGGGATGGCGTTTGTTCATATATCTAACCGCACGGAAGCCATCACGCAGGAAAATCTGGGCAGGCTTTTTGATCGCTTTTACCGGGGCGACTCGTCCCGGCAACATAACACGGACGGTGCTGGCCTGGGCCTTTCCATCACGCGAGCCGTTGTTCAGGCTCACAACGGTACATTGCAGGTTTTTTTGGACGAAGATATCGTTACGTTTACGGTAAAAATACCAGCAGCATGATTTACGTTGATGTGCGCTTTCTTCATGCTTTCGCCCGTAATAATTCTGAACTGCTTTAAATCAAGGATTTTTTTCCCGGTTTTGTGACACGATCCCGGGTGCTTAACTAAACTTGAGTATCTTAGCCCAGTAAAGGAACGGATCATGAAAAAATTACAGACAGCCCTGGTTTCCCTGCTGGTTGTTCTGCCAGTTGCGGCTATGGCACAGAAGCCAGATATGAAGATGACGCAGGATATGCATATGTCCCCGGCCTCAAAAGAATACATGGCCGGCATGCAGAATATGCACCGCAGCATGATGGGTGCGATGAAGGAGCAGGATGCAGACAGGGCTTTTGCCAGAGGCATGGCTGAGCACCATAAAGGCGCGATAGGCATGGCCGAAACAGAGCTGAAGTACGGAAAAGATCCTGAAATGAGAAAGATGGCTGAAGATGTCATCAAAGCACAGAAGGCGGAGATTGAACATCTGGAAAAATGGCTGAATAAATAGTTTACAGCTGACATCAGAAGACTGATTTCAACCGACCGGCAGAGCCCCTGAGAGGGCCCTTATTTATCTTTTTTCAGGCAGAAAAAAGAAATAATCTAAACCGGAATGACTGCGGAAAAAAGAGGTATGGCTCAGTGAATCAGCTTTGACTGCTGACTTTCTGTTACGACGCAGAACTCACGCACTGTGCTGCTACTTACCTGAAATAATATGCTGTCCGGACAGATGTTTTACCGGATGAGAACCTTACTGCTTTTTCTCAGAGCAGCCTCCAGTTTTTCCGTATCTCTCTCCACGATGGCTCTCTCGTCAACCGTCAGCGGCACCTCCTCCAGATATCTTTTTACGGACGCCTTACTTTCGAGCAGAAGTCCTCTTGCACTCTGTTTTGGCAGATTAAAGTCACAACCGATGCACGCCATCCGGTGCGGGCAGTTGCTCCAGAAAGGATTCATACAGTACGAATCGCCGAGATCATAATATATTGCCGGACCGGTGAGGCTGACGGCAAGCGGATCATGGTCAATCAGCACGCTCATCATATGCGCGACCCGGTCCGCCTTCACAAAAGAGGCTGCCAGCTGTGTCGGCCGTATACGAATATAATGCATCGTAGACTGCGGCGAAGAGTGACCTGACCACTGCATCAGCTCGTATAGCGACATGCCCTGAGGAACACTGGCCAGTGCTGTCACGGCCGATGCACGCCCCCGGTGGCTGGTAATGGGACCCCGGCTGTCTTCCTCCGGCATCCCCGCTCTGGCACAGAGAACCGGAATAACGGTGCGGTTTATTATATCTCTTCCCACGGCTTTGCCCCGGTACTGAAACAGGAAACGGACCTTTTCACCGGTGCGTTCATCCGTCAGTGCTGCCTGCTCTTCTGGTCGCTCTGCCAGCCAGATATCGACATACTTTTTCACTGCAGCAGAAACCGGTTTAACAAAGGCTTTAGAGGTCTTGCCAGCTGGCACATTAAGGTAGCAAAGGGTCCCGGCAGGAATGGTACTGCCGTCGTCCCGGTTAATATCTTCCGATTGTGGAATGATGCAGCCTGCGGTCAGGCACATCAGCTCGTTCTGGCGCAGCCCTGCATGCGTCCAGATGACCGCCATAGCCTGCAGCATAGACAGGGGATAATGAATTTCACTCAGCAAATCTTCCTGACGCAGGTTCAGACTTGCCCATACCAGTTTCAGCCAGACCGGATCATCAATAACCCGGGGATTGACGCCCTGACGAAACAGCGGCGTATCAGGCGTGGAGAGATGGCGGGACGGACTGAATTTCAGCCGTCCCCATCCCCAGCTCTCGTAGTCAATCATAAAGCGGCGAACGGCATACACAAAACCGGCGCGGGAGTTTGGCAGCATGGGTTCTCCGGAACGGGAAGACCGGCGCATCCCCTGTGCCGTGCCCAGAGAAAGTTCATCGACTTTCATTCTTCCGACTGTTGCAATGAAGCTTGCGCAGATCTCCATTGTCCAGTCGGACGGCTCGCGTATTTCCGGATGCTCCCGGGCGAGCCACAGGCCGCAGCGGAGGATAAAACTGTACTGGCTCTCTCTGGATCGGGGACGAAGCACTGAGGTTTCCCTCCACCGCCGGCACCATGCTACCCAGGCCAGTGCGATGTCTTCTGTCGGTTTTTCGCGCCACTCCTGGTAATTGCGCATACGCACGGGGCTTTTGATGATGCCCATTGCGGCAAGCGCATGCGAAACTCTGCCCACTGTCTTTGCGATCCCGCGATCATGATATTTCTGTGCGCGCCACAGGAGATCAGTCATGAAGCTTTCGAGCTGAGGATTACTGTTCATCATCATCAGTATGCCCAGCAAGGCTGACAGCTGATTTTTCTGGTTCCTGCGTTTGTATCCCAGTGAAACCAGAGCTTCCGTCAGCCGGTTAAGTTCCTGTGTGAAAAATTCCCGGCCATAGATGGCACAGGCGTACAGCGACGGGGCACCATGATGCGGCAGATCGAACGGTGAGGGGAACGGGCCAAGATGGAAGGCAAAAGCCGCAATAAGGGGCCTGCCTGAACGGTGCTGCTGGCACAGCGTCAGCCACTTTTCTGATCCCCACAGCCAGCAGGGTTGCCCTGTCCGGTGTATTTCCGCCAGAACGGCAGAAATGATAATCCTGACGAGTCTGTCACTTGTGCCGCTGCGGTCGGCAATATCCTGAAGAGGCCGCAGTAAAGATGACAGCGGACCTTGCTGGCTCAGAGCAGAGGTACGTTTGTGCCCGGTGCTTAACGCCTCGCGCTCTTCAGTGTTTAACACATTATTCAGTTGATAGTCTGAACGACTGAAAGGGACATAAATGTTATGAATTCCTGTTTCTGCTTTCATCACACTGCTCCCGCCTGAAAGATAAGCTCTGCGATCTTCCGGTCGGTTTCAGCGACGGCAGCAGCCATGCGGGCAGCCATATCCGTTCCCGACAGATGAATATAAATTTGTGTGGTACGCGGGTCCCTGTGCCCTGCATACGTAGCCAGTTCATGCAGTTTCCATCCGGCCCGTGCCAGGTGCGTCAGCCGGAGGTGACGAAAAGTATGCGTGGTGATGTCTGGCTGATCAGTCTCTGTCGCCCATTTCCGCACGGTTTTACTCCAGCTCCAGAACGAGAGCGGAGCGCCGTAATTACGGTCAGAGGTGGAACGGAACAGAGCACCGCCTGACCAGCCTGCCAGCCGTAGCTGCCGAAAATGGTTTGCCAGTACCGGCGCAACGTCAGCGCTGTAGCAGACCATTCTTTCCCGTCTGTTTTTCGTCGTCTCTGCGCGGATGCGTATCAGGCGGTGAGCCAGATCAATGTCCTCAAGCCTCAGAGCCGTCACTTCCGTGCGCCGGAGCGCGCCATAATAAGCCAGAGCAAGCATCAGCCGGTCACGCAGAGACGCGGCAGAAACGTGTTTCAGGAACCTGAGCCACTGCCCGTCATCGGGAATAACGGGGAGGCGGGTGATACGTGGGATCAGGCCACGCCCGGTATAAATGGCACCAGGCAAACCCGAACGGGGTAACGGGTTGTGACTGCAAATATCCTGGTAAATCAGAAAGTCATACCAGAGGCGAAGAGCTGAAATGCGCAACTGGAGTGTGGCGCTGGCAACGGGTGACGGCATATCAGGGAGCTGAGGGCGGATATATCCTGCAATGTCTTCAAAGGAAGCTCTTTCAGGAGCAATATCGTGTATTTCACAGAAGGCAAAAAAATGCGTCAGGGCACTTCGATAGGCTTTAATAGTTGAGCTGGCTCTTCCTAAATTCGAAAGAATTTTAAGCCACTGCCCGGCCAGCAGCAAAGCCGAAGTGGAATGTGTTTTCGTGTTCACGGCCTTCCCCTTTCAGTTCAGGACAACTGGCTATAGTCTATACCGCAAATGTTGCATTCCACTTAACTTACTAAAGCGCATAATTACTAGAGAAAATATGAACGCCTTTTTCTCGAAAAAAACGCTCATTTTTAAACAATGGGTCGCCCATTTTTATGCCTAGGGCCTTAGCTTCTGCAGAACGAGCGATTACGCAGCCGTCGTTGTTTGAGACTACGCAGATGGGCTTGCCGCGTAAATCCGGTCTGAAGATCGTTTCACAAGAAGCGTAAAAATTATTGGCATCAGCAAGTGCAAACATAGTTGGATTCGAATTTATACTGTTTATAAATACAGTATTTATCGAACCACTATTCTTTGCAAGCTACTCGTCTGGGAGTTCTAAAGCTTCAGTCTCTATCTGAGAGAAGCCTAGACCAGCTAAATCAGTCAATGCGTAGGCTATAACGCCCCAGATAGGCGATTCATTGCCTTCTTTGATGGGAATGATAGAACACTGACCTGTAAGGGCTTGGAGGGCGGTGGCTGGCACTAGAAGGAGCCTCCGTATCACTAATTCATCATCCACACTCGCAATGACTAAATTGCCATGCTTAGGCGTTAGGCTACGATCTACAGCAAGCAAAGATCCTTTTAGAATCCCGCATGCAGGGTAATCGCTAGTACATTCCCAAACATAAGTAGAGTTTTGTGAAAGTGAAACGAGATTAGTAAAATCTATGCGCTTTTCAGCATAGTTTGCGGCAGGAGATTGAAATGCCATAGCCTCCTCCAGTAGCTATAATTTATCTTTATTTATCGGGTACTTAGATGCTAATTCTTTTACTCGTTCTGCTTCTTTTTTAGGAAGCCATAAATTAACCAGTTCTAAGTCTTCGCCGTCGTTCAGGGTAAACTGCTGGTATAGCTCCCAAATTCGCTTTACGGCATTCGCTACGTTTTGCTTTGTACGGTCAACACGAATAGCTACATCTGCTTGCCGTTCTCCTTTAACCAGAACTGCATAGCCAATTTCTGTGGTGATATGTGCAAAAGTAGACATTATGGGTGAAAGTCGATCCCATTCCTGCTGTGTCATTTGTCTTTTCTGCGCCATAACTCACCTAAGTATCTACATATTTTGAAGGCTAAGTGTAATGCTGAATTTGGTCAACACAAGTATAAAGTAACTGTACTTGAATGTTTTCACTTGATGCCTTTAGCGAAAACCGTGAGGCAGTACAAAACTTGTTTTGTGCTGCCGAGGGGTTGACCGACAGAGCAAAGCGGCGTCGGTTTCATTGTTAATGTGACTTATCCACTTATCCACAGCGCTAAATTTTAAAGGCTTTTTAGTTAGTATTTTAAAGCTTTTTAAAGCTTTTTAGGGCTGCTTAACCTACTGAATTTAAACGTCAAATAGTGATTAGTTTTGGGAATTGCCCCTACTTTGTGTGGGAATCAGCCCTAGATCTTATGGGAAACAGCCCTAGTAGTTATGGGAATCAGCCCTACTTGTTATGGGAATCAGCCCTAGTTCACATTGAAGTTAATAATTAGTTGACTTGTGTGTACTGGCTGGTATTGTGGGGGTCATAAATTAACCCACAGAAGGCAACCGACATGGCTAATGCCCTGAAAAAAAAGATAAATGTTAAACAGTCTAACGAGCTAACCGAGGCTGCTTATCATTTATCTTTGAAAGCAAAGCGGGTTTTATGGCTCTGCCTTATGCAAACTTATTTCACAGATGAAGACGAGTCCGCTAACCCAGTTTTCACCGTTGCCGTCTCAGATTATGAAGATATTTTCAATGTAACCCGAAATCAGGCAAGTCGTGACGTTAAAGAGGGCGTGTTTGAACTGTCACGTTCTTCCATCATTTTTTACCCCAAAAGTGGTCGTCATGACGTTATCGCGCGCCCGTGGCTGACTGAAGCCGGCGGCAGATCAAGTAAAGGTTTATGGGAGATCGAGTTTAACCATAAAGTTTTGCCTTACCTGTATGTTCTTGGCAATCAGTTCACAACCTATTCATTAAGAGATTGCGGAAGCCTCAAGAACCCACGGACCGTTCGGCTTTATGAAAGCTTATGTCAGTTCAGAAGCTCTCAGATATGGGTTACTTCGCATGATTGGTTATCAGAAAGGTTCATGTTACCTGATTCTCAGAAAGCAAACCTTGCAGAGCTAAAGCGTACGTTTCTTGAGCCAGCTTTAAGGCAAATAAATGATAAAACCCCTCTTCGCGTGTCTTATCAAGCTGAGTCTAGCGGCAAGCTTATATTTAATATCCATCAAAAACAGTAAGTTAATCGATTATTCCTATTCGATTTCTTTGAATTTACTCTTCTTCTGCCTAATTAAGCCTTACTCAAAAAGTAGGGCTGTTTCCCATACCTAGCGCTGCTGCATTAATCGCGTCGCCTGGCAGTCCACAAAGTAGGGCTGTTTCCCACACCTGACGCCGGTGCGCCCGCTGCAGCGCCCGGCGGCCCGTAAAGTAGGGCTGTTTCCCACACCTGACGCCGGAGCGCCCGCTGTAGCGCCCGGCGGCCCGCAAAGTAGGGCTGTTTCCCACATCGTGCGCCGGCATACCCGCTGCAGCGCCCGGCGGCCCGCAAAGTAGGGCTGTTTCCCACATCGTGCGCCGGCATACCCGCTGCAGCGCCCGGCGGCCCG
>NZ_JAALFP010000018.1:0-66461 GCF_011800325.1 Pantoea sp. EKM101V
CCGGAGCCCGGGGTCAAGGGGGCGCGGCGACTGGCGCCCCCTTGTCGGTCGCCTGCAGAGGCGAAGCTGAAACTGCCGGACTCAACCGGCGAACGAAATCTGCTCAGACTCAACCCGCGCAGCGAACCCCATTAGTCCCAGCTACCCGGCGAACAAAACCTGCTCATAGCACGTTCGCGCAGCGAACAATCCCAGCGCCCCCACCACGCAACGAACCCCCTTAAAGCCCGGCCTGCCAGGCCAATCTTCTCACCGCATTCACGCACCGAACAACCCCACCCCTTTATTCCCTAAAGTCATAAAGCCAAATTTTTTAGTATTTCCCGTTATCAATAATAGTTCTTACCATCACAGAATCAGATTATGTAAAGGGAGGTAAATACCGTGAATTTCCAGCAGCTTAAAATTATCCGCGAGGCGGCCCGCTGTGAATTTAATTTAACGGAAGTCGCTAACACGCTTTTTACCTCCCAGTCGGGTGTGAGTCGGCATATCCGGGATCTGGAAGATGAACTTGGCGTGGAGATCTTTATCCGCCGCGGTAAACGTCTGCTGGGGATGACCGAGCCGGGTAAGGCGCTGCTGACCATTGCCGAACGCATCCTGGATGAAGCGGGCAAAGTCCGCCGCCTGGCCGATGTGTTTACCAATGAAACCAGCGGTATCCTCACGATCGCCACCACCCATACTCAGGCGCGCTACAGCCTGCCGAAGATCATCAAAGCGTTTCGCCAGCTCTATCCGAATGTCCGGCTGGAACTCAATCAGGGCTCCCCGCAGGAGATTGTATCGATGCTGCTGGCGGGGGAGGCAGATGTCGGCATCGCCAGTGAGATGCTGGTCAACAACAGCAGCCTGGCGGCCTTTCCCTGGTTCAGCTGGCACCACGCCTTACTGGTGCCGAAAGGGCATGAACTGGTACAGAACCAGCCCGTTTCGCTGAGCACCCTCAGCCGCCATCCCCTTATTACCTACCGGCAGGGCATTACCGGCCGTTCCCGGGTGGATCGCGCCTTCCAGAGCGCCGGTCTGAAACCGGACATCGTACTCAGCGCTCAGGACTCCGACGTGGTGAAAACCTACGTTAAGCTCGGATTAGGCGTCGGGATTCTGGCCGACCAGGCGTGTGAAACCGAAGAGAGTGAAGAGCTGGTGCGCATTGATGCCACCCATCTGTTCGATGCCAGTACCGTCTGGCTCGGCCTGAAGCGCGGTCAGCTGCAACGCAACTATGTCTGGCAGTTCCTGGAACTCTGCAACGCCAACCTGTCACTGGAGGAGATCAAGCGTCAGGCGCTCTCGTACAGCAGCGACGACGAGCCGGTTATCGACTTCCAGATTTAATCACTCCGCGCATCCGGCAGGATGCGCCGGGTTTCCCCCACGGCATAAAATTTCGAAAGCCTGCTTAAAACCTCTTCGCCAGCCTCTCTCTCACCCTGAAACAACATCCTGCACTCACCGGGCGCGATAAAGTGGAAGCAGCTCACTACAGGGGGATGTTATGTCGCAACTTCAACTCAACGACAGCGATCTGCTGCGCCAGCAGGCGCTGTTTGCCGGATGCTGGCAGGATGCGCAGCAGTGGGCCACGCTGCCGGTTACCAATCCCGCCACGGGTGAAACGCTGGCGACGATCCCGGCGCTGGGATACGCCGAAACGGAGCAGGCCATTGCTTATGCGGAAACGGTACGCATCAGCTGGGGCAGGACACCCAATGCCAGCCGTGCCGCGCTGCTGGAGAAGTGGCATCAGCTGATTATTGAGAATGCCGATGACCTGGCAATCATCATGACCGCCGAACAGGGTAAACCGCTGGCAGAAGCCAGAGGTGAAGTGCTGTACGGGGCCAGCTTTGTGAAATGGTTCGCCGAAGAGGCGCGCCGCATCTATGGCGATACCATTCCCGCGCCCAGCGATGACCGCCGCATTCTGGTGCTGAAACAGCCGGTCGGGGTGGCCGCCGCGATTACGCCGTGGAATTTCCCGATTGCGATGATCACCCGCAAGGTAGCGCCTGCGCTGGCGGCTGGCTGTCCGATCATCGTTAAACCTTCAGAACTGACGCCGCTCTCCGCGCTGGCGCTGGCCGTGCTGGCAGAGCGCGCCGGTTTCCCGTCCGGGGTATTGCAGGTAGTAACCGGCCTGCCCACGGAGATTGGCGCGGCCCTGACCGGGAGCCGCACGGTGCGCAAAATCTCCTTTACCGGCTCTACCCGGATCGGGCAGTTACTGATGCAGCAGAGCGCCGACAGCATCAAACGCCTGAGTCTGGAGCTGGGCGGAAACGCACCGCTGATTGTCTTTGAGGATGCCGATATCGAGGTTGCGGTGGCCGGGGTCATGCTCAGCAAATTTCGCAACGCCGGACAGACCTGCGTCTGCGCCAACCGCATTCTGGTGCAGCGCAGCATCTATGCGCGCTTTACCGCACGACTGCTGGAGGCGGTCGCCACGCTGAAAGTGGGCGATGGTTTTGCGCCTGACAGCACCATCGGGCCGCTCATCAATGACCGCGCGGTGGAAAAAGTGAATGGTCACATTGATGATGCGCTGAGCCAGGGCGCAACCCTGCTGACCGGCGGCATCAGCCAGGGCAACGGTACCTTTGTACAGCCTACGGTTCTGGGGGAGGTGACCGCCTCGATGCGCATCGCACATGAGGAGACCTTTGGCCCGGTCGCACCGCTGTTTATTTTTGACAGTGAAGAGGAGGCGATCGCCATGGCGAATAACACGCCCTATGGTCTGGGTGCCTACTTCTTTACCGAGAACATCCGGCGGGCGTGGCGGGTCGCGGAAGCGCTGGAGTTCGGGATGGTCGGCTTCAATACCGGTGCGATCTCCCTGGAAGTGGCTCCCTTTGGCGGGGTGAAACTCTCCGGCATTGGCCGGGAAGGATCACGTTACGGCATTGACGAATATCTGGAACAAAAAACGTTTCATATCGGCAGTCTGTGAATAAAGAGTAATTAAACGCCAGCCGGGTCATCCGGCTGGCGTTTTTTTTGGCGGCTATTCCGGATAATTTTTTTCGGCGTCAACGTATCGGGTTTAAAACATAAGAAATGATCCGGGATGTGAAGCGCGTCAGTAAACCGGCGGCGCAGGCTTCAGTTAATCACCCGCCTTGCCCGGAATATCCGCTTTGGTGCAATTTTCGTGCAGGCTGCACCAGCAGAGCGCAGGATTTTTGTGAAGTAAATCATCTGTTTAATTGTTCGGCAATTCCGCAAAAAATCATCCGGCAATACGGCAGAAAATTTTTTTGCGCTGTTTTAAACGCATTTTTATTTTTTG
This sequence comes from Pantoea sp. EKM101V, assembly GCF_011800325.1. Classification (NCBI taxonomy): domain Bacteria; kingdom Pseudomonadati; phylum Pseudomonadota; class Gammaproteobacteria; order Enterobacterales; family Erwiniaceae; genus Pantoea; species Pantoea sp. EKM101V. The sequence continues at coordinate 3,302 of NZ_JAALFP010000018.1, forward strand.
CCCGGCTGGCATACTTTCTGCATTAGCTTATTACCCGCGCAGAAATCGGCGGCTGAAAAAACGAATTAACCAGCAACTGATGGGTGTAACAAATAAGGAATTATTCCATGTTAAGTTTCGACCCTGAAAACGTTTCTCTTCCGGCTGGCCATTATATTGGCGGCCAGCACGTGCAAGGCCAGGGTGCCCTGTCTGAGGTTAAACGCCCCTCAGACGGCCGGGTCTATGCGCAGCTACGGGACGCCACGCCAGAAGATGTCGATCACGCCGTGACCGTGGCGCATCAGGCGCTGAAAACCAGCGGCTGGTCAGGCTGCGCGCCACGGGAACGTGGCCGGGTTCTGCGCCGCTGGGCAGATCTGATTGAGCAGGATCCCCTGCTGGCCAAGCTGGAAGCGCTGGGGTCGACCCGACCCATCAGCGACGTGGTGCAGCATGAAATCCCTTTCACGGCCGAAGCGATTCGCTTCTATGCCGAATGCGCCGACAAATACAGCGGCGATCTCTTTCCCACCCGCGACAGCAGCCTCGGCATGCTGATCGCTGAACCCTATGGCGTGATCGGCGCGATTACCCCGTGGAATTTCCCGTTGTCGATGGCGTCGTGGAAATGCGGTCCGGCGCTGGCGGCGGGCAATGCGGTGGTGCTCAAGCCGTCTGAACTGACGCCGTTCTCCACCGTGCGCATGGCCGAACTGGCGATTCAGGCGGGCTTACCGGCCGGGGTGCTGAACATCGTGCAGGGCAGTGGGGCGGTCACCGGCAGTGCGCTGGTGAAACACCCGCTGGTGCGCAAGGTCTCGTTTACCGGCTCGACGCAGACCGGTGCACGCATCATGAGCGACGCGGCACAGTTCGGCATGAAACCGGTCACGCTGGAGCTGGGAGGCAAAAGTCCGCAGCTGGTCTTTGATGATGCAGGCGACACTGAGGTGCTGGCCCAGCGCATTCTGCGCGGCTTCACCGCTAACGGCGGTCAGGCCTGTGTGGCAGGCACCCGCCTGATTGTGCAGCGCAACATCGCCGATCCGCTGGTTGAGCGGCTGGCGCAGCTCTGCCGGGAAGTGAAACCGGGCGTCACCTGGCAGGAGAGCAGCCGCTACGCACCGCTGATTGATGCGCGCCAGGGCAACAAAGTCAGCTCGGTCATTGAGGCGGCGAAAGCGCAGGGCGCCGAGGTGATTGTCGGCGGCGCGCGTTTTGCCGACACCGACGAGGGCTGGTTCTGGCAGCCTACGCTGCTCAGCCACGTCACCCAGGATAACCCGGCGGTGCAGCAGGAGATCTTTGGCCCGGTGCTGACGGTGCAGACCTTTGATGATGAAGAGCAGGGACTGGCGATGGCGGCACATGCGATCTACGGCCTCTGTGCCGGGGTGCACACGCTGAGCCTGCCGCGTGCGCTGCGCGCCATGCGCGCCATTGACGCCGGCACCGTCTGGATCAACCGCTATGGCCGCTCCGGCGACTTCATCATCCCCACCGGCGGCTTTCTCGGCTCCGGCATTGGTAAAGATTTAGGGCGTCAGGCGTTTCAGGCCTGCCAGCGCCAGAAGAGCGTTCTTATCGATTTCTAAGCACAACTGACGACTATGAGGGTGTGACATGGCTCTGTTTAAACCGAAATTTATCACGTTCGACTGTTACGGCACGCTGATTCGCTTCGATATGGCCGGCGCCGCGCAGCGCTGTTTCAGCGACCGCGTCGACCCGGCCGACATGGACGCCTTTACCCGGGACTTTTCAGCCTACCGGCTGGATGAAGTGCTGGGCGCATGGAAACCCTACTACGACGTGGTCAGCAATGCGATTCAGCGCACCTGTAAAAAATGGGGTGTTCGCTGGGAGAAAGCCGACAGCGACTTTATCTACACCGACTGCGCGAGCTGGGGCCCGCATCCCGACGTGCCGGCCGGTCTGGCGAAAGTCGCCGAAGCGTTTCCGCTGGTGCTGCTTACCAACTCAATGAAAGATCTGATCCCGCATCATATTCCGCGTCTGGGCGCGCCCATTCACATGACCATTACGGCGGAAGAGGCGGGTGCCTACAAACCGCAGATGAAGGGCTTCGAGTACATGCTGGATAAGCTCGGCTGCGGCCCGGAGGAGATCCTGCACGTCTCCTCCAGTTTCCGCTATGACCTGATGACCGCACACGATCTCGGCATCAAAAACAAAGTCTGGGTTAATCGCGGCCATGAGCCGGCAAATCCCTACTACGGGTACACCGAAATCAACGACATCGGCGGCCTGCCTGGCGTCGTCGGACTCTGAGGAACCCCCATGAAACTGGAATCGTTCTGGCAGGCCACGGCTCCCGCCTTTACCGGCGCCGCCCGCGAACCGCTGCCAGCCCACGCTGACGTGGTGGTGATCGGCGGCGGCTTCACCGGCGTCTCGGCGGCGCTCAGCCTGGCGCGCAGCGGGATCAGCGTTGTGCTGCTGGAGAGTGGCGAGGTCATGAGCCAGGCGTCGGCGCGCAACGGTGGCCACTGCAACACCGGTGTGGCGCAGAACTTCGCCGCGCTGGTGGCCAGTCAGGGCCTGGAGCAGGCCAGCCGCTTCTACCGGGCGTTTGACGATGCCGTGAGCTATGTCCGGCAACTGATCCAGGACGAAGCGATCGACTGCGACTTCCGGCTGTGCGGCAAGCTCAAGCTCGCCAGCAAAGCGTCACACATGGCCGGATTGCGGGAGGCTTATGAACTGATGCGCCGCACCGTTGACCCGGAGATCGCCCTGCTCGACAAAACGGCGGTGCGTGACGAGATCGCCAGCGATGACTTTCACGGTGGCCTGCTGCAGCAGCGTGGCGGTCAGATGCACATGGGCAAGTTTGGAGTTGGTCTGGCCGAAGCGGCCGCCCGCAGCGGCGCAAAAATTTTCCCCCATCACGCCGTGACGAAATTAGAGCGGCTCAAGGGGTATCAGCACCGGGTCCACACCGCGCAGGGCACGCTGCTGGCGGATAAGGTGCTGATGGCGACCGGCTGCTCCAACGTCGGTCCCTTTCCCTGGTTTCAGCGCCGCATCGTGCCGGTCGGCAGCTTTATTGTGGTGACGGAAGCGCTGGATCCGGCGCTGCTGCAACAGGTGCTGCCGCAGGACCGCACCTACGTGACCTCCCTGAATATCGGCAACTACTTCCGCACCACCGCCGATCGCCGGCTGGTGTTTGGCGGGCGCGCCCGGTTTGCGGTCAGCAATCCCACCTCGGACTCCCGCAGTGGCGAGATCCTGCGCCGGGCGATGACGCAGATGCTGCCCCAGCTCGGCCAGGCGCAGGTGGACTACTGCTGGGGCGGCATGGTCGATATGACGGCCGACCGTCTGCCTCACGCCGGTGAACAGGATGGCGTTTTCTACTCGCTGGGCTACAGCGGTCACGGCACCCAGATGTCGGTCTGGATGGGGCGGGTCATGGCCGACCTGCTGGCTGAAAAAGCGACGGACAATCCCTGGCAGCGTGAGACATGGCCCGCGCTGCCCGGTTATCACGGTAAGCCATGGTTTTTACCGCTCGCAGGACTCTATTACAAAGCAAAGGATCGCCTTTCATAACCCCCGTCGGAGGCTGGCTGCCAGGTTGCCAGCACCGTCAGAAAATGATCCCCGGTTCGCCTGACTATTGAGGGTACAGAGATGAGTAAATTTGATAATAACGACGCTGATGCGGTAAATCCGGCACTGACGCGCATGATCACTGAAGGCACACTGTCACGCCGCAGCCTGATGAAAATCCTCTCCGCGGGTGCGGTGATGAGCAGCGGCCTGATCGGTTTTTCCGGGGCAGCACAGGCGGATGATAAGCCCGTGAAGGGCGGTAAACTGCGCGCGGCGATGTCGAATGCGTCGGCCACCGACACACTCGACCCGGCCAAAAGTAACAACAGCGCCGACTATACCCGCCAGTTTATGTTTTACAGCGGCCTGACCGAGCTGGATAAAAATCTGATGGTGCAACCGGCCCTGGCGGAATCGGTGGAGTCGGGCGATGGCGTCACCTGGCATATTAAGCTGCGCAAGGGCGTGACCTTCCATGACGGCAAACCGCTGACCGCCAAAGATGTCATCTACTCACTCAGCCGCCACAAAGATCCGGCTATCGCCTCCATCGCTTTCAAGCTGGCCGACCAGTTCAAAACCTTCACCGCGGTCAATGACAATGAGGTGCTGCTGGAGCTGAACAGCGCCAACTTCGATGTCCCTTACATGCTGGCCACGCCGCCGTTTTTAATCGTGCAGGATGGCACCAAAGATTTCAGCAAAGGGATCGGCACCGGGCCGTTCATCTGCAAAGCCTTTATGCCCGGCGTGCGCGCCATCGGCACGAAAAATCCCAACTATTACAAGCCGGGCCTGCCGCACCTGGATGAGGTGGAGCTGATAGGCGTCACCGACGGTGCCGCGCGCGTCAATGCGCTGATGTCGGGCGATCTGCAGATCGTCGCGGCCATGACCGCCGCCGACTGCAAGCGCATTAAAGCCAGCAGCGACTTCGGCGTGCTGGAGAGCAAATCGGGGATGTACACCAACCTGATTATCCGCACCGACGTGAAGCCGGGAAGCAACGAAGATTTTGTGCTGGCGATGAAATATCTGCAGCCGCGCGAAATGCTGGTGAAAACGGTCCTGCAGGGCTACGGCGACGTCAGTAACGACACCCCGGTGCCACCTTGGCATCCGCTCTACAACGCCGACCTGAAACCGCGCCCGCTGGATGTGGAAAAGGCGAAATTCCACATCAAAAAAGCCGGGATGGCCGGGTCAACGGTGGAGATCGTAACCACGCCCAACATTGAAGGGGCAACCGAAGGCGGTCAGATGATCCAGCAGATTGCGCGCGGGGCCGGGCTTAACATCAAAGTGCGACGTGTGCCGTATGACGGCTACTGGTCGTCGCACTGGACTAAAGATCCCGTGGGATATGGCTCGATAAACCCGCGTCCGACGCTCGACATGCTCTTCTCACAGTTTTATCTCTCTACCGCGCCGAGCAACGAATCGGGCTGGAAAAATCCGCAGTTTGACCAGCTGGTCGTGGCGGCACGGGGGGAACGCGATCAGGCGAAGCGCAAGCAGATGTATGGCGACATGCAGACGCTGATCTATGACCACTGCGGCACCCTCATCCCGACCTTTATCAGCTCCACCGATGGCTACAGCAAAAAGGTCAAAGGGGTGGAAGCCTGGCCGTCGGGCATGATGATGGGGTATCGCTTCCATGAGTTTGCCTGGCTGACCGCCTGATCCGGAACCTGAGTAAGGAGAACGCCGATGAACCGATATATGCTGTTCCTGATTGCCCGGCGAACCGGTGCCGGCATCCTGACGTTGCTTATCGTCTCGGCGGTGGTGTTTTTCATCACCAGCCTGCTGCCGGGTGACGCGGCGCAGATGATCCTCGGGCAGAACGCCACGCCGGAAACGGTGGCGGCGTTACGGCAGCAGCTGGGGCTGGATCAGCCTTTGCTGATGCGTTACGTCCACTGGCTGACAGGCATGGTGCAGGGCGATTTCGGCACCTCGTTTGCCAGCCATCTGCCGGTCGCACAGCTGGTGGCCCAGCGCATTCCGGCGACGTTTGAACTGGCGGGTATTACCACGCTGATCTGCGTGCCGCTGGCGCTGCTCATCGGCATCATCGCGGCGATGAATCGCGGGTCACGGCTTGATCGGGCGCTGGTTATCGGCACTATGGCGACGGTCGCCGTCCCGGAGTTTCTGGTGGCGACGGTCGCGGTGCTGATTTTTGCCGTCAGGCTGCACTGGGTGTCGGCGATGTCGTTCGGCAGCCCGGACAGCGACCTGCTGAGTTACCTCAAAGCCTATGCGCTGCCGGTGCTGACGCTCTGCTGTGTACTGGTGGCGCAGATGGCCCGGATGACGCGGGCGGCGATCATCAATCAGCTCGACAGCCCCTATCTGGAGATGGCGCGGCTGAAAGGGGTGTCACCGCTCAGAGCCGTGCTGCGTCACGCCCTGCCTAACGCGGTTGGCCCGATTGCCAACGCGATTTCACTCAGCCTCTCCTATCTGTTTGGCGGGGTGATCATCATCGAAACCATCTTCAGCTATCCCGGTCTGGCCAGTCAGCTGGTGGATGCCGTCAGCAACCGCGATCTGCCGGTGGTGCAGCTCTGCGTCATGCTGTTCGCCGCCTGCTATCTGGTGCTGCTGCTGCTGGCCGACATCCTGACTATCGCCTTTAACCCGAAATGGAGAAGCGCATGAATACTCTTCTGCTGCCCTGGCGTTTCTTACAGTCACTCTCCTGGTCTGGCCGGATGGGACTGCTGATCTCCCTGTTCTGGCTGCTGATGGCGCTGTTCGGCACCGCGCTGGCCCCGCACAGCATCGATGATATCGGCGGCGGGCCGCTGATGGGCGGTCTGACGGCGGACAACCTGCTGGGCACCGACTATCTCGGCCGCGACATGCTGAGCCGCATTCTCTATGGCGCGAAGTTCTCAATCGGCCTGGCGCTGAGCGCGGCGCTGCTGGCCAGCCTGGTCGGCACGCTGCTGGCGCTGCTCGCGGCGGTCACGGGACGCTGGCTGGAGGAGTTACTGGGCCGCGTCAACGATGCGCTGCTGGTGCTGCCGGGAAAAGTGCTGTCGCTGATGATCGTCGCCGTCTTTGGCTCGTCGCTGCCGATGCTGATCCTGACGGCGGTCTTTACCTACTGGCCGGGCGCATTCCGTATCGCCTTTGCCATGGCCAGCTCGCTGCGCAGCATGGACTACGTCCGCGCCTCACGGCTGCGGGGCGAAAGCCGCTGGCATATCGCCATTCACGACATATTGCCTAACATGGTGCACCCGATGCTGACCGACTTTGGCCTGCGCTTTGTTTACATCGTGCTGCTGCTCAGCGGCCTGAGCTTTCTCGGCCTGGGCGTGCAGCCACCCTATGCCGACTGGGGCACGCTGGTGCGTGAAAACATGCAGGGGCTGTTTGACGGCTCACCGGCGGTGCTGATGCCCGCGCTGGCCATTGCCAGCCTGACCATTGGCGCGAACCTGTTTATCGACAGCCTGCAGGCGATGCGTCCGCTGACGTTGGCGAAGGAGGGAGCATGAACGTGACACCCCATACGGCCATGCCGGTGATTTCGGTCGATAAACTGCGCGTCACCGCGCAGACCGATCGCGGCGAAGAGATCGACCTGGTTTCCGACATTCACTTTACCGTGCAGAAGGGCGAGGTGCTGGCGCTGATTGGCGAGTCCGGCTCGGGTAAAACCACCATCGCGATGGCCCTGATGGGCTACGCCCGCAACGGCTGCCGGATTGCCGGGGGCAATATTCACGTCGCCGGCACCGACGTCAGCAGCCTGACGCCAGGCCAGCTGCGCGCCTTTCGCGGTAATAAAGTGGCTTATATCGCTCAGAGCGCCGCCGCGTCGTTTAATCCGGGCATGAAAATCCTCGATCAGGTGATTGAGCCGGTGGTCATTCACGGCACCCTGACCCGCAAAGCGGCGCGGGAAAAAGCGATTGGTCTGTTCCGTGAGCTGGCGCTGCCCAATCCGGAGAGCATCGGTGACCGCTATCCGCATCAGGTGTCAGGCGGTCAGCTGCAGCGTCTGATGACGGCGATGGCGCTGATTGGCGACCCGGACGTGGTGATTCTGGATGAACCCACCACCGCACTGGATGTGACTACCCAGGTCGAGGTGCTGAAAGCCTTTCGCCGGGTAGTGGTGCAGCGCGGCGTCACCGCCATTTACGTCAGTCACGATCTGGCCGTCGTGGCGCAGATGGCCGATCGGATTCTGGTGCTGCTGCGCGGCAAAATGGCGGAATATGGCACGACCGCACACCTGATTGGCGCGCCACAGGCGGAGTATACCCGCCTGCTGATGAATGCGGCGCGCCAGAAAGAGCGGCCCAGCAGCTGGTGTCCCGCGGCGGCCGATATTCAGCCGCTGCTGGAAGTGCGCGATCTCTGCGCCGGTTATGGCCCGCGCGACAGGGAGGGCCACCCGAAGGTGCGCATCCTGGAGGATGTCAACCTCAGGCTATGGAAAGGGCAGGCGATTGGCATTATCGGGGAGTCCGGCTCGGGCAAAACCACGCTGGCGCACGCCATCGCCGGGCTCAATGCCCCGAGTCACGGCCACATCCTGTTTAACGGTCACTATATCGCGGGCGATATGCAGAAACGCCCTGACAACGAGCTGCGACGCATTCAGTATGTGTTCCAGATGGCGGATACCGCCCTGAATCCGGCTCACAGCGTTGAGCGCATTCTGTCGCGTCCGCTGACGCTGTTTCATGGTCTGAGCGGTGCGGCCCGTCAGCAGCGGCTCAATCAGCTGCTGGATCTGGTGCAGCTGCCGCGCAGCGTGCTGGGACGGCGTCCCTGGGCGCTGTCGGGCGGCCAGAAACAGCGCGTTAATCTGGCGCGCGCGCTGGCGGCTGAGCCCGATCTGATTCTGTGTGATGAGGTTACCTCGGCGCTGGACACCGTGGTGGCGGCCGCCGTGCTCGACCTGATCAGTGAACTGCGCCGGGAGCTGGGCCTCTCCGTGATCTTCATCAGCCACGACATGCATGCGGTGCGCGCCGTGTGCGACGAGATTGTGGTGATGAAAAGCGGGCGCATCGTGACCCAGCTGGCCCGCAGCGACTACGACAAGCCCACCAGCGAGCTCTACTTTGAGCGGCTGAAACGCGCTGTGCCGGAGCTGCGTCAGGGCTGGCTGGACGAGCATGAAGAGATTTTAAAAGCAGAGTAGGTGGCCGCTGGCGTCATGGCGTGCTCCTTTTCATTTACAACAGAGGTCGTTTTGTTATGCCTGCACCGATTCGTTATGTACAGGACAGTACGGACTTTCCCGACGCCGCCGATGTGGTGGTGATTGGCGCCGGTATTGCCGGGGCCGCCGCCACCTGGGAACTGGCGAAGCAGGGCGTTAAGGTTGTGCTGATCGAAAAAGGCCTGGTGGGGGCCGAGCAGTCGAGCCGCAACTGGGGCTGGTGTCGTCAGCAGAACCGCGATGAGCGGGAGCTGCCGCTGATCATCTATGCCCTGCAACGCTGGGGGGAGCTGAACGCGGAAACCGGCGAAGAGCTGGGATTCCGTCGCAGCGGGCTGGTTTACGCCACGCGGGAAGAGTCAGACATCGCCGCCTGGGATGCGTGGATCCAGATGGCTAAGGGGTATGGCGTCAATAGCTCGATTCTTACCGCTGAGCAGGCAAAAGCGATGACGCCCGGCAGTACCACCGCCTGGCGGGGCGGCCTCTCTGCGCCGACGGATGGCCATGCGGAACCCCGCCTGGCGGCGCCGGGCCTGGTGGCGGGCGCGATGAAAAAAGGTGCGCTGCTGTTTCAGCAGTGTGCGGTGCGCGGGCTGGATATCGCCGCGGGTCAGGTCAGCGGCGTCTGGACCGAACGCGGGCTGATCAAAACCAGCCGGGTGATCTGTGCTGCCGGGGCCTGGACATCCATGTTCTGCCGTCGTCACGGCATCGATCTGCCGCTGGGCAATGTCATCGGCACGGCCTTCCGCACGCAGCCGATAGAGCAGGCGATTGCGATGCCGCTCTATACGCCGGGCTTCGCCTGCCGCCCGCAGATGGACGGCAGCTATACCGTCTCGGTATCGGGGCGCGGACGGCTGGAGCCGGGTGCGCAGGGGCTGCGTTATGCGCGCCAGTTCTATCCGACATTTAAAAGCCGCCGCAAAAATCTCACCCTCAACCTTGGCCTGTCACCCTTTTTCAAAGGCCCCGAAGCAATGGGGCGCTGGGCCTTTGATCGCCCGTCGCCGTTTGAGCGGGTGCGCATTCTCGATCCGGCGGCAGACAGCCGAATCGTGGAAGAGGGGCTGGCCGCGATGCGCCGCGAATATCCGGCGCTGGCGAATCTCAGGCTGGCCCAGGCGTGGGGCGGCATGATCGACAGCACGCCGGACGCCATTCCGGTGATCTCCACCGTGGCGAAACTGCCGGGGCTGGTGCTCTCAGCGGGCTACAGCGCGCACGGTTTTGGCATCGGGCCGGGTGCCGGACGCCTGGCGGCCGATCTGGCAACCGGGGCCACCCCGATTGTCGACCCTGCCCCTTATCGCTACAGCCGTCTGGTTGACGGCAGCGGATTAGACACCCCAGGCATGATGTAAGGAGAACGTAATGAGCCTGACACTACGCGCAATGACGCCAGATGATATCGAACAGTGCTACCGCATGACGCAGGCGCTGAAGTGGCCCCACCGACGCGAAGACTGGCAGCTGGCGCTGCAGCTGGGCGAAGGCACGGTGATTGAAGAGCAGGGCAAAGTGATTGGCAGCGCCGTGCTCTGGCGCTGGGGCGAACACGCCGCCACGCTGGGACTGGTGATTGTGGATAATCAGCAGCAGGGGCGGGGCCTCGGCAAACAGCTGATGCTGGCGCAGCTGGAAAAAGTCCCCGACGGCAACGTGCGGCTGCACGCCACCGAAATGGGCAAAGGGCTGTATGAAAAGCTCGGCTTTGTCAGCTGCGGCGAGATCCGCCAGCACCAGACCCGCGCACTGGCGTCACTGCCCGACGTGGTGATCCCGGCCGGGCTGCATCTGCGACCGGCGACCCCGGCGGATCACGCCGCGCTGGTGAAGCTGGATCAGCAGGCGCACGGCATGCATCGTCCGGCGCTGTTCGACCATCTGCTGGGCGACTGTGAGACCCTGCTGTTACAGGACGATCAGCAGCAGATTCAGGGGTTTGCCAGCCTGCGCCGCTTTGGGCACGGCTGGGCGATTGGGCCGGTGATCGCCGCGGAGCTGCCGGTGGCACAGGCGCTGGTGGCAACCCTGATGCAGCCACTGCAGGGCCAGTTTCTGCGCATTGATACCGACGCCAGCCTGCCGCTGGCCAGCTGGCTCAACACCCTCGGGCTGGATCAGGTGGATGCGCCGACTACGATGGTGCGGGGCACCCCCTGGACGCCGCAGGGGATGCAGGCCTTTGGCTTAATGACCCAGGCGATGGCCTGATGCATATCGTCTATAAATCGGAACCGGAACGGGGACGGATCTGGCAGCGCTGGCTGGCGGAGCATGCCCCCGACATTCAGCTGCATATCTGGCCGGAGACCGGCGATCCGGCAGAGGTTGAGGCGCTGGTAGCCTGGCAGCCCCCCGCCGATATTCCGGCGCTGTTTCCCCGGCTGAAACTGCTGTTTTCTGTTGGCGCCGGAGCCGATCAGTTTGACTTCAGCGCGCTGCCGCCCAATCTGCCGGTCATACGAATGATTGAGCCGGGCCTGACGCAGGGCATGGTGGAATATGTCACCTTCGCGGTGCTCGGGCTGCATCGTGACATGCCACGCTATCTTCATCAGCAACGCCAGCAGCAGTGGCAGCCGCATCAGGTGAAGCCTGCGGCTCAGCGGCGGGTGGGCGTGATGGGGCTGGGCGAACTCGGTCAGGCTGCGCTGCAGCAGCTGGTCGCACTGGGGTTTAACTGCGCTGGCTGGAGCCGCACACCGCGCCACGTGCCTGGCGTGCGCTGCTGGCACGGTGCCGGAGAGCTGGCGGACTTTCTGGCACACAGCGAGATTCTGGTCTGTCTGCTGCCGCTGACCGACACCACCCAGGGTCTGCTTAATCGCACCCTGTTTACGCAGATGCCGCAGGGTGCGGCACTGGTGCAGGCCGGGCGCGGTCAGCAGCTTAATCATGACGATCTGCTGCAGGCGCTGGCGAGCGGCCAGCTCCGCGCCGCCGTGATTGATGTCACCGACCCGGAGCCGTTACCGCCGGGCCACCCCTTCTGGCACCATCCCGCCGTGTGGCTGACGCCGCACATTGCCAGTCAGACACAGAATGAGAGCGCCATTGCGGCGCTGCTGGAGAACCTGCGCCGTTATCAGCGTGGTGAGCCGCTGCACGGTGTGGTCGACCGCTCACGAGGATATTGAGATGGAACATTTAGTGGCACTGCGCCGCGAACTGCATGCGCACCCGGAACTCGGTTTTCAGGAACACCGCACCAGCGACAGGGTGGCGAACTTTCTGCAACAGCTGGGAATTGAGGTGCATCGTGGTATCGGTCAGACCGGCGTGGTCGGCATCCTGAAAAAGGGCAACAGCGAGCGGATGATTGGCCTGCGCGCCGATATGGATGCCCTGCCGATGCAGGATCAGAGCGGCACCGCCTGGCAGAGCAGCGTGACACAGGTCAGTCACGCCTGCGGCCACGACGGTCACACCGTGATGCTGCTGGGTGCGGCAGAAAAACTGGCGCGCGACGTCAGTTTTGACGGCACCGTCTGCTTCATTTTCCAGCCCGCCGAAGAGGGGCTGGCGGGCGCGAAGGCGATGATCGACGACGGGCTGTTCAGCCGCTTTCCCTGTGAGGCGGTCTACGCCATTCACAACTGGCCGGAACTGCCGCTGGGTCAGGTGCAGACCCGGCCCGGCCCGATCATGGCGGCGGCAGACCGCTTCGATATCCGGGTGCTTGGCGGGGGAGGCCATGCCGCTCAGCCCCACCTGACCCGCGATACCCTGCTGGCGACCAGCGAGCTGGTGGTTCAGCTGAATACCCTGGTCTCACGCGCGCTCGACCCCTGTGAAACGGCGCTGCTCACTGTGACCCGGATGGAGGGTGGCTTTTCCCACAACATGATCCCGGCGGAGGCGAACATCACCGGTACGGTGCGCACCTTCAGCCCGACGGCACAGGCGACGATTGAAGCGCGGCTGCGTCAGATGGCGGAACATGTCACCGCCGCGCACGGCCTGCATGCCGAGGTGCGCTATCTGCGCTACTACCCGGCGACCCTGAACAGCCCGGATGAGGCACAGTTCTGCCTGCAGGCGCTGAAACAGGCGGGCATCGCCGCTGAGATCGCGCCGCAGCCCGCGCTCACCTCCGAAGATTTCGCCTTTATGCTGCAGGCGCGGCCCGGTGCCTATCTCTGGCTGGGGTCTGCGCCCTGCAGGCCGTTACATCACGCCGCCTACGACTTTAACGATGCGCTGATCCCGCATGGCGTTAACGTGTTTGTCACCCTGATTCGTCAGGCGCTGGCAGAGAAATTTCCCTGCTGAAAGCAGCGGGATTTTGACAGGAAATGCCGCTGCCTGCGGAATTACGGCAGCGTCGGAAACCAACAGGTTGCGATACTTGAGCCAACCGAACGTTACGTGGATGAGGGTTTAAAATGCAGAATGTCATGGCAGAGCAGCAAGCATACTCCGATAACAACCTGTTACTGGATGCACGTGAGCAGAACGTGCCGCGTGGCGTCGTCACCGCGCATCCGCTGGTGATCGAGCGCGCCAGAGGCAGTGAAGTATGGGACGTGGAGGGCAATCGCTATCTCGACTTTGTCGGCGGCATCGGCGTGCTCAATGTCGGGCACAATCACCCGGCGGTGGTCAACGCCGTGACCCGCCAGCTCGGTCTGGTCTCGCACGCCTGTTTTCAGGTGGTGGCTTATCCGGGCTACATCGCGTTAGCGGAGCGGCTGAACCGGCTGGTAGGCGGAGACGAAGCCTACAAGAGCGTCTTTTTCACCAGCGGCGCCGAAGCGGTAGAAAACGCGGTGAAGATTGCCCGCGCCCACACGCAGCGCCCCGGCATCATCGCCTTTGACGGTGCATTTCATGGCCGCACCCTGCTGGGTGTCACCCTGACCGGCATGTCTGCCCCTTATAAACAGAACTTTGGCCCGTTCCCTGGCGAGATTTACCGGCTGCCTTTCCCCAATCCGCTGCACGGCATTACGGAGGCGGATTGCCTCAAGGCGCTGGAGCAGCTCTTCGCGGTACAGATCCTGCCTGAGCGGGTGGCGGCGATCATTATCGAGCCGGTACAGGGCGACGGGGGCTTCCTGCCTGCAGGCCCGGCCTTTATGCAGGCGCTGCGCCGCATTACCAGCCAGCACGGCATTCTGCTGATTTGTGATGAAGTGCAGTCCGGCTTCGGGCGAACCGGCACCATGTTCGCGTTCCAGCAGCTGGGCATTAAACCGGATTTGATCACGCTGGCGAAAAGCCTGGGTGGCGGCCTGCCGATTTCCGGTGTGGTGGGACGGGCGGAGATCATGGACGCGCCAGCGCCGGGCGGACTGGGCGGCACCTACGGCGGCAATGCGCTGGGGTGTGCGGCGGCGCTGGCGGTGCTGGATCTGTTTGAGCAGGAGAACCTGCTACAGCGTTCCTGCCAGCTCGGTGAACAGCTCAATGCCCGGCTGCGGCAGCTGGCGGATAAATATGCCTGCATCGGTGATGTGCGCGGCGTGGGCTTTATGCAGGCGGTGGAAATCCTCGATTTCGAAACCGGTCGCCCGGATGCGGCCCTGACGCAGAAGATCCTCGACAGCGCCTGTCAGGAAGGACTGCTGCTGATCAAGTGTGGTCTGCACCGTAATACGATCCGTTTCCTGGCCCCGCTGGTGACGACCGACTCCCAGCTGGAAGAGGCGCTGCATATCTTCGATATTGCGCTGGCGCGTGCCACAGGCCGTCTGGGTTAAACTGCGATTCCTCATTGATTTTATTGAAGTAATTTAAAAACCTCCTGCTGGTATAACCACTGCGAAGCGCTGGCGCATTTACCGTAAAGCGTGATATATCTTCCGGAGGTTCTGAACATTTGCTTAAGCGCCTGGCCCGTCAGGCCAGGTTATTGCCAGCCTGCAATAATGACGCCTGATGGGCCAGGCTCTGACAATGAGGGGTGCTATGAACGGCTTAATGAAACTCGACCGCATCGACATCAACATTCTGGTGCAACTCCAGAAAGATGGCCGTATCAGCAACGTTAACCTCGCCGACGCAGTAGGCCTTTCCCCCAGCCCCTGTCTGCAACGGGTCAAACGTCTGGAACAGGCTGGTTTTATTACCGGTTATGAAGCCCACATCAATCTCACCCGCATTACCGATTCTGTGACGGTCTTTACCGAAGTCACGCTGTCGGGCCATCGCCGCGAAGATTTTATGAAGTTTGAAACAGCGATGCGCAGTGTCGATGAGCTGATGGAGTGCCATCTGATCACCGGCGGCTACGACTATCTGCTGCGCTTTATTACCCGCAGCATTGAACATTACCAGGAAGTGATTGAGAAGATGCTGGATGCGCAGATCGGCATCGACAAATATTTTAGTTATATCGTGATCAAATCGCCCATCATGAAAAGCAGCGTGCCGTTGCGTTCACTTATCGACAAGCAGAATTCTGTCGAACTCGGGGCGTAGTGACCAGAGCCGGGGGCCGATCCTCTGCGCTTTTTACGGCAGAGGGTCACTACCGGCATGCACCGCACCCGGCGCAGACCGCGCTCCGGGGGCTGTGCAGACCTGCACGCTTTACCCGGATTTTTCCCTTACCCGCCCGTTCACTCTGCATCATGCATCGGCCTGACTCCCCTCAGCATAAAATTTCTTCCCGGCGCAAAATTCAGTCGCTGCATCCGGTTTCAGGGCGCGCTTCAGCCTCAGCCGATCAGCGAACCCCCTTAGACTGTTTTTAACCGTTATCAGGAGTTGTTATGAGCTCATTACTGATTGCTGACCAGCAGTGGCAGCGCGATGCGTTCACCGTCTCCACCGACCGTCAGCAGCTCGACCTGGCGTGGATACACCACCAGCTGGCGGAGAAGTCCTACTGGGCACAGGGCCAGCCGCGCGAGAAAACCCTGCGGGCGATCGCCGGTTCGCTGCCCTTTGGCCTCTATCACCAGCAGGCGCAGATTGGCTTCGCCCGTCTTATCACCGATTACACCCGCTTTGGCTGGCTGTGTGACGTCATCATTGACGAAAACTGGCGTGGACACGGACTGGGCAGCTGGCTGGCGACCTGCGCCCGTGATCATCCGGAGCTGCAAACGGTGCATCGCTGGATGCTGTCGACCCAGGATGCGCATCAGGTCTACCAGCGTCTCGGCTGGCGTGTGGTGCAACACCCCGGGACGCTGATGGAATTTCCCCCTCCCTGACTCAGGAGTTAACCCGAGATGCGATACCGCGTTGGCGTGGATATTGGCGGATCCTTTACCGATTTTGCCGTGCTCGATCAGCAAACGAACCAGATTCATACCCTGAAAGTCCTGTCGCGCCCGGATCAGCCCGGCAGTGAAATCACCACCGGGCTGGCGCAGTTTCAGCAGCGTCAGGGGATCGACCCCGCGGAGATTGGCTACTTTACCCACGGCACCACGGTCGGCATCAACGCGGTGATCCAGCGGCGTGGCGTGCGGCTGGCGCTGTTCGCCACCGAGGGCTTCTGTGATGTGCTGGAGCTGGCCCGGCTGAAAATTCCCCATATTCATGACCTCTTTTCGCGGCGTCCTGCACCGCTGATCTCGCGCGACCGGGTTTTTGCCATCCGTGAACGCATGGACGCGCAGGGCAGGGTACTCCAGCCGGTGGACCGCCAGAGCGTACTCGACGCTATCGCGCAGGCGCGCGCTGCGGGCTGCCAGGGCATCGTGGTCTCCCTGCTGCACAGCTATCGCAACCGGCACAATGAAGCAGCCGTGAAAGCGATTATCAATGAGGAGGCACCCGAGCTGCTGACCTCCTGTTCTGCCGACATCTGGCCCATTATCCGCGAATATGAACGCACCATTACCGCGACCATCAACGCCTACGTGCAGCCGATGGTGATCCACTACCTTGAATCCTTTGAGCAGGCGCTACAGCGGCTCGGCGTGCAGCCGCCGCCGCGCATCACCAAATCGAACGGTGGCGTCATGGGCGTCGACCAGGCGAAACGTGAATGTGTGCAGATGGTTCTCTCCGGCACCGCATCCGGGGTCATCGGGGCCAGCTATCTCGCCAGCGCCTGTGGGTTCGGCAACATTCTCAGCCTCGATATCGGCGGCACCAGTGCAGACGTGGCGGTGATCATCGACGGCAACGTGGCGCAGGGCAACGGTGAAATCATCGGGGATTTCCCGATCTACATTCCCTCCGTGGCCGTTACCTCGGTGGGTCAGGGCGGCGGCTCGCTGGCGTGGATTGACGGGCAGGGCGTGCTGCAGATGGGCCCGGACAGTGCCGGATCGCTGCCGGGCCCGGTCTGCTTCGGGCGCGGCGGCACGCAGCCGACCGCCACCGACGCCTTTGCCGCCTGCGGCATGATGGGGCACGGCGCGCTGGGCTACAACGCTGTCGCCGTCGATGTCGCGGCTGCCTGTACCGCCTGGCAGCCGCTGGCCGATGCCCTCGGTCTGACGGTTCAGGAGACCGCGCAAAACGCCATTGAGCTGGCCATCTCCGGTATGTACAGCGACACCAGCGGCCTGCTGTCACGGTTCGGCCTCGATCCGCGGGAATTCTGGTTCCTCGCCTTTGGCGGTGCCGGGCCGATGATGGGCTGTTTCCTGGCCCGTGAACTCAACCTGAAAGGGGTGATTGTGCCGCCGACGCCCGGGGTGCTGTCGGCGCTGGGCGGGTTGGTGGCTGACATCCGTAATGACTTTATCCGCACCCTCTACAGCGATCTGACTCCCGCCCTTGCCGACACCCTGGCCACGGAAGCGCAGGCATTGCAGCAGCGCGCCTGCGACTGGCTGGCTGAGGAGCACGGCAGCGCGATGCCTTACAGCCTGCAGTTCAGCGCCGATATGCGCTATCAGGGGCAGTCGTTTGAGATCGACGTGCCGCTGGAGCCAGGCTGGCTGACGCAGGCCGATTTTACGGCGCTGCATGACGCTTTCGATCGCCAGCATCAGCAGCTGTTTGGTCACTGTGATCCGCAGGCCCCGGTGCAGCTGATTAACCTGCGGCTGGTGATCACCTCACCGACGCAGAAACCGGTTATTGCCCCGCTGGCCACGGCGACGGAACCGGTGCCGGTGCTGAAGCAGACGGAAGCGTGGATTGACGGGGCCTGGCATCAGGTTGATCTGGTGCTGCGGTCCGGGCTGCGCGCCGGCCATCAGCTCAGCGGCCCGGCCATCATTGCTCAGGATGACTGCACCACCTGTGTGCCGCCCGGCATGGGCGTCACGGTCGACACTTTTGGCAACCTGCTGATTACGGCGAACGAGGCATAACATGGCGATTGACGGACGTAACTTACAGATCCTGGCGAACTACTGCGCTGCCGCCGCCGATGCGATGGCCTTTACGCTGATGCGCACTGCGCACTCCACCTTCGTTAAGGAGACGGAAGATTTCTCCTGCCAGATTGTCAGCCGCAGCGGGCTGGCGTTTGCCTCACCCCGCAGTTTTGGTGCGCCCTGGTACAGCGGCATCGACTATGCGCCGGTGCTGGCGCTGATAGAGGAGTATGCCGAGGGGGACATCTGCATCACCAACGACGCCTACGCCGGAAACGTCGCGACCCACTCCCCCGACATCCACATCTGGAAACCGGTGTTCCACCAGGGCGAGATTGTCTGTTTCGTGGTGGGACATATTCACAACACCGATGTCGGCGGGGCCGTGCCCGCCTCGCTGTCGCGTTCGCTGATCGACATTGTGCAGGAGGGGATTCGCATCCCGCCGCTGAAGATCATGCGACAGGGTCAGCTCAACGAAGAGGTCGCCAGCATCATGCGGCTCAACGTGCGGGTGCCGGACCAGAACTGGGGTGACTTCAAGGCACAGCTGGCCTCGGTCAACGTGGGCGAGCGGAAAATTCACGACATTATTGCCCGCTTTGGCATCGACGATTTCCTGCAGGGCATTGAAGGCATTCTGGATTACGCCGAGGCGCAGGCGCGCACGATCATCGCGACCATTCCCGACGGTGAATACTTTTATGCCGACTACGCCGATGAGGATGGCGAGGGTGGCTATCCCTGCCGCATCGCCGTCACGCTGCGGGTGCAGGGCGATCGGCTGGAGCTGGATTACACCGGCAGCGACCCGCAGCTGGCCTCGTCGCTGAACATGCCCACGGGCGGACGGGAGCGACATCCGCTGGCGCTGGTCGGCGTCACCTATGTGCTCTCCACGCTGGATCGCTCCCTGTTGCTTAACGCGGGCACGCTGCGGCCCACCCGCGCCATTCTGCCGCCAGGCACGGTCATGAACTGCGAGGCGCCCGCTGCGGTAGGCATGCGCTCGCTGACCTGTGCGCTGTCGCAGATTGCCACCGTCGGCGTCTTCTCACTGGCGATGCCCGACCGTCTGCCCGCCAACTCGCCCGGCGGCAACTCGATCATGAATATCCGCACCCAGACGCACAATCGCAGCGTGGTGGCCTCGCTGGGCCCGGTGGGCGGCGGTGCAGGCGGCACCCCGCGTCACGATGGCCCTGACGGCTCCGGCGGTCTTTCCGCCTTCCTGAAAAACACCCCGATTGAGATTAACGAGGCAGAAGTGCCGATCCGTTTTCACCGCTACGGCCTGGCGCAGGACAGTGCCGGGGCGGGTCACTATCGCGGCGGCCTGGCGACAGAGATGGCGTTCGAGATCTTCTCGCCCAACACCACGATTACCGCGCGCAACCGCAACCGCTCGGTCTTCGCCTCGGCGGGGGTGGTGGGCGGACAGAGCGGGGCGCTCTCCCACTTCCAGACCCGGCGCAACGGCGAGGTCATCCGGCACGGCAACACCGATGTGATCCACTGCCAGCCGGGGGACGTGGTCGAAGTCCGCGGGCCGGGTGCCGGGGGCTACGGGCTGCCGTCACAGCGCGATGCGGAGGCGGTCCTGCAGGATGTGCGCTGCGGTTACCTCAGCCTCGACGCCGCCAGGGCGCAGTATGGCGTGGTGGTGGTGAATAACCGCGTGGATCGGGTCGCGACTGAGCAACTGCGTGCTGCCATGCCGCAGCGGGTCACGCACCATTTTGAGCATGGCGAGGCGCGTCAGCGCTTTGAAAAACTCTGGACACCGCAGCGCTATCAGTCACTGACCACCTTTCTTGCCGCCGCGCCGGTCAGCTGGCGTCACTTCCTGAAAACCCAGGTTTTCCGGGCGGTCGCAGAGGCAGGCGAAACGGCGGACATGGCGCAGATATTCAGTGATTTGCGTCAGCGCTACCCGGCTATGGCGAACAATTAACGGCGATGGCGCATCGTCGACTACGCTTTAAGTCTGCATGGACTACAAGGGGAACCGCGACGATGAGCATGAAAACCAGTGATTTTTTTGTCCAGCGCCTGAAAGAGTGGGGTGTGAGCCGCATTTACGGCTATCCGGGGGACGGGATTAATGGCGTGCTGGGGGCCATTCAGCGCGCGAACGCCAAAGGGGACGGCATCGAATTTATTCAGGTGCGGCACGAAGAGATGGCCGCCTTTATGGCGGCCGGTCACGCGAAATTCACCGGTGAGCTGGGTGTCTGCCTCTCAACCGGCGGGCCGGGTGCGACCCATCTGCTGACCGGGCTCTATGACGCAAAAATGGACCATGCGCCGGTGCTGGCGATTGCCGGACAGGCGGAAGCGACCGCGCGCGGGGCCAGTTATCAGCAGGAGATGAACCTGGACCGCATCTTCTCGGATGTGGCGAACTTCGTTCAGGAAGCCGCCACCCCGGCGCAGGTGCGTCACCTGCTTGATCGTGGCGTGCGGATTGCCAAAGCGCAGAATGGCGTGGCGGTGGTGATCCTGCCGAAAGACATTCAGGATGAAGCCTGGCAGCCGCCGCAGCACCTGCACGGCTTCACCCACTCCGGCAGTGGCTATCAGCGGCCGAAAGTGATCCCCTATGAGGAGGATCTGCAACGCGCCGCTGAGGTGCTCAACGCCGGTAAAAAAGTGGCGATTCTGATCGGGGCAGGCGCACGTAATGCCGCTGTCGAGGTGGTGCAGGTCGCCAATGTGCTGGGGGCCGGTGTGGCAAAAGCGCTGCTGGGCAAAGATGTGCTGCCGGACGATGCGCCCTTTGTGACCGGCTCGATTGGCCTGCTCGGCACCAAACCCTCATCCGATTTAATGCAGAACTGCGACACCCTGCTGATGATCGGCAGCGGCTTCCCCTGGACCGAATTTCTGCCGGAAGAGGGCAAGGCGCGAGCGGTGCAGATCGATATCGATCCCGCCATGCTCGGCCTGCGCTATCCCAGCGAAGTGAATCTGCACGGCGATGCGGCAGAAACCCTGCGCGCGCTGCTGCCGCTGCTGGAGCACAAAGAGGATCGCAGCTGGCAGGAAGGGATTGCGGTTCAGGTGCGTGACTGGTGGACGCTGATGGAGGAGCGCGCGATGGCACCGGCGAACCCGGTCAATCCGCAGCGGGTGGTGTGGGAGATGTCCCCGCAGCTGCCGGACAACGCCATTGTCACCTCTGACTCCGGTTCCTGTGCCAACTGGTTTGCCCGCGACTATCGCGTCAAACAGGGGCAGCGGGCCTCGCTCTCCGGCGGGCTGGCCTGCATGGGCGCAGCGGTGCCTTACGCCATTGCAGCGAAATTTGCGCACCCGGATAAACCGGTAGTGGCGCTGGTGGGTGACGGCGCCATGCAGATGAACAACATGGCTGAACTGATCACCATCCAGAAATACTGGCAACAGTGGGCCGATCCGCGCCTGATCGTCTGCGTGTTTAACAACGAAGATCTCAATCAGGTGACCTGGGAGCAGCGGGTGATGGAGGGCAACCCCCGCTTTGACGCCTCGCAGCAGGTGCCGGACGTGAAGTACGCGGAATTTGCCCGCTCGCTGGGCATGGTCGGGATTTTCGTGGATAACCCTGACGACCTCGCGGGGGCCTGGCAGCAGGCGCTCAGCGCCGATCGCCCGGTGCTGCTGGAGGTGAAAACCGATCCGGAAGTGGCGCCGCTACCGCCGCATATCACCTTTAAACAGGCAAAAGCCTTTATGGCCTCCATGGCGAAGGGGGATCGCGGCGCAGCGCAGATCATCAGCGACACCGCCAGCCAGCTGTTCCATAAAAGCACGAAGGGCTAAGCCAGGCGATGCCGCCTCGCTAGCCTTACCTCTCTCTCCCCGGATACGTTCGTATCCGGGTCTTATCGCTTCATCAAACGCAACAGGAGTCCTACTATGGCGGCTCAATCAGGCCCAGTCTGGTTTATATCAGGATGTTCGACCGGTTTTGGTCGGGAACTGGCGCAGCAGACTATCGCGCGAGGTTTTAACGTGGTGGTGACGGCCCGGAACCTGTCGGCCGTGGCCGACCTGGTGGAAGGTCATGATAATGCGCTGGCGGTCGCGCTGGATGTCACGCAGCAGGCGAGTATCGATCAGGCGGTGCAGGCGGCCATCGGTGCGTTCGGAACGATTGACGTGCTGGTGAACAACGCCGGTTACGGCTATCAGAGTTCGATTGAAGAGGGGGTGGAGAGCGAAATCCGCGCCCAGTTTGACGCTAACGTTTTCGGTCTGTTTGCCCTGACGCGCGCCGTGCTGCCCGCGATGCGCCAGGCGCGCAGGGGGCACGTTATCAACATTACCTCGGTGGCCGGATTGATCGGCTTTGCCAGCTCAGGCTATTACGCCGCCAGCAAACATGCGGTGGAGGGCTGGTCCGATGCGCTGGCCCAGGAGGCCGGGCCGCTGGGCATTCATGTCACCTGCGTCGAGCCAGGCCCGTTCCGCACAGACTGGGCCGGACGCTCGCTGCATCAGACGCCAAGCACGCTGCCGGACTATGCAGAGACCGCCGCCGCGCGAATGAAAGCCACCGCCGACTACAGCGGCACGCAGAAGGGCGATCCGGCGCGCGCCGCCGCAGCGATGATCGCAATTACTGAACATGATCATCCGCCCCGGCATCTGGTGATGGGAGCCTGGGGCCATGACGCCGTGACCAGCAAACTCAAAGAGCGGCTGGCGGAGATTGAGGCGTGGAAACAGACATCGGTGGAGACCGATTTTCCGGAATCGCGGTGAGTTGCAGGTGGCATGAAGCCGCTGCGGTTAAACCAGAAGCGATTTAAAAACAGGAAAGGCCCGTATATGGGCCTTTAAGCGCTAATCGGGGATGTTAGCTTCCTGCCTTTCGCGTGCGTTCAGTTCTTCTAGCTTACCAGGCACGCCAGACCCTCAAACACCTCTCTGCCAGACCATTCACCAGTCACGCCCCCTTATCGCGCAGACCTGCGCCATCATCGTGCTGAAAAAATAAACAGGCAAGCCCGTCCGCCACCATAAGAATTCGATCTTGTATCCCAGGCCGTATTCCATCTGGCATCCCTGCTTCAGAGCGCCCGGCCTGGTGTCAGCTGGCACGGTTCATGCACTACCTGACGGGTACAATTCTGGCGAGGTAATCCATGTTTGACTCCTTATTAGACGAAGATGCCACCACGATGGCCGCACTTATCCGCAGCGGGGAGGTGTCAGCCTGCGAGCTGACCGGGGCTGCACTGGAGCGAATGGCGGAACGGGAACCGGCAATACAGGCCTTCTGTACCCCTACGCCCGAACTGGCGATGGCGCAGGCCAGGGCGCTGGATGCCCGCCGCGCTCGCGGAGAGACGCTGGGCGCGCTGGCGGGGGTGCCGCTGGCGGTGAAGGATTTGATCTGCACGGCCAGTGTCAGAACCACCTCCGGTTCGGCGGCTTACCGGGATTTCGTGCCGGAAGAGGATGACATCACGGTGGAACGCCTGCTGGCCGCCGATGCCATTCTGCTGGGTAAAACCACCGCACCGGAGTTTGGCTACAGCGCGGTCGGGCACAATCCGCTGTTTCCGTCGCCGCGTAATCCCTGGGATCCTGAGATGACGCCCGGCGGCTCCAGTGCCGGGTCCGGTGCGGCCGTTGCGGCGCGGCTCTGTCCGATTGCGCTGGGCAGTGATGGGGGCGGATCGGTTCGCATTCCGGCGGCGCACTGCGGCATCTTTGGTTTCAAGGCGTCGATGGGGCGGGTACCGCTCTGGCCCGGCTGCCGCGATGAACGCTATCCCGGCGTGTCGAGCTGGGAGTCGCTGGAGCATATCGGCCCGATGACGCGCAGCGTGCGCGATGCCGCCCTGATGATGTCACTGATGGCGGGCCCGGATATGCGGGATCGTTACTCCATCCCCTGCAGCGACGTTGACTGGCTGGGCGCGCTCCGGCAGCCAGCCAGCAAACTGCGCATCGCGTTCAGCGCAGACCTGGGTTATGTCGCGGTGGACCCGGAAGTGCGGGCGGTGGTCAGTGCGGCCGTGCAGCGCTTTGCCGCTGAAACCGGCGCGGAACTGGAGCTGGCCGATCCGGGCTTCAGCGATCCGGCCGCCGCTTTCGGTGCGCTGGTGGCGATGGAGAGCGATCTTACCGGCATGCGTCAGATGATGGCGGAGCAGGGCAGCGCCATGTCACCCCATCTGATCGCCATGCTGCAGCGCGAGTGGCGGGCGGAAAACTTCACTGATGCTATCGCGGTCCGCAAAGCGGTCAGCAACAGCCTGTGGCGCTTTATGCAGCATTACGACCTGCTGATCACTCCGACGCTGGCAGTGCCGCCGTTTCCGCTGGGAAGCCAGGGGCCGGAAATCATTGCGGGGCGGATGGTCCGCAGCGATCACTGGCTCTCATTCTGCTACCCGTTCAACTTCACCGGTCAGCCCGCGGCGTCGGTGCCCGCCGGTTTTACCGCCCGCGGCCTGCCCGTGGGTCTCCAGATTGTCGGACGGCATCTTGATGATGCCTTAGTGCTGGCTGCCAGTGCCGCTTTCGAGCGCATTCAGCCGTGGAATCACCTTCAACCGGGAATCACACAATGAAAACATCGTCTTCACCTGCGCTGGAGCAGGAGTTTGAACACCAGCCGGTGCCAGTGTCGCATCGTCACTCCACCCGCTCGGTCTCGGCAGTCTGGTTCGGTTTTCCGATGATCCTCACCAATGCCTTATTTGGCGGCATCATCACCTGGCATCTGGGCTTCTGGCCTGCACTGATCGCCATTCTGCTGGGGAATCTGGTGCTGTTTGCCTATGTCGGCGCGCTGAGCTGGTTCGCCGGCAACAGCGGCATGAATTTCGCCCTGCAGGCCCGGCGCACCTTTGGCAGCAAAGGCTATATCCTGGTCTCCGGTTTTCTCTCGACGGTGGTGATCGGCTGGTATGCCTTTCAGACCGGCCTCACCGGCACGGTGATTAATCAGACCTTTGGCTGGAACGCGCTGGCGGTGACGGCCTTTGCCATGCTGCTCTACACCGGCATTACCTTTCTGGGCGTGCGGGCGCTGTCGGTGCTGGGGATGATCGCCGCGCCGCTGTTTGTGGTGCTCGGCATCGTGGCGCTGTGGCTGATAGGGCGGGATCATGATTTCGCCGTCGTCACGCAGTGGCAGGGCAGCGCCAGCGCGGCGGGTGCCATGAGTATGGGCACCGCGGTCACGATGGTGGTCGCCGGTTTCGCCGACTCCGGCACCATGACCGCGGACTTTACCCGCTGGTCGAAGAATGGCCGCTCGGCGGTGATCGCGGCTTTTTCCGCTTTCCCGGTTGCCAATGTGATCTCCTACCTCTTCGGCGTGGTGATTGTGGCGGTGGGCGCGGCGGTTGACCCGCTGACCAACGGCGGAAACTTCCTGCCGATGCTGATGGGCCACAGCGCATTTCTCTCGGTGGTCGCCTGTCTGTTTGTCTTTATTAACCTCGGATCGGTCTGCACACACTGTCTTTACAACGGCGCGGTGGGATTCAGTCATCTCTTCAGCAGCAAAATGCGGCTCTGGACGCTGATTCTGGGGGGCATCGGCGGCGTGCTGGCACTGGCGGGGGTCTGGTCCTACTTCCTGGAGTGGCTCAGCCTGCTGGGCATCGTGGTGCCGCCGTTTGGCGCAGTGATGATCGTGGATTTGATTTTTATGGCGCGCATCAGCGAACAGCGTCCGGCAGAGCGTTTCCGCGGTACCGCGTTCGCCGCCTGGGCGATTGGCAGCCTCTGTGCGGTGATCGCTCATGTGGCCTTTCCGCAGTTCGGTGAAGCCGTCATTGGCCTGGTCACGGCCGCCCTCAGTTACAGCCTGATTAGCAAACTGCGCATGCCGCGCCCGGAAATGGAGAACAGTCATGCCCGACTACAGCGTTAATTCCACCCCCTACGCCTGGCCGTTCGATGGCCGTTTTACCCCGGCTGACACTGCCCTGATCGTCATTGATATGCAGACCGACTTCTGCGGCGTGGGTGGCTATGTCGATAGCATGGGCTATGACGTCAGCCTGACCCGTGCGCCCATCGCCCCGCTGCAGCAGGTGCTCGCCGCGATGCGTGCACGGCAGTTTCCGGTTATTCATACCCGCGAAGGGCACCGGCCCGATCTCAGTGACCTGCCAGCCAATAAGCGCTGGCGGTCGCGGCGGATGAATGCCGGGATTGGCGATGTGGGGCCGTGTGGCCGCATTCTGGTGCGGGGTGAACCGGGCTGGGAGATTATCCCGGAGCTGGCGCCGCTGCCGGACGAAGTGGTGGTGGATAAGCCGGGCAAAGGCTCGTTTTACGCCACCGATCTGGAGCTGATTCTGCGCAGTCGCGGCATCCGCAATCTGATCCTGACCGGCATCACGACGGATGTCTGCGTTCACACCACGCTGCGCGAAGCCAACGACCGCGGCTTTGAGTGTCTGGTGCTCTCCGACTGCTGCGCGGCAACCGAACGGCGTCACCACGAGGCGGCGCTGAGCATGATCCATATGCAGGGCGGCATTTTCGGCGCGGTCGCCTCGTCTGCGGCGCTGCTGGACAGCCTGGGCGCATAGCGGTCTGCTGCTGATACGGATAGCCCGGGCGCACCGATGCGTTCAGGCTATCCTCCCGGCCGTTACGCCTGCGGCGTCGTCTCTGGCGCGGCGGAGGTCATCAGCGCCGCAAGCTGATCGGCGGGCACCGCCTGACTGAAGAGATAACCCTGCAACTGATTACAGCCTGCATCCGCCAGCGCCGACATCTGTCCCGGCGTCTCGACACCCTCCGCCGTCACCATCAGGCCCATGGCATGCCCCAGTTTCACCACCGACTCCACAATCGCCACGGAATTTTCTGCCACGCCCAGCGACTGGGTGAAAGAGCGATCGATTTTGATTTTATCGACCGGGAAGGTACTCAGATAGTTGAGGCTGGAGTAGCCGGTGCCGAAATCATCCAGCGCAATGCGGAAACCCGCTTCACGCAGCGCCACGATAATCGCGCGCGCCTCCCGTTCATCCTCAATCAGCACGCCTTCGGTGATCTCCAGCTCCAGGCGCTTCGGGTCGCCGCCGTGCTGGCTGACAATCGCCATAATCCGCTCGACAAAGCCCGCCGATCGGAACTGCACGGGCGAGACGTTGACCGCCACCAGCAGCGTCGGGAAACGCTGCTGCGTGGCACAGGCTTCAGCGAGCACCCACTCACCCAATGGCATAATCAGGCCGGTCTCTTCGGCAATCGCAATAAACTCACCGGGTGCGATCAGGCCGCGTGTCGGGTGGTGCCAGCGCAGCAGCGCCTCAATCCCGACCATCTGCTGACCGCCGATATCCATCAGCGGCTGATACCACACCTCCAGCCCCTGACGGCTCTGCAGCGCCGAGCGCAGATCCGCTGCAATCGCCTGGCGGGTGCGCACCGACTCATCCATCGCCCGTTCAAACTGCCGATATTTGCCACGCCCGCCGCTTTTGGCTTCATACAGCGCGATATCCGCTTTGCGCATCAGCTCCAGCCGATCGATACCGTCTCTGGGCGCGAGGGAGAGCCCGATACTGGCACCGCTCCATACTTCGCTGCCAAACAGCGTCACAGGCAGGGCCAGCTCGTCGACGATGCGCTGGGCCAGACTCTGCGCCTGGCCCAGGTTTTCGACATCCGGCATCACCACAATAAATTCATCGCCCCCGATGCGTCCCACGGTGTCGCTGGCGCGCACGATCCGGCTCAGGCGCTGCGCCACGGCGATGATCAGCTCATCGCCGGCGTGATGACCATAGGTGTCGTTAATGGTTTTGAAGCGGTCGAGGTCGATCAGCAGCAGGGCCACCCGCTGATCGTGGCGCGTCGCCAGCGCCAGTGCCTGCGTCATGCGCTCTTCAACCAGCGCGCGATTGGGCAGACCGGTCAGCACATCATGAAACGCCAGATGCTGTGCCTGCGCCTCTGAGGCGCCGAGCCGCAGCATCGACTGCGACAGGCTGACCAGCGAATGCCAGAGTCGCCACACCATATAGAGACACAGCAGGGAGATCGCCAGCACCGCCAGCCCGGTTGAAGGGCCGATGGTCCGCAGCATCTGCGCACCGGGACGGGAGGGAACCCACTCCAGATACCCCACCGGATCGCCCGCCTGCGCCACCAGCAGATAGCGCGCTGCGCTACCTGGCTGCGCCGTGCCGTCCGTGAAGTGCAGATCCTGAAGCTGATTGCGTTCCGCCAGGCTCGCCAGATAGCCATCATCCAGAAATTTCAGGCTCACCAGCCGGAAACGGGGCAGGGTGCGGTTCTCCTGCTGAATATTGCCGACGGCCAGGGCGGCGGCACGGTTCGTGACCCGTGCATAGTCGGCCCTGTCCGGGCGCGCCGGATCGGTAACCAGCGTACTCTGCAACACCTCACCCGCCAGCAGATCGCTATCCGGCGCAGCGACCGGCTGGCCCTCGCGCCAGACTCTGACGATCTGGTTCTGCTGATCCAGCACCATAATCAGCTGATGTCCGAACATTTCGTAGAGCCATTCACCGATGTTCTCATCCAGCCAGCGGTCGCTGTTGCTCGCTGAGAGGTGCTGCTCAAGCGGCGCCCAGCGCGACAGGCTGTGCAGCTGGCGCAGATGTTCATTCAGGCTCTGCGAAAACGAGGCTTCAATCATCCGCTGCTGTTGCTGCCGGGCTTCGGCGTTAGTGAGCGAGGTGCCGATAAACAGCGCCGTGCCGGCACCCGCAAAGGTGAGCAGCAGGATGGCGACCAGCGGTACCAGCACTTCACACAGAAAACTGCGGCGGAAATCAGCAGAAAGTTTAATGCTATTAATCATATTGTTGTTTTTCTCAGCGACGGCGGGGCACAGTTTAAAATTAGCAGACAAGACTCTGTCGTCTACATTTAGCGGGGGTTATAGTGAGTACGGCAGCAATTTTTGTTGTCCCAAAGGAACGAAAAGGGTCAGAAAAGCGAAACGGTTATATCAGGCGGGTTAATGATATCGGCCAGGGCCGCAGGCAACTTCTGTCACTGTCCGCCCTGGCTGAAAAGCAAAAGAGGCGCATCAGGGGCGCGGGCTGCCGAGGCTTTTCCTGTCAACTTTGCAGGTATGGTTCATACTTGAACCCATTGATTGTATTACAGACGGATGACCGTGAAGACAACGGTTACTGCATGTGTCACTTATCTGACAACCCGGTGTTGTCAGCTTACTAAAAGGGAAAATAATGCCATTGTTATTCGGTGAGTTATCTGGTTTCCCGTCGTGGGTACCTGTTGTATTACTCGTCTCGCTTTCATTTGTACTGGGTTTCCTGGGCCGTCTTATCCTGCTCGCGTTTATCCGCTACTGGCAGAGTCGCGACAGGAAGCTGTTCAAATCGCTGGAGAAGCACCTCAGTGGGTCGATGTTCTTTTTCATCCCGTTATTAATGATCAATGTGGGTCTTAATTACATTAACTTCCATCCTGACTCGCTGGATTTAATTACCAATATCATCAATGTCTTTATTATTATGTCGTTTTGCTCGGTATTAATACGACTGACCAATGTGGCGCAGGATATGCTTTATATCCGCTACGACATCAATATCTCTAATAATCTGCGCGCGCGTAAAATCCGCACACAGATTATCTACGTCAAAAAAGTGGTTATTGTCATTCTGGTGTTATTCTGCCTGTCGCTGATTCTGCTGAGTTTCCCGAGCGTGCGTAAATTTGGCACCACCATCCTGGCAGGGGCCGGTGTGGCGGGGATTATCATAGGTTTTGCGCTACAGAAGTCGCTGGTCAATCTGTTCGCCGGTATCCAGATCGCCTTTACCCAGCCGATTAAAATTGATGATGCGGTGGTGGTAGAGAAAGAGTGGGGCTGGATTGAGGAGATTAACCTGACCTATGTGGTCGTGCGGATCTGGGATCTGCGCCGCCTGGTGCTGCCTATCACCTACTTTACCGAGAACCCGTTCCAGAACTGGACGCGCAATAACGCTCAGATTCTCGGTTCAGTCTTTCTCTATGTGGACTACTCAATGCCGCTTGAGCCTCTGCGGACGCACTTTGAAAAGGTGCTGAGCGAAACCCGACTCTGGGATGGGGAAACTCAGGTGCTTCAGGTGACCGATACCACCGAGAAAACCATGACCATCAGGATGCTGATGACCGCGCAGAACTCACCAATCGCCTTTGATTTACGCTGCTACGTGCGGGAAAAGATGATCGAGTTTATTCAGCAGAACTACCCGGAAAGCCTGCCGCAGGTAAGGGCATCGCTGACGGATAGTGGGCGTGAGAAGGGAGAGAGAGGAGTGGCTGAGCAGGTTTCAGGCATGGCGGACTGAGTGTTTTGAGCGCTCCAGGGTGACCGTCCCCCCTGAATGATACAAATGAGCCCTGACAGGCTCATTTGTGCTTCTGGGTGCTTCGGGTGCCGATACCTGAGTGGCGGTGCAGAAAATTCACACCAGGCGGATGCACATCCCGTGGATACCGGACGTTTGTAAGGGTGTTAAAAAGCGTAGCCACAGACCAGGTGCTGTAGGCAGGGTAGTGTCTGCTATGAGCGAGGAGCAGATTCTGGCAGTGTTTCCTGAGCCTTTCGAACGAAGTCAGTCATATACATTTTATTAATTTGCCAGAAACCACCCAGAGTAAACGCCTGCTTACATCTAGATATTTAAATACACATCTTAGTTACATTTTAAAGCATTTTTCATTATTCAGAGGTTGGGTTACTGTAAAAAAACAAATCTCCAAAATTTTATCCTGCCTTCACGGCAGATACCTTTGCATTTGTTTTTGACAAGAATGCAACAAATTTAATCTAAAGATAACAATAAAGTAATTTGGTTGTTTTATCAGCATTTTCTCAAATTAATAGCGCATTCATATCATCAGAAAAAGCTAATGTTACCGGTAACTCTGCCGATAGAAATTTTATCTTTTAGAGGGAGATTAAAATGTCGGCCATCAGAAAATTTAAACTTTCAAGAGTACTTATCACCAGTGGCATATTCATCATCGTTATTCAGCTTTGCGTAGGATTAGTATTTCTCAACTATTTAAAGTCTGACAGAGATAATTTCAGAAACGCTGACGTTGTGAGTAAAAAAGTACGGCTTTTGAGCGACATCTGGACACAGTTAAACGAGGTGAGAGCAGACACTAACCGGATTGCTCTGTGGTTGATCAAAGATGGTCCGGGCAGTGAAAAAGTAAATTATTTTATTGCCCATGGAGAAAAGATCCTTAGTCAGGCAAGAAAAGATTTTTCCAGCTATCAGCAACTGGCTGATATCAGGGGAGTACCAGAAGATATACAAAAATCTCTCCAGAAAAGCTTTCAGGCATATTCGGCCATTTTGCAGCAGTCGTTAAGTAATGGCTATAAGAAGGATGCAAATCTTATGTTCTCGATTAATGCCGGCCCCTATAAGGATAAAATGCAAAGCGATTATGATGCATGGCGAAGCAGGGTGGCAGATATCAGCGTCCATATTTCCGAAAAAAGCAGCGAGACTTACTCTAAGGTGACTGTGTTTTTCTATGGAATGATAATTTTCAATCTCATATTTATGTTCGGACTTATCAGGGTGTTTAAAAACGTGCTTATCCAACCCCTGTCACAGGTTTATGCGCAACTGGAACGTATTCAGTCAGGCGACCTTACCAGTGAGGTTAAAACAGAATTCCCTCGCAAAACTGAAATAGGGGGATTATTCTTTAAACTCAGTGAGATGCAGTCAGGCCTTATCAGGGTAATTACCGAGATAAAAGAGGGGTCACTGAATATTGTCAAGGGTATCAGTGAGGTGAGTTCCGGCAACAATGAACTTTCAGCCCGCACGGAACAGCAGGCAGCGTCTATTGTTCAGACAGCATCCAGTATGGAGGAAATGACTGTGGCGGTTAAAAATAACGCGCAAAACTCTGCTGATGTATCTGAACTGATTAACGACACCAGAACAAAGTCTGAACAGGGTAAATCCGTAGTCCTGTCACTGTCAGACAGGTTGAAAACCATGCAGGAAAAATCGTCAAAAATTAACGATATTACCGGCATTATTGAAAGCATCGCTTTTCAGACCAATATCCTGGCACTGAATGCGGCCGTTGAGGCAGCCAGGGCGGGCGAGCACGGAAAAGGATTCGCTGTCGTAGCCGGAGAGGTCAGGAATCTTGCGCAAAAAAGCTCATCGTCAGCGAAGGAAATCAGCGATCTTATTAGTGATTCAGTAATGGAAATTGAAGAAGGTGCAAAGCTATCTGATGTCGCTCAGGATTCAATTTCAGGCGTTTATGATGCGATACTGGAGATACATGATGTAATGCATAACATCAGAACCGCTACGGATGAACAAAGCAAGGGGCTTGAGCAAATCAACATTGCTATTTCTGAACTTGACACTGTTACCCAAAAAAACTCTGCACTGGCTGAAGAGACCTCATCAGCAGTAATGCTTGTTGAGAGTGAAACCGTGAATCTGAATCGCGTGGTTGATTCATTTAAAACCGGCTAATTCGATATGTCGCTTAACGAATAAATCAGATGGCGGGATATTCAAATGCTGAAAACAAGTTTTGAATATCCTTCCTTTACGTCAATAGTGACATTTACATTAAGACTGCTCAGCGCCTGTTTGCTGCCTGACGGCCGTTTCCGGCATCTTTCTCTGTCCGTATCCTGAAAAGACGTCCCAGATGATCCCGGCATGTTTGCATTATTACGCGGTAAGATCTGTTCTACGCGGATTAGTAAATGCAATGTTGGAAACGTCCGCTTCTGTCGTGGACAGACCGTTGCGCCGCGACGGCCGCTATGAGTTACTTCCGGTCATCACGCTCGTCTTTTTTCCAGCTTTTACAGGGGTTACAACTTCAGTAAGTTTTTCGTCAGACCTGCCAGCTTTAAAGATTGCAACGGCCTGACGCAGAAGGACAGCTTGTTCCTCAAGGGAAGCCGCCGCGCTGGCCGAATGTTCAGCCAGCGGATTGATGGGATTTGAGGCTCCGGAACAAAGCCCATTTCCGTATTCCGGTCTCGGATACTCAGGCGTAAGGGCAGTTTGGAAACGCCATGGTGGTTCCGGTTTTTATTGCTGTGGAGCAGCTACTTTTTCCGCTCATCGAACAACATCTTAGCCAAAAAACTTAGCGCCACAGGGCCATAATTTTTTTTAAGGCCGCGCATTATGCTGTTTTGCGCTGAATTGCGTCCGCTGTCACCAAATTGTCATGCCCACTCCCAATACTCTTTTTTATTTTTTTGGAATCATTAGATGTCACTCCTTTCTGTAATCTCGTTACCGCGACGTTTACGCACGCGTCTTACCTGGCGTATGCCGCTTTGGCTCACCAGCCTTCGCAGCCAGTTTTTGCTGTTTATCGTGCTGTTTTGTTTACTGCAGTTCGCGGGCGTACTGCTGCTCAGTAATCACGTTAATCAGACGCAAATTTCACTTGAGCAAGGCAATCAACTGCGGGAAAGGTTGGCCCTGCTGGATAAAGCACGTATCGAGTTGCTCACCGCCAGTGATAACAGCCACCGCGCCGGTATCTATTTAATGCAGGATCAGCAAAGCGGCTCGGTCGATAGCTGGAAAAGTCTGGCGGCCGCCTCCAGGGATTCGTTAACAAAAGCCCAATCGCTGTTCACCGCCTACCATGCTAAAGCGGACAGCCCCCTGGCTCAGGACTTCGCGATGTTAGCGGAAGGTTTGCAAGAGCAGTTGAAAGAGTTAGCGGCCAATGACATTAATGCCTTTTTCATTGTGCCGATGCAGGCATTCCAGCAGCAGTTTAACGATGCCTGGTTCAGCGAGCTTGAACAGGCCAACCATCAGTTGAGCAGCGTGAATCAACTTACCCTCAGTACACTGAAGCAGAGCCGCAATATGTCGCTGTTCGTCAGTGCCATTTTGATGGCGCTACTGGTGCTGGCCTCCAGCCTGCTGATGCGCGGCGTGCTATTGCCGCTTCGACGAGCCAACCGACAGCTGGAACAGATTGCAACAGGCGACCTGGTACCGAACCATGAGACGCCGGGTCGCCAGTGTTTAGAGACGCGCCAGCTGTTTCAGTCGATCGAATCGATGCGCTTCGGTCTGCAGCAGATTGTCAGTGACATTAATAATGTTGCAGTCAGCGTGGCGGCCGGTGCAGAAGATATGCAGCAGCATAACGAACAGTTCATGCAGCAACATCAGGCGCAGAATGCCAGCTTTCACTATCTATCACAGCGTTTATACCGCGTGTCTGAAGAAGTCGAAATTGGTGCACAGCTCTCGCAGCAGGCCACACAGGAGGCGCAGTCAGCTGATGCTCTGATGCGCAATTGCGTCACGGAAGTCGACAATATGGAACTTAAAATGCAACAGATCGTTGCTGCCTCGGGCGACATCGCCGGGATTGTCGCCATGCTGGATAGTCTGTCAATGCAAACCCGATTACTGTCGTTAAATGCCGCCATTGAATCCGCTCACGCCGGAACGTACGGCCGCAGTTTCTCCGTTGTCGCCAAAGAGATGGGACTGCTGTCGCAAAAGAGTGGTGAATCAACACGTCAGATTGATGGTTTAATTCAGCACACTCAGCAGCATGTGAATGATGGTTTTGACAAAGTTAAGGCGCTGGAAGTGCTGTTCACGCAAATCAGTGGCGCGGTTTCGGGTGTAGTAACACAGTTGGATGAGTTACAGCAAAATAGCATCGCGCAAAGTCATCGCGTCAGTAAAATTGCGCAAGAAGTGGTGGAGATGAGCAACCAGCTGCAGCAAAACGAAGCACTCAACGCCCATCAGGTCAATTCTGCTACGCAATTGCGTGAACTCTCTGGTCGCCTCGCGCAGCGGGCACAGCAATTCCGCGTCGATGCAGCTTAAGTGCAGAGATAATAAGCTCGTGAATGACGTGATACTTATCAGTTAAGATCTTAATGGGGGCCGCAACAGATAACGTTGCATTGTATCACTGCAGACCGGGTTCCAGCATTTACTCAGGGCAGTCGCATCACGCCTGACCAGTCAAAATGCTTTCGCTTCCACAGGCTATTTATTAGTAAGCGTCGCATATTGACCGTGTTGATACTCGTATGGAGGTGCATCAGCTCAGACTTTAGCTGACAGGTTTTGTTGATTTGGCACAATTAATCAGTGAGGGGCTGTTGTGAGCGCGAAGCAGACGTCAAAATGATAGCAGCAGGGACGTTCTGCCATAATAAATATAACAACCCGCTCGCGAACCCTTTTTGGCGTTGATTTTCAGACAGAAGTACAGGGCAGTATAAAACCTCCGTTTTTTACTGAAACCAGCCTACCCACGTTTTACTTTTTTAATTGCCATTTTTACTAACCAATATATGGCTAAAGCGTAAAACGCGATAACGGTCACAAGGGAAAAGAACGTAACCGGATCCGTACCGGCTTCGTATACGTCATCCTGATAACTGCTGAAAATTTGGTGAGAATGCTCAACGAGCCACGCCGTCAGCGGATAGAGTGGCATCCCGTAACGCGAAACCATAAAGGCCACAATAAAGCAGACGAAAAAAACCGCTGCTTTTCTAGCGAATTTTGCAGTTTGCAAAGTTACTTTCTCCCTGAACGTCAACATAGCCGTATGCCATCAGGCTGTTTCGCGAACCCGGCACGTGAATTTTTTTTCTCCGGAGCAGCGCCTGTCTTACCGTATAGAAATCAGTACGCCGTACGAAGGTGATACACCCTTCACTTTCTCCGGAGCCGTCTGGACGAAGAGGATGCAGGCGGAAACCGCCGCGGGCAACGCCATTGATGAAGATGGAATCACTCATCGTTTCCGAATTAAACAGCGCAAACCATTCTGAATGATTTGAGCTGTTCCAGGTGTCGACGGCCCATCCTCTGATCTGGTTAGCGATACTGCCTTCAGGACGCGGAACAATCCAGTAGCGCCCGACCGGAATGGCACTTTTAGGCCTGTAGGTACAATTTGGATCATTGGTATAGGGCTTTTGGCCGGAAAAGACCGGAAAGGTACCTATGCCGTAAACGTGCAGCTTTGCCTCGCCACCGCCCTTAGTCAGATCGTCGTAGCTCATTCTCATTAACTGCATTAAACGCTCCCTGTAGGTTATAAGGCAAGCCAGTGAACCGGGCAATGTCATCACTCCACCCTGGAGAAGTTAACGGGCAGGCTGGCGCTTGACAGCCAGAGCTCTTTTGCAAGCCAGACAGCGTTATTTATCATAAGACTGCTTGCCGCGCTCCGTCAGGGCGCCTCGACGCAATCCTGAACACAAATACTCACGTCCACTTCTGGCACAACGCGGAATTCGGCAGGCTAGTGTCCGTTATGAGCGAGAAGCGGACGTTAGCCGTAACTCTTACAACTGATGTTGAATGACTAGATTCTTAATGACTAAATCAAAGCGGGGAAGGTCACTGTCGCTCTGTCCGAGTAATCTTTTTTGACTACAAGTATATCTGAACATTAAAGTTGGCTGACCTCGTATTGTTTGGTGCATACTCACAACATAAATCTTAGGCTTTAGCTTAAACATTTCTAATAACGGTAATATTCATAAAAAATGGAGGTGTTCATGGGCTGGGAACTTCATATCGTAAGAACAGAAAATTGGTTTGATAGTGCAAATGAGCCAATTAAGAGTGAAGAATGGCTTCAACTTGTTGATAGTGATGAAGAATTATCAATAGATAAAAAGAATGGTGATTTCTTTGCTACATGGAATGTACATCAGCCACATGATCAACCCTGGCTTGAATAGTGTGATGGGCGGATTTACACTAAGCAGCCCTGTGAGGCCCTGTATTGTAAAATGTTGCAGATAGCGAGCAAGCTCGATGCTTTCGTTGTCGATGATGACGATCGCAAATATTTATTACCGAGTGATTTGAGAAATCCATCCTGGGCTAGTTTATAGGCTGACACTGTAAAGAAAAGCTCTTTATGGCGTAAGTTAATTTCAAAGTTATTTCCATAATAATTAAAGCTTAGTGGCATTAATAAATGCGTAAAGGTTCGATTACTTACTCAGTTTTTTCTATTAATATTTTATGCTGTTTGTAGATGTACAAGTTGTATCTTTCAGTTGACCTGCGAATCATAATTAGCATATCTCAATGTCCGCTTTTGGCACAAAGCGGACATTGTGCAGGCCAATGTCCTCTATGGGCAAAAAGCGGACATTATTCGGTTGATTTCAACTAATTTCCTGAAACCCGCTAACAATCAGTAATGAATCAGCCCGCCATCTACAGAATACTGGCCGCCAGTAACGTAGGATGCGTCATCGGATAGCAGAAAAAGCGCAACTGCAGCGGCCTCTTCTGCTGTTCCTGCGCGGCCCAAAGGAACCTGGCTTAACACAAACTCTTCGAACTGCTGACGCGACGTCTCTGGCATAAAATGCCTGAAGTTAGTTTCAATCGGACCCGGCACCAACGTGTTGGCGCGAATACCGCGTTCAGCCAGCGCAGATGCCCAACTTTTGACCATGGCAATAACGGCACCTTTCGTCGCTGCATACAGGCTCGTCATTGCCGCACCTTCATATGCCGATGAGGATGACGTTACCAGAACGGATGCGCCAGAATTAAGCGATTTGGAAAGCGCGGCCAGCTGTAGCATCGGACCGCGCACATTAGCATTCATCATATGATTGAAAGAGTCTGCAGTGACAGATTCCGGAGAGCCTACCTCTGCAAAGCCAGCATTAAGCCATAATCCATCAAGTGAACCCCAGCCTCTGATAGCTTCCCCCAGTCCGTTTATGTCAGCTTCGCTTGCAGCATCACTTTTCAGAATAAGCGATGTCGCAGGAAGTAAGCCGCGTGCACGTTCAAGCCTTTCTTCATTAAGCCCTGTAATGGCTACGTGGCCACCTTCAGTAACAATACGCTGAGCGCCTGCCAGCCCGATGCCACTGGTGCCGCCCGTGATCAGTATACGTTTACCCTGAAATCTACCCATGCTTACTTCCTTTATTTAGCTGCGGAATCAGCATTTACCTTACGTAATAAAAACACTATCAGTCATCTGTTTCATTACGTAACCATGGGAATGACAGGATTGCTGCGTGGACGCCCGCTTCTGGCACGAAGGGACTTATGAACAAGCCAGTGTCCGTTATAAGCGAAAAGAGCACATCTGTGGCTGTTA
Organism: Pantoea sp. EKM101V; assembly: GCF_011800325.1. Lineage (NCBI taxonomy): Bacteria > Pseudomonadati > Pseudomonadota > Gammaproteobacteria > Enterobacterales > Erwiniaceae > Pantoea > Pantoea sp. EKM101V. The sequence continues at coordinate 41,429 of NZ_JAALFP010000018.1, forward strand.
TTACACTTAGATAATTTGCTTGCATAGGCTTGTATTCATTTACAGGGAGCATGTCACTGCGGCGAGCGAGAAGCACAGTCCTCATTCAAAAATATTTCTAATGTTTTCGTTTTCGCTGTCGATAACCTGATGGCTGGCTGAGTGATGATTTCACTCAGCATTTATTTGTACATTTCAAACGATAAGGATATTTATGAACAAGCTTTGTGTTGCGGCGCTGTTGGCTCTGAGTTTAACCGGCTGTGCGCAGCAGACTTTCGTAATGAAACAGAATCAGGTTGGCGCGGCGACGAAAACCACCAGCCAGCCGTTCTTTGTTTCAGGTATCGGTCAGCGTAAGAGCATTGATGCGGCGCAGGTGTGCGGCGGCCAGGAAAAAGTCAGTCGGGTTGAAGTGCAGCAGACGTTTGTTAATGGCTTACTGAGCGTGGTGACGTTTGGTATCTACACGCCACGTGAAGCGCGCGTTTATTGCGCCATCTGATCATGCCTGAGGCCGGTTCGCCGGCCTCATTCTGCGCCCGTCATTAAACGATCAAGCTGCTGATAGCTGTCGCCATGTTCGCCCCATCAGACAGCCTCTGTCCCGGTAATGACACGCACGCAGGGATTAATTCACCGGGTCAGGTAGGTTGTCGCCGATCTGCGCATGGTGCGCAAGTTCATACTCGATGAACGCCTCAATCATGCTCCTGTACACCTTCGCAATAATGACCTCAGGAAGCCCTTTCTCCGCCGCGAGTCGGCAGACTTTATCAATGACCTGCTGCACCCGGTCTGGCGCGCGCACTGCGGCGTGATCGACTTTGAACGTTGCCGCAGCTTTCACACATTCAGCACGCTGAGCAATCATGCTCACCAGCTGAACATCGATCCGATCAATCTCTTTTCTGACCTCTTCAAGTGTGGCGAACATTATTTCTGCACCTGTGAACTAGTACGATAGTTCGAAAAGATACAGCATGTGTTGGCTGAAAACCAGCGGCAACGGGAAAAGGTAAGCCCGTCAGGCTTACCCCTCGTTACCCGGCTCAGGCCACGTTATTGCGTCAGCGAGAAGCCCGCGTCAAAATGGTTTGCCTTGTTATTGAACTGCTCGATCCGGGTTGCCAGCTGTGAAATATGGTCATAGCTGATGCGTTTGAAAAAATCATTATCACCGCTGTTGTGCACCAGCTGCGTGAAGGCGGATAACCAGCCGGCGCTGCTCGCTGTGGTGTCAGTGATGCTGAGCATGGCATCCCGTTCTTTCTGCGTGGCATGCTCACCGTGACTGATGCTATCCAGCTGTTGCTCAAACTGCGTGACGCCTGCCGTGTCGCCGTACTGGCGGGCGATATCCAGTGAGCGCTGGGTCAGATCCTGCAGGACAGCATCCTGTGCAGAGGCCTTATCTGACACAAATTTTTCCACTTCGCGGTAACTCTCAGCCTGCTGATCCGCAGGAACAAATCGCTCAACCAGTTTATTTAACATGCCCTGGGTGACGGCCAGATCCATTGAAAGCGTTGTGGAGTTACCGGAGCCGGTATAGGAGTGCAGGGCATCGGAAATCAGTCCGGACATATCGGTTTCAGAAAGAGAGGAGTGGGACTGTAAAGCGGAAAACCAGGTGTCGATATCGTTGGTAATGCCGTTCGTCGTGCTGCTGTTTTTTTCGATAGTGCTGTTGCGTATCTGAATCACTTCTTTCAGGTTTTTATCTATTGCCTCCTTGCTGAGCTGTGTGGTCGAAGAAGGGGCATCTGCAATCAGCCTGTTTACCGTCTCCCGGGCAAGCGGAATAGTTTTAGGCATACTCTCCTGCTTGCTGAAAACGTCACTCTCTTTAAACCCGTTATCGATTGAGCTAATCATTACTCTCTCCATGTTGTGTGAAAGAAGCCTGATAATAATATCGGGTGTTCATAAGAAAACTTGACGCTTAACGGACAGAAGAGGGAAGCAGATTTCATCTGTTCAGTCAGTGATTATCGGTGATCAACGGATAATCAGAAGGTTAACGCGTTTAAATGGCGATGTGCGGTTCAGGGACATTCGCCGAGATGATCCAGGCACCATTCCCACACCGCCTGCGCAGCCCTGCCAGGCAGATCCGTGCGTTTGCGCACCAGATAATAGTCACCTGCGCTATCGCCCGCGTCAGCCACCACAACCAGCCGACCCGCTTTGATATCGGCATGCACAAAAGCCCGGCTCGTCAGCGCCACGCCCTGTCCGGCCATCGCGGCATCCAGTGCAAGGGTGGTCTGGTTAAAGCGGGCGCCGGGCAGCTTTCCCTCCTGCTGCAGGAAGCGTGGCCAGCCGTCATGCGCGTCATGCAATAGCGGAAGCGACGCGATCTGACGGGCTGTCAGCGGCAGGCAGAGCCCCTCCAGAAGATGTGGGCTGGCAACGGCGATCAGATGCTGACGAAACAGCAGCGCGCTCTCCAGAGTCGCGGGCAGGGCGGTTCGAGACAGCCGCACCGCGATATCTACCTGATCACGGGAAAAATCGGACAGGGCCTCGGTGGCGACGGTGCGCAACTCAATGTCAGGAAGGTCTGCCTGAAGCTGGCCCAGCCGGGGGATCAGCAGTCTGGCGGCGACGGTCGGCGTCACGCTGATCGTCACCACATCCGGGCGCGCCAGCAATCGGTCCGTTGATTCGACCAGCATATCAAACGCGCGCGTCACGTCAGCAAGCCAGGCTGCCCCCTGCGGCGTCAGCGCAAGCCCGCGCGCAAGCCGGTTGAACAGGCGGATGCCCAGATGATCTTCCAGTGCGCGAATCTGCTGCGCAACCGCCCCCTGCGTGACGCCCAGCTCCGCCGCCGCCGCCCGGAAACTCAGCTTCCGGCCAGCGGCTTCAAACGCCCGCAGGGCATTCAGTGAGGGCAGACCGCGACGTGAGAGTGGCATAGTTATCCTGTAGTTTTTCTACATGCTCGGAGGTTTATTTATCGCGCGATAATACACCGCTTTCCTGCGAAGATGCGTTTTTCACAGCAAAAGGAGCAAAAGATGACCGCAGAAAAAGTCGCCATCATTACGGCTGGTGGATCGGGCATGGGCGCAGCCGCCGCGTGCAGGCTGGCGGATGAGGGATACCGCGTCGCAATCTTATCCTCTTCCGGTAAGGGCGAGGCGCTGGCGCGGCAGCTGGGGGGGATCGGTGTGACGGGTTCCAATCAGTCACAGGCGGATGTGCAGCAGCTGGTAGAGCAGGTCATGCAGCGCTGGGGACGGATTGACGGCCTGGTCAACTCGGCGGGTCATGGCCCACGAGCCGACATTCCCGATCTGACGGATGACGCGTGGCAGACAGGCATGGAGGTCTATTTCCTCAGCGCTGTGCGCATGGCGCGTCTGGTGGCGCCAATCATGGCAGCCCAGGGCGGCGGGGCCATCGTCAATATCTCTTCGGCGTGGACCTTTGAGCCGACAGAGATGTTCCCGACCTCCGCCGTGTTTCGCGCCGGTCTCGCCAGCTTCACCAGACTCTTTGCCGACCGCTATGCCGCGGACAACGTCCGGATGAACAACGTGCTGCCCGGCTGGATTGACTCGCTGCCCGCCACCGACGAACGCCGCCAGAGCGTGCCGATGAAACGCTACGGCAAGGCTGAAGAGGTGGCCGCCACGATCGCCTTTCTGCTGTCCGAAGGTGCCGCCTACATCACCGGCCAGAATATCCGGATTGATGGGGGACTGACCCGCAGCGTCTGACACGCCATTCCCACGTTCACCGCACCTTCACCCCGCCGTCACGCTGCTGTCATCTGAAGCCGTCAAGGTAACGCCATCCCGCAGTGATTTTTCACTGCGTTCCCACTCCGTAACCCGTGAGGATTTCATCGTGATGGAGTTATCCAGACATCCGACCACTGTCTACCAGGCGGTTGCCGCGCAGCTGGAGCAGGCGCTGAAAGAGCGTTACCGCTGCGGCGACTATCTGCCTTCCGAACAACAGCTGGCCGACCACTACGAAGTGAATCGCCACACGCTGCGCCGGGCCGTCGATGAGCTGGTGCAGAAAGGGCTGCTGCAACGCCGTCACGGCGTGGGCATCCTGGTGCTGATGCGCCCGTATGACTATCCGCTGCATGCCCAGGCGCGCTTCAGTCAGAACCTGCTGGAGCAGGGGAGTCACCCGACCAGCGAACGGCTGCTGGCGGTGCTGCGTCCGGCCAGCAGTGACGTGGCCAGTGCGCTGGGCGTGAAAGAGGGCGACAACGTCATTCATCTGCGCACCCTGCGCCGCGCCAACGGCGTGCCGCTCTGCCTGATTAACCACTTCCTCGCCGACCTCAGCTGGTGGCCGCAGCTTCAGCGCTTTAACAGCGGCTCGCTGCACGACTTTCTGGTGGAGCACACCGGCAAGCAGCTGGTGCGCACCCAGACCCGCATCAGCACCCGCCGGGCGCAGGCGAAGGAGTGCCGTCAGCTGGATATCGCACTCCATGCGCCGCTGCTCTGCGTGCGGACCCTGAACAAAACCGCAGATGGTGCGCTGGCAGAATACTCCGTCAGCCTGACCCGCGGTGACATGATCGAACTGACTCTGGAGCACTGATGGAACAGCAAACGGATCGCCAGCGCTGGCTGTCGGTGCTGGCACACAGCAACGCCGCGCGGCTTGAAGCGCACTGGCAGGCGCTGAATCTTCACCCCGAGTTTACCCTGATCCGCCCGGCCGAAATCGGCATGACGCGGCTGCAGGCGCGAATGGGGGCCACCGGGAAACGCTTTGTGATGGGTGATGCCACGGTGACCCGCGCCGTGGTGCAGCTGAGCGACGGCACCCTGGGATACAGCTACCTGTTAGGACGCGACAAAGCGCACGCCGAGCGCTGCGCCCTGCTGGATGCACTGTTGCAGCAGCCGGAAACCCGGCCGCTGCTGGAAGAGAAGATTATTACCCCGCTGGCGGCGTGGCGTGAAGAGCAGCGACAGCTGCGCGCGCACGAAATCGCCAGCAGCAAAGTGGATTTCTTTACGCTGGTTCGCGGAGATAACTGATGACTTTACTGGCAAGTTTTAACCACCCTGTTGCGGACGCACAGCGCGCCTTTCGCCGCATCCTGAAGGCGATGAGTGAACCGGGCGTGATGGTTTCGCTGCCGCTGCAGCAGGGCTGGGGTGCGCTCTCTCCGGCGGCCACGGCGCTGCTGCTGACGCTGGTCGATCAGGAGAGTCCGGTCTGGCTGGATGCGAAAATCGACAACGAACAGCTGCGCAACAATCTGCGCTTCCATACCGGCGCGCCGATCACCACCCGTCAGGATGCGCCTTTTGCCCTGAGCCATGCGGCGGCGCAGCCGGACCCGACGGCGTTTGCGGCGGGAGATAACCTGTCACCGGAAAAAAGCACCACGCTGATTATCGAAGTGCCCTCGCTGAATGGCGGTCTGACGCTGCGACTCTCCGGCCCCGGTCTGCGCGAAACCCGCGCCATTGCGCCGCAGCTGCCGGAGAGCGTGCTGGACTATCTGCGCACCCGGCCGCATCCGTTTCCGCAGGGGGTGGATCTCATCTTCACCTGCGGCGAAGCGATCATGGCCGTGCCGCGTACCACCGTTGTGGAGGTGTGCTGATGTATGTCGCGGTAAAAGGGGGCGAAAAAGCGATTACGCATGCCCACCAGCTGCAGGCCGATCTGCGCCGTGGCGATCGGGCCGTGGCTGAACTCGGCTGCGATCAGGTGGCGCAGCAGCTGGGTCTGGCGGTGGATCGGGTGATGACCGAAGGGGGGATGTACGATCCGGAACTGGCGGCGCTGGCGATTAAGCAGGCCAGCGGCGATCTGGTCGAGGCAATTTTTCTGCTGCGCGCCTATCGCACCACGCTGCCACGGCTGGCGGAGAGTCGCCCGCTGGCGACCGGGACAATGCGTATCGAACGCCGCATTTCGGCGGTCTATAAAGATCTGCCGGGCGGCCAGGTGCTCGGCCCGACCTCTGACTACAGCCACCGTCTGCTCGACTTCACGCTGCTGGCCAATGGCGAAACGCCTGCCGCGCCGCGGGATGATCGGCCGGTCGCGGAAAGCTGCCCGCACATGTTCAGCATGATGAGCCGCGAAGGGCTGGCGGCCGCGGAGGAGGATGACGGCAGTGAGCCGACCGATATCACCCGCGAACCGATGGCGTTTCCCGCCTCGCGCGCGGCACGGCTGCAACAGCTGGTGCGCGGCGACGAAGGCTTTCTGCTGGCGCTCGGCTACTCGACGCAGCGGGGCTATGGGCGCACCCATCCGTTCGCCGGGGAGATCCGCACCGGCTATGTCAGCGTCAGCATCTGTCCCGAAGAGCTGGGCTTTGAACTGGAGATTGGGGAAGTGCTGCTGACCGAGTGTGAGATGGTCAACGGCGTGGCCCACCGCGAAGATACCGCGCCGCACTTTACCCGGGGTTACGGGCTGGTGTTTGGCCGGGCGGAACGCAAGGCGATGGCGATGGCGCTGGTGGACCGGGCGCTGCAAAGCCGCGAACAGCAGGAGCGCATCACCAGCCCGGCGCAGGATGAGGAGTTTGTGCTGTCGCACGCCGACAACGTGGAAGCGGCAGGCTTCGTCTCCCATCTCAAGCTGCCGCACTACGTCGATTTTCAGGCGGAGCTGGCGCTGCTCAAACAGCTGCAGGATGACTATCAGGAGCGCAACCATGGCTGAACTCACGGGTTACAACAACGGTTATCTCGATGAGCAGACCAAACGCACTATTCGTCGCGCCATCCTGAAAGCGGTGGCGATCCCCGGCTATCAGGTGCCGTTTGCCGGGCGCGAGATGCCGATGCCTTACGGCTGGGGCACCGGCGGCATCCAGATCACCGCCAGTGTGATTGGCGATCAGGATGTGCTTAAGGTGATCGACCAGGGGGCTGATGACACCACCAATGCGGTGTCGATCCGCCACTTCTTTCAGCGGGTCAGCGGTGCGGCCACCACCGAACGCACCAGCGATGCCACGCTGATCCAGACGCGTCACCGCATCCCGGAAACGCCGCTGGAGGAGGATCAGATCCTGATTTTCCAGGTGCCGATCCCGGAGCCGCTGCGTTTTATCGAACCGCGTGAAACCGAAACCCGCCTCCTGCATGCGCTGGAGGAGTACGGCATCATGCAGGTGAAACTCTATGAAGATATCGCCCGCTATGGCCATATCGCCACGACTTATGCGTACCCGGTCAGGGTCAATGGCCGCTACGTGATGGACCCGTCACCCATCCCCAAATTCGACAACCCGAAAATGGACATGATGCCCGCGCTGCAGCTGTTTGGTGCCGGGCGTGAAAAGCGCATCTACGCGCTGCCGCCTTATACACGCGTCGAGAGCCTCGACTTCGACGATCACCCGTTTACCGTGCAGCAGTGGGATGAACCCTGCGCGCTGTGCGGCTCGCGCCACAGCTATCTCGATGAGGTGGTGATGGACGATCAGGGCACGCGGATGTTTGTCTGCTCCGACACCGACTTTTGCCACCAGCAGCAGGAACAGCAACATGCACAGTGAACAGCCGCTGCTTGCGGTCAGCCAGCTCACCCATCTTTATGCGCCGGGCAAAGGGTTTGAGCAGGTCAGCTTTGATCTCTATCCCGGCGAGGTGCTGGGCATCGTCGGCGAGTCCGGCTCAGGTAAAACCACGCTCCTGCAAAGCCTCTCGGCACGCCTCGCACCGCAGCAGGGCACGCTTCTCTATCAGGGGCGCAGCCTCTGGCAGATGAGTGAAAGCGAGCGCCGTCACCTGCTGCGCACCGAGTGGGGCGTGGTGCATCAGCATCCGATGGACGGCCTGCGTCCGCAGGTCAGCGCGGGCGGCAACATTGGCGAACGGCTGATGGCGACCGGCGCGCGGCACTATGGCGACATCCGCGCAACGGCGAGCCGCTGGCTGCAGGCGGTGGAGATTGACCCCGGCCGCATCGACGATCTGCCCACCACCTTTTCCGGCGGCATGCAGCAGCGTCTGCAGATCGCCCGCAACCTGGTGACGCAGCCACAGCTGCTGTTTATGGATGAGCCGACCGGCGGGCTGGATGTCTCGGTGCAGGCACGCCTGCTGGATCTGCTGCGTACCCTGGTGCGGGAGCTGAACCTGGCGGTGGTGATCGTCACCCACGATCTCGGCGTGGCGCGCCTGCTGGCACATCGTCTGCTGGTGATGAAACAGGGGCGGGTGGTGGAGAGCGGTCTGACCGACCGGGTGCTTGACGATCCTCATCATCCTTACACACAACTGCTGGTCTCTTCGGTGCTCAATTAAATGACGACTATCAATCCGCGTCTGCAGGTCGGAAACCTGTGTAAAACCTTTGTGCTGCACAACCAGAACGGCGCGGCGCTGCCGGTGCTGCACAACGCCAGCCTGACGGTGGGCGAGGGCGAATGCGTGGTACTGCACGGTCACTCGGGCAGCGGCAAATCGACCCTGTTGCGCACGCTTTACGGTAACTATCAGCCCGACAGCGGCTATATCCGGGTCGCACATCAGGGGGAATGGGTCGATATGGCGCAGGCCCCGGCGCGGCAGATTATCGCGCTGCGCCGCGACACGCTGGGCTGGGTGAGTCAGTTTCTGCGGGTTATCCCGCGCGTGCCGACGCTGGAGATTGTGATGCAGCCACTGCTGGAGCGCGGCGTCGACCGCCGGTTCTGCGAAGCGCGCGCCGCCGACCTGCTGAGCCGGCTCAACGTGCCGCAGCGCCTCTGGTCGCTGGCACCGTCCACCTTCTCCGGCGGAGAGCAGCAGCGGGTGAACATTGCGCGCGGTTTTATCGCTGACTATCCGGTGCTGCTGCTGGATGAACCCACCGCCTCCCTCGACAGCGTCAACAGCGCGGCGGTGGTGAGTCTGATTGAAGAGGCGCGCGCCCGGGGTGCCGCCATCGTTGGCATTTTTCACGATCGGGCGGTGCGCGAGCAGGTGGCCGATCGGCTGCATCTGATGCACCCCATTGAGACAGGAGCGCAGGCATGATCATCAACAATGTCAGACTGGTGCTGGAAAATGAGGTCATCAGCGGGTCGCTGGAGTTCCGCGATGAGCGTATCAGCAGCTTCAGCGAAACCCGCAGCCAGCAGCCGGGCGCGCTGGACGGCGAGGGGGCCTGGCTGCTGCCGGGGCTGGTGGAGCTGCACACCGACAACCTCGACAAGTTTTTCACCCCGCGACCCAAAGTGGACTGGCCTGCGCATTCGGCGATGAGCAGCCACGATGCGCTGATGGTCTCCAGCGGCATTACCACGGTGCTGGACGCCATTGGCGTCGGCGATGTGCGCGACGGTGGTCACCGGCTGGAAAATCTCAGCAGGATGATCGACGCCATCCGCGACAGCAACCGCAAAGGGCTGAACCGCGCCGAGCATCTGCTGCATCTGCGCTGTGAACTGCCGCACCCGACCACCGCGCCGCTGTTTGAGGCGCTGATGGGCACGCCGGAACTGGCGCTGGTCTCGCTGATGGATCATTCGCCGGGGCAGCGGCAGTATGCGTCGCTGACAAAATATCGCGAATATTACCAGGGCAAATACCAGCTGAATGACGCGGAGATGGATCAGTTTGAGCACGAGCAGCTCACGCTGGCGGCGGCCTGGTCGCAGCCCAATCGTCAGGCGATCGCCGGACTCTGCCGGGAACATGGCATCGCCATTGCCAGCCACGATGATGCCACCGCCGCGCATGTGGAGGAGTCCCATGCGGCGGGCAGCCGCATCGCCGAATTTCCCACCACCCTGGAGGCGGCACGCGCCTCGCGCTATCGCAACATGCAGGTGCTGATGGGGGCGCCCAACATCGTGCGCGGCGGCTCGCACTCCGGCAACGTCGCCGCCTGGGAGCTGGCGTCTCACGGCCTGCTGAACATTCTCTCCTCCGATTACTACCCGGCCAGCCTGCTGGATGCGGCGTTCCGGCTGGCTGAGGATGAGCGCAACACGCTCGGCACGGTGCAGGCGATTGCGCTGGTCACCTGCAATCCGGCCCGCGCGCTGGGGCTTGAGGATCGCGGGGTGATCGCCGAAGGGTGTCGCGCCGATCTGGTGCTGGCGCACACCGCACATGGCTACCCGCATGTGCGCCACGTCTGGAGCAAAGGCCGGCAGGTCTACTGATGGCGCGGCTGATCTGGCTCACCGGTCCCTCCGGCTCAGGCAAGGATAGCCTGCTGGATGCGCTGCGGGCGGCACCGCCGCCGCGCCTGCTGATCGCCCATCGCTATATTACCCGCGCAGCGGATGCGGGCGGTGAAAACCACGTGGCGCTGACCGAGGCGGAGTTCGCCCGCCGCGCGGCGCTGGGGCTGTTCGCAGTGAGCTGGCAGGCGCACGGTTTCAGCTATGGCATTGGCTGTGAGACAGAGCAGTGGCTGCTGCGCGGACAGAACGTGGTGGTCAACGGGTCGCGGCTGCATCTGGCGCAGGCGCAGGCCCGCTTCGGTCCGCAGCTGCTGCCGGTCTGCCTGCAGGTCACGCCAGCGGTGCTGGCGGCGCGCCTGCGCCTGCGCGGACGGGAAGATGAGGCGGCAATCGCCCGGCGACTGGCGCGTGCCGCCCAGCCGCAGCCCGATGGCTGCCTGATCCTTAACAACGATGGCGCGCTGGCAGAGACCGTCCGGCAGCTGCGTCAGATAGTGGAGACGGCGCAATGAAACTCACTTTTCTCGGCACCGGTGGGGTGACCGCCGCGCCGCTGCCGGGCTGCGACTGCCGTGCCTGCCAGCGGGCGCAGCGCCATAGCGATTACGCCCGTGCGCCCTGCAGTGCGCTGATTGAGACCGGGCGCGAGCGCATCCTGCTGGATGCCGGCCTGCCACTGCTGGCGTCGCGCTTTCCGCCCGGATCGCTGACGCGTATTCTGCTCACCCACTACCACATGGACCATGTGCAGGGACTGTTTGCGCTGCGCTGGGGGCGGGGGGCACCGATTCCGGTCTGGGGACCGCCCGACCCGCGCGGCTGTGACGATCTCTATAAACATCCCGGCCTGCTCGACTTTCGTCCCGCCTTAACCCCGTTTGTGGCACACGCCTTTGGCGAGTTACAGGTGACGCCGCTGCCGCTTCAGCACTCAAAGCTGACGCACGGCTATCTGTTCGACTGGCACGGTCACCGGCTCGCCTGGCTGTGTGACACCTGCGGGCTGCCCCCCGACACCGCCGACTTTCTGCGCGGTCAGCCGCTGGATCAGCTGGTGATCGACTGCAACGACCCGCCGTCTGCCAGACCGCGCAACCACAACGATGTCACCCAGGCCCTGGCCATTGTGGCGCTGCTGCGGCCGCGCCAGAGCTGGCTGACCCATCTCAGTCATGAGATGGATAACTGGCTGGCGGAAAATCCGCTGCCGGAGGGGGTGCAGGCTGCGCGTGACGGCCAGACGTTGCTGTGTGGCGCGCCCTGGCCTGTCACAGTTTGATCATCTGACTGTCATCCCGCTTTCATCGTGCCACGCCTTAATAACCGGCAGAACGCAATCAGAGATGACGGAGAACAGCATGGCACAGGCATTTCTGAAAACGGTGGTCGACCACGATCGGCCCCCGGTCAGTTTCAGCGGACAAAAAGTGTTGTCGGTGCAGGGATTGAGCAAAACCTACGGTGACACGCCGGTGCTGGATCGGGTCAGTTTCGATCTCCATGCCGGTGAGCTGGTGGCGGTGATCGGCCGCTCCGGCGCCGGGAAATCGACGCTGCTGCATATGCTTAACGGCACCATCAGCGCGACGGCGGGGGCGATTATCAGCCTGCATAAAGGGGAAGCCGAGCGTAACGTGGTCACCCTCAACAGCCGCCAGATGCGGGAATGGCGCAGCCAGTGCGGCATGATCTTTCAGGATTTCTGCCTGGTGCCGCGCCTCGACGTGCTGACCAATGTGCTGCTGGGCCGCCTGAGCCAGACCAGCACGCTGAAATCCTTTTTTAAAATCTTCTCCGACCACGACCGGGCGCACGCTATCGAACTGCTGCAGTGGATGAACATGCTGCCGCAGGCGCTGCAGCGGGCAGAGAATCTCTCCGGCGGACAGATGCAGCGGGTGGCGATCTGCCGGGCGCTGATGCAGAACCCCAGAATCCTGCTGGCCGATGAGCCGGTGGCGTCACTCGATCCGAAAAACACGACGCGCATCATGGATGTGCTGCGGCAGGTCAGCGAGCAGGGCATCAGCGTGATGGTCAACCTGCACTCCATTGAGCTGGTGAAACGCTACTGCACCCGGGTGATTGGCATCCAGCGCGGCGTGGTGCTGTTTGACGGCCATCCTTCCCGACTGACTGACAGCCTGCTGCAACAGCTGTACGGCGATGAACTTAACCAGATCCATTAACTTCCACAGCAAGAGAACAACTCCGAATGAAACTGACTTCTTTAGCACTACTGATCGGCGTTATGGCGTCGGGTGTCAGCGCAGCGGATGCGCCAAAACAGCTGAATCTGGGGATTCTGGGCGGTCAGAACGCCACCCAGCAGATTGGTGATAATCAGTGCGTGAAGACCTTCTTTGATAAAGAGCTGGGTGTGGATACTCAGATGCGCAACGCCTCTGACTATTCGGGCGTGATTCAGGGACTGCTGGGCGGCAAAATCGATATGGTGCTGAGCATGTCACCCGCCTCTTTCGCCTCGGTCTACCTGCAGGACCCGAAAGCGGTGGAGGTGGTCGGCATCGTGGTGGATGACAAAGACAACTCACGCGGCTACCACTCAGTGGTGATCGTCAAAGCGGACAGCCCCTACAGAAAGCTGGAAGACCTGAAGGGGAAATCGTTCGGCATGGCCGATCCGGACTCGACCTCCGGCTTCCTGATGCCGAATCAGGCGTTCAAGAAGATGTTCGGCGGCTCGGTGGATGACAAATATAACAACACCTTCTCCAGCGTCACCTTCTCCGGCGGCCATGAGCAGGACATTCTGGGCGTGCTGAACAACCAGTTTGACGGCGCGGTCACCTGGACCTCGCTGGTGGGGGACTATAACAGCGGCTACACCTCGGGCGCGTTTGGCCGCCTGATCCGCATGGATCACCCCGACCTGATGAAGCAGATCCGCATCATCTGGCAGTCGCCGCTGATCCCCAACGGTCCGGTGCTGGTCAGCAACAAACTGCCTGCCGACTTTAAAGCGAAAGTGGTGGCGGCGATTAAAAAGCTGGATAAAGACGATCACGACTGCTTCGTGAAAGCGGTGGGCGGTAAGCAGCATATCGGCCCGGCCACCGTTGCCGACTATCAGAGCATTATCGATATGAAGCGCGACCTGATGAAAGGCAGCCGCGGCTGACGAACCTTCCTGACTTCCCCGCCTCGCGGGGAGAGCGGGACGCGGCCAGCGTCCCGCTGCTTTCACGCCGGAGATCCCCCTTGACCGACTTCGAACACTATTACCAGCGCATCCGCCGTCAGCAAAAACGTGACACGCTTATCTGGTCACTGCTGCTGGTCACGCTCTATCTGGCGGCGGGCAGGGTGGCAGAATTTAATCTGCTCACCGTCTGGCAGTCGCTGCCGCACTTCTTTGACTACCTGCATGAGATCCTGCCGGTGCTGCATCTGCCGCTGCTGTTTGCCGACGGCAAAACAGAAGGCTCGCTGGCCTACTGGGGCTACCGTCTGCCGATCCAGCTGCCGCTGATCTGGGAAACCCTGCAGCTGGCACTGGCGGCGACGCTGCTGGCGGTGGGGCTGGCGGCAGTGCTCGCCTTTTTCGCCGCCGACAATACGCAGACGCCGGTCAGCGTGCGGATGGCGATTCGCGCCTTTGTCGCCTTTCTGCGCACCATGCCGGAACTGGCGTGGGCGGTGATGTTTGTCATGGCGTTTGGCATCGGGGCGATACCCGGCTTCCTGGCGCTGGCGCTGCACACGGTGGGCAGCCTGACCAAGCTCTTTTATGAGGCGATTGAGTCCGCGTCAGATAAGCCGGTGCGCGGCCTGGCCGCCTGCGGAGCCAGTAAACTGCAGCGGATGCGCTTTGCCTTCTGGCCGCAGGTGAAACCCGCCTTTCTCTCCTACAGCTTTATGCGGCTGGAGATTAACTTCCGATCCTCCACCATCCTCGGGCTGGTGGGGGCGGGCGGCATCGGCCAGGAGCTGATGACCAACATCAAACTCGACCGCTACGACCAGGTCAGCATCACCCTGCTACTGATTCTGATTGTGGTGTCGCTGCTGGATACGCTGTCCGGTCAGCTGCGTCGTCGTGTCACAGGAGAGCGCGCATGATCCGTTCCGTTCCCGCCATCGCGCAGCTGAAGCAGCAGCATCGCGAGCTGTTTGCCGCGCAGCCGCGCTATCTGCGTCGTCTGGCACTGATGGCGCTGGCACTCCTGCTCTACTACCTCTATTTCTTTTCGGTGTTCGGGCTGGCGGGATCGCGCCTGCTGGCGGGCTGCCAGCAGCTGGGACGCTACTTTCTGCGGATGTTTGTCTGGCATGACTTCATGAACTGGCCCTTCAGCTACTATCTGTCGCAGGTCGGGATCACCCTGGGGATCGTGTTTGCCGGTACGCTGACCGCCTCGCTGATTGCGCTGCCGCTGTCGTTCCTGGCGGCGCGCAACGTGATGCACGATCGCGCCGCGAAGCCGCTGGCGTTTCTGATGCGGCGACTGTTCGACCTGCTGCGGGGCATTGACATGGCGATCTGGGGGCTGATTTTCGTTCGTGCGGTGGGCATGGGGCCGCTGGCCGGGGTGCTGGCGATTATCCTGCAGGATGTCGGTCTGCTCGGCAAACTCTACGCCGAAGGGCATGAGGCGGTTGAACGTTCACCGGGCCGCGGGCTGGGGGCGGTGGGCGCTAACAGCCTGCAGAAACACCGTTTCGGCATTTTCACTCAGTCCTTTCCGCAGTTTCTGGCGCTGAGCCTCTATCAGATCGAGTCCAACACCCGCTCTGCGGCGGTGCTCGGCTTTGTCGGCGCGGGCGGGGTAGGCCTGGTCTACGCCGAGAATATGCGGCTCTGGAACTGGGATGTGGTGATGTTCCTGACGCTGATACTGGTCGGGGTGGTGATGGTCATGGATATCATCTCCAGTCGCCTGCGCAAACGCTATATCACCGGGAAGCCGGTGCCGCTGTGGCAGCCTGCTGCGCGCGATTAAGCCGTTCGCTGCGCTGCCAGGCGCGCTGTAACGCCTGCACCAGCTGCGCCTGCTGCCAGGGTTTGCCCAGCCGCTCACACAGCGGCAGCGTGACCGGCTGGTGGCGCAGATCCTGACCGCTGATTAACAGCGTGGCGAGATGCGGCCAGTTCTGCTGTGCCTGACGCACCACCTCCGCGCCGTTGATCTCGCCGGGCAGCATCAGGTCGCTGATCAGCAGGTCGATATCGGGTGTCTGGCGCAGCAGCGCCAGCGCCGCTTCACCGTCGCCACACTCCAGCGTCAGATAGCCCAGCTGGTGCAGATGTTCGCACAGGGTCTGCCGCACCGCCGGTTCATCATCCAGCACCAGCACCAGCCGGTTGCTGGCCACCGCCGGCAGGGCTGGCGGGGGAGGCGGCGCGACCGCTGCGGCGACCGCCTCCTGCGCGCGCGGCAGCAGAAGGCGCACCGTGGTGCCCTGGCCCGGCGCGGTTTCCAGCTCGATCTGACCGCCCGACTGCCGGACAAAACCGTAGACCATTGACAGGCCCAGCCCGCTGCCGCTGCCGGTGGCCTTAGTGGTAAAAAAGGGCTCGAAAACCTGTTCACGCACCTCCGCCGACATGCCGCAGCCCGTGTCAGTCACCTCAATTGTGACCCGGTCACGTTTTTCACTCCCCTCGATCCGCCGCTGATTCCAGATGCGCAGCCGGATTTCGCCGCTTTGCTGCTGCATCGCATCACGGGCGTTGACCACCAGGTTCATCAGCGCATTCTCCAGCTGACCGGCATCGATCCATGCGGGCCAGCCGGGACGCTGCGCATCGATAATCAGCTGCTGTCCGGGCAGCAGCGAGTGCTGTAATAATCCCTGCAGGTTGTCCACCAGCGTGACCACCGACACCGCGCGCGGAAACAGCGCCTGCTTACGTGAAAAGGCCAGCAGCCGCTGGGTCAGCTGGGCGGCGCGGTCGGCAGCCTGGCGCGCCCGCTCAATCCGGCTGGCGAGCGGGCCGGGCATCAGCTGCCCTTCGGTCAGCGCCAGGCTGCCGATAATCACCGCCAGCAGATTGTTGAAGTCGTGCGCCAGGCCGCCGGTCAGCTGGCCCACCGCCTTCATCTTCTGGCTGTGCTGCAGGGCCTCTTCCAGCGTTTTGCGTGAGGTGCGATCAAGGACGGTGTTCACCATGCCGCGCCGGGGGATCGGGCTGAAGCGCAGCTCCAGCGTCCGGCCATCGGCCAGCCGGATCTCCTGCGGTTCGCCGGGATCGTGCAGATCCCCCGCCAGCGGAGCCAGCAGCTGCTGATAGTGGACGCCGCGATGGAGCTCCCGCGGCGAGATGCCGAGCAGTTCGGCATACTGCGCGTTCCACACCACCAGCTGACCCTGATGGTCAAACAGGGCAAAGCCGTCGCGCATCGCCAGAAAGGTGGACTCCAGCTGGCTGCTCTTCTCTTTCAGCAGACGTGAAGTGTGCGCCAGCGAGGCGGTATTGCGGGCAAAGACGTTGAAGGCCCGCGCCAGTTCGCCCAGTTCGTCGCGGCGCTGCAACCCCGGCACGCCGACGTTCTGCTCACCCTGCGCCAGCCGCGTCATGGCAGCGGCAATTGCCGTCAGGCTCGACCCCAAATTGCGGTAGATGTAGATCCCGGCATAGCCGGTGATCGCCAGCGCCAGCAGCACGAAAAGGGCGATAAAGCCGATGATGGAGTCCAGCTCGCGGTGGGTCGCCAGGGTTCGCGCTTCGCTCTGCAACGCCACCTGCTGCACCGAGGCACTGATATCCTCATTCAGCATCGCCACCAGCGCCTTAATCCGGTAGGTGGCGTAGGCGATCGCCAGATCGCTCTGTTCCAGCGCCTCCGCCAGCGGCAGCAGGCGCTGCTGGGTCGCCAGCAGTCGCGCAATGTTCTCGCCGGTGACGCCCGTCAGCGGCACGCTGCGCCACTGCGTCATCACCTGCTGCAGTTGCTCAATCACCGCAATCGGTGAGGGCGTACGGATGGCGATGCTGAGCAGCCGCTCAGTCTGCTCGCGCAGTGCGCTATCCGGCGCGCGCTGCGATTCCCGCTGCAGCCGCTGACTGATGTGGCCGAGCAGAATCTGCGACTGCCACAGGTCACTCAGCATGTTATTGCGCTGCAGGTGACGCTGATGGCCGGTGAGCAGCAGGCGGTTAATCGTCTGCTCCAGCTCCAGGCTGCGGGCGCGGATGCGGGCGATGCGCTCCGGCTGCCGCGCGGCCAGCGGGGCGCTGGCGAGCAGGCTCAGCGACTGCTGCAGCGCCTGCTGATTCTGCTGAAGCCGCTGTGATTCGCTCTGATACTCCAGCGCGCCCACCACCTGCGACAGCCGCACGGCTGCCGTCGCCACATTGGCGGTATCACGCGCCAGCGCCAGACTGCCGTTCATGTCCGCCAGCGTCTGCGCCTGTGCCTGCTCCTGAATCGTACCGGCATGGCGAAAACCGACGATCGCCACCACGCTGACCATCAGCGTCA
This sequence comes from Pantoea sp. EKM101V, assembly GCF_011800325.1. Lineage (NCBI taxonomy): Bacteria > Pseudomonadati > Pseudomonadota > Gammaproteobacteria > Enterobacterales > Erwiniaceae > Pantoea > Pantoea sp. EKM101V. The sequence goes on from NZ_JAALFP010000018.1 coordinate 58,994, forward strand.
CGGCGACCACCAGCAGATTGAACATCAGCAGGCGGCCCCGCGCGCCAGCCTGCCACGGATAGGTGCGCTGCATCCCACCCCCTCTTTATCACGGCAACGATGGGCCGAGTATAGGAGCGGGCAGCCGGGTGAATATGACAAATATGAATGGCCGCTGACATTTTCCGTTTATCTGGCGTTGCTTAACTGACGGCTATCCACAGTCCGCAGGAGCGAGGCGATGACAGCCACACCGATACTGGAAATGCGCGGCATTACCCGGCGCTTCGGCAACTTTTACGCCCTGAAGGGGGTGGATCTCACGGTCTGGCCCGGCGAGGTCCATGCGCTGATGGGGGAGAATGGCGCGGGCAAAAGTACCCTGATGAAGATTCTGGCCGGGGCCTACAGCGCCAGCGGCGGAGAGATTTTGATCGAAGGCGAACCGCGGGCGCTGAAAGGGCCGAAAGCGGCGCTGGCCGCCGGGATCACCCTGATTTACCAGGAGATTAACCTGGCCCCCAACCTGACGGTGGCGGAAAACATTTTTCTCGGCAGCGAAATCGCCCCCGGCGGGCTGGTGAAGCGGCGGCAGATGGCGGAGGAGGCGCAGCGGGTGATTGACCGGCTCGGCGCGCAGTTCAGTGCCTGGGATGTGGTCAGCCGCCTCAGCATTGCCGAGCAGCAGCAGGTGGAGATCGCCCGGGCGCTGCAGCGTAACAGCCGCATCCTCGTGATGGATGAGCCGACCGCCGCGCTCTCAAACCGCGAAACCGAACAGCTTTTCGCGCTGATCAAACGGCTGCGCAGCGAGGGGATGGCGATTATCTACATCAGCCACCGTATGGCGGAGGTGTATGAGCTGTCGGATCGCGTCAGCGTGCTGCGCGACGGCGAGTATGTCGGCAGCCTGACGCGCGATCAACTCAACGCCAGTGAACTGGTGCGGATGATGGTCGGACGACCGCTCAGCGATCTCTTCAATAAAGACCGGTCGATTCCGCTGGGTGATATCCGGCTGGCGGTGAATCACCTGACCGACGGCGGCAAAGTGCACCCCAGCAGCCTGGCGGTGCGCGCCGGTGAGATCGTGGCGCTGGCGGGGCTGGTCGGTGCAGGCCGCAGCGAGCTGGCGCAGCTGATCTTCGGCGTGCACAAGCCGAAGGAGGGCGAGATCTGGATCGACGGCGAGAAGGTCACCATCCTCTCACCGCGCGATGCGATTGCGCGCGGCATCGGTTTCCTCACCGAGAACCGCAAAGAGCAGGGGCTGTTTCTGGAGATGGCGGCGCAGGAGAACATCGTGATGGCGACGCTGGAGCGGGATGCCAGTTACGGCATGCTCAACCGCCGCAAAGGGCAGACCATCGCAAGCGAGGCGATCGCCTCCCTGAATATCCGCGTGCCGCATGCGCAGGTCCGGGCCGGCGGCCTCTCCGGGGGGAATCAGCAGAAGCTGCTGATCTCACGCTGGGTGGCGATTGGCCCGCGCATCCTGATCCTGGATGAACCGACGCGCGGCGTCGACGTCGGGGCCAAAAGCGAGATCTACCGCATGATGCAGGAGATGGCGCGGCAGGGCGTGGCGATTCTGATGATCTCCAGCGAACTGCCGGAAGTGGTCGGGATGAGCGACCGCGTTTACGTGATGCACGAAGGCACCATCGTCGGTGAGCTGGAGGGCAGCCACATCAGTCAGGAAAATATTATGACGCTGGCAACCGGTGCGCACAGCGCAGCAGCAGGCGAAATCTGAGGAGATCACCATGACACAACTGGCCCGCACCCCCGCGCCCACGCTGAAACGCGCCCTGATGGGCGATCTGCTGCAGACGGTAGGGATCCTGCCGATTCTGATCCTCATCGTGGCGGTTTTTGGCTTCGTTACCCCCAACTTCTTTACCGAAGCGAACCTGCTGAACATTACCCGTCAGGCGTCGATCAATATCGTGCTGGCGGCGGGGATGACCTTTGTCATTCTCACCGGCGGCATCGACCTGTCGGTGGGGTCGATGCTCGGCACCACGGCGGTGGTGGCGCTGGTGGCCTCGCTCGACCCGATGCTCGCTTCCATGACCATTCCGATGGCGCTGGGCGCGGGTCTGGTGATGGGGCTGTTCAACGGCGTGCTGGTCGCCTGGGCCGGACTGCCGCCCTTTATCGTCACCCTCGGCACCTACACCGCCCTGCGCGGCGCGGCCTACCTGCTGGCGGATGGCACCACGGTCATCAACTCCGACATCAATTTTGAGTGGATTGGCAACGGTTACCTCGGCCCGGTGCCGTGGCTGATTGTGATTGCCTTCGCGGTGATCGCCCTCTGCTGGTTTATCCTGCGGCGCACCACGCTGGGCGTCCATATCTATGCGGTCGGCGGCAACATTCAGGCGGCACGACTCACCGGCATCAAGGTGGGCGGGGTGCTGCTGTTTGTCTACGGCATGAGCGGCCTGCTCTCGGGGCTGGGCGGTCTGATGAGCGCCTCCCGTCTCTACAGCGCCAACGGCAACCTCGGCGTCGGCTATGAGCTGGATGCGATTGCCGCGGTGATCCTGGGCGGCACCAGCTTCGTCGGGGGCATCGGCACCATTACCGGCACCCTGATTGGCGCGCTGATTATCGCCACGCTCAATAACGGCATGACGCTGATGGGCGTCTCCTACTTCTGGCAGCTGGTGATCAAGGGCGCGGTGATCATCATCGCCGTCCTGATCGACAAATACCGTACCCGTCATCATGTGAGTTAAGGCTGAAAGGCGGAGGCGCGATGTCGCCGCCGTCTCTGTAAAAACGCCATTAAGCGGTTGGCACTCTGATAACAGCAGGAGAAGGTCTATGCGTTTTAATCCGATTGTAACCGGGCTGCTGGCGGCAACGCTGTTCAGCGCCGGGCTGGCTCAGGCAAAAGAACTCAAATCCATCGGCGTCACGGTCGGCGATCTGGCTAACCCCTTCTTCGTGCAGATCACCAAAGGGGCGGAGATGAAGGCGCGTGAGCTGGCGGGGGACAAGGTCAACGTGACGCTGGTCTCCAGCGGCTACGATCTCGGCCAGCAGGTGGGGCAGATCGATAACTTTATTGCGGCAAAAGTGGACATGATTATCCTGAATGCCGCCGACTCGAAAGGCATTGCCCCGGCGGTGAAGCGGGCGCGTGATGCCGGTATCGTGGTGGTGGCGGTCGACGTGGCGGCCGATGGGGCGAATGCGACCATTACCTCCGATAACACCCAGGCGGGCGCGATGGCCTGCAAATATATCTCTGACCGCCTGAAAGCGAAAGGCAACGTGGTGATCATCAACGGCCCGCCGGTGTCTGCGGTGCAGAACCGTGTTGAAGGCTGCATGAACGAACTGAAAACCCATCCCGACATCAAGCTGCTCTCTTACAACCAGAACGCCAAAGGCAGTCGCGAAGGGGGACTGGAGGTAATGACCGGTCTGCTCTCCGCTAACCCCAAAATCGATGCGGTGTTTGCCATTAACGATCCCACCGCCATCGGCGCGGATTTAGCCGCGAAACAGGCGCAGCGCAGCGAGTTCTTTATCGTCGGCGTCGATGGATCGCCGGATGGTGAAGAGGCGCTGAAGCGCAAAAACTCCCTGTTTGTCGCGACCCCGGCGCAGGACCCGCAGGTGATGGCGGCGAAGGCGGTGGAGATTGGCTACGACATTCTGCAGGGCAAACCGGCACCCGAAAAGCCGGTGCTGATCCCGGTGAAGCTGATCGATCGTGACAACATCGGCAGCTATCAGGGCTGGACGGTGAAATAGGCGCAGGGCGGCGCCTCCGGGTGCCGCTTCAGACGGCTGACAGCGTGACTCTGGCAGCAACGCATGACTTCATCGCGCAGGGAACACGGGCCGAGGAGGAAAGCGTCACGCGCCAGCTCTGTCTTACCGCTAACCGGAGCAGACTTTGTCAGCACCCTCAGGAGGCCACCATGCAACGTTCAGAGGTCAACCACTACCTGCAGCAGACGCGCGAATTTTTCCGCCAGCAGGATGTGCATCTGCCGCCGTGGGCCGATTTCGGATTACGTCAGTGGCGGGCGCAGTCACCTGAAGCGATGGCGGAGATTCTGGCACTGCGGCTGGGCTGGGATCTCACCAGTTTTGGCGCGGACGACTTTCAGCAGACCGGGCTGACGCTGTTTACGCTGCGCAACGGTTCGCCCGGCGGACAGCCGTGGCACAAACCCTATGCGGAGAAGATCCTGCACGTGCGCGACGGGCAGCTGACGCCGATGCACTATCATCCGCGCAAAATGGAAGACATCATCAATCGCGGCGGCGGGAATCTGATTGTAGAACTGCATAACCGCGACGGCGCGGCACTGGCTGACTCGCCGGTCACGGTATCGCTGGATGGTCTGCGCCAGACCCACGCTGCGGGTTCGCAGCTGCGGCTCTCACCGGGTGAGAGCGTGACCCTTGAGGCGGGCCTCTGGCACAGCTTCTGGGGCGAACCGGGTTTTGGCGACGTGCTGGTGGGCGAGGTGTCGATGCCCAATGATGACGAAAACGACAATGTGTTCCTGACGCCACTGGCCCGCTTCAATCCGCTTGAGGAGGATGAGGCGCCGCGCTGGCTGCTCTGTAATGACTACGCCCGCGGCTTTACCTGACCCTCCCGGACGCTGATCATCCCTTCGCATGGTCTCCGGGATCGGACTGCCTCATCTTTCTTATACTGCGGGCAGGCGGTTCACCAGACAGCCGTGCGTACTCGCGCGTAAACTGCGTCAGACTTTCATCGCCCACATCCGCCGCCACGGCAGCGACATTGCCGGAGCGCAGCGCGATTCAGGCGATCTGGCTGGTGCGCGGGGCGGTTTCAGGTTTCATTACGTCAGCCGAAAAGACATAGCCCAGCCCGCGAATGGTGCGGATCAGATCGGGCTGATGCGGGTTGATTTCGATTTTGCGGCGCAGGCGCATGATCAGCACGTCGATGGTGCGGTCAAACACATCCAGACTTTCGCTGTGGGTCAGCTCCAGCAGCTGATCGCGGGTCAGTACCTTGCGGGCGTGACGCACCAGCGCCCGCAGCAGGCTGAACTCGCCCTGGGTCAGCGGCACCAGCTCGCGCTGCGGATTGAACAGCTGGCAGCGACTGTCGTCCAGCTGCCAGCCGCCGAATCGCCAGCCCGCCGGTTCCGGTTCGCTCTGGACAGGGCGTCCGCCGCGCCGCAGGGCCGCCCGGGTGCGTGCCACCACCACGCGCGGATTAAAGGGTTTGGCGATGTAATCATCGGCACCCATCTCCAGGCCGACCACCATCTCCGCTTCGGAACCCATACCGGTCAGCATGATCACCAGCACCTCGGGGCGCTGACGCTGCAACTGCTGCAGCACCAGCAGTCCGTTGGTGTCGGGCAGCATCATATCGAGCATCACCAGCGTGATTTCCGGGTGCGTGCTGAGCATCAGCAGCGCCTCTTTTCCCTGATGACAGCAGTAGACCTTTAACTGATGTTCACCTAACGCATCCTGCAGGACGTCGCAGACAGCAGGATCATCATCCACCACCAAAATCGCTGGCTTCATGGCGCGGCCTCAATGTTACGAAAGAGTTAATTCAGGAGTCTACACAGGCCAGAAAAGTGCGCTGAGGCAGCGTGCTGAAACGTGACACGCCTCGCCCGTGAGTGTGCGGAAGCGTGCGCTGGCGCAGAGTTTTGCGGGGGTGGCACAGGGAGGCAGGAAAACGATTGCGCATCATCGGTGCATTGCACCATAATCGCGCCTCGTTTTGGTTCGGAATTCTCTGAGGCGCATCCGGCTCTGCCAGGTAATCGATTGCGTCGGCAAGTGGCATGGCAATTGCTTTGGGCAGTGGGTCAGTCAGGGATTTCAGACGATTCCGGCAGGTCAGTATGCAGCGGCCGGTATCCGCGTCCCGAAAACAGAATAATCAGCATGCAACCCCCTTTGGCAAGCGAGACCCACACCGGTGCGGTCTCCTGTATCGAGAGATGATGATGTTAGAAAAACTATTCAAACTCAAAGCGCATAACACGACGGTTCGTACCGAGATTATCGCCGGGATTACCACCTTCCTGGCGATGGCCTATATTCTGTTTGTTAACCCGAGCATTCTGGGTGCGACCGGCATGGATAAGGGCGCCGTATTTGTCGCGACCTGTCTGGCGGCGGCGATTGGCTGTGCGCTGATGGGGCTGATCGCTAACTACCCGATTGCACTGGCACCGGGCATGGGGCTGAACGCCTTCTTCACCTATACCGTCGTACTGCACATGGGCTACACCTGGCAGATTGCGCTGGGTGCGGTGTTTCTCTCGGCAGTGATTTTCTTTGCGATGTCGCTGTTTAAAATCCGTGAGTGGATTATTGCCAGTATTCCGCTGCCGCTGCGCGCGGGGATTGGTGCCGGTATTGGCCTGTTTCTGGCGATCATTGCGCTGGAAGGCGCAGGCATTGTGGTTGATAACCCGGCGACGCTGGTGGGCATTGGCGATCTGACAAAACCGGGTCCGCTGCTGGCGATGCTTGGCTTTGTGGTGATTGTGGTGCTGGAAGCGCGTCGCGTGACCGGTGCCGTGCTGATCGGTATTCTGCTGGTGACCTTTATCTCTATGGGCATTGGCCTGTCGCCGTTTGCCGGAGTCTTCTCTGCACCACCATCGATCGCACCGACCTTTATGCAGCTGGATATCGCTGGCGCGTTTAACGTCGGCCTGGTCAGCGTGATTTTTGCCTTCCTGTTTGTGGATGTGTTTGATAACACCGGCACCCTGTTGGGCGTCACCAAACGCGCCGGTCTGGCGGATGAGCAGGGTAACGTGCCGAAGATGGGCCGTGCGCTGATTGCTGACAGTGCGGCTGCGCTGTTTGGTTCGCTGCTGGGCACCTCAACCACCACCAGCTATGTGGAGTCGGCGGCGGGCGTGAGTGCGGGTGGCCGCACCGGCCTGACGGCGATCGTGGTCGCCGTGCTGTTCCTGCTGGCGCTCTTCTTCTCGCCGCTGGCCTCCAGCGTGCCGGTCTATGCCACCGCGCCCGCGCTGCTGTTTGTGGCCGTGCTGATGACATCCAGTCTGGCGGATATTGACTGGAAAGATATCACGACTGCTGCCCCGGTGACGGTTACTGCGCTGACCATGCCGCTGACCTATTCCATCGCCAACGGTATCGCTTTTGGATTTATTACCTGGACGCTGGTGAAGCTGCTGAGCGGTCGCGCCAGAGAGGTCAATGCCGCGCTGATTATCCTGTCGATTCTGTTTGTGATTAAGCTGGGCTGGCTGAGCGCCTGATTGTGGCCTGGCGGCGGGGGACGTTTCACCTGGCGGTGGGGAGTTATTACCTGGCGGTGGGCTGGCTCTGAGAGGGTTTCGCCTGTCGGGCATAGGAGAGTTATTACCTGGCGGTGGGGTGCTCTGAGAAGGTTTCGCCCGCCAGGCGTGAGGGAGTTTCAGCCTGCCCGTGCAGGCGGACGCGTCAAGGGGCGGACGCCCGCCCCTTA
>NZ_JAALFP010000019.1:0-42400 GCF_011800325.1 Pantoea sp. EKM101V
AAAACTGGAGCGGGAAACGAGACTCGAACTCGCGACCCCGACCTTGGCAAGGTCGTGCTCTACCAACTGAGCTATTCCCGCGCCTTGTACCGACACTAAATTCTTCACCGGTACGGGGTGCGCATTATACGAGAAATCGTTGCTGCTGCAAGCGTCTGAAAGCAGAATTTTTCGTTTTCAGCGCGTTTGCCGATTAAATCGGCAACCTGGCGATTTCATGCGCACCCTTCGCGGATTAAAGCTGCAAAAAGTGTTCGCGGTAGTAAGCGAGCTCCGCCACTGACTCGCGGATATCATCCAGCGCCTGGTGTGTGCCGCCTTTTTTGAAGCCTGGCAGGATAGAGGGTTTCCAGCGGCGGGCCAGCTCTTTCAGGGTGCTGACATCCAGATAGCGATAGTGGAAGTACGCCTCCAGCTCAGGCATGTACTTAAACAGGAAGCGCCGATCCTGCCCGATGCTGTTGCCGCAGATAGGCGAGGTGTTCGCCGGCACCCACTGCTTCAGAAATTCCAGGGTGGCCAGCTCAGCCGCGCGATCGTCAATCGTGCTCGCCTTCACCCGCTCAACCAGACCGCTGTTGGTATGGGTGCGGACATTCCACTCATCCATCAGCGCCAGCTGCGCGTCAGACTGATGAACCGCGATCACCGGCCCTTCCGCCAGAATGTTCAGGTTGGCATCAGTCACCAGGGTCGCAATCTCAATAATACGGTCGTGAGCCGGATCAAGCCCGGTCATCTCAAGATCAATCCAGATCAGGTTCTGTTCATTTCCAGTAGCCATGCTGTTTCCTGCGGTTGCTATAGTCGTCATTCACAATGAATAAGGTGTATCATAGACGTTTTGCCCAGCCGGGCGAAATCTGGCTAATGCTGTGAGGGTGAGTGAGTAAAAATAAACTGTCGAAGGGCCAACAACGCCGCGTAAGCGCTAACCACGATCGCCGTCTCAATCAGCGTAAAGAGCGCCCGGAAGCGGACGACAACCTGTTTGGGGAAGCCGCAGATGGGGTTGTTGTCAGCCGTTTCGGCATGCACGCTGACGTTGAGGATAGCGCAGGCGTTGCCCACCGCTGCAATATCCGCCGCACGATCCGTTCGCTGGTGACCGGCGATCGGGTGCTGTGGCGTCCGGCAACCAGCGGCGGCAAAGGGATTGTGGAAGCGGTGCATGAACGCACCAGCGTGCTGACCCGTCCCGATTTTTACGACGGTGTGAAGCCGATGGCGGCCAACATCGATCAGATCATTATTGTCTCTGCGATCCTGCCGGAGCTGTCGCTTAACATCATCGATCGCTATCTGGTGGCCAGCGAAACCCTGGAGATCGAGCCGCTACTGGTCCTCAACAAAACCGATCTGCTGGATGAGCGCGCGCGCGCCGTGGTCGATGAGCAGATGGATATCTACCGTGCGATTGGCTATCGCGTAGTGATGGTTTCCAGCCGGGCGAAAAATGGCCTGGACGATCTCGAAGCCGCCTTAACCGATCGCGTCAGTATCTTTGCCGGTCAGTCCGGCGTCGGCAAGTCGAGCCTGCTGAACGCCCTGCTCGGCTTTGACAAAGAAGAGCAGCTCGCGATTCTGACCAACGAGGTGTCAGACGGCTCCGGCTTAGGTCAGCACACCACCACCGCCTCACGGCTCTATCACTTCCCGCACGGCGGGGATGTTATTGACTCACCCGGCGTGCGCGAGTTCGGCTTATGGCATCTGGAGCCGGAACAGATTACCCGTGGATTTGTCGAATTTCGCGCCTTCCTGGGTGCATGCAAATTCCGCGACTGCAAACATGGCAGCGACCCGGGCTGTGCGATTCGCGAAGCGGTGGAAGCCGGTAAAATTCATCGCTCCCGTTTCGACAACTACCACCGTATCCTGGAGAGCATGGCGCAGGTAAAAACGCGTAAAAATTTCCCTGACGGTGAGAGTTAACCGGTATAACCGCGTGATCCGGTCTGACCAGAAGATTTTGCGAGGTGCCTTCCGTTCGTCGATCCAGACCGTGCAGCATGCGCGGAATCAGGTATAGTCGCCATCAGAACGGGGCACTGCTACAATCCGCTTCCTTTTTTCAACGTCATAAAATAGCCAGGAGGCTAAGGTGTTTGATCGTTTAAAACTCGGTTTGAATCATATTCTCCCGAAGAAATGGCTGACTGAACTCGCCGGTTGGGGCGCCAGTCGCCGCGGTGGTTGGTTGACCAAACTGGTCATTGACATCTTTGTCTGGTTTTACAAAGTCGACATGGCGGAAGCACGAAAGCCCGACACCGCCAGCTATCGGACGTTTAATGACTTTTTCGTGCGTCCGCTGAAAGAGGATGCGCGTCCGGTGGATGCTGACGCCAGCCTGATCGCCCTGCCCGCAGATGGCGCTATCAGCCAGCTCGGCCACATCGACGGTGACCAGATTTTCCAGGCCAAAGGTCATCACTACTCGCTTGAGGCACTGCTGGCGGGTGATGAGCGAATGGCGGCCCGGTTTGTGGAGGGCGAATTCGTCACGACCTATCTGGCCCCACGTGATTATCACCGCGTTCATATGCCGTGCAACGGTATCCTGCGTGAGATGATCTATGTACCTGGCGATCTCTACTCGGTCAATCCGCTGACCGCGCGTAACATCCCGAATCTGTTCGCCCGTAACGAACGCGTCATCTGCTACTTTGAAACCGATATCGGGCCGATGGTGCAGATCCTGGTGGGCGCCACCATTGTTGGCAGTATCGAAACCGTCTGGGCAGGCACGATTACGCCACCGCGTGAAGGCGTAATTAAGCGCTGGCACTATCCGGCAGCGGATGATGAAGGCGCCGTGGTCCTGCTGAAAGGTCAGGAGATGGGTCGCTTCAAACTCGGCTCTACCGTCATCAACCTGTTCGCACCGGGTCGCGTCAAACTGGCTGAAAGCCTGGAAGCGGAAAGTAAAACCCGTCTGGGACAACCGCTGGCCCTGGCGCTGCCGGTCGCGACAGACCTCTCCGACGTCATCGTCGACTAAATTGAGTGTCCTCCGTGCGTTCGATTCTCCTTCTGCTGCTGAGCCTCTGGCTCAGCAGCCCGGCCTTTGCGGCCAGCCTTCCTGACGCCAGCCAGCTCAAACAGCAGCTGGAAGAGATAAAATCGGCCAAAAGCTCGCCCGCGCAGGCAGAGCAGATCCAGTCGATTGAAGCCGCCCTGAATTTCCTCTCTGAACGTGATGACTCCCTGGAGCGCGCAGCGCAGTATCAGCAGGTCATTGATGATTTTCCGCGTCTGGCGCGGGAGCTGCGTCAGCAGATCGCCACGCTCAGCGACAGCGGAAAAACAGTGCGCAGTAATATGAGCAGCGCCGAACTGGATCAGGAGATCCTGCAGGTCAGCAGTCAGCTTCTGGAAGAGGGGCGGCAGGCGCGCCAGGAGCAGGATCGGGCGCGGGAAATCAGTGATTCGCTGTCGCAACTGCCGCAGCAGCAGACGGATGCCCGCCGGGCGATGACGGAGAGTGAGCGTCGTCTGCAGAGTGCCAGCAACAGCAGCTCGCCGCAGGGGCAGCTTCAGCTGGCGGCTCGCCAGGCGGAAAATGCGGCGAATAAAGCACTCGTCGATGAGCTTGACCTGGCACAACTCTCTGCCAATAACCGTCAGGAACTGGCGCGGATGCGGGCGGAAGCCCATCAGCGTAAAGCAACGCAGCTGGATAACTACCTGCAGGCGCTGCGCAATCAACTCAATGACCAGCGGCAACGCGAAGCCGAAGTTGCGCTGGCCCGCACCGAGCAGCTGGCAGAAAACAGCGGTGATTTGCCGCAGGACATCAGCGATCAGTTCCGGGTTAACCGTGAACTCTCTGTCGCCCTGAATCAGCAGGCGCAGCGGATGGATCTGGTTGCGTCGCAACAGCGTCTCGCCACTAACCAGATCATTCAGGTTCGTCAGGCTCTCTCGACGCTGCGTGAGCAGTCGCAGTGGCTGGGGGCCTCTAACCTGCTGGGTGAAGCGCTGCGGGCGCAGGTTGCGCGACTGCCCGAGATGCCAAAGTCCCAGCAGATTGACAGCGAGATGGCGCAACTTCGCGTGCAGCGTCTCTACTACGAAGATCTGATGGCGCAGCAGGAAACCCTGCGCAAGGGGCATCTGGCCAATGGTCAGCCCTTTACCGCCGAGCAGAAGCGTATCCTCGATGCGCAGCTCCGCACCCAGCGTGAACTGCTCAATTCGCTGATCTCCGGCTGTGACACGCTGATTCTGGAGATCACCAAGCTGAAGGTCGGCAATACACAGCTTCAGGATGCGCTCAGTGAAGTCAAAGATGCGACGCACCGCTATCTCTTCTGGACTGCCGACGTCAGCCCGATTGGGTTAAGCTATCCGCTGGACCTGGCGAGAGATCTTTCCCGGCTGCTGTCGCTGGATACGCTGGGTCAGCTTGGGAAAGCGATAGCAATGATGTTTACCAGTCGCAACACGGTGCTGCCAATTATTGGTGCGCTGCTGCTGGTTGGCTTCAGTATCAGCTCGCGACGCCACTTCAATGCTTTTCTGGATCGTTCTGCCAGCAAAGTCGGCAAAGTGACACAGGATCGCTTCCGTCTGACCATCCGCACCGTGTTCTGGTCGATTCTGGTGGCGCTGCCGCTGCCGGTGTTGTGGGGTACGCTGGGGTATGGCCTGCAGAACGCCTGGCCCTACCCTATCGCAGTGGCGATTGGTGATGGCATTACCGCCACGCTGCCGCTGCTGTGGGCATTCATGATCAGCGCCGCCTTTGCCCGCCCCAACGGACTGTTCATCGTCCATTTCCGCTGGCCGCAGAACCGGGTCGCGCGCGCCATGCGCTACTACTCGCTGAGTATCGGGCTGATTGTGCCGCTGATCATGTTGCTTATCGCCTTTGGTAATCTTGAAGACCGGAAGTTCTCAGCATCGCTGGGCCGCCTCTGTTTCATCCTGATCTGCGGGGCCATCAGCATCGTCACCGTCAGCCTGAAGCGTTCCGGCATCCCGCTCTATCTCGATAAAGAGGGAAACGGCGATAACATAGTGAACCGGATGCTCTGGAACATGATGATCGCCATGCCGCTGATGGCAGCCCTCGCCTCTGCCGTAGGGTATCTGGCGACTGCGCAGGCGCTGCTGGCCCGTCTGGAAACCTCAGTCGCTATCTGGTTCCTGCTGCTGGTCATCTATCACATCATTCGCCGCTGGATGCTGATTCAGCGGCGGCGTCTGGGCTTTGATCGCGCCCGTCAGCGCCGTGCCGATATGCTGGCGAACCGGGCGCGCAGTGAAGAAGAGAAAGAGCAAGGCACTCAGAACACCGACGCGATTGAAGTCGAGGAGCCGGTGATCGACCTGGATGCGATCAGTGCGCAGTCGCTGCGGCTGGTGCGATCCCTTCTGACATTGATCGCCCTGGTCTCGGTGATTGTCCTGTGGTCGGAAATTCACTCGGCCTTCGGCTTCCTGGAGAATATCCAGCTGTGGGATGTCAGTACCTCCGTGCAGGGCGTGGAGTCGATTCAGCCGATTACCCTGGGGTCGGTGCTGATTGCCATTCTGGTGTTTATCATCACGACTCAGCTGGTGCGCAACATGCCAGCCCTGCTTGAGCTGGCGCTGTTACAGCATCTTAATCTGACGCCGGGCACCGGCTACGCCATCACCACACTGACCAAATATCTGCTGCTGCTGATTGGCGGACTCATTGGTTTCTCCATGATCGGCATCGAGTGGTCGAAGCTGCAGTGGCTGGTTGCCGCATTAGGTGTGGGACTGGGGTTTGGTTTGCAGGAGATTTTTGCCAACTTTATCTCAGGCCTGATCATCCTGTTTGAAAAACCGATTCGTATTGGCGACACCGTGACGATTCGCGACCTGACCGGCAGCATTACGCGGATTAACACCCGTGCCACCACCATTACCGACTGGGACCGCAAAGAGATTATCGTGCCGAACAAGGCCTTTATCACCGAACAGTTTATTAACTGGTCGCTCTCCGATTCCGTTACGCGTGTAGTGCTTACCATCCCAGCCCCGGCCAAAGTGAGCAGCGAACAGGTCACCACCATCCTGACGCAGGCGGCGGAACGCTGCAGTTATGTGCTGGATACACCGCAGCCGGAAGCCTTCCTGGTCGATTTGCAGCAGGGGATTCAGCTGTTTGAACTCCGGGTGCATGCCGCTGAGATGGGACATCGTATGCCCCTGCGTCACGAGCTGCATCAGCTGATCCTGCGTGGATTTGAGCAGCACGGTATTGAGATGCCGTTCCCGCCGTTCCAGATGCGCATGGAGACCCTGGGTAAGAAGCTGCCTGCCAGTAACGGGACACCGGCGGCCCGTGCCTATAAATCGGGTGGCCTGTAAGAGAGCATGCCTGGCAGAATCGGGGAAGTGAAGTACAGGGTGAGTCGCGGTAAGATCGAGCTTGCACAGGGAACACGGGCAGATCGGAAAGGCGCTAAAGCCAATCCCTGGCCGCTCGGCCCGCGCCGTCCATGGCGCGGGACGCTTTCCTCTTCTGCCCGTGTTCCCTGTACTCTGAACGTCTCAGTGGCGGTCAGAGGCATCTGTTTTGATATTGTCATGAATGCAAAACGCCCGGCCAAAGCCGGGCGTTTTCAGTCAGTGACGTCTGCTACTGCTTAACGAACGCCTCTCCCTGTTCGATATCTTTCTTCAGGGTTTCCAGCATGCCTGACAGCGCCTGCTGCTCATACGCACTGAGTGTGCCGATCGGCTTGCGTTCAGCAATCCCGTTTTTACCCAGCAGCAGCGGCTGTGAGAAGAAGCGCGCATGTTCGCCCTCACCTTCCACATAGGCACACTCCACCACGTTCGCTTCGCCATTGAGCGCGCGTACCAGTGACAGCCCGAAACGCGCAGCTGCCTGCCCCATCGACAGCGTGGCCGAACCGCCACCGGCTTTGGCTTCCACGACCTCGGTTCCAGCGTTCTGAATACGTTTGGTCAGATCCGCCACCTCCTGATCGCTGAAGCTCACCCCTTTAACCTGAGAGAGCAGCGGCAGAATGGTCACGCCAGAGTGGCCGCCAATCACCGGCACTTCAACCTGGTCAGGCTGCTTGCCTTTCAGTGCCGCGACAAAAGTATTGGCGCGAATGATATCCAGCGTGGTGACGCCAAACAGACGGTTCTTATCGTAGACGCCATGCTTTTTCAGCACTTCCGCCGCGATAGCAACGGTGGTGTTGACGGGGTTAGTGATCACCCCGATCAGGGCTTTTGGTGCGGTTGCCGCCACCTGTTCTATCAGGTTACGGACGATACCGGCGTTAACATTAAACAGGTCCGCACGATCCATACCGGGTTTGCGTGCGACACCTGCTGAAATCAGTACCACGTCGGCACCTTTCAGGGCTGGCGTCGCGTCTTCTCCGCTGAACCCTTCAATAGTGACGGCTGTGGGAATATGGCTGAGATCAACGGCAACACCCGGTGTCACCGGGGCGATGTCATACAGTGAGAGTGCTGAACCTGCCGGAAGCTGGGTTTTGAGCAGAAGTGCGAGCGCCTGGCCTATGCCGCCAGCGGCACCGAGAACGGCAACTTTCATTCTTGACTCCTTATTAAGGTGGGGCAGAGATGGGCCGAAATTCTATCTGTGTCAGACCTTAATCAACTGCTCAGGCGATAATGATAATCCGCTGTTAATTCTACGTGTTTTCACACTTAATCGCCGGATTCAAAAGTTACTTATCATGTCGCCTGAATGACCGACAACCGTGCCGTCGTCAGACAGAGAACGGCTATGTTCGATTTCTGTTACTACACCACCAATAGTATAACAACTTTGCAACCTTCGCCTTTCGGGGCTGTGACAGGGGTTTTGGTCTGAAGGGATTTATTTGCTATTATCGCCGCCCGCTAGCCGCCCGAACCCTGCTCATCAATCGACCGATTGCATAAAAATGCATTTAAATGCATAATCACCACTCTGCCGCGGGCGGATGCGCGGTTATTCTTTCTATTTATTGGTAACCTATGCGAAACCCATCGAAACAAGACGATCTGATCAAGGCTTTCAAGGCCTTATTAAAAGAAGAAAAATTCAGTTCCCAGGGCGAAATTGTTCAGGCGCTTCAGGATGAGGGCTTTGAAAATATCAACCAGTCCAAAGTCTCGCGGATGCTGACCAAGTTTGGCGCAGTGCGCACCCGTAATGCCAAAATGGAAATGGTCTATTGCCTGCCTGCCGAGCTGGGTGTGCCGACGACCACCAGCCCGTTAAAAAACCTGGTGCTGGATATCGACTACAACGATGCGCTGGTGGTCATTCACACCAGTCCGGGCGCAGCACAGCTGATTGCACGCCTGCTGGATTCATTAGGAAAGTCGGAAGGAATTCTTGGCACCATTGCCGGGGATGACACCATCTTTATTACCCGTGCGCGTGACTTCACGGTCAAGCAACTGCACAGCGCGATCCTTAACCTGTTTGAACAGGAACTCTGATCGCGGACTGGCGGCCGGCCATCCTGCGCCTGGTCGTCAGTTCATCTCTCTGCCCGCGCTTTCTCTGCGGTTTGCGCTTCTCCTCTTCCCGTTACGCGCTCCTCTCGTGACTGCCGTTCTGCAAGGCTTGCCCCCGCTTTCAGGCAGCAGGCTGATGGTCAGATAGCGTCGTCTGCTTCACCTTTTGCGCTATTTTACACTGCTTTACATCACTAATCCGGCCGCATTGCCCGGATCCAGATCAAACACCAGCCCGATATACCACCTTCTTTCGCACGAAACGTTAAAGTCATTTATCCCCTTGTTTCTGCAGCTAAAACACACGAAAAGCTCATTTTTCACCCTGTTTTTATAACGTCCGGTTATTAAAAGTAGCCATAAGGATAAAGAATCACAAAAAAACATTATTAGCGCGGTATTAATTTCTGACGTTATTAGTCCTATACTTCTTTTCGTGATGCAAATCACACTAACTAAAAAGATAAAAACAGACGACGAGGAAAATTTCATGAACGTAAAAACTACCATCGCTGCTCTTAGCGTGCTCTCTGCCCTGTCATTCGGTGCTGTGGCAGCAGAATCTATCAGCGCCTCTCAGGCACAGGATCTGCAGGCTGTCGGCACCATCAGTGTCAGCGGTGTAGCGGGCTCACCGATGGATATCCGACAGAAACTGAGCGACAAAGCCGATCAGCAGGGCGCAAAAGCCTATCGCGTCATCGAGGCTTACAACAACGGCAATTACCACGCGACCGCCGCGCTCTATAACTAAGGCGTCGCCCCACTCCGGCTGATGCGATAAGCCGCGTGCCGGAGAGCGTAAGCAGAATTTCAGGAGAGCAGAAAATGAAAACCAAACTTGCCATCGCTGCACTGAGCATCGCCCTGTTTTCAGCAGGTGCCAGTGCCGCCAGCCTGGTTTCTAATGAACAGGCGCAGGGTTTGCAGTCAATGAACCAGACCATCAGCATTGCGGGCCGTAACGGCGACCAGACGCATATCCGTCAGGTCCTGTCGGAGAAAGCGGATGCGCAGGGCGCAAGCCACTATCGCATCATCGAAAACAACCAGGACAATACCTGGCATGTGACCGCTGAGCTGTACAAATAATTCACTGTGATGACGCCTTGTGGCGTTGAAAATATCGACGACCCGCACCAATGATTAACCGCAGGTTGTTGAATGTAATGAGGAGACGAACATGAACATCAAAACAACCATCGCTACAGTCAGTCTGCTTTCCGTTATGGCTTTCGGCGCTTCCGCCGCGCAGCTGGTAACCGGCGATCAGACGCAGAACCTGCAGCCTGCGGGCACCGTAACCATCAGTGGTACCGCGGGCGCACCGATGGATTATCGCGCTGAACTGTCTCAGAAAGCCGATGAACAGGGTGCCAGCGCCTATAAAGTGATCGAGGCGCGCACCGGTGATAACTACCACATCACCGCACAGCTTTATAAGTAATTCCTCGTCACTATCATGACGAACCCTTTGGCCCCGCTCGCCGGGGCCTTTTTTCATCTGACGTTAAAGTGAAGCTGACCTTCCAGCTCCTCTTCAGCTTCATCGAAGAGTAAAATCAGGGCCCCATAACGCCGTCGCTGTCCTCTGCCCAGATTGATGAACTCAATCTCCAGCGGCATCGGGAGCAGATCCCCCGTCACCACATCCCATAACCCATCCAGATCGCAGATGCGACGCTCATCCAGCGCAAATCGCTCGCTGAACTGGCGGAAAAAATGGGCCTGGTCGACAATCTCATTAAAATCAAAACGCTCGGTTTTCATGCTGACGGCTCCCATGCTCCGTCTGCGGGCGACCTTCGCCGCCCGTGCCCTTCTGCTAGCCCAAACCGCCCAGATGCAGCGCTTTGACCTCCAGATACTCTTCCATGCCGAGTACCGAACCTTCACGGCCCAGACCCGACTCTTTGACGCCGCCAAAGGGTGCCAGCTCGGTTGAAACGGCACATTCGTTAATGCCGATCATGCCACTTTCCAGCGCCGCTGAAACGCGGAACACCCGCTGCAGATTCTGCGTGTAGAAGTAGGCGGCCAGGCCAAATGGCGTATCATTGGCGCGGCGGATCACCTCATCTTCATTATCGAAGCGGAAGCAGGCGGCAACCGGGCCAAAGGTCTCTTCCTGCGCGAGCTGCATCCCTTCGTGTGCTTCGGCGATTACGGTTGGCTGCCAGAAGTTGCCGCCCAGCGCATGGCGCTCGCCGCCTGCCAGCAGTTTGCCGCCTTTTGCCAGCGCGTCATTGACGTGCTGCTCCACTTTCTCCACCGCCGACGCTTCAATTAATGGCCCGACAATCACGCCCTCGTCCAGACCATTACCCACCTTAAGCTTGTTCACCTCGGCGGCCAGCTGCGTGGTGAAACGATCGTAAACACGATTGTGGATGTAGAAACGGTTCACGCTGACGCATACCTGACCCGCATTGCGGAATTTGTTCGCAATAGCACCCTGTACGGCGGCATCAATGTCGGCATCGTCAAAGACGATGTAAGGCGCGTTACCGCCCAGCTCCATGGACACTTTCTTCATGGTTTCGGCCGCATTGCGCATCAGCAGCTTGCCCACCTGGGTTGAACCGGTGAACGAAATCTTCCGCACCGCTTTGCTGGCCATAATGGCGTCGCTGATGGCATGGGTGTCACCCGCTACGGCGTTCAGCACGCCATCCGGGACGCCAGCCTGTTTCGCCAGGGCCAGCAGGGCAAAGGCGGAGAGTGGCGTGTTATTAGCGGGTTTGATGATGCCGGTACAGCCCGCGGCCAGTGCGGGTCCCAGCTTGCGGGTCAGCATCGCCATCGGGAAGTTCCACGGTGTGATGGCGGCCACAACGCCAATCGGTTCACGGGTGGCCAGGATGCGGGAACCCGCTTTGGCGGGCGGAATGATCTCGCCATTGGCTCGCTTCGCCTGTTCGGCAAACCACTGGATAAAACTGGCGGCATACTCCACTTCGCCCTCCGCCTCTTTCAGCGGCTTGCCCTGTTCCGTCGTCATCAGTTCGGCCAGCCAGCGTTTGTTCTCAATGATGAGCTGGTACCAGCGAGTGAGAATCTCAGCACGGGCTTTTGCCGTCTGCGCACGCCAGGCGGGAAAGGCGCGTTCTGCTGCGGCGATCGCCTGTTCCGTTTCAGCCTTGCCCGCTTTTGCGACCTGCGCAATGACCTCGCCGGTTGCCGGATTGGTTATGTCAAAGGTGGATGCCGCCGGGTGCCACTGGCCGTCTGCCAGATAGCCGGTCTGAAACAGCTCGCTCTGTTGCAGTGATGTCATTGATTCGCTCCTGTCAGTTTTACGCTTCCGTCTGAAGAGTATAGTTGGCAAAAGCGACAGGTTTTGTGACGGGCGGGGATTGCGCAGGCCGCTGCCGATCGCAGCGGCCAGATTCAGATTTGGATGAGCGTGTTCTGGTACTTATCCAGCATCACGGCCAGTCGTTTGACCGGTTCCGTTACGCTGACTGGTGCCTCGTAATGGACCAGTTTCTCCTGATAGAGGTCCAGCTCTTTCAGCAGGCGTTCAAAATAGTAGCGCCGCTTGTCATCGCTGCTGGCAGAGATGACCCGGTCAGCGGTATAGCGCAGCTGCCGGTGATAAGCAGAGAGATCCGCGTTGATCGGAATGTCTGCGTCACGCAGACGCTGATGACCGATGATCAGCGTCAGGGCAATACGGTATTTATTGATATCGCCCGGAAACAGGTTCAGCAGCAGAAACAGTTGCTGATAGAGGGCCGGCAGATGGTTTTCACGCCGACGCGCCTGATTAGTCGTCATGGCTGAAACCGCCGCGTACATAAAGCGGTTCAGCAGCTTACGGCCGGTACGGGCCTTCGATTTGTCACGAATCAGCAGGATAACCATCATCGCCACAAAGCAGCCGATGACCTGGCCGAGCACATTGTCGAGAAAGACATTGATGTGGAACTGCATCGGATTATCGAGAACCAGCACGTTAAGCGTGCCAATCAGCGCCCCCAGCGTGCCGAGCTGACGCCGCTGAATGAAGATGCCACCGATAAAGCCCAGCAGGCCGATGGCGATGCAGAGCAGCAGTGCGCTCTGCTGGGTCGAGGGAAGCACATACATAAAGTAGAGCGCGCCCAGCGGCACCGCAACCGTCATGCCGTAGAGAAAATCTTTTGCCATCATCAGTGGATTAGGCATCCGCATCGCCAGCGCAGTGATAACCGCCAGCATGACCATACAGCCGCTGCCCGACGTCCAGCCGGTGTAGAGCCAGAACAGAGAGCCCAGCGCGGTCGCCACAAAGGTGCGGATACCGTTGATCATCGCATGGTGTGTTTCGGCGGAGCGCGCCTGAATCACCACCTCGCGCTGCAGGATCTCCTCCTCCAGCGACGTGATCCGGCTGTTACTTCGGATGCCTTTCAGCAGCAGCAGATATTCCGTCGCGGCACCCACCCAGCTGCTCAGCGTCACCGGGGCCGTTTTGTCTCTGGCCCCCATCACCCGCCGCATCACCTTCATCCGCTTGTGCACCTCATCAACCGTCGTGGCGGGCTTCTCAATCATCAGGCGATACTGAGGGGGGATGTAGTCCGGACGCGAATTCTGGATCAGAAAGGTTTCGGCTGCCTGCGTAATCAGGGTCAGCGACAGGGTATTAAGCATCTGCAGCCGGCGGTTACTGTTCTTCCAGCGTGACGACTCCATCATCAGCTGGCTGCGCATGCTGTTAAGGGCGGTGGTGCGCCGGACCAGCGCGCTCCAGGCTTTATCGACCTCCTCTTTGTCACCGTGGGCAACGCAGAGCTGCAGCAGCTGATAGTGCGCCACCAGCAGCGAGTCGACCTCCGCATCGATCACTTTTTTGATCGAGCGTGGTGAGAAGATCATGTCGGCCAGAATGGCACACAGAATGCCGAGCACGATTTCACTGCAGCGCTCGACCGCATATTGCGGCACCAGGGTCAGACCGCCGCTGGCGTCAGCGGTCACCACGATAATCAGCGCGGTGTAGCCCGCCAGTCCCAGTGCGTAAGAGTTTTCAACTTTGATCAGCGAAGAGAGCCAGACGCAGAGCCCTGCCCAGATGCAGCACAGCAGCAGCATCACAACCGGCGCACGAACGGTGGCGATCATGATGGTCAGCGCGGCGATACAGCCGATAAAGGTCCCGATAATACGCAAAACGCCACGGTAGCGAAGCGCCCCCGAATAGGGATCGCCCCCCGCTGCAAACGCGGTGCCGCCCGCCACAATACCGGCAGTCATCACCGCCCAGCGCGGCGTTTCGAGGTTGAAGTGAAAGCCGACCATCAGCGCTAACACCAGCGCAAAGGTCAGCTTTACCGGGAACCGCAGGAACTCAATCATATCGCCCTCTTAACCAAACTCACGCAGGCGATTAAACAGGCGGACCATCGGTGAAACCTGCTCAGGCTGACGATCGGCCTGACCGGTAATGACCACGGTCGCCGTTGTCCCGGCCGGGAAGCGGTTGCCGGGCTGCTGATCCAGACGGATGCGCACCGGAACACGCTGCGCCAGACGGACCCACTCCAGGTTGGAATCGACCGTTGCCATGCCTTTACTGTCGACCGAGCTGCTGCTGTTGGTGACACCGGCCGCCACACTGTCTACGGTACCCCGCAGCACAATGTTGCTGCCAAGTGGCGTCACTTCCGCACGGAAGCCCTTCTCTACGCCATGCAGCTTGGTCTCTTCCAGATAGGCCAGCACATAGTAGGAGTGCTGCTGCACCAGGGCGACCGCCACAGAGCCGCGGGTAATGAACTCGCCCTGATAGACATTCAGGTTGGTGACCCAGCCATCGGAGGGCGCTTTCACGGTGGTGCGCTCCAGATCGATCTTCGCCAGATCGCGTGTCGCCACCGATTTCGCCAGCTGATGTTCGCTGGTCTGCAGATCGTTGTTGGACTGCTCAATCGCCTCGCGCGACATCGCCGAGGTGCCGAGCTGGTTACGGCGGCCGGCTTCGCGCCGCTTCTCACTCACCAGCGCCTGGTAATATTCCACGTCTGCCTGAGCCTGCTCGAGCGCCTTTTGATAGCGTGGGCGGTCAACCACAAACAGCGTGTCGCCCTTCTTCACCAGCTGGTTGTCGTGCACCGGAACGTCGGTGATCAGGCCGGTCACGTCAGGTGAGATCGCCACTACGTCTGCCGCGAAGCGCGCATCACGCGTCCAGGGGGATTCGGTATAGAACACCCAGGCACGGAAGATGATAACCACAGCAATGATAACCAGCAGAAGCGTAATCGCGTAACGCGCGATTTTTCTTATGAGTGCTTTCACTTAAACCTCAGACTAATAAACGGGAGACAAGGTAAAACACACAGCAGTAAAGCGCTGTATTAAAAAGTGCCGGATGCCAGACAAGATCGTAAATACCGCTCGGCGTCAGCACACGTTTCACTAACCAGAACAGCATCAGTGAGAGAATAAGTTCGATGAATACGGGCGGAAACGAGAGCCCAAACATGACAAATACCGGAAGCACACTCATCAGAAATCCTTAGTTCAACCTTGCCGGGAGTCTCCTTTGCCTTTTCAGCTGTCACAGCAAACCCAGCTGACAGCGCGATACAAACCGCAGCTGGCTTAATAATAGCGTATCATCACAGGGCATCAGGCAATGAAGAGTCACCGGGAGATACCCCGGCGCGCTTATAATAACGCGCCTGACTATAAGTTTTCTACAGAATGTGATCTAAATCACTTTTAAGCCAGAGTAAATAATGGAACGACTGAAGGGCATGTCTGTCTTCGCCAAAGTGGTCGAACTTGGTTCGTTTACCGCTGCGGCGCGTCAGCTTCATCTGAGTGTCTCCTCAATCAGCCAGATTGTCGCGAAGCTGGAAGATACGTTACAGGTTAAGCTGCTGAATCGCAGTACCCGCAGTATCGGGCTCACCGAAGCGGGCAAAATCTACTATCAGGGCTGCCGCCGTATGCTGGCGGAAGCGACGCAGGTGCATGAACAGCTTTATGCGTTTAACAACACGCCCATTGGGGTGCTGCGTATCGGCAGCTCCTCGACCATGGCACAGAACGTGTTAGCGGGCATGACCAGCGATATGCTGCGCGACTATCCGGGGCTGAGCGTAAACCTGGTGACCGGCGTCCCCGCTCCGGACCTGATCGCGGACGGTCTGGACCTGGTGATTCGGGTCGGGGCCTTAAAAGATTCCAGCCTGTTTTCACGTCGCCTTGGTGCAATGCCGATGGTGGTGTGCGCCGCCAGGAGCTATCTGGCGCAGCATGGCACGCCGGAGAAACCGGGGGATATCGATAACTTTTCCTGGCTGGAATACAGCGTTCGGCCCGACAACAACTTCGAGCTGATTGCGCCAGAAGGCATCGTCACCCGGCTGGCACCGCAGGGACGGTTTGTCACCAATGATTCGCTGACGCTGTTACGCTGGCTGAAGTCCGGTAACGGCATCGCCTATGTGCCGATGATGTGGGTGATTGATGAGATCACCGCAGGTGAGGTCGATATTCTCTTTCCGCAATATCAGTCCGATCCGCGACCGGTCTATGCGCTCTATACCGAGAAGGATAAGTTGCCGCTCAAGGTACAGGTCTGTATCGACTATCTGACCGGCTATTTTGAGCAGGTAGCGGAACAGTATCAGCTGCACCGTAAAAGCTGACAACCCGCCAGCGGGCGGGTTGTCGGGGTCACATCAGGCGGTGCCGCCGATGGTGAGTTTGTCCAGCTTCAGCGTTGGCTGACCGACACCGACCGGCAGGCTCTGCCCCTCTTTGCCGCAGACGCCCACGCCTTTATCCAGCGCCAGGTCATTACCGACCATTGAGATCTGCTGCATCGCTTCAATACCGGAGCCGATCAGGGTTGCACCTTTAACCGGTTTGGTGATCTTGCCCTTCTCAATCAGATAGGCCTCTGAGGTGGAGAAGACAAACTTGCCGGAGGTGATATCCACCTGGCCGCCACCAAAGTTGGGCGCATAGATGCCATATTCAACACTTTCGATGATGTCCTGCGGCGTTGATTTGCCGGCCAGCATATAGGTGTTGGTCATACGCGGCATGGGCAGATGCGCATAGGATTCGCGGCGACCGTTACCGGTCGGGCTGACGCCCATCAGTCGCGCATTCAGCTTGTCCTGCATGTAGCCTTTCAGCACGCCATTCTCAATCAGCATGTTGTACTGACCCGGCACGCCTTCGTCATCGACCGCCAGTGAACCCCGCAGCCCTTCAAGGGTGCCGTCATCCACCACGGTGCAGAGTTCTGACGCGACCTGCTGACCGATTTTACCGCTGAACACGGAGGTGCCACGGCGATTGAAGTCGCCTTCCAGACCGTGTCCCACCGCCTCATGCAGCAGCACGCCAGGCCAGCCCGCGCCCAGCACCACCGGCAATGCGCCCGCCGGGGCCGCCACGGCAGAGAGATTAACCAGCGCCATGCGAACGGCTTCACGCGCCCAGGCGTCCGCACGCACTTCGCCATTCTCATCGGCCAGGAAAAACGCATAACCGGTGCGTGCACCGCCGCCGCTGGCGCCGCGCTCACGTTTACCCTGATCTTCCACCTGGACGCTGACAGAGAGACGCACCAGCGGACGGACATCCGCCGCCAGCGTGCCATCCGTCGCAGCCACCAGCACCTGCTCGTAAACGCCGGTCAGGCTGGCATTGACCTCCTGCACACGCGGGTCCGCCGCACGGGCCACCTGGTCAACGCGATGCAGCAGCGCAATTTTCTCTTCGCGCGACAGGCTGTTTAGCGGATCGACCGCCGGGTAAAGCGAACGGTTCATGACGGCAGAAAGCGTATGTGCCTTGCCGTTGCCCTGTTCACGGACAATGCTGCGAGCGGCGTCAGAGGAGAGACGCAGCGCATTCAGTGTAATCTGGTCTGCATAGGCGAAGCCGGTTTTTTCACCGCTGACCGCGCGAACGCCCACGCCCTGGTCGATATGGTAAGAGCCATCTTTAATGATTTTGTCTTCCAGCACCCAGGATTCGTGGAAGCTGGACTGAAAATAGAGATCGGCATAATCCAGACGACGTTCTGAAAGCTGCCCTAACAGGGAAAATAGGTCCTGCTGATTAATGCCGTTAGCAGTCAGTAACTGCTCACTTACCAGGTTCAGAGTCATCGTTTCTCACTCATTATGTGCTCAGATAATCATAGCCTGCGGTAATTCCGGTACGGCGTCAAATTCACTTGTTGTCTGTTTCACGCGGTTTACGCAGCACTTCATTGATTTCCGGTTTATCCAGCGGCCCGCTGATGTGATAACGCAGCAACGATATCCTGTTCCACAAGGGAGCCAGCACCTTACTGGCGGCGAAAACCGCCGCGCCCACCACCGGGTTAATCGCGAAGGCGGTCGCGACACCCACCGAGGCGGAGATCTCCGGCGCCACCACCGCTTCCATATCGATCTGACGTTTCACCAGGTCGAGATTGCCCTGCATAGCGATGTCAGCTTCCAGCCCATCCACCAGCAGATTATCGGTGCGCATCACGCCGTTCTCGATCCAGGCCGTGCCATTAATCGAATCGAAGTAGAACGCGTTGGTAAAGGTGTCGCTGAAATCGAAGCGCAGCTTGCGCAGCAGTGCATCAAAGCTCACCAGTCGCAGGATCTTGCCAGCCGTGCCGGTGTCCACATCCGCAATCTGGCCTTTGCCAAAGTGTGTTTTCAGGGTGCCACTCAGCGTCTCTGCGGAGGGCTGCCACGGTGCCGACCGCCAGTGCAGGTCATAGGCAATGTCGAATGGCGCATCACGCAGCGGCGTATTCACACCAAACCAGTTGGTCGCATTATTGATATTAGGACCTTTCAGCGTGCCCTTCAGCGAGGTGCGCGGATCGTTCGGGCGATTCACCCACTCTCCGCTGATTTTCAGCTGTGAACTGCCGGTATCTACCTTGCCGTTAGTAAGCGCTAACGTATCCCCTTTGGGTTGCAGCATCGCAGAGACCTGACCATATTTCTGCCCCAGTACCCAGCACTCCTTACAGCGCAGTTGCAGAGCCGGCCACTGACTGAAATTAATATTACTGGCCTGCTGAGTGCTCGCTTTGCTGCCTCTGGCCGTCTCGCTGTTCCACTGCGGATTGTAATAAAGGTAATCCAGATTCACCTGCCACGGGGATTGTGGTGCCATCGACAGCTCACCACGCAGCTCCTGCGCCCTGACGCTGACGTTGCCACTGCCGGCTGAACGCTGTGCCAGCGTCGCCTCAACCTCATGCCACTGCTGCCCCGCCAGCGTGACCGCCGGACTGCGCAGCGTGATATTGCCGGGCAGCGTCACGCCGCCGGTCTGGAAATCGCTGCCGCCACCTGACGACCTGCCGCCCGTCGCGCCTCCGGCTGCCAGCATCCCGACCCAGGCTTCGCCATCCAGCGCAGGCAGATTCAGCACCATTCCGGCTTGGTCGGGCAGCCCGGGTTTCTTCTGGGCATCATTCAGCCAGATGCCGCGATCCACGCGCAGCGTCGGCTCCAGCAGCCAGCGGCTGTTAAAACGGTGGTTTGCGCTGACGCTGCCGCTGAGATCGAAGTGGTTCAGGTCGCCGCTGGCCTCAATGGTAACCGGCATCGTCTCACCGGCTTTCTTGTCGAGCGGTGCAGGTAAGCGACTACTCACTTCTTTTGCATTGCCGTTCAGGGCAACTTCATAGCGCGCTCCGCCATGATGGGGTAGCGTGATATCGACGTTCCCCTGCCAGGGCAGATGTCCGCCCAGCTGCTTACTGACGGCGGCCGGAATCGGGCTGATTCTGGCCGGTTGCCAGTCGCCCTGCAGTTTGACGTTAACGCCAAAATCATCCGGGTTCTCGGTGGTGCTGAACCGGACGCCCAGGGGCTGACCAAACCAGTTCGCCTGCAAATCTTCACTGGCCAGATTGCCGTTATCGTAACGGAAGCGGCCAGAGAGGTTAGCGATAGTCGTTTTTAACGGTTTGATATACAGCGAGTTGTTATGCAGATCGACATTGCCGCGCGCGTGCACCTGCTTACCGTCCAGTGGAATATCGAGATTCAGATGCCCCCCTACGCCGCCCGTGATTTGCAGCTGCTCCAGTGCGGCACCCAGCGATGACTTCAGCGGAGTCTGCTGAAAATAGTCCGCGACCTGCGGGCCTTCGCCATGGATATCCCCATCGATGATCAGCTTCTCTTTCAGATAGTCAGGGATGACCGCGCTGACGTTGTGCGCTTCGACGTCGCCCAGTCGGGCGACCGGGGCATGCATCCACAATCCGTCATTCAGGAAGTTGAGGTCGATATCCAGATTGCTGATCGCCGGCCATTTGGGCTGAAACGCGTAGGTTGCCTGGCGCAGCGGCACCCAGACCTGGAACATGCCATCGTTGTGTTTAAACGGGAACAGCGCCGGGTTACCGGCAAACAGCAGCGTGGCGTTGTCGACTTTGCCCCCCTTCACGGCCCCGCTCAGATAGTGCGTGAGTCCCCTGCCCATCAGCGGCACCGGGAAATAGCGCCAGGCATCGCCTGCATCAGTGACCCGGATACCGGCCAGAATATCAAGACGCGGCTCCGCGCCACGGTTCTGCTGATAACTGAAGTCGCCCCGCGCCCGGAGTGAGCGCGCCTGCAGATCCAGATCCTCACCCGCCAGCGTCAGGCCATGTTCATCGCGCAGCCAGCGCAGCGCCCCGGTGACCCGTTTAATCTCCAGCGGTGCCTGGAACATGTCACCATAGGGGACGGTGGCGGTTCCCATCGCCACACTGACCTGACCGTTGCTCAGACTGCCGCGAGCCTCCCCGCTCAACCGACTGATGCCCGGCAGCAGCTTCCACTGCTGCCAGCTGAAATCGTGCCATTTCACCTGCAGGCGGGTCTTTTCTGGCTGTTCTAACGGGATATCCAGCGCCAGTCCCTCAACGGTGCCCTGTGGCTGTAACTTCTGCCAGTTTTCAAACAGCGCCGGAGAGAGCGGTGCGAAAAGGGGAATAACAGGGGCAAGATGACGCAGCACCAGCTGTGTGGCGCGCACCCGGACCTCAGGCTGGCCGTCAGTGCCCGACATCTGCTTATCCTCAGGACGCCAGAGCAGGGAGAAGTGACCGGCGGGCCAGGTCTGGCCGTCGGTGCTGAGGCGGGTCTGCGGCACATTGACCACCCAGCCATTCCGGAAGCGCGACAGATGCGCAGTCAGCCCGTCAACCTCAATCCGGTGTGGTCCGCTCTCGCCCTGCCAGCTGGCACCGCCCTGACGCAACAGCAGATCGCCGGCATAGATGTCGCCATCGCGCAGGTTTACCCACGCCGCCAGACTGAAGCGGGCGCTGTCGAGCCGGGTATTGTCGCGCATCCAGCGACCCAGCCACGGACGCACATCGACATCGTCGGCCTGCATCCAGATACGCCCGTCATTCAGTAAACCGTTGCTGTCGTTGAGATCGAGCCGCACCTGAACCACACCGTGCTGGCCGGTAAAGCTCGACAGGCTCACTTCCCCTTCTGCCCGGTGGCGGGTTTTCTCATTCAGCCAGGTCAGGCGCGGAATGGCCAGCTCGGCATGCTGACCGGACGGCGTGCGGAAACCGATGGTGCTGTCGCGCAGGTCAAAGTGGTCAAACTGCCGCAGGAAAAGTTCGTTGATTTGCGCCGGACGGAAGCTGTTTTTCTCTTTATCGTTGTCGAGTAAGGGACGATTGGTGTCGAGATGCAGCTGCCAGAAAGTGAGGTCGCGGAACTGCCAGCGCCAGTGCAGCAGGGATTGCCAGACGTCGAGGGCAAGATTGATGCGTGAAATGGTGAGTTTGCCGTTCTCGTGGAGATCGACGCTGAGATCGCGAACCTGCAGGGTGGGACCGAAATTTTCCCATTTGCCCTGCAGCTGACTGGCGCTGACCGGAACGCCGCTGCGATCGGAGATAAATTGCAGAAGGTTGCTGCGATAGCTGTCGAGATGCGGCATCACCAGACGCAATCCGCTGACCAGCAGCGCGACAATCACGATGATTGCCGCGACCAGCAGTAACAAAATCCTCGGCAACTGCCTCACTCACGCCTCTCCTTGTGTTCCGCAAACGACGGATAGTTGGCTCTCGTACCCGACCGTCTTCAGACAAAAGCGGTAAAACACGCATTTTATCCCAAACAAGGGCGTTTTTTCAGCCCGGCAGCCGGAGAAACCAGTGCGCGGGCCGGCGTTACATCATGACAACGTCAAACTGCTCCTGAGTGTAAAGCGCTTCGACATGCACTTTAACCTGCTTGCCGACAAAGATTTCGACCTCCGCCAGGGCATGAGACTCATCGCTTTTCAGCGCCTCCCCCACCGTCGGCGAAACATAGACCAGGAAGCGATCGGAATCGTAGGCGTGATGAACGCGGACAATCTCACGCATAATCTCATAGCAGACCGTCTCAACCGTTTTCAGCGTGCCGCGTCCCTTACAGACCGGGCAATCCTGACAGAGGATATGCTCGATGCTTTCGCGGGTTCGCTTGCGCGTCATCTCCACCAGCCCCAGCGCCGAGAAGCCATTAATCCCGGTTTTCACCCGATCCTTGCTGAGTGCGCTCTCCAGCGAATGCAGCACCCGGCGCCGATGATCTTCATTATTCATATCAATGAAGTCGATGATGATGATGCCACCCAGATTACGCAGTCGCAGCTGGCGGGCAATCGCCTGCGTCGCTTCCACATTGGTGTTAAAGATCGTCTCATCCAGATTACGGTGGCCGACGAAGGCACCGGTGTTGATGTCGATGGTGGTCATCGCTTCGGTCTGATCGATGATCAGATAGCCACCCGACTTCAGTTCAACCTTACGATCCAGCGAGCGCTGAATTTCATTTTCGACGTCAAACAGGTCAAAGATAGGCTGTTTGCCATTGTAGAGCTCCAGCTTACCCGCCATCTCCGGAATATATTCCGCAGTAAACTCCACCAGCATTTCACAGGTCAGACGGGAGTCGACCCGGATGCGATCCAGGGCGGCCCCGGCAAAATCACGCAGAATACGCTGCGCCAGCGCCAGCTCACCGTAGAGCAGGCAGCGGGTCTGGTTACGCTTTTTACGTTCGCTGACTTTGGTCCAGAGACGCTTGAGAAACGCGGCGTCCTGCGCCAGCTCCTCTTCTCCGATCCCCTCTGCGGCGGTACGGATGATAAAGCCGCCCAGGTCGTCACAGTAGTCTGCCACCACCGCTTTGAGCCGCTCGCGCTCTTTTTCACTCTCAATGCGCTGAGAGACACCCACATGCGATGCCCCCGGCATAAAGACCAGATAACGCGACGGCAGCGTGATGTCGGTGGTCAGCCGGGCCCCTTTGGTACCCAGCGGATCTTTAACCACCTGCACCACCAGATCCTGACCCTGGCGCACCAGCTCGGCGATGTCGCGAACAACAAAATTTTTCTTTTCGTCACCCGCGACACACTCGGTGTGCGGCATGATGTCTGAGGCGTGCAGAAAGGCGGCTTTTTCCAGGCCGATATCGACAAAGGCGGCCTGCATGCCGGGCAGTACACGGCTTACCCGTCCCTTGTAAATATTGCCCACAATGCCGCGCCGCGCCTCACGTTCAATGTGAATCTCCTGAAGGATGCCGCCGTCGATATAGGCAACCCGCGTTTCAGAAGGCGTGACGTTAACCAGTAATTCAGCCGTCATGGTGACCCCTTACGGCACGCAGTGACTGGAAATGGCTGAGTAACTCCGCTGTCTCAACCAAAGGTAATCCGACCACCGCGTGGTAGCTTCCATTAATTTTGCGGACAAAATTTCCGCCCCTGCCCTGGATTCCGTAGGCTCCCGCTTTATCCATCGGTTCGCCGGTCGCAATATAGTCGTCGATGTCGGTGGCGGTTAAGGTGCGGAAGGTCACATCCGTCGTCACCACGCAGTCCAGCGCCTGCTGACGATCGGCCAGCGCCACCGCCGTCATCACCTGGTGCGACTGTCCGGAAAGTTTGCGCAGCATCTCGCGGGCATCGTCAGCATCGCGCGGCTTCTCCAGCACGCTGCCATTCAGCACCACGATGGTATCGGCGCCCAGCACCGGCAGATCCTGGGCGGCCAGTCTGACGCCAGCCTGTGCTTTGTCATTGGCCAGACGGCGCACATAGGCCTCTGCCGCTTCATCCGGCTGACGCTGCTCTTCAACGTCCGTCACAAGGCGCTCGAAGGTCAGCCCAAGCTGAGTTAACAGCTCACGCCGACGCGGTGAACCGGAAGCAAGATAAAGGGTTACCATAAATTTCCTTATTGAACAGCGAACTGACGACGAATTTTTCTCATTAACAAGAATAGCCAGGGCCAGAGAATACCGTCGACAACACTGCTCCAGAAAATTTCAGGTCGGAATGAAACGTTGATTACCAGGAATTCAGCCCAGAAGACGATGACATCCATCGCCAGTGACAGCACCATAACCATTAACGCTTGCTGCCACAACGCTAAGTTGCGGAATAACTGGAACTTAAAGGCGATAAGGTAGGCGATGATGCTGAGCGCCAGGGCACGCACGCCGAGTGTGGACCCGGCGATCAGATCCATGATGGCACCGAGCATAAATCCGGTGCCGACATTGACCCGGTGCGGCAATGCGAGCACCCAGTAGATCAGAATCAGCAGCAGCCATGAGGGGCGGAACATGTAGATCTCATCCGGCCACGGCATGATCTGCAGGATCAGCGCAACCAGGAAAGAGAGCCAGATGACCCAACGTCCCTGGCTACGATATCGACTCAAGGCTGGCCCCCGCGTGAACGCGTGGTGCTGCTGCTCTGTCCGCTGCTGCTACCAGAAGGGGCCGGCGGTCCCATCTGTGCAGAAGGCGCAGGCGGACCCATCTCCCCGGCAGGCGGTAAGACCTGCGGCATCATCTGCATCAGACGCTCGTTCGCGACGCGATGCACTTCATCCTGCGGTAACGGCATATCGCCATTGCGATCCGCTCCCCACAGCAACAGCAGATAACGCAGACGCTGCAGACCGGCAGTCGGATGCGCCTGAATCACCGTGTAAGCGCGCTGGGTATCCACTTTAACAGAGGAGACCACACCCACCGGATAACCTTCAGGGAAACGTCCCCCGATGCCGGAGGTGACCAGCACATCACCGACGCGAATGTCTGTGTTGCCCGGCAGATGCTCAAGCTGAAGATCTTCAGTGCAGCCGTTACCGGCGGCGATCACACGGATATCATTCCGCAGCACCTGAATCGGCAGCGCATGGGACGCATCGCAGATCAGCAGAACGCGGCTGGTCAACTGCCCGACGGCGATGACCTGCCCCACCACGCCCTTATCACTGATGACCGGCTGACCTTCGTAGACACCGTTTACGCTGCCTTTGTCGATCACCACCTGGTCGGTGTAAGGGTCGGTGCCGGTAGAGATCACCTGCGTCACCATCTTTTGCTCATCCTGACGCAGCGGTGAACCCAGCAGTTCACGCAGGCGTGCGTTTTCCTGCTTATATTGCCCCAGCATTAGCAGGTTACTGTTTTTCAGGAAGAGCTCACGACGTAACGCTTTGTTTTCCTGCTCCAGTTGCTGACGGGATGCCAGCGACTCTGAGACGCCGTCCAGCAGCTGACGTGGCCCATTCGCCAGGAAGTAAAACGGACTGACCGACGTATCCAGATAGTTGCGTATTTGGGTAAAAGACCCCACACGACTGTCGGCGATAATGATGGCAATCGCCACGACAACCGCCAGGAAAAGACGCAACTGCAGGGAAGGCCCCCTGCTAAAAATCGGCTTCATATAATCTGCGTGATCCTCGACAACGGGTAAGGAAGCGGCGGCTGACCACCGCGCTTCCCTGGGCTGAACGCACTGTACCGGCCAGATTTCGCCGGTTCACATGCTACTCCCCTGCATGATCGTTGCGTTCTTAACCGGTTGAGGCAATTATTCTTCGCTGAACAAATCGCCGCCGTGCATGTCGATCATTTCCAGCGCCTTGCCGCCACCGCGTGCCACACAGGTCAGTGGATCTTCAGCAACCACAACCGGAATGCCCGTCTCTTCCATCAGCAGGCGATCCAGGTTGCGCAGTAACGCACCACCACCGGTCAGCACCATGCCGCGCTCGGAGATATCCGAGGCCAGCTCAGGCGGACACTGCTCAAGGGCAACCATCACCGCGCTAACGATACCGGTTAACGGCTCCTGCAGCGCTTCAAGAATTTCGTTGGAGTTCAGCGTGAAGCCACGCGGTACACCTTCTGCCAGGTTACGGCCACGCACTTCAATTTCGCGGACTTCATCGCCCGGATAAGCTGAACCGATCTCATGCTTAATACGTTCTGCCGTCGCTTCACCAATCAGTGAACCGTAGTTACGACGCACATAATTAATAATAGCTTCATCGAAGCGATCACCACCAATACGGACAGAGGAGGAGTAAACCACGCCGTTCAGTGAGATCACCGCCACTTCGGTGGTACCGCCACCAATATCGACTACCATTGAACCGGTCGCTTCGGAAACAGGCAGGCCTGCACCGATTGCGGCAGCCATAGGCTCTTCAATCAGGAAGACTTCACGCGCGCCTGCGCCCTGAGCGGATTCACGAATCGCACGACGTTCTACCTGGGTGGCACCGACGGGAACGCAGACCAGCACGCGTGGGCTGGGACGCATAAAGCTGTTGCTGTGAACCTGCTTGATGAAGTGCTGCAGCATCTTTTCGGTAACGAAAAAGTCAGCGATAACGCCATCTTTCATCGGACGAATAGCGGCGATATTGCCTGGCGTACGGCCGAGCATCTGTTTGGCGTCATGACCTACGGCCGCGACACTTTTCGGCGAACCGGCACGATCCTGGCGAATAGCGACCACGGAAGGCTCGTTCAGCACGATGCCCTGTCCTTTTACGTAAATCAGGGTATTCGCGGTACCCAGGTCAATGGACAAGTCATTGGAAAACATGCCACGAAATTTTTTAAACATACTAAGGGATAATCCTGCAAGCTGGGGGCGGAAAATAAAATCCGCTTACTTTACCAACCACACGAAGCTGCCACAAGGCGCAAAAACGTTCTGCTTCGGTGAAAAAAGAGGCCTGATTGCGTTTAAGTCATCTGAACCCGTAACAGAAATCGGCAGAATGGCGACCAGACGCCACCACTCCTGCTTTTCTCCGCCTTTCGCCTTTCCATTCCCGACATAAAATTTAACATTTCCGGCAGTCGGGTTGTGGGCTCAGACGAGACTTAACATGACAAAAAAGCGCTAATTGCCGTCATCAGGACGACAATTCATCAAATACGGTAACGTTGGGAATACTTCTTCACGTTACTGTTAACCGGAAGCGAAGGGGCAAAAAAGTCACCCTGCCCGCCTGCTATACCCAGCGACACTAATGTTTGCCACTCCGATCGGGTGCGAACACCGGTGGCAAACACCTGAATGCCGGTGGATTTACAGACTTCCAGCAGACTCTGCACAAACAGCTGATTTTCAGTGCGCCGCTCAATGTTGCGCACCAGGCCGGCATCGAGCTTGATCAGCTCCAGCGGCAGCTGCCGGATATAGGCGCTGCTCACCACGGTTAAACCGGCCTGATTCACCGCCACCCGACAACCAAACGCCTTAAGCGCACGGAATACTGGTGTTAAGCGGTTGATGTGTTGACAGACATCTGCCTCGGCAAGTTCAAATAAAAATCGTTTTCTTTGTCCTTTCGGGCACTGCAGCAGCATGTTCTGCAGCCAGAGCACAAAGGGTCGTTGCAGGAGTGAGGACATCGTCAGCGGGATGACCAGGGTCTCTTCCGGCCAGAGTTCAGACAGGGCCGCAATGCGGGTCATCAGCTGGCGATCCCAGGCATCCGCCATACCCAGCTGCTGCACCAGCGGCATATATTCGGCGGCCAGCACCTCTTTGTCGCCATCGAAGATGCGGGTCAGCATCACCCGGTGCTGCACCTTGCCTTCAATATTGACGGCAGGTTTGTGATAGAGCCGCGGACCACCCCGGCTGAGCGTATTCTCCAGCAGGGTACGCCAGCGTACACTCCCCCGCCCGGCGTCCTGCGGATTGCCTGCACCGTTGGTCCAGTTGTTGCCGCCCAGTAACGCCGCGCGGCGGGTGGCCATTTCGGCATTCTCCATCACCTGCGGCACGGTCTGCCCGCTGTGCCACGCGCTGATGCCGATGTGAATCAAATCATCACGGTTCACCTGACGCATCGGCGGCAGTGAATCCACCGCGTTGATCAGCTGGTCGGCAATGCTGTTCGCCTCTTTAAGGCTGCGATGCGGCAGCAGCACGGCAAAATCACTGCGGAAATAGCGCGCCAGCAGCGCCCCTGGGTAGCGCAGCACAAAGGTAGAGAGCATGTTGACGAAGTTAAAGAGGTACTCGTCGACCAGCGCGGGCTCCAGTGTTTCCTGCAGGGTATCCAGATCGGGCAGCCGCACCATCATCACCACGCCGTGGGTGCCCACATCTTCCTGATCTTCCAGCAGCGTCGCCAGCTGATTGTCGAAAAAGAGTCGGTTGTTGAGGCCGGTCCGGCCATCCTGGGCGGCAAAGGTGCGGATTAGCGTGTCGATACGCACGCGCTGTTCGGCGGCTTCCTGCACATCCACCAGCAACAGATCCAGCGCGCGGCTCGCCCTGGGCGGCCACTCATCCACGCCGCGCTTCGGCATGACGCCGCGTTCGCCGTTGATAATCGCCTCGGCCCGCACTTCGAGATGCTCCATGCCACGCCACTGACGGCTGAGCCAGCGATGCATCATCAGCAGCATCAGACTCATGACCAGTATGATGGTAAACAGAATGCCCAGCGTCGAGGTGCCGGTGATGGAGCGTAGCCAGGTTTTGGCAGGATCGAGGGTGACAACCCGCAGCTGTAAGCCGGTCTGATGCATCAGCGGCACCTCGAACTGGATAAAGCGGTTGGGTTCATCTTCCAGCATCGGGTTTTCATGGCGGGAGAGCGTCAGGAGCGTCTGCCTGCCGTTGTGCAGTAAAATCTGCTCCGCATTCATGATTGGCATGATCGAAGTGAGCCAGGTATGCAGCTGATCCGGGGTCTGGGTGAGCATCGCCTGATCCACCTGGACCGCCAGGATCTGTGCCCGATGTTCCACGCGCTGATGACTGAACCAGAAAAAACTGAATGCGCAGCCAGCCAGCATCAGTGACATGGCCAGCAGGCTAAGAAAGGTAATAAACGCAGATAATTTTGTGGTTAATCGCATCCCTGTGCCTGTATTACTGCGGTGATAACCGGATCACCCAACCTTGTACCGTCAGCCTGACGAAAACGCGAGCAAAATAGCATAATTTACCGCTGACGGCAGTGCCCGGACGCCAGAAGCCGAAGTATATCGTCGGGATTGTCTCGCTGACGTGAACCCCGGCACTTTTCAGTGCATTCTCATCGCCCCGCCCAGCCAGGAAATTTCACATTTTCGCAGCGAAAGTGGCCGACATCAGCGATAGTCATCATGCTGGTCGATAAGAATCTGTCTGGAGAAGGCCCATGAAACGTACACCCTGCCTGACTGAAGCCGACGTTACGCCGGAAAGCATCTTTAATATGAAGCGCCGCCAGGTGCTGAAAACGCTGGGGCTGAGCGCCGCGGCCATCGGCGTGCCTGGCGTGGCAAACGCCGACATTCTCAGCTGGTTTAAGGGAAACGATCGCCCGCCAGCGCCGGCAGGCCGCCCGCTGGACTTTACTAAACCGGCGCAGTATCAGGCCGATCTGACCCTGACCCCGGCGGATAAGGTCTCCGGCTATAACAACTTCTATGAGTTTGGCCTGGATAAGGCCGATCCGGCCGCCAATGCCGGCACGCTGAAAACCGAGCCCTGGAAGCTGACCATCGATGGGGAAGTGGCGAAGCCCTTGACCCTGGATATGGATGACATCTTTAAACGGTTCGCCATGGAGCAGCGGATCTATCGCATGCGCTGCGTGGAGGCCTGGTCGATGGTGGTGCCCTGGATTGGCTTCGAACTGAACAAGCTGATTTCGCTGGCCGAACCCACCAGCAAAGCGCGTTTCGTCGCCTTTCAGACGCTTTACGATCCTGAGCAGATGCCGGGCCAGAAAGATCGCTTTATTGGCGGTGGTCTCAACTATCCCTATGTCGAAGGTTTGCGTCTGGATGAGGCGATGCATCCACTGACGATACTGACGACCGGCGTCTATGGCAAAGCGCTGCCCCCGCAGAATGGCGCACCGATTCGCCTGACGGTGCCGTGGAAATATGGCTTTAAAGGGATCAAATCGATCGTAAAAATCACGCTGACCAGCAATCAGCCGCCGACCACCTGGAACCAGATTGCCGCAGATGAGTATGGTTTTTACGCCAACGTGAATCCCCACGTTAATCATCCGCGCTGGTCGCAGGCCACCGAGCGTTTTATCGGCCCTGGCGGCAGCCTGAAGGTCGAGCGTCAGCCGACCCTGCTGTTTAATGGCTATGGCGAGCAGGTCGCCTCGCTCTATCGCGGTCTGGATTTACGGGAGAACTACTAGGTGGTGCGCCTGTCGTTAAAACAGATAACCGGTTTAAAGGTGATCCTGCATCTGGCGGCCCTGCTGCCGCTGGTTTATCTGATTTTTGCCGCGATGCAGGGGGGGCTGAGTGCCGATCCGGCGAAAGATATTCAGCATTTTACCGGACGAATGGCGCTGAAACTGCTGCTGGGAACGCTGCTGGTCTCACCGCTAGCGCGTTACGGCAGGCAGCCGCTGTTAATCCGCACCCGCCGCCTGCTGGGCGTCTGGACATTTGTCTGGGCCTCACTTCATCTGCTGAGCTATTACCTGCTGGAGCTGGGTGCGGACAATCTGCGTCTGCTGGGCAGCGAGCTGATCTCCCGTCCCTATCTCACGCTGGGCATCATCAGCTGGTTTATCCTGCTGGCCCTGGCGGTGACCTCGTTTCAGCGCGCGCAGCGCAGGCTGGGAAAACGCTGGCAAACCCTGCACAACGCGGTCTATCTTGTCGCGATCCTGGTGCCGGTTCACTATATCTGGTCGGTAAAAATCCTGTCACCCCAGCCACTTATCTACGCCCTGCTTGCTGCGATACTGTTAGCCTGGCGTTACAAAAAGTTTCTCAAATGGTGGCCCCGCTAGGCTCTCACCCGTTGTTTTCCGCTGCTGTTTTCTGATAAAAGATGTGGCCCGCAGGCCACATCCGATCATCTTCGCAGATAAGACCAGTATTTTGCTGCGAAATGACACGAAACGGATATAATGCCCGGCTTTATTGCTCGTCGGGTCTTCTTTTTCACCGTGAAAGGTGACAAATGGAGATTCGCAAGGTATTTTACGCGATGCCTCAATGATTGCGGGAGATGGCAGCAAGATGGCGCATAAATTACATATTCTGCTTTTAAACGGACCCAACCTGAACCTGTTGGGAACGCGTGAACCTGAGAAGTATGGTCATACCACGCTGCGTCAGATCGTTGACGATTTAACGCATCAGGCAGACCAGCTGAATGTGGAGTTGAGCCACCTGCAAACCAACGCTGAATTTCAGCTTATTGATCGCATTCATGAGGCCAAAGGCAATGTGGATTACATCATCATTAATCCTGCCGCGTTTACCCATACCAGTGTCGCACTGCGTGATGCCCTGTTAGCGGTAGAAATACCGTTTATCGAGGTTCATCTCTCCAATGTGCATGCACGCGAGCCCTTCCGTCATCACTCCTATCTTTCTGATGTCTCTGCTGGCGTGATTTGCGGGCTTGGCGCTGACGGCTACACATGGGCTTTACAAACGGCAGTAAAACGCCTGTCTCAAACTAATTAATCAAACTGAGTACGGAACCCCACTCATGGATATTCGTAAAATTAAAAAACTGATCGAACTGGTTGAAGAGTCTGGCATTTCTGAGCTGGAAATCTCTGAAGGTGAAGAGTCCGTTCGCATCAGCCGCGCACCTGCAAACGCAGGTTACCCGGTTATGCAGCAGGCTTACGCTGCACCGGTACAACAGCCTGCGCTGGCCACCGCTGTGGCCCCTGTTGCAGCCGTTGCCGAAGCCGCACCGGCTGAGATCAGCGGTCACATCGTGCGTTCACCCATGGTAGGCACCTTCTACCGCACGCCGAGCCCGGATGCGAAAGCCTTTGTGGAAGTCGGTCAGAAAGTGAACGCGGGCGATACGCTGTGCATCGTCGAAGCCATGAAAATGATGAACCAGATCGAAGCTGACAAATCCGGCGTGGTGAAAGCCATTCTGGTTGAAAGCGGTCAGCCGGTCGAATTTGACGAGCCACTGGTTATCATCGAGTAACGGGGCAGATCATGCTGGATAAAATTGTTATTGCTAACCGCGGTGAGATCGCGCTGCGCATTCTTCGTGCCTGTAAAGAACTGGGCATCAAGACTGTTGCGGTTCACTCAAGCGCGGACCGTGACCTGAAGCACGTGCTGCTGGCAGACGAAACCGTCTGCATCGGCCCGGCGCAGTCAGTCAAAAGTTACCTCAATATCCCGGCGCTGATCTCTGCTGCAGAGATCACCGGCGCAGTGGCGATTCACCCAGGCTACGGCTTCCTTTCTGAGAATGCCGATTTTGCCGAGCAGGTTGAACGTTCTGGCTTTATCTTTATCGGTCCGAAAGCGGACACCATTCGCCTGATGGGTGACAAGGTTTCTGCGATCAATGCGATGAAGAAAGCGGGCGTCCCGACCGTCCCAGGCTCTGACGGTTCGCTGACTGATGATATGGAAAAAAACCGTGCCTTTGCTCAGCGCATCGGTTATCCGGTCATCATCAAAGCATCCGGCGGCGGCGGCGGTCGTGGTATGCGCGTTGTGCGCAGCGACAAAGATCTGGAACAATCCATCAACATGACGAAAGCGGAAGCCAAAGCGGCTTTCAACAACGACATGGTTTACATGGAGAAGTATCTGGAGAATCCTCGCCACATCGAGATTCAGGTACTGGCCGATGGTCAGGGCAACGCCATCTATCTGGGCGAACGTGACTGCTCCATGCAGCGTCGTCACCAGAAAGTAGTCGAAGAGGCGCCAGCGCCAGGCATTACGCCGGAACTGCGCAGCTTTATCGGCAACCGCTGTGCCAAAGCCTGTATCGAAATTGGCTATCGCGGCGCAGGTACCTTCGAGTTCCTGTATGAAAACGGTGAATTCTACTTCATCGAGATGAACACCCGTATTCAGGTGGAACATCCGGTGACCGAGATGATCACCGGTGTCGATCTGATCAAAGAGCAGCTGCGCATTGCGGCTGGTCAGCCACTGTCGATCAAACAGGATGATGTGATCATTCGCGGACACGCGGTCGAGTGCCGTATCAACGCCGAAGATCCGGTAACCTTCCTGCCAAGTCCGGGTAAAATCACCCGCTTCCACGCGCCAGGCGGTTTTGGCGTGCGCTGGGAGTCGCACATTTACTCCGGTTACACCGTGCCGCCTTATTATGACTCCATGATTGGCAAGCTGATCACCTATGGCGAAACGCGTGACGTGGCGATTGCCCGCATGAAAAATGCCCTGGCGGAACTGATCATCGACGGTATCAAGACCAACGTCGACCTGCAGATGAAAATCATGTCCGACGAGAATTTCCAGCACGGTGGAACCAACATCCACTATCTGGAGAAAAAACTCGGCTTGCACGAGAAGTAATTGCAACGCTGAGTCAGTCAGAGGCCGGTTAATCCGGCCTTTTTCTTTTGCCGCTGGGCGTTAAGGTTGAATCATGGATGCTCGTTTTATACAGGCACATAAAGAGGCGCGCTGGTCGCTCTATCTCACCCTGCTCTGGCTCGCTGTCTGGGGGCTTTCCGCCTGGCTGGGTGGTAATGACACCGGCATCACCGGTCTGCCGCGCTGGTTTGAACTCTCCTGCCTGTTTGCCCCCCTGTTCTTCATTTTTTTGTGCTGGCTGATGGTGCGGGTGATTTTTCGCGACATGCCGCTGGAGGAGAAAAATGAACAGTGAAATTATCCTGCCGCTGCTGATTTATCTGGTGCTGATCGCCGCACTGTCGGTATTTGCCGTTCGCAAACGGCGTGAGGGCAGTTTCCTGACGGAATATTTCCTCGGCAGCCGCTCCATGGGCGGATTTGTGCTGGCAATGACCATCACCACGACCTATATCAGCGCCAGCTCATTTATAGGCGGGCCCGGTGCCGCCTATAAATATGGGCTGGGCTGGGTGCTGCTGGCGATGGTGCAGGTACCCGCTGTCTGGCTTTCGCTGGGGGTGCTGGGGAAAAAGTTCGCCATCCTGGCGCGTCAGCACAATGCGGTCACGCTGAATGACATGCTCTATGCGCGCTATCGTAGCCCGCTGCTGATCTGGCTGGCGAGTCTGAGCCTGCTGATCGCGTTTATCGGCGCCATGACGGTACAGTTTATTGGCGGTGCGCGGCTGCTCGAAACCGCTGCCGGTATCCCGTATGACACCGGCCTGCTGATTTTTGGTGGAACGATCGCCCTCTACACCGCGTTTGGCGGCTTCCGCGCCAGCGTGCTTAATGACGCCATGCAGGGCGTTGTGATGCTGATTGGCACCTTCCTGCTGCTGTTTGCGGTGATTCATCAGGCGGGCGGCCTGAGCACGGCGGTTCAGAAACTGCATGACATCGACCCCGCACTGCTCTCACCGCAGGGACCGGGAGAGGTTATCACCCCAACCTTCCTCAGCTCATTTATCGTGCTGGTCTGCTTTGGTGTTATCGGGTTACCGCACACGGCGGTGCGCTGTATCTCCTACAGAGACAGTAAGGCTGTCCATCGGGCGATCATTCTGGGCACCATTGTGGTGGTGGTGCTGATGCTGGGCATGCATCTGGCCGGTGCGCTTGGCCGGGCGGTACTGCCGAATCTGACCGTGCCGGACAGCGTCATTCCGACCCTGATGATTACCGTGCTGCCGCCGTTAGCGGCCGGACTGTTTCTGGCCGCGCCCATGGCTGCCATTATGTCGACGATTAATGCCCAGCTGCTTCAGGCGTCGGCGACGCTGATCAAAGACCTCTATCTGCGGGTCGCCCCGCACCAGATGGAAAATGAGGCGCGGCTGCGACTGTTATCTGGCACCATTACTTTCGCCCTGGGTCTCCTGCTGCTGATCGCGGCATGGAATCCTCCCGATATGATTATCTGGCTTAACCTGCTGGCCTTTGGTGGTCTTGAAGCGGTCTTCCTCTGGCCGCTGGTTCTCGGTCTCTACTGGGAACGCGCCAATGCCGCAGGTGCCATCACCGGCATGGTGGTGGGTGGTGGCTGCTATGCGTTTCTGGCGAGCCTGAAACTGCAGATTCTGGGCTTTCACCCCATCGTGCCCTCCCTGCTTCTTAGCCTGCTGGCATTTTTAGTGGGCAACCTGTTTGGACGCGCGCCGCAACCGGTCGACGCGCCGCAACATTGACGGAAAGAGAAACGTTATGCCGTGGATTCAAATCAAAATTAACAGCTCAGGTGAACACGCGGAAACGCTGAGCGATGCCCTGATGGATATCGGTGCAGTTTCAGTGACCTTCCAGGATACGCACGATACCCCGGTTTATGAACCGCTGCCGGGTGAGACCCGCCTGTGG
Source organism: Pantoea sp. EKM101V (assembly GCF_011800325.1). NCBI lineage: Bacteria > Pseudomonadati > Pseudomonadota > Gammaproteobacteria > Enterobacterales > Erwiniaceae > Pantoea > Pantoea sp. EKM101V. The sequence goes on from NZ_JAALFP010000019.1 coordinate 35,016, forward strand.
GGCGACACCGATGTTATCGGCCTGTTCGATGCTGAAACCGATATGAGCCTGATTACCGCCGAACTGGCGCAGCATCCGCTGTTAGGCGCCGATTTCCGTCACCGGATCGAGCAGATCGAAGACAAAGACTGGGAGCGCGAGTGGATGGAGAACTTCCATCCGATGCGCTTCGGTGAGCGCCTCTGGATCTGTCCGAGCTGGCGCGATGTGCCGGATCCGGACGCGGTCAACGTCCTGCTCGATCCAGGCCTGGCGTTTGGCACCGGCACGCATCCGACAACCTCCCTCTGCCTTACCTGGCTTGACGGGCTGGATCTGACGGGCAAAACGGTGATCGATTTTGGCTGTGGTTCGGGGATCCTGGCGATCGCGGCGCTTAAGCTTGGCGCGGCTCAGGCAATCGGTATTGATATCGATCCGCAGGCGATTCAGGCCAGCCGCGATAACGCTGAGCGCAACGGCGTGTCCGATCGTCTGTCGCTCTATCTCCCCCACCAGCAGCCTGAAAACCTGCAGGCGGATGTGGTGGTCGCCAACATCCTGGCCGGTCCGCTGCGTGAGCTGGCACCGCTGATCAGCGTGCTGCCTAAGTCTGGCGGTCACCTCGGCCTGTCAGGCGTGCTGGAGAGTCAGGCTGAAGGTGTCTGCGAAGCCTATGAAAGTCAGTTCACGCTTGACCCGGTTGCGGTGAAAGAGGAGTGGTGCCGGATTACCGGCATCAAATCCTGAAGTCCGCCTCCGCCGTAGCTCACGGCGATGCCGCTAGCCGGCACATCGAGGCTAAACAGCACAATCAGCCAGCCCGCAGCGTAAGTTGCGGGCTTTTCCAGGCAGGCATGGAGAGTTGTACCGTTAATCACGGCATGTGACGTTTTTTATCTGGCGAATTGCCGTACTTTTCTGGAAAAACTTTTGTTCACAATTTCAGCATAAATCAGTAAATTATTGATATTAAAGTGTAATTAAAAACACACCCGATCATCACCCGGATTTCATTGATCTTTCTTGCTGATTGTTCAAAGTTTGGCCTTTCATCTTCCTGCAAAAATGCGTAATATACGCCGCCTTGCAGACACAGTATGGCCATTCTGACTTCATGCGTATTGGAAACCTCCAGCTGAGAAATCGACTGATTGCGGCGCCTATGGCCGGTATTACCGACAGGCCATTCAGGACGCTGTGTCACGAAATGGGCGCAGGTATGGCAGTTTCTGAGATGTTGTCTTCGAACCCCGAAGTCTGGGCCAGTGACAAATCTCGTTTGCGCATGGTTCACAGTGATGAGCCAGGCATTCGCGCCGTGCAGATTGCCGGTTGCGATCCCAGCGAAATGGCGCAAGCTGCACGCATTAATGTCGAGGCTGGTGCACAGGTTATCGACATTAATATGGGATGCCCTGCCAAGAAGGTTAACCGCAAAATGGCGGGGTCAGCCTTACTGCAATATCCCGCCGTGGTGGAGTCCATTCTCTCCGCAGTGGTTAATGCAGTGAACGTGCCGGTTACGCTGAAAATTCGTACTGGCTGGGATCCTGAAAACAGGAACTGTGTCGCGATTGCCCAATTGGCTGAACGCTGCGGTATACAGGCTCTGACGATACATGGCCGCACTCGTGCCTGCCTGTTCAACGGAGAAGCTGAATATGACAGCATTCGGACAGTTAAGCAGAGTGTTTCCATTCCGATTATCGCGAATGGAGACATAACTGACCCGCATAAAGCCAGAGCGGTGCTCGACTATACAGGGGCCGATGCTCTGATGATAGGACGCGCTGCTCAGGGAAGACCGTGGATCTTCCGGGAAATCCAGCATTATCTGGACACTGGGGAGCTGCTTGCTCCGCTGCCACTGGCAGAGGTCAAGCGCTTGCTTGTTTCGCATATACGTGAGCTGCACGACTTTTACGGTTCAGGCAAGGGATACCGTATAGCGCGAAAGCACGTCTCCTGGTATCTGCAGGAGCACGCCCCGAATGACCAGTTTCGGCGCACATTCAACGCCATTGAGGATGCCAGCGAACAGCTGGAGGCGTTGGAGGCATACTTCGAAAATCTTGCGTAACGAAATAAAGAGCTGAAAGAACTATGTTCGAACAACGCGTAAATTCTGACGTACTGACCGTTTCTACCGTTAACTCACAGGATCAGGTAACTCAAAAACCTTTGCGTGATTCGGTTAAACAGGCACTGAAGAACTATTTTGCTCAACTGAATGGTCAGGATGTGAGCGACCTGTATGAGCTGGTTTTGGCTGAAGTCGAGCAGCCTCTGTTGGACATGGTGATGCAGTATACCCGTGGCAACCAGACCCGCGCTGCCCTGATGATGGGTATCAACCGCGGTACGCTGCGTAAGAAATTGAAAAAATACGGCATGAACTGATTCTGAGTTCTGTCTGTTAATCACGCCAGCCTTCGGGCTGGCGTTTTTATTTGTGCGGTATGGCACAAAGCGGTGACCTCAGGGATGAAACAGTTGCCTCTCATATGGTAACTATAGTTGCAATCGCAGACGTGATATTTCGCCCTCTCTTTTTCCTCCTCCCAGCCGGGATTACAGGCTGACCTGAATGCCCTGCCCCCTGACAGCGCCCTTCCGCTCCGGGTGTGTGACTTTCCGCGCATTAAAAAAGTAACGTGTCTCCTTCATACATGCCTGCCTGCGCGAAGGCTCACATTGCTTCCATATAGTGAAACTATTTGCACTAAATGTGATCGGGTCGACTCGCTTTGCTTCCTTTTGGTGCGCCATATTAGCGGAACTTTCTAAGTGCTTCCGATTATTAACCGTTCTTTCATACAAATTCAGGCTCCTGCAAACCTGGCATCAGCTTTGCAGAGTCGTGAATGGCTGACCGCCACAGACAGGAAAACGCACACTAAAGTGCGCAAACATAACAATACGATCCCGCCACACAGGATGCTTTATGAAAAAGATGATGCTCTCTACGCTGATCGCTGCCGCCTCGCTGGTTGCCGTTACTCAGCAAGCACACGCCGGCGCCACACTGGATGCAATTAAGAAAAAAGGTTTTGTTCAATGTGGGATCAGTGACGGCTTGCCGGGCTTCTCCTATGCGGATGCCAGCGGCAAGTTCACCGGTATCGATGTGGATGTGTGTCGGGCAACGGCTGCTGCTGTGTTTGGCGATGCAACCAAAGTGAAATACACCCCACTGACCGCGAAAGAGCGTTTCACCGCGCTGCAGTCAGGCGAAGTGGATGTGCTTTCTCGTAATACCACCTGGACCTCCTCACGTGATGGCGGCATGGGCTTCCTGTTTGCGGGCGTGAACTACTACGACGGCATCGGCTTCCTGACTCACCAGAAAGCGGGCCTGAAAAGTGCGAAAGAGCTGGATGGCGCGACCGTCTGTATTCAGGCAGGCACCGATACCGAGCTGAACGTCGCGGACTTCTTTAAAGCCAACAAAATGCAGTACACGCCGGTCACCTTCGACCGTTCAGATGAATCAGCCAAAGCGCTGGACAGCGGCCGCTGTGATACCCTGGCTTCTGACCAGTCTCAGCTTTACGCACTGCGCATTAAGCTGGGCAAACCAGACGAATTTATTGTGCTGCCAGAAGTGATCTCCAAAGAACCCCTGGGGCCGCTGGTGCGTCGTGGTGATGATGACTGGTTCACCATCGTGAAATGGTCGCTCTTCGCTATGCTGAATGCGGAAGAGATGGGTATCAACTCGAAGAATGTTGATCAGATGACAGCCAAGCCGACCACGCCAGATATGGCGCATCTGCTGGGTGCTGAGGGTGACTTTGGTAAAGATCTGAAGCTGGATAATAAGTGGGCCTACAACATCATCAAGCAGGTGGGCAACTATCAGGAAAGCTTTGATCGTAACGTCGGTAAAGACAGTGCTCTGAAGATCGCACGCGGTCAGAACGCGCTGTGGAACCAGGGCGGTATTCAGTACGCTCCGCCGGTACGTTAACAGACCTCGCCAATCGGGCACCGCCTTCTGCGGTGCCCTGCCACAGCTTTCGTTACTGAGGTTTCAACATGTCACAACGCCCAACCGTGAAAAGGGATTTTTCATTTGGTAATCCCACGGTTCGCGCCTGGATTTATCAGTTCATTGCCGTTATCGCAGTGCTTGGTGTGGTGGGTTATCTGGTGCATAACACCATTATCAACCTTGCCAATCGCGGCATTACATCAGGATTTGGCTTTCTCGAGCGCACTGCCGGTTTCGGTATCGTTCAGCATCTGATTGAGTACACCGAGGACGATACCTACGCGCGCGTGTTTCTGGTTGGCTTAACCAACACACTGCTGGTCTCGGCACTCTGTATCGTTTTCGCCTCCATTCTCGGATTCGCGGTGGGATTATCCCGCCTTTCTGACAACTGGCTGCTGCGGAAACTCTCGACCATCTATATCGAAACCTTCCGTAATATCCCGCCACTACTGCAGATCTTCTTCTGGTACTTTGCGGTATTGCGCAATCTGCCTGGCCCACGACAGGCGCTGAATGCGTTTGACCTGGCCTATGTCAGTAATCGCGGGCTCTATGTACCGTGGCCGACCTATGCTCCGGGGAGCTGGCCGTTTGTTATCGCGCTGCTTCTGGCCGTAGCCATCAGCTATGGTCTCTACCGCTTCAACCGTCAGCATCAGCTGAAAACCGGCGAGTTACGTCGCACCTGGCCTGCCGCCGTTGCGATGCTGATTCTTTTTCCGGTTCTGGCGCATCTTGGGTTTGGCGCCGCAACGCACTGGGATGTGCCGCAGCTGCGCGGATTCAATTTCCGTGGTGGCTCGGTAATGATACCGGAGCTGGCGGCACTGACGCTGGCTCTGTCGATCTATACCTCGTCGTTTATTGCGGAAGTGATTCGTTCCGGGATCCAGTCGGTACCGCACGGTCAGCACGAAGCCGCACGTTCGCTGGGTCTGCCGAATCCGGTGACGCTGCGTCAGGTGATCATTCCTCAGGCGATGCGCGTGATTATTCCTCCGCTGACCAGTCAGTACCTGAACATCGTGAAGAACTCCTCACTGGCCGCGGCTATCGGATATCCCGATATGGTGTCGCTGTTTGCCGGCTCGGTCCTGAACCAGACCGGCCAGGCCATCGAAACGATTGCTATCACGATGGGCGTGTACCTGATCATCAGCCTGCTGATATCACTGCTTATGAATGTCTACAACCGCAAAATTGCGCTGGTTGAGCGTTAAGAGAACGGGATGACTATGTCTGTAACTACGCATGAAACGACCCCCGTCCCGACGACGCCGGTCAGTCGCGCCTGGCTTTGGGCGCGTAAAAATCTCTTTTCCAGCTGGTTTAACACGTTACTGACGCTGTTGTGCATCTGGATAATCTGGCATGTGATCCCGCCTGCGCTGAACTGGCTGGTCTTTCAGGCTAACTGGATCGGCTCTACCCGCGCCGATTGTACGAAAGAGGGCGCCTGCTGGGTCTTTATCCATGCCCGTTTCGGTCAGTTCATGTATGGCCTCTATCCGCATGAGTTGCGCTGGCGTATCAACCTGGCGCTGATCATTGGCCTGGTGTCGATTGTGCCGATGTTCCTGAAAAGCCTGCCCTTCCGCGGGCGCTATATTGCTGCCTGGGCCGTCATCTATCCGGTGATTGTCTGGTTTCTGCTGTATGGCGGCTATCTGGGACTGGAGCGCGTTGAGACACGCCAGTGGGGTGGATTAACGCTGACGCTGATTATTGCATCGGTTGGGATCGCGGGCGCACTGCCGCTGGGGATTCTGCTGGCTCTTGGCCGTCGCTCCCGTATGCCTGTGGTGCGCACGCTGTCGGTTATCTTTATTGAGTTCTGGCGCGGCGTGCCGCTGATTACCGTGCTGTTTATGTCGTCGGTGATGCTGCCACTGTTTATGTCTGAAGGCACCACCATCGATAAGCTGGTGCGCGCCCTGGTTGGCGTCATTCTGTTTCAGTCCGCCTATGTAGCGGAAGTGGTACGCGGGGGATTGCAGGCGTTGCCGAAAGGTCAGTATGAAGCGGCTGAGTCTCTGGCGCTGGGTTACTGGAAAACCCAGATGCTGGTGATCCTGCCACAGGCACTGAAACTCACCATCCCCGGGCTGGTAAATACCATCATCGCTCTGTTTAAAGATACCAGCCTGGTCATCATCATCGGTCTTTTCGATCTGTTCAGCAGCGTTCAGCAGGCCACGGTGGACCCCACCTGGCTGGGCATGTCGACCGAAGGCTACGTCTTCGCTGCACTGGTCTATTGGATCTTCTGTTTTAGCATGTCGCGCTACAGCCAGTATCTGGAAAAGCGCTTTCACACCGGGCGTACATCGCACTGAGGTTTTACATGACTGACTCTATGACACACTCTTCCGACGCGTTGATGATTTCGCTTGAGAACGTGAATAAATGGTACGGACAATTCCATGTACTGAAAGACATTAACCTGCAGGTTAAGCCGCGTGAACGCATTGTGCTTTGCGGGCCTTCTGGTTCCGGCAAATCGACCACGATCCGCTGTATTAACCATCTGGAAGAGCATCAGCAGGGACGTATTGTTGTTGACGGTATTCACCTTAACGATGACATCCGTAACATTGAACGCGTGCGCACCGAAGTAGGAATGGTCTTTCAGCACTTTAATCTGTTTCCGCATCTGACGGTCCTGCAGAACTGCACACTGGCCCCGACGTGGGTGAGAAAGATACCTAAAAAAGAAGCCGATGAGCTGGCCATGCACTATCTGCAACGCGTGCGCATTGCGGAACATGCCCATAAATTCCCCGGTCAGCTTTCGGGTGGTCAGCAGCAGCGCGTTGCTATTGCCCGTTCACTCTGCATGAAGCCAAAAATTATGCTGTTTGATGAGCCAACCTCGGCGCTGGATCCGGAGATGGTAAAAGAGGTACTGGATACCATGATTGGTCTGGCAGAGGATGGGATGACCATGCTGTGCGTGACGCATGAGATGGGCTTTGCCCGCACCGTTGCAGACCGTGTGATCTTTATGGATCGCGGTGAGATCGTTGAAATGGCTCCGCCGCAGGAGTTCTTTGCGAATCCTAAATCGGAGCGGACCCGGGCGTTCTTGTCTCAGGTTATTCACTGACCGGCACTACTGCTCGTTGTTTCCAACCCGGCCTGGTGCCGGGTTTTTTATGGCCCGTATAAAGGTCAGTAAAGGGGGTTCGGGCCGGGCTGGGTAGCACAGGAGCACAGGCTGAGGCGACTAGGCTTTTTCTATCACTATTGATAACCGGAAAAGGCGCTGCTCCATTTTCTGCAGCCACAACGAAAAAAGCCCTTCGCATACGCGAAGGGCTCTCTCTTATTTGATGCCTGGCAGTTCCCTACTCTCGCATGGGGAGGCCCCACACTACCATCGGCGCTACGGCGTTTCACTTCTGAG
>NZ_JAALFP010000002.1:0-485333 GCF_011800325.1 Pantoea sp. EKM101V
AAGGTGTACCCCGGCGCGATGCCGGTGGCCGTGCCCGACCCGCTGACGCGGTGGTGCTCCGCCTGCCACACCTCCTGACGGATGCGCGCGTAGGACTCGCCGTGGCTGTGGTCCACAAAGTGTCCCGGCCAGTCGTAGACGTCCACCGCGCCCGGCACCGGCGACGCCGGGTTCTGCCGCGCCTGCAGCATCCACGCGTTCGGCTTGCGGAAGTCGTAGTCGTCGGTGCTGTACATCCCCGGCGTCACGCTCTCCGACAGCGACCACTGGCTGATGCCCTCCTCCGTCACCACGCCCCCCGACGGCGTGACGTGGTAGGCGATTGTCCCGTAGCCCGGAAACGCCTGGTGCTGGTCCGGCGCGTCGCACAGCACCAGCGTGTGTTTGTCCGCCTCGTGGCGGAAGAAGTAGTACATCCCCTCCAGCTCCATCAGGCGGCTGATGAAGTCCAGGCTGCTCTCCTGATACTGCACGCAGTACTCCCACACCCGGTAGCTGCCCGCCAGCCGCGTCTCGACGCTCACCCCGTACTCCTTCAGCAGCGTCTGCACTATCTGCGGCACCGTCTGGCTCTGGAAGATGCGCAGGTTGCGGTCCCGCTTCATCGGCCACAGGTCCGGCTCCACCGTCAGCTCATAGCACGCGTAGCGCGTGCCGTTCAGCTCCTGGCTGCGCACCGCCACCCGGGTGATTTTACCGTTGAGGTAGCGCGGGCTCAGCGCGCTCATCAGGCCGTCGGTCGGCAGCGTGAACGTCACCGGCTGGCCCAGCAGGGCGTGACGGTCGATGCGCGCGTCGGTGGAGAGCAGCTCGGCGGTGAGCACAAACGGGTGCGACAGCGCCTCGGTGCCCTTGAGCGTGTGGAACAGCAGGCCGTCCGCCGGCAGCTGTGCGGTAATGCGTGAGAACATAAGTAATCCCTGACTATTAACTGTGTGGATCAAGCAACCAGACGCCTTCTTCGCTGACGTTCAGCGTCTGCTGACGGGTGCCGCTCTGGCCACTGATGGCAAAGGTGTAGTTGCCCGGCGCCAGCTGCAGTGTGGCAAAGCCATTGACCGCAGGCACCAGCGCCTGCGGCTGACCGTTCACCTGAACCCGTTCACCCTGCTGCAGGCGAATGTAGACCTGCGCCACCGGGGCGGCTGGCGGGGCCGGTTGAGGATCGGGTTCACGTGCGGCGGTCTGCGCTGGCGCGGTTGTCTGAGCCGGGGTGCTGGCAACGCTATCCGGCGGGGTCTCAGCCTGCGTCGGTGGCGCAGCCACCGGCTGATTAACCGGCGCGACGGTGACAGCAGGTGCGCTGTTTTGCGCGGTCTCCGCCGGGGCCGTCTGTTCATCACCACGCGACATCAGCAGACCGGCGCACAGCCCGACCAGCACGCCCGCGGCCACCAGGCCCGGCAGGGCAAAGCGGTGGCCCAGCAGCGTTTTCAGTCGCGAGTCGGGGCTGACCGCCTCCTCTTCTTCGATCGGCACCAGCATGGTGCCCGGCCCGCTCATTTTTGCGCTGAGCAGCGGCTCCGGTTCACGTTCCGGCAGCGCCATCAGCGCCGCAAAGTCATCAATGCTCTGCGGACGATCTTCCGGTTTCAGCGCCAGCGCACGATCGACAGCGCTGAGCAGCGCAGAGGAGTACCCCGCCAGACGACGCTGCACCAGCGGCTGGTAGTTATCTTCGATGCTGCGCACCACGCTCACCGGCGGCGGCGCGCCCGTGATCAGCGTGTGCAACACCGCGCCCAGCGCGTAGATATCGGTCCATGCGCCCTGCTCGCTCTCATCGTTGTCGCTGTACTGCTCAATCGGCGCATAGCCGGGACGCAGCATGGTCTCGCTCTCATCGGAGAGGTTGCCGATGGTTTTACGCGCTGACCCGAAGTCCAGCAGGATCGGCTCACCGCTGCTCTGGATCTGGATGTTATCCAGCGAGATGTCACGGTGCAGATAGCCCGCTTCATGGATGGTTTTAATCGCCCCCAGCAGCGGTGGCAGCAGGCGGCGGATCCAGGATTCATTCACCGACTGCGGCTGACGTTCACGGAAGGTCGAGAGCGTGGTGCCGCTGTAGAACACCGTGCCCATATAGGCGGTGTCGTTCTGCACCCAGAACCGCAGCACGTGCAGCAGGTTGGGATGATTGAAGCGAGCCAGCAGCCGCGCCTCCTGGATGAAACTGTTCAGCCCGGCGTGAAAGGTTTTGCTGAAACGCTCACTGCGCAGCACCAGGTTGAGATCATCGCTGCGCACCGCCAGCGAGGCGGGCATGAACTCTTTGATGGCGATATCGCGTTCCAGCTGGTGGTCCCAGGCGCGATAGACGATGCCAAAGCCGCCACCGCCGATGACCTCTTTAATCTCAAACTCATTGAAGCGGTAACCCAGCGGCAGGGCATTGGGGACATTCAGGGGTTGATCATGTTCCGACATATTCGAAAACTCTCTGATGACTAGGCTTTAAACAGCGAACTGGCAGACAAATTCGCCCTGCTCACAGCGCACGGCAACGCGGCGATAGCGTTCATCGCGGGCGTGGGCGCTGAGCAGTATCTGGCTCATCTGCGGTAACAGCGTGTTGGTGAGGATGGCGTCGACCATGCGTCCGCCCGACTCCACTTCGGTGCAGCGCTGCACGATCTGATTCACCACCGACTCGTCGATCTCCGCCTCAATGCCGTGATTGTCGGCGAGACGACGCACAATGCGCGCCAGCTGCAGCCGCACAATTTCCGCGAGCATGTCATCGCTGAGCGGGTAGTACGGCACCACCAGCAGACGACCCAGCAGCGCAGGCGGGAACACCTCCAGCAGCGGTTTACGCAGGGCTGCGCTGAGGGCGTCGGGATCGGGCATCAGTTCCGGATCGGCGCACATCGCGCTGATAAGCTGCGTGCCAACATTCGAGGTCAGAATGATGATGGTATTGCGGAAGTCGATGTGACGCCCTTCGCCATCCTCCATCCAGCCCTTGTCGAACACCTGGAAGAAGAGCTCATGCACATCGGGATGAGCTTTCTCAATCTCATCCAGTAGTACCACGCTGTAGGGGCGACGGCGCACCGCTTCGGTCAGCACGCCACCTTCGCCGTAACCCACATAGCCCGGCGGGGCCCCTTTGAGCGTCGAAACGGTGTGCGCCTCCTGAAACTCGCTCATATTAATGGTGATGATGTTCTGCTCGCCGCCATACAGCGACTCGGCGAGCGCCAGCGCGGTCTCGGTTTTGCCCACGCCCGACGGCCCGCACAGCATAAAGACGCCTGCCGGTTTGTTGGGGTTATCGAGGCGCGCGCGCGTGGTGCGAACCCGCTTCGCGATCAGCTCCAGACCGTGACGCTGACCGATAACGCGCTGGTTCAGGGTGTCCGCCAGATTGAGTACGGCGTCGATCTCATTCTTCACCATCCGGCCCAGCGGAATGCCGGTCCAGTCAGAGACCACAGCGGCGACCACGCCCGCATCGACGGCGGCGAAGAGCAGCGGCGTGTCACCCTGCAGCGCAGTCAGCTGCTGCTGTGTGGCATCGCGCTGTTCACGCAGCGCCGCATCCTCTTCGGTGGCACAGCGGGCGCGCAGCGCAATCAGCGTCTCGACCAGTTCGCGCTCCTGCAGCCAGCGCTGTTGCAGCGCATCATGTTCCGCTTCCAGCGCCGCACGCTCTCCGGCAATCGCCTGCTGGCGGGTCACATCACCGAGGCCGACGCGGATTTCACGTTCCACAATCTCCGCTTCAATCTCCAGCGCGGCCAGACGGTGCAGACAATCCTCCAGTGCCGCGGGCTGCGCGCCCTGACTGACCGCCACGCGCGCACAGGCCGTATCCAGCAGCGCCACGGCTTTATCAGGTAACTGACGCGCCGGGATGTAGCGATGCGAGAGTTTCACCGCTGCGCTGACCGCATCATCCAGCAGCAGCACCCGGTGATGCTTCTCCAGTGCGCTGACGGTGCTGCGCAGCATCAGAATCGCTCTGGCCTCATCTGGCTCCTGCACCTGCACGGTCTGGAAGCGTCGGGTCAGCGCCGGATCTTTCTCGATATACTTTTTATATTCCGCCCAGGTGGTCGCGCCGATGGTGCGCAGCTGGCCACGCGCCAGCGCCGGTTTCAGCAGGTTGGCGGCGTCGCCGGTGCCCTGCTGCCCCCCCGCGCCGACCAGGGTGTGGATCTCATCCACAAACAGCACAATCGGCGTCGGGCTGGACTGCACCTCATTGATCAGCGCCTGCAGTCGCGCCTCAAACTCCCCTTTCATCCCGGCACCGGCCTGCAGCAGACCGATATCCAGCAGCCAGAGCTGCACGTCGCGCAGCGGCGCAGGCACATCGCCCGCCGCGATGCGCAGGGCAAGGCCCTCGACCACCGCCGTTTTGCCGACGCCCGCTTCGCCGGTCAGCAGCGGGTTGTTCTGGCGGCGACGCATCAGGATATCGACCATCTGGCGGATCTCGTCGTCACGCCCGGTCACCGGATCGATACTTCCCGCACGGGCGCGTGCCGTCAGATCCTGGCCATACTGCGCCAGCGTGCTGCCGCTGGCGGCTGGCGGTGTGCCTGCGGCATCCTGCGGTGCGCTCAGCGCCTGCTGCGCTTCTTTGCTGTTGCCGAGCAGCGTGTCGAACTCTGCCAGCAGGGCATCGGCGTTAATCCGGGCAAACTGACCGGAAATGCCTTTCAGCACGCTGGCGAGGTTAAAGGTTTTTAGGATGCCGATGAGCAGATGACCGCCGCGAATGCGGGTTGCGCCATATTTCAGTGAGGCGTAAACCCACGCCCGCTCAACGGCGCTGTCAATATGCTCAGAGAGGTCGGAGACCGCACTGGCACCGCGCGGCAGGCGATCCAGCGCAGCGACGATGTCCTGAGTCAGGGCCTTTTCATCCAGTGAAAAATGTGTGATGACCTGCTGTAAGTCGCCATCCTGCTGCTGCATCAGCTGATGCAGCCAGTGCACCAGTTCAACATAGGGATTGCCGCGCAATTTGCAAAAGGCGGTGGCGCTTTCCAGCGAGGTAAATAACAGCGTATCCAGTTTGCCGAACAGGACGGCACGGCTGATTTCTGACATAGGGGACTCTCTTCAATGAAAGACGCAGGCTGTGTAACAGGGAAAGCGGCTGGGCTAGCGCGAGGCAGCCTCAACCTCAAATATAAAATCTTCGCGATCCTGCGGCTGCGGCATCTGCCCCAGCCAGCTGGTATAACCAAGCCGGGCACCGCCACCCAGTGCCACGCCCCCGACCTCGTCTGCGGCGAGGATCAGACTGAGATCCCACTGCATTTCGATGCCGAGGTAGTGACGTACCCAGTCGCGCACTTCGCGCGCACCGGGTGCATCGGGCAGGAAATGGGCATACTGCGCGGCGCTGAGCGGCCCCAGGTGGAGGCGGAAACGGTGCTGTACGTCGCGTACCGCCACGCCGAGAAAAGCGGAGGCACCCAGCCGGGGCATATGGCGTCCCGCACCCAGGCGGGCCTGATCGCGGCTGTCCAGCGTAAGCCAGTGCGGCAGGTTCTGCGTCAGCCTGACCGGCACGCCGAAATAGTGCTGCAGAATGCGCACCAGCCCTTCTGCGTCGTGACCGTGACGGCTGAGATGCCCCACCAGCATCAGTCGCGCATGCAGGCTGAGTGAGCTGGCCTGCTGCTGGGCCGGCAACCCGATGCCGGCGAGGCAGGCAAGATAGTTCAGAAAGCGACTGTCGTCGGGCCGATCCAGGGAGACCGTCGGCTGCGCATCCGCCCAGGCGCGATAGAACAGCAGCGTGGCGCGATGATGAAACAGGTCAGCAAATGCCGACAGGCTGTGATCCTGATGATGCACGATCCGTTCGTGCACATATTCGGTCAGATGGGTCGGCAGCGGACCATTGGGGCCAAACAGACCAAAGCTGTAAATCGAGAGATCGTGGCGTCCCGTCTCCTCCCGCGGCGCGGCGCTGGCGACGGTAGAGGGAGCAAACGCCAGTGACGGCGTCTGCCCGATGCGCACCGCTTCAAACTTCGGCAGCGGCGCACGGCCCAGCGGATAACGCTGTCCGCCCTGCGCATCCAGCCGCCGCAGCAGCTGGAACAGATCGTAGCGCCACGGCGCGGCCATCACCTTCTGCCAGAAATCGTCCGGCAGGCGGGTCAGTCGTGGCAGCGTAATGACTTTTTCGCCACTCATATCAGCGCCTTCCGGCCCATGCGCGGCGGCCAGTAGCCGACTTCGCCGCGCTGCTGGCTGTTGAGGGTGAACTCGGTGAAGCTGTTCAGCGCCACAAGGCGGCTGCAGACCCGCTCCAGTACGCTGCCGAGCAGCCACGGGCTGGCACCCGAAAACGCCTGCTCATCCACCTCCAGCGTGATACTGACACCGCGCGCAAACACCACCGGGCCTGGCTCCGGTACGCGGCGGTTAACGGCGCTGAGCGTGCAGTGGCGGATGCCGTCAATCTGGCGGGCAACCGGTGCTTCCGCCAGGTTGGCGTAGAGACTTAACAGCTGACGCAGCGCCGCCGCGCCCTCTCCGTCGCTGCTGTCCATCAGGCTGAGGTAGTTCATCTGCAGATGGCTGATCAGCCGCCATGCGGAAAGCCCCTCGGCCAGGGCCGGACGCGGCGGCGTCGGGCCTTTGCACAGTTTCAGCTCCGCCACCGGAATGGAGTCCGGCATGACGAAGTTGCCCTGATCCTGCTGCAGCATCAGCGGCAGATCGCGGCTGGTACACATCACTTCGGCGGAGAGATAGCGCATCTCATCGCGCCACGGCGCGTGATGCTCATCCACCAGCGAGAGAAAGAGTTCTGAACCGATGTAGCCGGTGCGGGTGCCATAGCGCTGCGCCTGTTCAGACAGGGTGCGCTGCTCGCGGCGCAGCGAGAAGTAGGCGCCATAGTCGCCCTGATCGCCACTGAAGGTGCTCCAGAAGGGGCGGAAAACCTGCTCTTCACGCTTGCCCTCAATAGTGGCGAACAGGCGCTGCACCGAATGCACTTCATAATCCAGCGGCCGGATGTTATCCACCACCAGGTGATATTCATGCTGACTGTCGCTGACCTTCAGGCGCTCTGCCGTTTTCGGGAACAGGTTGATGACCGGGGTGCAGTGCAGCGCCAGGTGGCTGTGATCGACCACGCTCTCCAGCGCGCTGTCCGCCTTGTCGAGCAGAATGATGATGTCGAATGCCTGGGCGCTGTCGCAGCGGCGCAGAAACGGCGCGAGCTGGTTCAGGCTGATAAACTGGAAGCGCGCCGGGAACGCGAAATATTCCTGCAACAGACGATAGCCGTCGAAGTTGCGCAGATCGTCCGGCAGCAGCGCCTGCTCCGGCGCGAACCCTTCCTGCTGCAGGGCATCATCTGAAAGCACCTGACGCTGAGGGTGTTTCTCAACGGACTGCAGCACGATGCCCACCCGGTGCGCCATCAGCAGCTCAAGCAGTTTCAGGGCCTGAATATCCGGGCCACTGAGAAACAGCATCAGGTTATCCACGTTCAGCTGACTCAGCGAGGAGATCCCCTCACAGCTGATGCGGATGCGCAGTGCACTGGCTGCCCCCAGGCCGCTGAGTTTCAGCTCCCCCGTGGGCAGATCGCCGGGCACCCCGCCAAGCGTGACTTCGCTGATGCGCAGCGGATGCAGCATCACATCCTGGGCGGTGCTATAGCTGCAGGTGACGCCGGTTTTTTTCAGGTTCTGGCTTTCCATCATGGTGCCACGCGGCACATGGAATCCCTGCGTGATGTCCCCTTTCCGGCTGTCCGGGGTCAGCTGGGCGATCGCCATCGACGGCGTCGGCGACAGATAGGAAGGCGCAATCATCTCCAGCAGACGCTGCGAGAAGCGCGGAAACTCCGCATCCATCTTCAGCTGCACGCGGGAGGTCAGAAAGGCGAATCCCTCCATCAGCCGTTCGACGTAGGGGTCTGCCACATCGATGCCGCGCATGCCCAGACGTCCCGCCACTTTGGGATAGCGCGCCGCAAACTCCGCCCCCATCTCACGCAGATAGGCCAGTTCGCGGTTGTAGTAGTCGAGCAGATTGCTGTCCATGATTACCCTGCATCCTGAAGTTCGAAATGGCCGCTCTCCAGATCAACCTGGGTGCGGAACAGAAACGCCAGCGGATAAGGCACACACCAGAGCCGCCCTTTGATTTCAATCGACAGCACGTTGTGCAGGCTGAGCGAACTGAGATCGCTCACGCAGCGCACCTGCAGGCCCTGCGGCAGAATGCGCGGTTCGAAGTGGAGAATGGCGTTGGTCATTTTACGCTGGATATCCTGCCACTCGATATCGGAGACATTCTGTCCGGCCAGGGGTGCCACGCCGAAATTCCAGACCGAGCGCTGCACCTGATCAAAGCCGCTGAGATCCTGCTGCGCTTCGTTATTGATGGTATTAAACAGCCACTGCAGATCGCGCAGAACGTGGCGGCGCAGCGTGCTGTGCGTAATCAGCATGCTGTTCTCCGCCTCCTGCTGCTTCTCCGGCGCGTTGTCGGTGAGACGATCCAGCAGCGAGGATTGCAGTTTGTCGCGGGACGTTAACGCATCGCGCTTTTTGCGCGCACGAAAGCCGCCATGCAGCTGGGCATAGCCGTCATTCTGCCCGCCTGAATCATGACTCATCAGCACTCTCAACGTTATCAAACAGGACCTGCTGCAGACTCAGCAGCGAAAACTCTGCGCTGTCGGTGAGCCACATTTTTTGCCCCTGACCGATGAACTGATCCGGATCGTCGCCCAGCGGCTGCCATTCGGTGGCACTGGCACGCAGAAAACGTTCCTCCGCCCCCGCCAGCAGCGGATAGCGCGCCGGGATCTGGCACACCTGCTCACTGCCATCAATCAGCTGCACCCGCGTATGACGCCACACCAGATCGGTGACGCTGGCGGGCGCCTGAAACTGCATTTCACGGATCGCCGCGAACGGGATCCAGTAGTAACGGCCCTGACTGATGACTTCACACACCGGCCCGAAGCGGCTGTCGCCATCCATCAGCCAGCTGAAGGCCGAAGGCTGATCCTGCTGGGTGGCGCTGCCGGGATTCGCGGCTGCGAGTTCGAGTGCTTCGGCACGCAGTGCAGAGCCACGTGCGGCATCGCCCTCTGCCTCCGCCTGCAGTGCGGCCAGCAGCGTGTCGCACCAGTGCCAGGCACTGCCGGGCAGCACCGGCTGCGCCTCGCCACGCAGCACGGCGTCGCGCTGCAGCTCACCGGCAATCGCCTGCTGCAAAAGATTCACCGTCGGCTGCGCCTGCGGGCTTAACGCCAGCCAGGATTGCAGCTGGGTCTGCGCCCGCGACCAGTTGCCTGCCAGGCAGAGCAGCTGCACAAACGCGGCCCGCAGGTCAGCGCTGGCCGGAGAGGACTGGATCTGGCGGGTAACATCAGCCAGCGCTTCGCTCAGCGAGGCATTGGCCAGACGATGCTGTAAGGTTTCCATGCAAACTCCTTTTGCGTCAGTTGAGGGTGCGATAGACCGCAGCGGCCGGATCTTTCAGTTCAGGATGCAGCTTTTCCACCAGCTTCACGCTCAGCGCCGCATTGCCGCTGATCCACGGCGACCAGACTTTGCGCACCTCCTGCAGACGTGCCGCGACCGCGCTCTCATCCGCAGCTTCGCTGACCGGCATCTGTACGACGACCTGCGGGCTGGCCTGCCAGCCGTTAAACCGGTTGCTGAACGGCAGTATCAGCCAGCTGTCCGGTGATTTTTCGTTGCTCAGCACCATCCGCTCGCTGTTAACCGTAGTGATGTGCAGTTCGGTGGTCGCCGACTGATTGCTCAGCCCCATGACCGGGAAGCCCTGCAGGAAGGTCACACCCACCTGCGCCGTCGCGCCGTTACCCTGCTGCGTCAGGCTGCTGTGTCCGCTGAGCCAGCCATCCGACCCGCAGACCAGCCCCTGCTTTGCCGGAACAAACAGCGCGCTACCCTGAGCCGGGTGCTGCCACCAGGTGCGGAAATGGCAGCCATCCAGCAGACTGAACTGCAGCCACGGCGAGGTGTCGGCCTGCGCGGCGTTGACCAGCGGATCGGCAGGCACGGCGGCGGCCGTGGCGGCCGGTGTCGCAGGCGGTGTCGCAGGCGGCGTGACCACGGTTTTCCACTGCTGCGCTCTGGCGGCGCTGCCGGTCGCGATTTCACTGCCCTGCGCGTCGGTGAGCTGCCAGTGCAGCTGTTGCAGCGGTTTACACTGGGACGCCATCAATCCGGCAACGCGCGGCAGGAAGGTTTTCAGCACCGCCGGGTCTTTTTCACCCAGCGTGACGATCCGCAGAGAGATCGTGCTGTTACACCAGCTCGACAGCTGATTGTTTTTTACGTTATCGATCCAGACATCCAGTTTCTGTGCCGGGGACTGGACGATGCGATAGTTTTCAGCATAAGCGTGCGTGCTGAGCAGCAGCGCTGCCAGACCCAGTAATCCATATTTCATGTTGGCGTTCTCAATCTCGCAGAGGGAAGAACTGCGCCGCTTCAGAGAGCGAGTGCAGTAAAGTGGTGTCCTGAGGTGACCCAATCCAGACGGCCAGCGCACTGAAGTTATCCTGCTGTCCTGCATCCGGCTGGTCGTTTTTAATGATCTGCTGCATCAGCGTCAGCCACTCTTCCGGCGTATTCACCATGTGCAGCGACTGCTGCATCTGCTCCAGCGACACGCCGTGCCAGAAACCGTCGGTGCAGAGCAGAAAGGCATCGCCATCTTCAATCTCCACCACGTCGCTGTAGCTGGCGTCGCGCTGCTCATCACCCATCCCCAGCGCAAAATAGAGCAGATTGCTGTTGATCCCTTCGGTACGGTGTCCGGCATCCTTCATCTGCTGCACCAGACTGTGATCGGTGGTGACCAGATAGAGATAACCGCGCCGGAACAGATAGAGGCGGCTGTCCCCGGCGTGGGCCCAGCAGGCCAGATGGTAGTCCCGGTCGATAAACAGGCTGACCATCGTGGTCCCCATCCGGCTGTGTTCACTGCTGACTTTCTGCTGCTGACGAATGGCGTGGTTGGCGTGATTGACATAGCGGCGAATCGACTGCGCATCAAGATGCGCATTGCCATCAAAGGCCTCCAGCAGGCTGCTGCGGGCGATCGACGCGGCAATCTCGCCGCCGGGAAATCCCGCCACGCCATCACACACGACAAAGCAGGCGGAGCGCTTGCCGATCACATCACCGATCTGGTCCTGGTTACTGGCGCGATCGCCCTGATTCGACGTCGAGGCAATAGTGATATTCATGCGTCATCCGTGTGGGTTTGTGAGTCTTTGTACTGATTGACTTCCAGGTCATAGGCGTGCAGGAACGCTTCGCCAAACAGGGTGTGAAAATCGTCCTCGATTTCGCCCGCCGTCTCGCCGTAACGCTCAACAAAATGTTCCCACAGGGCGGCTTTGCGGCTGCCCGGCAGGCCGATGCGTGACACCGATCCCGCCTGGCGCGCCTCCTCCTCCAGCTGTTCCGGATTAAAGGATTGCAGCATGGAGGCGATGATGGCGCGGATCCCGGCGATCATTCCCAGCTGGTGGGCCTGCAGGTCGATCAGCGCATCGCGTACAGCCTGACGCGGTGGCATAAAGCCCGGCATCCGGCTGCCGAACATCTGCATCAGGACGGTCTTGCCTGACGGCAGCAGCTTGAACGGGTTGTTGGCGTCGTCAAGGATCACCGTCATGTCAGCTTTGACGCCGCGCTTGAGGATCGAACGCGATGAGAGCAGCGCGACCGTTCCCTGTGAGAACATGCTGAGCATCTGACCAAACTGCAGCATCTGTTCCCGGTCAAACTGAGGCGTCGGCTGCAGGTCACGCAGACCCATCCCTTCCAGCAGCGCATCCAGCAGTTCCCCCTTCAGGGCGTCGCCGCTGTTCTGGCCGGCGGTCGACGGCTGTTCCGTGGCGGCAGGCTGATATCCCGAGGCGACCGGATCGATACGCAGCCGCCCTTTTGGCGTCGGTGAAGGTGCGCGCTGTACGGCCTGCGGCGTAGGCAGCGTAATCCCGCCATACTCATTTTGCGGCGTGACCGCGTCGGGCTGAGCGGCGTCTTCATCTTCGATCAGGAGCGTCTGGCCCGGCGCTTCAGGGTGAGGCTGGCTCTCTGCTGCCTGCTGAGGTGGTGGTGCGTCACTGAACAGCATCGAAAAATCCTGCGCATCCGGCGTGGCAGGCACCGCTTCCGGCGGACGTCCGGTCGCCGGTTTCACGCTGGCCGGGGCTTCCGGGGGCACATGCAGGGTGGCCGGTTTCGCGGTCTGCGGCTCCGGCTGTGCCAGGGGCACCGCGTTGCCCATCATCAGTCCCAGCGGATCGTCATGGTTGCGCGCATCCATGCTGCTTTCACCCTCAAACAGGCTCAGCGGGTCCAGTTCAGCGACGGGCTTTTCAGCCTGAGGTGCCGCCGTCTTCGGCTGAGCAGAGAGCGTGCTTGGCGTTCTGTCGTCAAAAATGCTTTCCCGGGCGAACAGCGCATCGCCTTCATCAAACAGGCTGCTGTTTTTAGGCTGCTGACCAAAATCGAGCGGCGCGTCATTAGCCAGCTGGGAGAGCGGATCTTCCGGGTTACGCTCCGGCGCGGCAGGCGCGGTCAGCGGATGTGCCTCCGGCACTTCCGGCGCGGCTTTGCGCTTAGAGAGATCATCCGAGATCGAAAACTCTTTCGCCAGGCTGTCCCAGATTTCGCTGGGAATGGCCGCCGTCGCGGTTTTTTCCACCGGCGGCTCAGGCACTACCGCCGCAGGGCGCACCGGCTCAGGGCGCGGAGCCGTCCTCTCCGTCTGCGGCGGCTGCGCACTGTTGAGGTCACTGACCCGCAGCTGATAATCATCAATGCCCAGAATGTCCCCATCCTGCAGCTCGACCTGACGGCCACGCTCAAGCGGAATATCGTTGAGCAGCACCCGCGTCACATTGCCACGGTTGGTCAGGCGGCACTCACCGCTGGCGGTGATATGCACAATCGCCTGCAGTCGGGAGAGTGTACGGTCGTCATCTGGCAGGACCAGATTGTTGTCCACGCCGCGACCAATGGTGCCGCCGGGCGGAAAGAAGTCACAATGGGTCTGCGGCGGCTGTTGGCCCGGTTTAGTCGTTATTATCGTAAAGCGCATAACGGATTCCTGCGGTTAGCGGTTCGGCATCTATAGTGCGCACCTCTCAGGGAAAGGTGCGGGGTATAGGGAGCAATGAGATGTTACGGGCGATGGGCGAGTATCAATGCGACGCCTTGTGGTACGAAGCCGGTTCAGATTGATCAAAAGTGAACGTTGCAGGGTGTCAGTTAACCGGTTCAAGACGATTCGCGGGAATATAGCCTGATAACGGCCCCGTCAGACCTGGCTGACTTTCGTCATATGTCGCCACATAAAACCACGCCTGATTGATACTCTTAATTTTAATTAAAGATGTTTGTGAAGAGACCTTAGCGACAGACTGACTCCCCTGTTCCGGCCGACTCAGGAGTTCACTTTCCTGAATCCCCTGTTTTAACCGCAGGGTTATTAACCAGGGATAACTATCACAGCCCTGCTCAGCCCAGGCTTTTTTTATCGGCTGTGCTGTAAAAGAAACCAGATCAGCCTGATATACGTGATCATCACACTCGGTAGTAACCGTGAGGTTATTAATCTTCACCATGCCATATTGTTCAGCATGCCCTTCTTTATATTTAAAGAAGCCATCGGGGATCTGAGTGAAATGCCTGGCAATAAATTCACGCGACACATCAGACCTATTGATGTTAATAATTTTATGCGCGCTGCTTTTATCATCTGCAACAAAGCGTAGCTGAAGCGATGGAGAATTAATATTGCCATGCCACTCCGGTAACCAGTAAGCCTGTAACGTACCGGACTTAACATTATCGTTTGCCATGACACTCTGGCTTAGCGATAAGCACAACAGTAAAAAATTTAAGACGCCTTTCATTTATTCTGCCTCATGTGAAGCTGAGTACTTTCTGTAAACCGTTTCTGCGTCCTGACTTTGCGAGAGCAGTGTGCATTTCAACATACCGAAGTTTCCAGCGCTCGAACCGGTCAGGTCCATCTTCAGATAATCATCAATTAACCTGTCGCCTTCACTGAAGGCGTCAACAGGGAGATGGCTTGCTTCCAGCCAGACTGAGGCACTTTTAAAGGCATCATCAGTAAACGCCTTATCCGAAGAAATTTTCCCTGCACATCGATTCAACAGCCAGTTACTGAAAATCTGCGGTTGCGTATAGGCGTCTGTTGCAGGTGGCGATATCGCCAGGGCGGCATGCGATATGACCAGAGCAAATAACAGGAACGGTTTTTTCATTTCAGCACCCAGGGGGAAGCGTCACAGGAAATAACTTTCAATCTCAGCACCCCTTCAGGATAAGAGGCACAAAAAATGCGCCCCACCCTAATATCCTTTTACGGGCATCGCTTCAGCTATTCTCAGCACAACGAATTTCGACTCAAATTCTGCAGGCAACTAAGCACAGACGATTAAAAGAAATGGCGCCAGATAACAAAACCCATCCCACCGCCAATCATTAAGACACCCGTAAGCATATTTAAATGATGAAGGCGGACCAGCCAGCCAATTTCATCTTCAGGCAGCGACTGAATGAACCTGTATGTTTCACGGCTTACCGGCTGATGCCTGCTGCTATTCATCCGCACGCCTTTATAGAGGCGAGCAAACCAGGAAATCTTCAAAGGGTGAAAAGATGAACCTAAAAAGGAGCTGGTCTGAGTGAGTATATCCAGTTGCAGATTCCGCTTACGAAACTCACTTATCAATGCATCATAGTCTCTGGCATGACGCCTGAAGATGACATAACCGACAAGCTGTAACGGGATTGAGATTAAGAATGCACCCACTGATAAAAAAATAAGCACATCAGAAAAAGGTATCGTGTTCATTTTCTGGCACCCATTCAGTAAGGCAGTTTCCTGAGAAGGTCAGTACGCCCTTTGTCAATACGGATAACACAGAGGTTGGTTGCCACCGCATTGGCATTACTATTCTCTTCAGCGGCAAAGGCTTCAAGTCTGCATTGACCATCACGATATTTAAGCCAGTTACGCTGTGTATCGACCATAACAGCGACATACTTATCCGCCACTTTTTTCTGCGCGCCATACAGCTGAAAAATGCGTTTTTTTGCCGTCTGGTACTCCCTGTTCAGCTCCTCTTCTGCCAGCTTTTTCTGCTGAACAGTACACTGATACAACGCCCCCTCTGAAGGCTGTTTTACACAGATATCATCGGCAAGTGCTGAAGCACTAATGAAAAGAGAGGCTGCGGCAAAAACGCACTTAAAGAGCTTCACAGGTATCCTGCGACATCTAGTTGAGCACATAAATAAATATGGACATAAAGAAAACCCAGGCAAAAGTCATGCAGAACGTAAACTGATAAAGATGAAGCGTCTTCTCCATCCACGCCACATTTTCCTGAGGTTGTTGCTGCACGAAGTCATAGGCTCTGATGCTAACCTTTTCCGTTTGAGAAAAGCGCATCTTGCGCCCTTTTCTGAGATTCATGAAAAAAGCGATTTTCTGATAGTTAGCATAAAAACCCAGGTTATTTGCAAATTTCGTTGTCAGATCTAACTGCAAGCCAGCCTTCTGATAGCGGTCAATAAAATCCTGATAAGCCCCCTGATGAGCTTTAAAATAGCAGGCAGCATAGATATGCATAACGATGACTAACGCAGATAAAAACAAACAGCCATACATGAAAAAATCATACAAACTCATAAAATCTTATCCGTCATTGCAGGTCGATGAGTTTGCCTTCATTAAACGCATGTCAGTTCCTGCTTTTAAAATACGCCCCTGGCAGGGGCGTACCTGATTACGCTTCTTTGTTGCCTTTGATGTCCCAGCCGGCGCTGCTCTCTGCGCCCTTGCCGCCGGAAGCACTCTGCTCCCAGTACTGCTGCTTCACTTTAGAAGCCTGGAAGGAGTAGGTCATGCCCAGCGTATCGCCGTTGTCAGAACCGTTGTAATTAACGGTGGTTACCAGCACATCTTCCAGAGTAATGCGTGCATACTCAACCTGAGTCCCACCCGCTTTACAGATAGAGAGTTCAACTTTAGCGAGATGCTTACCGCTGGCACAGTTCTTCAGCAGTGCCGTGGTCGATTTGTCGATCAGGGCGTTAACGTGCAGGTCGTTAAAGTTAACTTTACCGGCACCGCCGCCGCCGCCAACAGACATGTTGCCTGGCTGAGAGGCACCCCATGAGAAAGAGGTAATATCGGTCCAGCCAGTGTGGTTAGAGTCTTTAGACTCGCCGGTGACACCGTCAACCTTCATAAACATATCAATAGCCATTATCTTTCACTCTTTATTGGTTGAGATTATTGCTTTCAAAAAAGCAAGGATATGGCAAAAAGAAAAGCATGGGGCTGAATAAAACAGTCCATATTTTACCTTTGCCTTGCTTCTGAAATAGCGTCATTAACGCTATTTCAGACTTCTTGCTGCCCGTTTTATTAAATCGGGCAAATACTTTTATTTTTCGCTTATTCATAGCGAAATCTGACATGCGAATGAATGTTCTTCCATTCGCCTGAGATTGCAGCCGGCCATTCTGTAGACAGTAATATCATGCAAAGTTTATAGTAGCGGGCCTGTCAATTGCTCAAAAAAGGAATGAGCGTGAAGAAAATCATCTTACTTTTCCTGGCCATATTAATGTCACTACTTTCACTTTATTCGATCACTGATCTTATCGGGTCGCTATATCTCATTTCTCGCTATGAGCATTTCAATGCCTGTTCACTCGGATTGATTGCCGGTAAAGCCGTTTTCATCGCAATTTGCGTCGCGGTGACTTTTATACTGGTAAAAATCGTACGCAGACGCACTCAGTCTGAAAAAGACCGGGCATAGCATTGCACACCAGGCTCAGGCAAACATCCGGTTAATAGCCTCATCAGCAGGGAAGCGCGCGATGCGGATTCAGACTCCAGCATCGCGCTCCTTCTCACCCTTTAGGCGTTGTCATTTTTCAGTGACGGCAGCTTAGAAACCAGACGCAGTGACACCGTCAGTCCTTCCAGCTGGTAGTGCGGACGCAGGAAGAACTTCGCAGCGTAGTAGCCCGGATTATCCTCCTGCTCTTCCACATTGACCTCAGCCGCCGCCAGCGGCTTACGTGATTTGGTCTCCTGGGAGGAGTTAGCCGGATCGCCATCGACATAGTTCATCACCCAGTCGTTCAGCCAGCGCTCCATCTCATCGCGCTCGCGGAAGGAGCCGATCTTGTCACGCACGATGCACTTCAGGTAGTGCGCGAAGCGGCAGCAGGCAAACAGGTAAGGCAGGCGCGCCGCCAGACGGGCATTGGCCGTGGCATCCGCATCGTGATACTCCGTCGGCTTCTGCAGTGACTGCGCACCGATAAAGGCGGCGAAATCAGAGTTTTTGCGATGCACCAGCGGCATAAAGCCGT
Source organism: Pantoea sp. EKM101V (assembly GCF_011800325.1). NCBI lineage: Bacteria > Pseudomonadati > Pseudomonadota > Gammaproteobacteria > Enterobacterales > Erwiniaceae > Pantoea > Pantoea sp. EKM101V. The sequence continues at coordinate 17,427 of NZ_JAALFP010000002.1, forward strand.
TTTTCGCCAGCTCCGCTTCGCGGCGATCGCTGATGGCGATTTCGGTCGGACACTTCATGTCCACGCCGCCGTCATCACTTGGGAAGGTGTGGCACGGCAGGTTTTCAACCGCCCCGCCTGACTCCACGCCGCGAATCGCGGTGCACCAGCCATACTCTTTGAACGAACGGTTGATGTTGGCTGCCATCGCGTAGGCAGCGTTGCTCCACGCGTAGTTGCTGTGATCGGAACCGTCGGTCTGCTCTTCAAAATCGAAGCTGTCGACCGGGTTGGTGCGGATGCCGTAGGGAAGACGCGACAGGAAGCGCGGCATCACCAGCCCCAGATAACGGGCATCTTCCGATTCACGCAGACTGCGCCAGGCGGCATATTCGGTGTTCTGGAAGATCTTGGAGAGGTCACGTGGATTCGCCAGCTCCTGCCAGGACTCCATCTGCATCACTTCCGGCGCGGTACCGGTAATAAACGGACAGTGCGCTGCCGCTCCGATACGTGCCATCTCACCCAGCAGCTCAACATCCTGCGGACTGTGATCGAAATAGTAGTCACCTACCAGACAGCCAAATGGCTCGCCGCCGAACTGACCATACTCCTGCTCATAAATCTTCTTAAACAGCGGGCTCTGGTCCCAGCCAGCGCCTTTGTAGCGCTTCAGGGAGCGACCCAGCTCCTGTTTGGAGATGCTCATGAAGCGGATTTTCAGCATCTCGTCGGTTTCGGTGTTGTTCACCAGGTAGCTCAGGCCACGCCAGGCACTCTCCAGCGACTGAAAATCCGGATGGTGAATAATCTGGTTTACCTGCTGCGACAGCTTTTCATCAATCTCCGCGATCAGTGCCTGGATGGTGCGATAGGCATCGCTGGAGACGGTCACGGTATTTTCCAGGGCCTGCTGCGCCAGGGTTTTTACCGCGCTTTCCACGGCAGCGCGCGCCTGATCGCTTTTTGGCCGGAACTCTTTGTTCAGCAGCGCGCTGAACTCATCCTGACTGAAGCTGGCCGCGCCCTGGGACTGCGGCTGTTGTGAAGTCTGGGTCATGCTTTAGGCTCCTCTGCGTCAGTGGTGTCACCCTGCTTTGGCAGATGGGTCAGAGCCTGTAACAGTGTCGGGTCCTGCAGCACTTTACCAATCAGCTCTTCCGCGCCGTTTTTGCCATCCATGTAGGTCAGCAGGTTGGCCAGCTGGGTACGCGCTTCCAGCAATTTGCTCAGCGGCTCGACGTTGCGGGCCACGGCATCCGGCGAGAAGTCATCCATGCTGTCAAAGGTCAGATCAATATTCAGTTTGCCTTCGCCGTTCAGGGTGTTATCCACCTGGAAAGCGGCGCGCGGCTTCAGGGCTTTCATGCGCTCATCGAAGTTATCGATGTCGATCTCAAGGAATTTACGCTCGTCGATGCCCGGTTGCGGCTCCAGCGGTTTACCCACCAGATCCGCCAGCACGCCCATCACAAACGGCAGCTGAATTTTGCGTTCCGCGCCATAAATTTCCACGTCATATTCAATCTGAACGCGAGGCGCGCGATTGCGGGCAATGAACTTCTGCCCACTGGATTTGCTTGTTGCCATGGTTTTCTCCATTAATGATGCGCGGATAAAGTGTCACAGCAGGCGCGCAGGTCCCGCTGTGTGAGTGCGTTATGTCTGCTTAATCGCGACGGCCGAAAATGGTTTCCAGCTGATGCACCCCATCAGGGGCCAGTTCACGGATGATCTCCAGAAAGTCGCGTTCGATTAAACGCTGAACCCGGTCGATCATCAGCGGTGCCGGATGGCTCGGCTCGTGCTGGGTAAAATAGAGCTTTACCTTTTCCAGCATCAGCTGAGCGTCGGCCCGCGAGCCAATCTGGACACTGCGCCAGTCAGTGGCTGCACGGGGTGCCGCCGGCACAGGCGCGGCTGCGGTTTCAGCCGGCTGTTCCGTCGCCGCTGCCGTGGGGACCAGGGCGCTGAGATCGGTGGCCTCGCCGCGCTCGGCGATCAGTGCAATCTGCCTGCGCAGCTGCGTCAGTTCCGGCACGGCGGCGTCGCCCAGCCGTTCGGCCACGGTTTCGCAGATGGTCTGCAGCCGCTCATGAATCTGCAGCACCGCCTCAATGCCGGGCTGATCGCCCCGCGCCAGTTCGTCGATCAGACGCGGCAGGCCACCCGGATAATCAGCCACCTCCGTTTTGCTGCCGTCGCACAGCGCAGCGGCATCACGCAGCGTGATCCCATCTGAGGGGTAGCGCAGCAGCCAGCTCTGGCGCACCGCGCTGCTCAGGGGCGACTTGTCACCCAGCAGCGCCAGCGCGTTGATGCGGTAGAAAGGATCCTGTTCGCCATACTCTTCCAGCCGCGGCCACAGCGGCTCCCAGTAAAGCAGTAAAGCCTGCTCAATCAGTTTCAGGCCCTGTGCGTAGCCCGGCAGCCCTTTCAGCTCGGTCCAGGCGTGAGTCAGCGCCAGCATCACCCGCAGATCTTTGCTGCGTTCCAGCAGCGCGATCGCCAGTTTCTCCACTTTGTTCCAGTCCGCCGGTTCCGCCGGAATGATCGTGCTGCCGAACTGCTGCTCCGCTTTACCGGCGCTGGCCTGCTCCATCGCCTGAAAATCGGCGTGATACTCCAGGTTATCCCCACCGGGATTGTCGTCGCTGACCGGAGCCAGCAAAGCCTCAATATTGGTCGTCATGCGTATCGCCTCAGGATTCAAACATCGGGGGATAAAGTCCGTTTCGTCCCGGCTTTGCCCCACCGGCCGGATCAAACAGCAGGGAAAAAAGCTGGGCGGTGAAGTTACCGCTGTGCACCTGGGTATAAAGCGGAAACCCGTCGCTCTGGTTCGTCCACCAGAAGCTGGTGTAGAACTGCGGGTCAAAGTTCTCGCCCGGCAGCGTCCAGTTCAGCGTCGAAGGGGTATCGCCATGCCCGATCACGTTGAGAATGTCTGACGATTCGTCTGACGCCTGAGGAGGCTGCGGCTGCGGGATACTGAGCAGCGCCTGATCCAGCTGTTCCGGTGAGCCGCCGCCCTGCACTACCCGCAGCAGTGTATTGCCCACCTGCTGATACCACTCACCGGAACGCGCCAGCAGCGCGGGTGACCACTCGGCCGGGGTGAAATGACGCAGCGCACAGAGCGGGTAGTTACGCCCCACGCTGTCACGCGCGGCAATCAGGCAGCCCATCTGGATGAGCTGGCTGCCGAGCATCGGGGGCACCACAAAGTTCCACACCGGCGCGTTGAGAAACGGCCGTGAAGGCGCGTTATCGCCTTCCTGATTGCTCTGCCAGTGGTGGAGCCCCACCTGAAACCAGCTGGACCACTGGCGATAGAGCACGTCCGGAAAGCGGCGCTTTACAAAGTCACCCGCGCTGGGCAGTTTGCCGTACCAGCAGGGTGCAGCGTATTGAGTCATTGTCGGATCCTGTTTCAGGGGCAGCTAAAGCCGGGAAGCTGGAACGGGTTACGAATGCTGCCAGGGGTAAACGACAGCGTCACCTGATGGCCTTCCACGCTGAACGTTGCTTCGCGGGTCAGTCCGCCAGCCGCGGTCACCCGGGCACGGTCGAAGAAGCGATTGAGCGCCCACGGGCCGCTGGTAACCAGGGTGGACGTGGTGCCGTTGGTCAGACCGAGCTGCATCCGCACCTGGCTGGTGCCGCCGGGACCCGGCCAGCTGACCAGCTGCACCGCCTGCGGGCCGTGGCTGTAACGCAGAATCTGTCCATCCACATCCAGCGTCAGGTTAAGAATATCGTTGTCCATCCTGACGGTGCGCAGCGTCACGCGGAAGCCTGGGGTGGTTGCGCCGTTGGCAAAGAAGGCATCGCGAATCGACTGCGCCTGCTGGAAGGGACGCAGCAGGGCTTCGCCGCCTGGCAGGGTTTTACCGTCGATGCCCGGCGTAAAGCGCCAGGCCGCGCGGGTGGTGTCCACCTTGCTCGCCAGGTTGTCACGGAAGAAGCTGTCCATCATGCCGCTGCCTGGCGCAAACATCCGGGCCAGGTCGTCAGGGGTTACCTCGCTGCGCGCAGAGCGCACCAGCGGATAGCGACCGGCAATCGCCTGACGGCAGAAGCTGCCGACCTCCATGGTGATGCGTTTGCGGACATTATCCATGTCGCGACGCTGAGCATCGCTGCTGGCCCCCACGGCCATGCTGGAAACCATGTTCTGCAGCGACCCCGGCAGGCGACCGGCGCTGGCCTGCAGACGGCTGATCGCATCGCTGGCCGGTGGCGGCATCCCGCTGTTGGCGGCATCCTGCACCGCCGTGAGGTAACGATAAAGGTCGTCAATCTGATGCAGGAAATCATCGACTGCCAGCACCTTGCTGCCCTGCTGTAACGGCTGCGCCAGCTCCAGAATCGGCGCAAAGTGCAGCGCCACAGCCTGCTCCGGTGCGGCCTGCGCGGCAGCCTGGCCCCGTGCGGCGCTGGCGTCGGGCGAGGTAAACAGCGCTTCCAGCGTGCGGGTGGCGCTGTTATCTGATGGCTGCTGCGGCTGCGCGGTTTTCTCATCAGGCTGTGCCCGGTTCAGCGTCAGCAGTTTACTGAGGTTGATGACCATCTGGCGCAGCGGTGAGTGATTGCCAGAGAGCAGGCGTGCCGTGTTGATGCGCTGTGACAGATCGGCGCTGCTGTTGAGCTGGATATCGCTGAGGAACTGCTCCCACTGGCGGATATAGTCCTGCACATAGAGCTGGCGCACCGCGAGGTCGATCTCCTCACTTTTCTGCTGGGGCGCGGCCCCATCCAGCACCCAGAGATCGTCCTTATAGAGCGCCTGCGTGACCGGCGCGATCTGCTTATCTACCTGCTGCCAGTAGCCGTCCGGCGTGTAGAGCCCCTCTACCCCGTCGTTGACCGACTTGCCGCTTTTGCGTGAAAACACCAGCTCGCTCTGCGGCCCACCCAGCGCCGACAGCGTGACCGGCTGTAGCGTGCCGTTGCGCTGCAGCAGCCGCTTCAGTCGGCCATAAACCCGCTGTGAGAGCGGCATCTGGTTAATCAGCGTCTGTTCGCGCCTGACCAGCGCCTCATCCTTCGCGTAAGGCGACGACTGGATCTGCGTCTCCAGCAGCTGTTGCAGGTGCCATGCCAGCTGTTTTACCTGCTGCTGCGTGACGTTCTGCGGCAGTTCGCGGGAGAGGTTAAGCATCAGCCACGCCTGCAGGAACTTGCCATCGTAATGCTTTGGCTGGTAGAGCATCTGATACGCCTTCAGCGCCTCATAGCTGTAATCAGCGTCGCTGCCATTGTCATTGCGCAGCCAGCGGGTGATATTCTGTGCCACCTGCGGCAACAGCAGCTGCTTCAGCGCTTTGTCGTAGAGCGCCCGGGTTGCATCGCTGACCTCGGTGCCGCGATAGAGCCCCATCCGGCGCGTCAGCGGTGGCGAGTCGAGCGAGAAGTCGGCGCTCTCCGGCAGGTGCAACAGGGTGTTGAGATAGGGCACCAGCGCAAACAGATCGCTATTGACCTGCTGCTGTAACCGATCGCCCAGCTGCTCCACCTGCGGCGTTTTGGCAGCCATCTCCTGCAGATAGGCTTTGTTTTTGCTGTAGCTGGTGAGCCACAGCGCGCCAGCCACCAGTAACAGCACCAGCAGGGCCAGATAGCCCGACCACAGACCGGCGCGGTTGCGCAGCTCCCACCAGCGGTTACTGCCCGCCAGGCCTGACTCCTGGAAAATCACATTTTCCAGCACCCCTTTCAGGAAGAAGCTCTGCCCTTTGTTCTGCGGGATCGGCGCCTCTTTATCGACATGGTCCCAGCTTCCCGACTCACCCGCCTGCTGGTTCGGCAGATTGAGTGCGCGGTTCAGCTCCCCCATCACCCGGTCAAACGGCAGACCTTCCTGGGTGCCGCTGGCAAAATAGATGCCGCGCGGGGCGAACTGGGTTTCAAAATCAGAGCGGGCAAACAGCGTGTCGAGCGCCTCTGCCAGCACCGGACGCAGTGCCGCAAACTCCTGCGGGAACAGATAGCTCTCGGCCCGCGCCTGCGCGTCGCTCTCCGTCAGCAGCCGATCCGCCAGCCCCGCTTCCAGCCGCTGCTGCAGCAGGGAGTACTCCTGCTGAAACTGGTTATTCAGCTCAAAATCGGCGGCGGAGGCCTGCGCCCACGGGAAGGTGAACCCCCACACCTGTTCACGCTGTGCTTTATCCAGCGCGGCAAAGTAGCTGCGGAACCCTTTGAGCAGGTCCGCCTTGGTCACCAGCACATAGACCGGGAAGCGGATGCCGAGACGGTCATGCAGCTCCATCAGGCGCTGACGCAAAGCGAGCGCCTGGTTGCGCAGCGCTTCAGGCGACTGGGTCAGCAGATCGGAGACGCTGAGGGTGACGACCACGCCGTTGATCGGCTGACGTCCGCGATATTTGCGCAGGAGTCCGAGAAAGTGGTGCCATTCGCTGGCGTCGCGCTCCTGCTGACTCTCCTGGGTGCTGTAACGCCCCGCCGTGTCGAGCAGAACAGCTTCATTGGTAAACCACCAGTCGCAGTTGCGTGTGCCGCCAATCCCGCGCAGCGCCGACTTCCCGAACTTATCCGCCAGCGGAAACTGCAGGCCGGAGTTGACCAGCGCGGTGGTTTTACCGGCACCGGGTGCGCCGATAATCATGTACCACGGCAGCTGGTAGAGATACTGGCGGCCAAAGCGCTGCGCCCAGAACGGTGTCCCTTTGCTGCTGTGACGCTGGAAGTGCGCCTTTTTCAGCATCTCTGTGGCTTCTGAGAAGCGCCCTGCCAGCACCTGCTCTTCGCTGGTCAGCCGCTGCCGGTCCGCTTCCGGGGCGTCACTCTTGCCGGTTTCCAGGCTCGACATCAGCTTGCGGTTAAGCCAGAAGTTATAGAACCGCGGGATCGCCTGCCCCAGGCCCCACACCAGATAGAGCAGCGCAATACTGATGATGCGATTCTGCTCCGGCTCAAGCGGACGCGAATCCACGATAGAGAAGACCGGGCCGATGACCCAGATGATAAAAGAGAGCGCGGTGATGCCGACAAAGCCCCACGCCAGGCGGCTGGTCAGTACCGCAAACAGGATATTCAGCATGGATCAGTTCCCTCTCGCCAGGCCGTTAAGTTCGGCATGGGTCGCATCCGGTGCTACCAGCAGCGTGATTTCAACCCGACGGTTACGTGCACGATTTTCTGCGCTGGTGTTTGGCACCAGCGGATTGCTTTCACCGCGCCCTTCCGCTTTCACCCGTGAGGGCTGCGCCAGCTGCTGTTGCAGCAGGCTCTGCACCGACTCGGCACGCGCCAGAGAGAGTTCAAAGTTGGAAGCGAAGCGCGCACTGCGAATCGGCACGTTGTCGCTGTAGCCAATCACCTGAATCTGGCCGCTGACGTTGTTCATGGCGGCGGCGATACGCCGGATGACGTCGGTATAACGTCCGCGCACCTCGGTGGCCGCCGATGCAAACAGCCCGTCCCCTTTCAGCGTCACGACGCTGCGGTCCGCTTCGTCGCGCACCGCCACCAGCCCGGCATCAATTTCCGGTTTCAGGAAGGCGCGCAGGTTCAGCGTGGCAGGCGGAGGCGGCGCCGGATTACCGATCTTCACTTCCGGCAGGGCCGTCTGGTAGATACGCGCCAGCACCGGCGAGGTGTAATCGCCCAGACGCCAGTTGAGCACGATATAAAACAGGCAGGCAGCCAGCCCCGCCACGGCCGCGCAGGCCCACAGCGGAATCATTGGCCGCCAGAGTTTGCGCAGTACCGGCTGATCGGTCGGGTGCGGTGACAGCGCCGCCGCGTAACTGCCGCGCACGCTTTTAATCATCTGCAGCAGCCGCTGTTTAATGGTCTCCAGCTGCGAACGGCCGTTGTCCAGCACCCGATAGCGCCCTTCGAATCCCAGCACCAGACAGAAGTAGATCAGTTCCAGCATCAGAATGTGACGACGCGGGTTCTGTGACAGCTTCGCCAGCAGCTGGAAAAACTTTTCGCCGCCCCAGGTTTCGTTGTGAAAGGTGACCAGCAGACCGTTGCTGGTCCAGACGCCGCGACTGCCCCAGGGGGTCAGCGCCGCCGCCTCATCCAGCGCCGTGCAGAGGCAGTAACGCGCGCCGATAATCACTTCATAGCCGAGCCCCGACTGCTGGCAGCTCAGTTCAAAGCGCCGGATCTGGTCGATCAGCTGCTGGCGCAGTTGGGCCGGATCGTCATGGGTGACGGAATGTCGGATCTGGGGAATGGCATTAATCAGGGGATTCGCCGCCGCGACCAGCACATTCTGATGGCTGGCATCCGGCGCAATGTCGCTGTGTGATTTTTCGTGTTCCTGCATCATGCTGCGTGCTCAGTTTATTATTCTGACTGACTGCGGATGGCCCAGAACTCCATGTTCAGGCCCGGAAACTCACCGGCAAGGTGCAGCGCAAAAGCGCCTGAGCGCTCCATCTCTTTCCATAGCTCGCTGTTCTTATCCAGTTCGAAATAGTTGTAACCGGCATGCCACGGGATCTGCGGCGGCGCGCCGGGCATTGCCCTCAGGGCCAGCCCCGGCAGTTGCAGCTGCACCAGATCGCGGATTTTGCTGACCGGCGCGACTTTCATCTGCGCCGGGAAGTGAGTCTGCAGGGTGTCGGCGGGGACGCTGGCTTTAACCGCCAGCACAAAGCCAAACTCATGCACCATGCTGCTTTCCGGCACGGTCGCGACATTGAGGCCGTGTGAGCGCTGGATCAGCGGCAGCTGAATGGCGCTCTCCTCCATCACCTGTGACAGCCCCTGACGCAGCAGCAGTGACAGGCGGCTGAAGCAGCCCTGCAGATCGTCATGATCGTAAAGCGGCAGCCCGTCCGGGGCGCGGGCGGGCGTCCAGGTGCTGAGTTCTGCCGCCAGTTGCACCCAGTGGCTGTAAAGCGTCTCCGGATGAAGCAGCGGCAGATGCTGCAGATGGCTGTGCAGGCCAAGCTGACGATTGAGCAGCGCCAGCAGCATAAAATCGACCATATCGGCGCTGTTGAAGCGGCCTGTGCCGGGCGCCCGCTGGCTCAGCTGCTGGCTGCGTTGCTGGATCAGCCCGTGCAGATCGTTGAACATGTTCTGCAGCGGACGGCTGCTGTTGAGGGTCAGCATCGGTGGAATGTAGTCGCTGTCTAGCCGGATATGGTTGTCGCTGCGTTTTTCAATCACCTGCGCCACGCCCATTGCGGTCCACTCAGCGGTCAGGTCCTGCTCCAGCATCAGACGCAGGCGCAGTTTGCCAAACTGCACGGTCGCGCTGCCCACCGCCTGAGCGTTGTCATCTTCCACTTCCGCTTCCCAGGCCAGATAGCGCGCCAGAGAATCCTGAGACTCCTGGAAGGCAACCGCCTCACGTCCGTTGCGGCGGGCCGGTATCGCCAGCACGACCTTGCTGCGGTCAATCGTGGCAGGCAGATCGAGCGGTGCCGGGCCATGCCGGGGCTGACTGAACGCAAAGAAGGTGCCGTCCGGCAGGCAGCCGCTGGCGGCACTCAGAGCCAGTTTGCCCTGACGCATCAGCGCCTCATCAAACTCCAGATCGTAAAAACCCCAGGTGAAGGGGCGCTGGGACTGACCCCATTCCCGCAGGGTACTGAGAAGATAATTTTCTGACTGCTGGAAATGGTGAGGACGCAGAAACATCCCCTCGGTCCAGACCACCTTTTCGGCTCTGTTCATAGGCATCACTGTTTTTCCACTCGTAGGCCGTTAACGCCCGCGACGATGCGGGCATTCAGCTCGCCATCGTTACGTTTCCAGAACGCCCAGAATGCGGGGGCATCGCCTTCCGGGACCGGCAGCGACAGCCGCCAGACTTTGCCATCCAGCGCCTGGTATTCCGCCATGATGCCGATGAAGCGCGCCTCGGGCAGACTCCGGATGCGCAGCGTTTTGCTGCGCTGGTCCGGCGTCAGGAAGAACTGTTGCGTATTCAGTTGCGCACTACCCAGCGCGGTCGCCGGCTGGTTTTGCAGGGAGTAGAAATCGGCCGACATGAAATCCGCGTCGGAGGTCAGCAACATGACCCGCACTTTCAGCGGCGCACCGCCGTTAACCTGGTTCTGCGCCTGCACATCCAGGTTGTAGTAGGCCACTGGCGGCGTACTGCTGCTGCAGCCTGCCAGCAGCCAGGCCATCACGCCGATCAGCGCCGCGCGCAGTTGTCGTGTCATCATCATCCTGCCCTCCCTGCTCAGTGCGATTAGTTAATGATCCAGGTTCCGCTGCTGCTGTTCTGGCAGGCGGTGCTGTCACCGTTGACCGCGACGCAGGTCTTTTTCTTGCTGCTGCTGCGTGCACGGCGTTTTGGCTGATCGGCTTTCACGGTCTGATCGTAAAGCTCGCTTTTCACGACGGCGCGGAACGGCACATAGCCTGCCAGCTTAACGGTGGCCTGTGGCGCAGCCGGTGGCGTCGCCTCTTTCGCGCTGGCGGCATCCTTTTCCGGTTCCGCAGCGGCCTGGTCCGGTTCACCCAGCGCCAGCCAGTTGTTCTCTACCTGACCAATGACGGTGTAGCTGTCACCGCTTTTCAGGGTCTCAACCACTTTGCCGCCAAAGCTGGGCTGGCTCATTACCGAGGCAGGATAGAGCGCACGGTAAGGCTGATTCACCGGCGTGAACTGGGCTGGCGGTTTAATCGCATAGCGGTGGCTGATCGCCACGCCATCGACTGTGCTGGTCACCAGCGTGTCATCCGTCATTTTTGGGGGCGTCTTACAGCCCGCAAGAGAGAAAACAACCATCAGGCCTAATGCAATGCGGAGCTTCACCATATTTTTCATGTTGTGTTCCATTCGTACCTAGAAGAGTGGCCAGGGGCCGGGTGTCAGTAATGAAAATCGGAGGGTGTTAAATGTCTGGCCGCTGATTAGTACCAGACCAAAAAGCAATCATTAAGCAGATTGCGCTGAATTAGCGTCTGCACTGCTGAAAAACGATCAACAAAGATTAAGTATGAAAAGCGACTTCGGCAGGCTAAGGCAGAGACGGGAAGAAATTACGCCTGAATGTAAATGATCAAATTGTTGATCTATTTCTTTCCGACAAAATTCCTGAGGCAGGGTAAATCCAGAGATTACTTAAGCCATCCATGACAGAAAAACTTTCGCGCTGACAATTCAGATGTCGCTGAAAGTTTAAGCAGACCGCACCAGCCACCCTTCCCTGACCGCTGTTAGTTGTTCATTTTAAACACTTTATCAATCCATGATCTCTCATAGCTACCGCACGAGTCAGGAAAATCCTGCCCGTGAGCCTGAAACCAAAATCCATTTGTAAATATTAGCTGCAAGTTTACATAAGACTGACGAAAATTCAACGGCACGGTTTTGGTGCAAAAAACATCAGTTTTCATTAACTAATTTTGTTAATACAAATCTGCCTCACTTTTAACCATCTACATAGGAGTAATCTTAACAAGTTGCGTTAATATGAAGTATTTTTACTCAAAAATATGACAGGGCTGAAATCAGCATTAACACCCCTCATGTAATGAGTGGCGCTATTAAGGAAAGATCAGAATGATTCGTACCCCGGAAGCAGAGAGGCATCGGGCGTCGGTTCGCAAAGGAGGATTCGTATAAATGCCAGTTTATCAATACGTTAATATATTGATGTAGTGCCTGGCTGCAGCCAGGCACCCGGCGTGAGGAGGGAAAAGTAAGCGAAACGTTAAATAAACATGTTAAATTTTTTAACAGACTGATTAATTGTTCTTTACCGGGCCGTCTGACGGTTCCCGAAGGCAAAAATCACCCGGCACATTACATCCTCTAATCGTACAAAAACCACGCCGTAGCGTGGTTCAGCGGTGATAACGGAGAGGAATGAGAGCCGCAGGCAGCGGCTCCCCGCGTCAGGTTCAGAAAAAACCGAGCGGTTCGATACTGTAGCTGACCAGCAGGTTTTTGGTCTGCTGATAGTGGTCCAGCATCATTTTATGGGTCTCACGCCCAATCCCCGATTTCTTATAGCCACCAAAGGCCGCGTGCGCCGGATAGAGGTGATAGCAGTTTGTCCAGACGCGTCCGGCTTTGATTGCCCGGCCGACCCGATAAGCACGGTTGATATCGCGGGTCCAGACGCCTGCCCCCAGCCCATAGATGGAGTCGTTGGCAATGCGGACGGCTTCGGCTTCATCCTTAAAGGTGGTGATGCCGATAACCGGGCCAAAGATCTCCTCCTGGAATACCCGCATGCTGTTGTTGCCTTTCAGCAGGGTCGGCTGAATGTAGTAGCCACTGTTGAGGGAATCATCCAGTTTCTCGACGCCTCCGCCCACCAGCACCTCCGCGCCCTCCTGCCGGGCCACGTCCAGATAGGAGAGAATTTTATCAAACTGCTGCTGTGACGCCTGGGCTCCCACCATCGTCTCTGTATCCAGCGGATCGCCCCGTTTGATAGTTTTCACCCGCTTCATGACGGCCGCCATGAACGGCTCATATATCGACTCCTGTACCAGCGCCCGTGACGGGCAGGTACAGACTTCGCCCTGGTTCAGGAAGCCCAGCACCACGCCTTCGGCTGCTTTCTCAATAAAGCTCTCTTCCGCCTGCATGATATCTTCAAAGAAGATATTGGGTGATTTACCGCCCAGCTCGACCGTAGAGGGGATCAGGCTCTTCGCCGCCAGCTCCAGAATATGGCCGCCGGTGGCGGTTGAACCGGTAAAGGCAACTTTGGCAATGCCGGCGTGGGACGCCAGCGCCTCACCCGCCTCTTTACCATACCCGTGCACTACGTTCAGCACCCCCGGCGGCAGCAGGTCTTTGATCAGATCGACAAACACGGTGATCGACAGCGGCGTCTGTTCAGCCGGTTTCAGCACCACACAGTTCCCTGCGCCCAGCGCCGGGGCCAGTTTCCAGGCCGCCATTAACAGCGGGAAGTTCCACGGGATAATCTGCGCCACCACGCCCAGCGGCTCATGGAAATGGTAGGCGGCGGTGAACTCATCGATCTCCGCCGCACTGCCCTCCTGCGCCCGGACGCAGCCGGCAAAATAACGGAAGTGGTCGACAGCGAGGGGCAGATCCGCCGCCAGCGTTTCGCGCACGGGCTTACCGTTATCCCAGGTTTCATAAACCGCCATCGTCTCCAGATTCGCTTCAAGCCGATCGGCAATTTTGAGCAGCAGCAGCGCGCGTTGCTGCGGAGAGGTTTTGCCCCAGGCTTCTGCGGCCGCCGCGGCCGCTGCCACCGCGTTATCCACATCAGCCACGTCTGAGCGCGGGAACTCACCGGCCTCAGACCCGTTTACCGGCGAGGTATTGGTGAAGTAGTTGCCGTTAACCGGCGCGACGAATTCACCATTAATAAAGTTGCCATAATTCTTTTGTAACGTGATCAGAGAACCCTGTTCTCCCGGGGCGGCATAACGCATGGTCATTCTCCTGACAGGTGACTGATGTAACAATGACGAAACTTATTATTAACATGAATGATCATCGCCAGCCTGTCAGTTCCGATGACCGGAAACTGTGACCGCGCCGAAGGAATCGTCGCTTCCGCTTCGTTTATAGAAAATTCCGACTTTTTTCGGAAAGGCTGGCAAATAAGAAACTAGTGCGTCACAAAGGGGTCAACGAGAGGATGAATTCATTCGGGAGATAAGCATGCTGGCTTCGGCTTTTACCCAGATGCGCGCTAAAGCCAATTTCGTGCATCAGTTTATCCGCAATCCGCGCATGATGGGCAGCATAACACCGTCCTCAGAGGCGTTATGCCGCACCATGATTGCCTCTGTTGCGTGGCCTGAAACGTTACGGATTGCCGAGCTGGGCGCGGGCGATGGCGTCCTGACACGGCGGATACTGGCAGAGATGTCCCCTGACGCCACGCTGGATGCCTTTGAGATCAGCGCTGCGCTGGCCGACCAGCTCAGCGCGCTGGACGACACGCGCATGACCGTGCGCACCTGCTCCGCGGAGTACCTGAACGGGGAATATGATGCGATCTTCTCCGGCCTGCCACTGCTGTCCTTACCGCCCGCGCTGCGCGAAGCGATCCTGCGGGCGGTGTTTAATGCCCTGGGTCCGGATGGGATCTTTGTGCAGTTTCAGTACACCTCACTGACCCAGCCCGACCTGTCGCGTTACTTCACCTGGGAACGCGAGCGGGTGCTGAAAAATGTGCCACCCGCTTGGGTTTATCGCTGCCGGCGTCACTACGCGCCCTGAGCCTGCGCTGCGGCCGGGCGCGTCTGTTGCCAGAACTCCACCAGCAAGGCACGCGCCCAGTCTTTCCCCTCGATAACGTCCCCGCCATCAGAAAGCCCTTCCGGCAGACAGACGTTCATAATGTGCCGTGAAAATTCGGGATGAAACTGCACCGACAGCGCCTGCGGAGCGTAACGCAAAATCTGGCAGCCATCCTGCGCCGACGCCGCCAGCACCTGCGCCTGAGGCGGCGGAGTGATGACCGACTGCCGGTGTGACAGCCAGACGCTGAACCCGGCTGGCAGACCCTGCAGCAGCGGATCGCGCTGCGCCTGAGCGCTGCAGCGGATTGGGAGCAGGCCGCGTTCCCAGCCATGCGGATTATCCGCCACCTCGCCACCCAGCGCATAGGCCATCAGCTGGTGACCATAGCAGACACCCAGCAGCGGCAGCTCCTGCTCAATGGCTGCCCGGACCCAGGCCGCGCTGCGCTCACTCCACTCCTCATGATCGGTGACCATCGCCCAGGAGCCGCTGAGGATCGCCCCGGAAATTTCATCAAAAGCCGGTAACGCTTCACCGAGATGGGGCCGCACAATCAGGTACTCATGGGGTTGCAGATCGAGGGCCTCGATAAACCAGCGTGGCTGTTCACCAATCTGCGAAACAACGTTAGCGGGCGGGACTTCAAGCTGAATCAGGGCAAGGGGTAAAGCGGGCGTCTGGGTCATACCGAATCGGGTCCTTTTCAGAAGTCGTGTCAAATCAGTCTGCCAGCATCACGTCCGAAAGTCTCACTGCTGCGCGCAGAAAATTTTTTCCGGCATTGGCTGGAATGCCGCAGTTCGTGCCATCATTAGCGGGCTAAGCAAAAAACATCGAAAGGATATTATCGTGGCTGTGCGGCATTTTTTTCTGATTCTGATGGTGGTCTCTGTCTGGGCCTTCAACAATGTGGCGGTGAAATGGGGCCTGCTGGAGCTGCCGCCCCTGTTTCTGACCTTTATGCGTTTTCTGGTCGTCGCCGTGGTGCTGGTGCCGTTTTGCCGTATTGAACGTAAGCAACTGCCCTGGCTGCTGCTGCTGGCTTTCACCTTCGGGTTTATGCACTTCTCGCTGCTGTTCGTCGGCCTGCGCTATACCGATGCCGGCACCGGGGCAATTGTGGTGCAGCTGGGCACGCCGATTGCCATGCTGCTGGCGATGCTGGTGCTGAAAGAGAAGCTGAAGCTGGTGCAGATCATGGGCATTATGATCTCGCTGAGCGGTGTGGTGGTGCTGTCAGGCAGCCCGACGATTCCGTCGTGGTGGGTGCTCTGCCTGCTGTTGTGCAGCGCCACCGGCTGGGCTGTCAGTAACCTGATTGTAAAGAAGTCGCCGCCGATTAAGCCACTGACCATGACCGGCTGGATTGCCTTTCTGGCGATGCCGATTGTCGGCGCCTCCAGCCTGGTGATGGAGTCGAATCAGCTTTACGCCCTCGAACATGCAGGCTGGCACGGCTGGTTCGCCATTCTTTACAGCGCCATCGCCTCGTCAATTATTGCCTACACGCTCTGGTATGTGCTGCTGAAGAAATATAACGTCAACCTGATCATGCCCTACTCCCTGCTGACGCCGGTATTGTCGGTGCTGATGGGCATCATCGTACTGGGGGACAGTCTCAACCGCTTTAAGATTATCGGTGCCTCGCTGGTGATCCTTGGCACGGCCATCGCCGTGCTTAACCTGCGTAACCTGCGCATGCACGCCCGCTTCCCGCGCCTGCGGCGGCGTTAATCCGGCGTGCTATGCTTGAGAAAACGTACTCAGGGAGCACAACATGGATTCAGCGCGCACCGCCTCACTCTGGCAACAGATGGTGCAGGGATTGCAAGGCAGCGATAACGTCTGGCCTCTCCCCGCTTTTATTGATCGTTCAACATTCTCTTCCGCGTTTGCCGTCAGTGAACTGGCGGCCACCAGCCTGGGTCTGGCAACCCAGGCGGTGGCGGCGCTTCTCGCCACCGCCCGCCCGACTTATCCCTCCCCACCTGTTACCGTCAACGTCAGACAGGCGTCACGCTGGTTCCAGCAGAGCTTTCATCCGTTAAACCGCCCGGGCCCGGCAATGTGGGATGCTTTTGCCGGAGACTACCGCAGTCGCGACGGCTGGATCCGCCTGCATACCAACGCGGCTCATCACCGGCTGGCGATGGAGCAGGTACTGGGCACCCACGCCGATCGCCCGGCGCTGGCGCAGCAGGTTGAGCAGTGGCAGGCCAGCGAACTGGAACAGGCAATTATTGAAGCGGGAGGCTGTGCCGCCAAAATGCGCAGCGCCGAAGCCTGGCAGCAGCATCCCCAGGGTCAGGCGGTGCAGCGCGAGCCGCTGTTTGACTGGCACACGACGGCTGCAGCGCCTGCGCCCGCGTGGCCGCTGGCTGAAGCGCGTCCGTTACAGGGGATCAGGGTGCTGGATCTGACGCGGATTATTGCCGGCCCCGTCGCCACCCGCTTTCTTGCCAGCCTGGGTGCCACGGTACTGCGTATCGATCCCCCCGGCTGGGCGGAGCCGACGCTGGATGAGGAGATGAGCTGCGGCAAGCGACGTGCGGTGCTCGACCTGACACAGCCGGTCGATCGCGACCGGTTTATCCGCCTGCTGCGGGACGCCGATGTTCTGGTACACGGCTATCGGGCCGATGCGCTGGAACGGCTCGGTTTTGATGCCGAAACCCGCCAGTCACTCTCACCGGGGCTGGTCGATGCCAGCCTGAATGCCTGGGGCTGGCAGGGGCCGTGGCGCAACCGGCGCGGTTTCGACAGTCTGGTGCAGATGGGCTGCGGCATTGCCGAACGGGGCATGCAGTGGCAGCAGAGCGATAAACCGTGCCCGCTGCCGGTCCAGGCGCTGGATCATGCCACCGGCTATCTGCTGGCGGCCGCGGTGCTGGAGGGATTACGGCGGCGTCTTACCGGGGGGCACGGCAGCCAGGTCCGGCTGTCACTGGCGCGCACCGCATGGCTGTTGCAGCAGCATGCCGCAGGCCAGCACACCGGCTCGGGCATTGTGCCTCAGGTGAAGGACAACCTGCCCTTCCTGGAGCTGACGCCATGGGGGATTGGCGTCCGGCTGCGCGCCGCCGCCTGGCTGCCCGGCACACCACAGTTCTGCGCAACGCCGGGGTGTGTGCCGGGTACGCACCCGGCGGCGTGGTGAACGGCACGGATGAGCGCCTGACAAACCGGGCATTAGATAATTAGAAAATAACCTTGAACACATTAGACTTTGCCATTATCCTCCTCCGGAACTCAGGGACGGTGTTTACAGGGTGAGGTGGATGATGGTCGAGGTGGTCTGGTCACGGCGTGCGTTAAAACACCTCATGAAGATCGACACACGCTTTCAAAAGATCATTCATCAGAAGGTAGGTGAACTGGTCAGTTTTCCGATCGTCTCACTCGATATCAGGAAATTGCAGGGCAGTGATAATCACTTCCGCCTGCGGGTGGGCAACTACCGGATCATTTTTGCCATCACCGGAGGGGAACCAGTGATACTGGAGATCAAAGAGGTGGCCAGAAGAACGTCGGTGACCTATTAAATACCTTATTGTGCCAGCCCGTCAGGATATGCCCTGCGCTACTGTTGCATTTGCTGCACAGAGAAAATCCCGGATAAATTATGTCAAAACAATATATTTATGATGAAAGCGGTAAACCACAGTTTGTGGTTCTGCCCGTTGCGGAGTATGAAAAGTTGCTTTCAGCCAGCGAGGGCGAATGGGAATCGCTTTCTGCTGAGGCCGATGAGCATGATGACGAAACGATCCCCCATGACGTAGCAGGGATCATGATTGAGCAGGAAGTGAGCCTTCAGGCAGCCTGGCGCATCTATCGGGGTATGAGTCAGCATGAGGTGGCTCAGCAACTGGGCACGACACAAAGTGCGATTTCGCAACTCGAACGACCCGACAGTAAGCCCCAGAAGAAAACACGCGAGCGACTTGCAAAGTTATACGCCTGCCGACCCGAGCAGCTGATTCTTTAAACTGCTCGGATAACGACCACAGGGCGTTAGCATAAACTCACATTCTCAGGCAGTCACGGCAGAACCCGGCGACGCAGGCAATCAGGCGTCGGGCTGCTGTTCGTTACTCTCAAGCAGCTCGTTGTACATCACCTGAATGGCTTCGCGGCTCAGCATCGCCAGCGTGCGGTAAAACGCGGTGGTGGCATGCGCTTCCACTTTGCCCAGGAAAGCCCCGCACCACGGCAGCAGATACTCTTCGAACAGCGCCAGCTGCGCCGCGCTCTCATCTTCCGCCGACTGATCTTCCAGCCATGATGCAGAGAGCAGCAGAACACCAAAGTGATCCGCGGGCGCATCGCTTAGTGGCATACCGCGCGAGGAGAGAAACGCCCGCACTTCCGGCTCGGTTTTTCCTTCAGGCCACTGTGAAGCGTAAGGCGGCACGTTACAGTCGCTGCCGACAAACAGCGCGTTGTAATCAGCGGCCAGCGCCTGAGGATCGCTGTTCTGTTGCAGACGGGTCAGCAGCTCATCCTGCTCCAGCGGCCACTGTGACTGCAGCTTACCCTCGCGTAGCAGGGTAAACAGCGGGACCAGCAGCGGGTCCTGCGGCTGACGATTAAACAGAGAGCCGAGCACGCGGCACAGAATGGAAAACTCATTCATGAGTCAGATTTCCTTGAGGCAAAGTAAGTTAAAAGTCAGCCAGTTCAGCAATATGTTTGCCGCTGCGCTGCTCCAGAAAGTCGAGCAGGCGGCGCGGCGTGACATTTAACACCCGATCCTCCGGAAAATCCACTTCACGGGCGATGCGCAGGCAGTGTTCGAAATGGCCCAGCGTAAATGCAGTGTGGGAATCGGAGCCAAACGCCAGCCGTCCACCGGCGTCGCGCACCGCGGCAGCAATCGCGCGACAGTTAGGTTCACTACCGGGACGCGAGTGGGTAAAGGAGGAGTTGTTCAGTTCCAGCGCCACGTCATAATGTGCGGCAGCTTCAGCGATAGCCGGGATATCGACCGGGAATTTCGGGTTGCCCGGATGGCTGATGATGTGAACCTGTCCGCTGGCCATTGCGGCGATCATCGCGTCAGTGTGCTGTTTTTTGTCGCGCGGCGCATAAACCGGCTCGTGAAAGCCGGCAACGATCAGATCCAGCGCATCAAGCATCGGGCCGGAGCAGTCGATCTCCCCCTGCTGATTTTTAATGTTGGCCTCAATACCGCGCAGAATCGCCACGCCATCGATCACCCGCGGCCAGATGCGCATATTCACAAAGTGCCAGTAGTGCGGCGCGTCAGCCATGTCAGGGCCGTGATCGGTAATGGCAAACAGTTTCAGGCCCGTTTGCTTCGCCTGAGCCACATAGTCGTGCAGCGTGCTGTAAGCATGTGTGCTGGCAACAGTGTGCATATGCAGATCTACCGGATACATTCTTCTCTCCTCCTGAGCGGCCCTGACAGGGCCGGTTAGTTAATAGCCGCGCTGCCGATCCACCCTGCCCGGCGGCGTTTCGCCTGCCTGGTCCTGAGTAATGGCGCGGGCAATATAGTCGATCGCTTCGTCGATCAGCGTGACCGCCGCATTATGGGGGGTAATTGTGACGCGCGGATGGGACCAGAGCGGATGCGCTTCAGGAAGCGGCTCCACCTGAAACACATCCAGTGCCGCCGCTTTCAGCTGACCACTCTCCAATGCCGCCAGCAGATCCGCTTCCACCACCTGTGCACCGCGTGCGATGTTGAGGAAGAACGCGCCGTGCGGCAGCTGCGCTAAAAAGTGCTGGTCGATCAGGTTAATCGTCTCCGGCGTACTCGGCAGCAGGTTGATTAACACCTGCGTCCCCTGCAGGAACGGCTGCAGAGCATCGCGACCGGCGAAGCTGGTGACGCCGTCAATGGTTTTCGGCGAACGGCTCCAGACGCGCAGCGGGAACCCCCAGGGCTTCAGGCCCTCGGCGACGCTCTGCCCCAGCACGCCCGCCCCCAGAATACCGACGGTAAAGGTTTCACGCGCATAGGGAGGCAGCGGCTGCCAGCACGCCTGCTGCTGCTGAAGCCGGTAGTCATCAAAGCGGCGGAACCAGGTCAGGACGCTATGGACAGCATACTCCTGCATCTGGCGCGCCATGCCGGTATCTTCCAGCCGATAGAGCGGCACGCTGTCGGGCAGCATCTCCGGGTGCTGCTCCAGCTGTTTCAGAATCTCATCGACGCCCGCGCCCAGGGCAAAGACGCCGCGCAGGGTAGAACGTCCCCGCAGCATCTCTGCGGGAGGGGAACGGACCAGCGCATAATCGGCCGGCCCCTCATCGCCTGGCTGCCAGGCACGCACCCGCGCCTGTGGCAGACGCTGTTGTAAACCCCGAATCCAGGCCGTTGCAGACTGCGACGGGTGATACCAGATGATCTCCATCCTGCTCTCCTTTTTTTCTTTCAGCGTCAGGGAAAATCCCGGTCAGCGCAAGAAAAAACCCGCGTCGCGCAGGGCTTTTTACCCTAAAAATAATTCCCGTGGCTTCACATTTCCGGCTCGCTTCAGGGTGAAGTGTCGGGATACGGTCTAAAGTTGGTCCTGTGGTCAATGCGTTACGCGCGGCCGCATTTCGGACAAGGAGAAAAACCGATGACAAAAATTGAGGTAAACGCCGCCCCACGGCGTCAGCGTTATGCGCCCTTTCTGCTCACTCTGCTGCTGAGCGTACCCGCCTTCACTGCTCATGCCGACGACCACAGCCGCATGCTGGATAATCAGCCGCAGCCGCCAGACGTTCGTCTGGGGCCGCTGTTTAATGCCGTGCAACAGGCGAAGTTCTACCCGGACCAGAAAACCTTTGCCGATGCGGTGCCGAAATTTGATCCCGCGTCGATACTTGCCGACTGGCAGATGCAGAAGAAACAGCGCAATTTCGATCTGAAGCGTTTTGTTGATGCCAACTTTACCCTGCCCGCCGCAGGCGACAAATATGTGCCGCCAGCCGGGCAAAACCTGCGTGACCACATTGATGGCCTGTGGCCGGTGCTGACGCGCACCACCAGCAGCGCCGGACAATATGACTCGCTGCTGCCGCTTCCCAAGCCCTATGTGGTGCCGGGTGGTCGCTTCCGCGAGATCTATTACTGGGACAGCTACTTCACCATGCTGGGGCTGGCCGAGAGCGGACACTGGGATAAAGTGCAGGATATGGTGGATAACTTCGCCTCGCTTCTTGACCGCTACGGTCACATTCCCAACGGCAACCGCAGCTACTATCTGAGCCGCTCGCAGCCGCCATTCTTCAGCCTGATGGTCGATCTGCTGGCGACGCATGACCAGGGCAAAGCGTACAGCCACTACCTGCCTGAACTGCAGAAAGAGTATGACTACTGGATGGCGGATAGCGACAAAGTGGCGGCGGGCGCGGCCAGCAAGCGGGTGATTAAGCTGGCGGATGGTACGCTGCTTAACCGCTACTGGGATGCCCGTGACGTGCCGCGCACCGAGTCCTGGATGGATGATATTGCCACCGCGCAGAAAGCACCGCAGCGCAATAAAGCGGAACTTTACCGCGAGCTGCGCTCCGGGGCAGCGTCGGGCTGGGATTTCAGTTCACGCTGGTTTACCGATGCGCATAACCTCTCCACCATCCGCACGACGCAGCTGGCCCCGGTTGACCTGAACAGCCTGCTGTTCCATCTGGAGCAGACGCTCTCTAAAGGGTACCAGATGAACAAACAGAGCGATCTGGCGAAGCAGTATGCCGATCGCGCAGAGAAGCGCCAGGCGGCGATTAACCGCTATCTGTGGGACAGTAAACAGAACTGGTATGCCGACTATGACTGGCAGAAAAAGCAGGTTCATCCGCAGCTGACCGCGGCCACACTGTTCCCGCTCTATCTGCAGGTCGCCAGCGATAAGCAGGCGGAAAGTACCGCCAGCGCGGTAGAGAAACAGCTGCTGAAGCCAGGCGGGCTGGTCACGACTACCGTGAACAACGGTCAGCAGTGGGACGCCCCTAACGGCTGGGCACCGCTGCAGTGGGTTGCAGTGGAAGGACTGGAGCATTACAACCAGCCAGAACTGGCTAAAAAGGTGGGATTACGCTTCCTGCAAAATGTCCAGAGCACCTATGACCGTGAGCATAAGCTGGTCGAGAAATATGTCGTTGAAGGCAAAAATCTCGGCGGCGGCGGCGGCGGTGAGTACCCGCTGCAGGATGGCTTCGGCTGGACAAATGGCGTGACGCTGAAACTGCTGGATAAGTACTGCCCGAAAGATAAAACCTGTAACAGCGCCCACGATATTCCTCAGGCGTCAGCCTCTCAGCCCTGATTAGTCTCTGAATACCTCTGGCCTGGCCGGAGGTATTCTTTCCTTACTTCAGCGAATTTTACTTGACGTTCTCTCATCCACAGGCAAAATTGCAGCGTTTTTACAAAAGGTAATAATTCTCATTATGATAATGAGATTATGTATCAACAAACTGACTACACCTGCCTGAACCTTTGTTAAGAAAGGAATTTCGATGAAACTGTCATTGCCGCTGAAAGGTTATGTTCCCCTCTGCACTCTGGTGCTGGCCGCGCCTGCCCTGAGTTACGCTGCCGATATGGTCGTGACTGCGCAGCCGCAGGAAGATGCGACCTCTCCCACCCAGGGCTATCTGGCAACCACCAGCCAGGGCGCAACCAAAAGCGATCGGCCGCTGGTGACCACACCGCAGTCAATTTCGGTTGTGACCCGTCAGCAGATCCAGGACCAGGGGGCACTGACCCTGAATCAGGCGCTGGGCTACAGCTCCGGTGTCTTTACTAACTTTGGCGGTGCCGCCACCCGTTACGACACCATCGCGCTGCGCGGCTTCCACGGCGGCGATGTCGATAACACCTTCCTCGACGGCATGCGGCTGATGAGCGACGGCGGCAGTTTCAACATTCTGCAGGTGGATAACGCCTTCCTTGAGCGCGTCGACGTGATCAAAGGCCCCTCTTCGGCCCTTTACGGCCAGACGGTGCCTGGCGGGCTGGTAAACCTGGTCACTAAGCGTCCTCAGTTCGCGGAAGAGGGTCACATTCAGCTGCAGGCGGGAAGCAATGCCACCACCGGCACAATGTTCGACTACACCAACGCCATCAACGACCAGTGGGCGTACCGTCTGACCGGCGTGACCCGCAACAGCGACACCCAGTACGATCACACCCGCGAAGAGAAATATGCGCTGATGCCGCAGCTGATGTGGCAGCCGGATGAAGATACCCATCTGATCCTGAAAGCCTATCTGCAGAAAGATCCCTCTGGCGGCTATCACGGCTCCGTCCCGGGTGACGGCAGCATCACCGAACACAACGGCTATAAGCTGAGCAAAGGATTCTATGAGGGCAACAGCGACCTCGACCAGTTCAAACGCCGCGAGCAGATCTACAGCTTCGACTTCGCTCATCGCTTTAATGACGTCTGGTCCTTCTCCTCAACAGGCAGCTACAGCCACTCGAATGTCGATCTCGATCAGGTCTATCAGATTGGCTGGGATAAAAATAATCCCGATCTGCTGAACCGCTACTATTCAGGTGAGCGCTCTTCTCTGGCGGCATGGGCTACCGATAACCGTTTACAGGCGGAGTTTGCCACCGGTGAACTGGAGCATCGCGTGACGCTGGGTGCTGAATATCACCGCTACAAAAATGAGATCTCCGCGGCAGGCGGCTCGGCTTCACAGCTGAATGCCCTGACCGGCGAGCAGGTCGGTGACATGCCAGCCTATACCTGGGCGGATAAAACCCGTCGTTACTACCAGACCGGCCTCTATCTGCAGGATGAGATGAAGCTGGACCGCTGGCATCTGGATCTTTCTGGCCGGTACGATCGCATCGTCGCGAATAACAGCGGCAGCGATCGCCGTCAGGATGATCACATCAGCGGGCGCGCCGCCCTGCTCTATGCCTTCGATAACGGCATCTCACCCTATGTCAGCTGGAGCCAGGCGATTACGCCCACCGCCCTCACCGACCGCAACAATAATCTGCTGAAACCGACCACGTCAGAACAGTATGAGGCCGGGGTGAAATATCAGCCGGTTGGCACACGCGATCTCTATACCGCTGCGATTTATGATCTGACGCAGAAAGATGTGGCGAACCGCGACGTGCTGACGGCGACCTATACGCCATCGGGCAAAGTTCATTCCCAGGGTATTGAGCTGGAGGCGCGTAATCAGCTCACCTCACGCCTGAGCACAGTGGCGAGCTATACCCTGAATCATCTGCGCTACAAGGATTCGGTAGATGGTAATGATGGTCACACGCCTTACGTGGCGCCAAACAGCATGGCGTCTCTCTGGGGCCACTATCAGTTTGATTACGGTCTGAGTGCCGGCGCGGGCGTGCGCTACATCGGCAAGCAGTGGGCGGACAACGAGAACACCACTCGTCTGCCGTCGGTCACGCTGTTTGATGCCTCCGTTCGCGCCGATCTCGGTGTCTGGAATAACAGCCTGAAAGGAGCCTGGGTGCAGGTTAATGCGAATAACCTGACCGATCGCACCTATGTGGCCGCCTGTTACGGCACCGGCTACTGCTACCGTGGCGCTGAACGCAGCGTGATGGCGACCGTCGGTTACGACTTCTGATAAGAGCCTTCGTGATGCAACCCTCCGGCCAGCCCGGAGGGTTTTCTCCTCTGATAACCCGCCTTTTTCAGCCTCTTTCAATCCGCTCAGAATTATCTTTCTCTGCCTGCAGACCTTTCCCTCCCGAACGTTCCTGAAATCCGCCCGGCCTTTTTTCTGCCGCTTCGCTCACAGATAGAACTATGGCCGAAATGGTGCGATGACACGCAGGCGGCCCTGACGTATAAAACAGAGGGTCCGGCGTTGAAAAGGAGTCTCTGACATGAACCCCTATGAACAACATTACAGGCAGCTTCTGGCAAACGGCGCGGTGGCCTGGGCAGGAGAAGGTTATCTCAGAGCCAAAAAACAGCAGGAAGAAATCTTTCAGTGGCTCCGTACTCACCACTATTTACCGGAGCCTGGCGCACCGGTACTGGAGATGGGATGTGGTAATGGCGCCATGGCCGCGCAGTCTCTCGCTGAGCAGGGATATTCAGTCTGGGGGGTAGACTGGTCAGAGACCGCGATAGAGTGGGCCGAAAAGCGTTTTCAGCAAGCCGGACTCACCGCGACATTTCTTGTCGGCAATGTCTGTCATATCGATCGCTGCCAGGCGGCAACATTTGAGCTCATTATTGACGGCAGCTGCTTACACTGCCTGATCGACGACGATCGGCAGCGCTTCTTTGCCGAGGTAAGAAGGCTGCTCAGCCCGGAGGGACGCTTTGTGATCGGTTCAATGTGCGGCACACCTCGTCATTCAGCAGACATTGCGGCCTATGATCCCTGCAGCCACCATTTATGGAAAGCCGGCAAGCCCTGGCGGACCCTGAAGCCGCTCCCTGATTTACGGCGTGAAGTCGAGAGTGCGCATTTCACTGTGGAGGCAGTCAGCGTTAATGAAAATACATGGTGGGATCACGCTACGATAGTCTGTTCGCAGCAAAAGAGGCTCATAGCATGATGGGCAAGGGCGTTAAAAAGCGATCCAATCTGAGTCATAAAAAAGGGGACGAATCACTTCGTCCCCTTTTTTGTTTAAACCGTTACGGTCAACTGCGTACCTTGCGGTAGATAAACAGCACCACGATGGCACCGATCACTGCGACCACAAAGCTTCCGAAGTTAAACCCATCGACGCGGCCGAAGCCAAACAGCGTACTGATCCAGCCCCCGACCACAGCACCGATAATACCCAGCACCACCGTCAGAATGAAACCGCCACCGTCTTTACCCGGCATAATCCACTTCGCCAGAATACCCGCGATCAAGCCAAAGACGATCCAGGAAATAATACCCATCTGTTGCTCCTTCCTTTTTTGATTACATCGTGAACGCCTGATTAATCAAGCGGTTTACTGCGCTAAGTATAGCGAGCTTTTCGGAAAGTGCCTGCCTGCCCTCACGATTTTTTCGGCGTACCCTGGCTAAAGCTTTTTTCCGCTGCGCCGATAACCGTAATGAGGTAGTCAGAACGTAAAAATAATAAAACCCCTTGTGGAGCAGGATGTGAAAGAAGCCGACCAGGAACAATATTTAAAACGTGGCACGCTGGCGGTTCTCGGCGTAATGAAAGATCTGCTGCGACTGCAGACACCATTACTGGTACGTTTTCCGCGCGGGCAGTTTATCAGCCGGATGCTGGCTGCCGACGCAGACCGCCTGCTGTTTGACCTCGGCAGTAATAATCTGGATAACGACTACGCCCTGACCAGCGACGATCTCAGCATCACGGCGGAAACCTACGGCGCAAAGGTTGAGTTCAGTCTCGCCTCGCTGGAGAAGGTCGATTTTGACGGCCTGCCCGCCTTCAGCGCGCCGCTGCCCGAGCTGGTGTGGCAGATTCAGCGACGGGAATTTTTCCGGGTCACTGCCCCGCTGGCGCCGGAGTTCTGGTGCCATACCGTGTGGCCGGATGGCCGGAAAACGCGTCTGCGCCTGCAGGATCTGTCGCTGGGCGGGATCGGTGTACTGGTGGACGAGGCGCTGCCGGAGGGATTGCAGAATGGCGACAGTTTCAATCAGTTTCGCGTGGAGCTGGGTGAGTATGGTCATTTTGAGGTGCCGGTTAAGCTGCTGCACATCGGCGAACGCACCGTCGTGACGCATAAAAATGAAACCCGTGTGACGCCCCGTCTCAGCTTCCGGTTTGCCACGCTGAACCCAACGCAGGAGCGGCAGCTTCAGCAGATTATCTTCTCCCTTGAGCGACTGGCGCGCGATAAATCGACCCGATTCCAGTAACCGCTTTCCGGATGCGCGCCCCCAGAGGGCCGCATCCAGGCTATGCTTCCTGCTTGATTTCTTTTAAACCGGAACCCAGCAAGGAGACCTTCCCCAATGGAAAACTGGCTCTCATCACGTCATTTTCACCCCCTCTTTTTTAACCAGACGTTCTGGCTCAACAGCGCCATCGTGGTGGTCGCCACCCTGGTGATCTACTGGGTGTTGCGCACCCTGATTCGCTTTATCTCCAACCGGATTGCCCTTTACAGCGAACACCGTCACGTTCGGGTCACTGCGATCCTGGTGGAGATCCTGCGAAGCACCAGCCAGACCCTGCTGCTGATCTTTTCGCTGCTGATCGCCCTGAAATTTGTCGATCTGCCTGCATCATGGAGCGCCACCATCGCCCACGGCTGGTTCCTGGCGCTGATTGTGCAACTCGCCCTGTGGATCGACAGTGGCATCCGGCTGTGGCTGAAGAGCCTGATGCGCGATCCGCTGCACGTGCGTAATCCGGTGACTACGGTGATCCTCGGGATTCTGCTGCGGGTCGTGGTCTGGATCATGATGTTCCTCGCCATTCTGTCGAACATGGGTATCAATATTACCGCACTGGTCGCCAGCCTCGGGGTTGGCGGTATCGCCATTGCACTGGCCATTCAGACCGTGCTGAGCGATGTGTTTGCGTCACTGGCGATTGGTTTTGATAAGCCTTTTGA
This sequence comes from Pantoea sp. EKM101V, assembly GCF_011800325.1. Classification (NCBI taxonomy): domain Bacteria; kingdom Pseudomonadati; phylum Pseudomonadota; class Gammaproteobacteria; order Enterobacterales; family Erwiniaceae; genus Pantoea; species Pantoea sp. EKM101V. The sequence goes on from NZ_JAALFP010000002.1 coordinate 45,093, forward strand.
GCATGGCGATTTTATTGTCTTTGGCGACATTGCCGGTTCCATCGAGCATATCGGCCTGAAAACGACCCGGCTGCGCAGCCTGAGCGGAGAGCAAATCGTCTGCTCAAACACCATTCTGTTGCAGCAGACCATTCACAACTACAAGCGTATGCAGCAGCGCCGCATCGTCTTTAAGTTTGGCATCAGCTACGCCACCCCGTCGGAGCAGGTTCGGGAGATTAGCCCGCTGGTTAAGGCGATCATCGAGGGTGTGGAGACCACGCGTTTTGACCGCGCCCACTTCCTGGCGTTTGAGGATTCGAAGCTGACGTTTGAAGTGGTCTATTACGTGCTGGATGCGGATTACAACAAATATATGGATATTCAGCAGGAGATTAACCTGCAACTGATGGCGGCCATGGAAGCGCGCAATATTCGCTTCGCCTTCCCGATCCGTCAGGTCGAGTTCAGCGGCGGCAATCTGCCGCCGGTGGATCTGGTTGCCGTGAAGAATGATAAGGGCGAGGTACGTCAAATGGCGCGCTGAAGTGTTGCCTGGCCTCAGGTGGTTTCAGGCCAGGCAAACCGTCACGCCGCTGCGCGGGATCGCGCTTAACGCGGCTGAAAACGGCAGCGGGCAACAGCGTCGAGCCAGCCTTTGTAATTTTCCTGCATAGCGTGCGCGCGCGCGTCACGGGGCAGGATAACGCTGCCCCCCTGCAGCGCCTGCATATCACTGCCCTCCTGCCACCATCCCAGCACTTTGCCGGCCAGTAACGCTGCGCCCAGGGCGGAGACTTCGGCGGTGGGCACCCGGTAGAGCGGGCGCTGTAACACATCGGCCTGTAGCTGCATCAGCCAGCTGTTTTCCGTGGCGCTGCCATCCACACACAGCGCCGGAAGCTGCTGACCGCTCGCCTGCTCCATCGCAAAAAAGACATCGGCGATTTGCCAGACGATCGACTCCAGCGCCACCCGCGCCAGCACCGCGGGGGTGGCGGCATCCGTCAATCCACACACCATGCCGCGCGCCTGTAAATCCCACCAGGGCGCGCCCAGTCCTGAGAGCGCCGGGACGAAGTAGATGTCCTGATTGTCATCGCAGCCCTGCGCCAGCGCGGTCAGTTCTCGTGGGTCCTGCACGCCGAGCAGCTTACCCAGCCAGGCCGCGCCTGAGCCGGTGTGGGTAATATTGCCTTCAAAGGCATAACGCAGCGTACCGTCGTGCCAGGCCACGGTAGTGCTGAGGCCATTTTCGGTCAGTAACGGCGTCGCCATGGACATCATCAGGGAGGAGCCGGTGCCGTAGGTGGCTTTTACGACTTCAGCGTCTCCGCGTCGCTGCGCCTGCAGGGCGGCATGCGAATCGCCGATGCGCGCCAGAATGGGGGTGCCCGGCGCTAAGCCGGGAATGGTGTTCACCGCCACCACACCCTGCTCACTGGCGGAGGCGATGATGCGCGGCAGCGCGGCTCGCGGCAACTGAAACAGCGTCAACAGCTCGTCGTCCCAGTCGTTCAGGTGCAGGCTGTAGAGCTGCGTACGGGCGGCATTAGCATGATCGGTCACAAAGCATTCGCCCGCGCTGAGCTGCCAGCTGAGCCAGCAATCAACCGTGCCGATGCAGAGCTCGCCGGCTGCGGCCCGTGCCGCGCCATCGGGAATGGCAGCCAGCATCCCGGTCAGCTTCGCTGCCGGAAACATCGGATCGACGGCCAGCCCGGTCAGGCCGCTGATCCGGGGGGCTTTGCCTGCCTGGTGCAGATCGCGACAGAACGACTCAGAACGGCGATCCTGCCAGCTTATCAGCGGCGTCAGTGGCTGCCCGTCGCGCCGCTGCCAGATCAGCACCGATTCCCGCTGATTACTGATCGCGACGGCGGCGACAGGCGCGCCCCGGCATGCCGCCAGACACCGGGTGATCGCCTCCCTCACCGCCTGCCAGATTGCCATCGGGTCCTGCTCAGCCAGCCCCGGCTGGGGATGGTGCAGGGTTAAACTCTGGCTGCCACGCGCCACCACCCGCCCGGCACGATCAACCGCTATCGCCTTGGCATTAGTCGTGCCTTCATCGATTGCCAGAATCAGAGGTCCCGTCATGTTCACACTCCTGCGCAGATGCGCGCTGCACTCTTCACCACGCTGCTGGCGTCAATGCCGTGACGGGCCCGCGTGGCGGCCCGATCGCCGGCAATCGCATACTCCCCATCGGCAATGCCGAGCCGGACCAGCGGAATGCTGCAGCCGCCTTCTGCCAGCACTTCCGCGACCAGGCTGCCGACACCGCCATTGACGTTATGCTCCTCCACGGTCACGACCGCCGGATAGTGATTTAACAGGTTGCGCAGCTGTTGGGTATCACAGGGTCGAATCGATGGAACCGCGATCACGCCCGCTGAAATACCCTGCTCAGCCAGTTGCGCAGCGGCGTGAACCACCTCATGAACTGTGGATCCCATCGCCACCAGGGCGATGTCGCGGCCTTCACGTAACAGGTCGATCGCGCCGGGTCTGAAGCGGTAGGTGTCATCATGCAGCTGCGGCAGATCTTTGCCATCAAGGCGGATATAGACCGGGCCGACGTGCTCCAGGGCGTAATCAATAATCTGACGACACTCCAGCGGACAGGACGGTGCGTAGATCTCGATGTTGCCAAAGCCGCGCATCACGGCGATATCGTCAATGCTGTGATGGGTGCTGGCTAACGGGCCATAACTGGCACCGGCATTCAGCCCGAACAGTTTGACGTTGGTGTTGTTGTAGCAGACGTCGACTTTTACCTGCTCATTGGCGCGTGAAACCAGAAATGGCGCGGCGTTGCAGGTCACGGCGATTTTGCCGCCCAGCGCCAGGCCTGCTGCCGTTCCCACCAGCGTCTGCTCCGCGATGCCGACGTTAATCAGCCGGTCGGGAAACGCCTTGATAAAAGGCGCGATTTTGGCGGTAGAGGTGGAGTCCGCGACCACCGGTACCAGATCGACGCCGCGATTAACCGCGTCGATAAAGGCCGTAACCATGACGTTTGCCAGGTGTTGTGCATTACTCATCTTTCAGTTCCTCCAGCGCCAGCGCGATCTCTTCGCCTTTCGGCACCCGGTGATGCCACTCCGCCTTGCTCTGAATAAAGGAGACGCCGAAACCTTTCTCGGTATGCGCCACAACCACCTGCGGCTTGCCGTTCTGCGGCAGATTTTCAAGGGTGCTGACGACCGCCGCCATCGCATTGCCGTTACATTCGCTGACCTCCAGCCCGAAAGCGCGCCATTTTTCCGGCAGCGGGTCCGTGTTCATGATGTCCCGGGTGGCGCCCGCCAGTTGCAGTTTGTTCTTGTCATTGATGATGATCAGATTGTCGAGCCCATAGTGCGCCGCCACCAGAGCGGCCTCCCAGTTGCTCCCTTCCGCCAGTTCGCCGTCACCGGTCACGACAAAGATGCGGCGGGAGCTGCGATCTTTTTTCGCCGCGAGGGCGATGCCTACCGCCACCGGCAGGCCGTGCCCCAGCGCACCGGTGTTCAGCTCCACGCCCGGTGTCTTCTGGCGCACCGGGTGGCCCGGCAGAGGAGAGTCAGCGTGCTGATAGGTGGTAAGCCACTCGGTCGGGAAATAGCCCGCTTCCGCCAGTACGCAGTAGTAGCCCCCTACCGCATGCCCTTTGGACTGAATGTAGATGTCGCGATCGTTATCCTCTGTGCGATCTGGTGCGCAGTTCAGAATACGGAAGTAGAGCGCGGTCAGGATCTCGACCTGCGACAGGTCAGCACCGGTGTGCCCGCCTGCCGGACTGCCCGCGTTAAGCTGGATAATGCGGCGGCGTATCGCCCGCGCCCGGCGTTCAAGCTCATCGACTGAAAGATTGAAAGGGTTCATGTTCTGCCTCTGAATTTTAAATCGACCGTGAATATATATTCACGATGGGTAAAAAAATTAACCGTTAACGTATCCGGTCCGGAATCGGCCGCCTGTCATCCTGTATAAATGCGTCGTTAAACAGCGTGTCAGATCGGTTCATCACCTGACGGGTATCTCCATCCCCCCATGATCCCTACAGCCTGACAACCGGCACGATGGGGACAAAAGGGCCTGCTCACGAATTTCAATGAATATATATTCAATGACGATTTTATATGCATAATGACTATGCGCCTCTGCTGAGGCATCGTCCAACAGGCGATCGTCAAAAAGCGAAAACGATCACAAATTCGCCTGCGTTGTGATTTTGATGATCCTGGTTAACAATACCGGGCAGACTCTGAGAGGGAAAACTGATGGCCAAACAGGATGAACAGCGACTGATGGTGAAGATCGCCACCCTGTACTATATCGAGGGGATGAAGCAGTCGGAGATCGCGCAGTCGCTGTCCCTGTCGCAGTCCTTTGTCTCACGCATCCTTAATCGCAGCGTAAAAGAGGGCGTGGTCAAAATCAGCGTTGTGCCGCCGGCCAATGTCTATCCTGAGCTGGAAAAAGCGATTGAGCAGACCTACCACCTGCCCCAGGCGATTGTGGTTGATGTGCCGGACCAGGCTTCTCCGCTGCAGATCAAACAGGCGATTGGATCGGCGGCAGCGCACTATCTCGAAACCCGCCTGCGCAACGATGAACTAATTGGCATCTCCTCCTGGAGCGGCACCATCCGGGCGATGGTCGATGCGCTGCATCCGCTCAACATCGCCTGCAAAGGGGTTATCCAGCTGCTGGGCGGGGTTGGCGCTAACGGCAATGTGCAGGCCACCATTCTGACGCAGAATCTGGCGGCGCTGCTGAACTGCCCCGCCTGGCTGCTGCCGTCTCAGTCAATCGAACATTCGGTCAGCGATCGCCAGCGGCTGTCAGCCAACGCGGAGGTGGCGGAGGTACTGGATCAGTTTGAGCAGGTCGATCTGGCGATTGTCGGTATTGGCGACCTAGAACCGTCAGCTCTGTTGCGCAATTCGGGCAACTACTACGATGGTGAAATGCTGCAGACCCTGGCGGCACGCGGTGCCGTGGGGGATATCTGCCTGCACTACTTCGATGCCTGCGGACAGCCGGTGCTGCAGCCGGAAGAAGATCCGGTGATCGGCATGGAGCTGGCGCAGGTTAAGCAGTGTCCGCAGGTCGTGGGACTGGCTGGCGGACGCGAGAAAGCGCCGGCGATTCGTGCGGCGCTGCTGGGCGGCTACATCAAGGTGCTGATCGTCGATTATCCGACGGCGCGGCTGCTGCTCGCGCCGTAAGGAGTGCGCCCGCCGCCATGCCGGGGCGCTTTCCGGTCAGATCGTGCGATAGGCGGTGGTAACCTTCCACAGATAGCGCGGAGCCTGCGCCGCCGGATGTTTGTTCTGGACATGCTGGTAAAACTCATCCGGCGACATCGCATTAATCATCGCAATGGCACGATCGCGGTCGCGGGAGAAGGTTCGCAGCAGCGCACCGGCACCATTGGCATAGGAGACGATAGTGGCATAACGCAGCGTCAGCGGATCGCGAATCCCTGACAGAGCGGAATCCTGCAGGATGCGGATATAGGCGGTGCCGATATCGATATTTTTAGCCGGATCGCGCAGTTCGGCATTCGATGGCTGACCGCGGCGACCCTGCGTCCGGTAAACTTCACGCCCGGCGGTCGAGGCTTTGATCTGCATCAGGCCCACCGCATTCGAACGGCTCACCACGCCAGGATTTCCCCCCGACTCGACACTGATAATGGCGCTGATAAGCTTCTCATCAACGCCATAATGACTGGCGGCATCTTCGGTAAACATTGACCATGCGCTGTTAACGCTGGAAGGCGGTGCCTGAGTGAGAGGCGTATTACGCTGTTTCACTGCGTGGTGCGGTGGCTCGCTGGCACAGCCGGTCAGGAGTAACGCTGAGAGTATAAGGTATCGGATTTTCAGCAATTTTTCGTCTCATAGCGGTAGTGGCGAATGCTATCATACCCAGACAGCCTGAGAGCAAAATTACCGTTTATCCTAAATGCACGAAAAAGCGGCCCGTGTCGTGACTTCAGGGGTGTATTTCGTCATCATCGCCTCAGGTCAAGGGCGCTAACAGCAGGAAAGTATGATGATTTCACGTTCAGTTCGTCTTATCTCCCCCTCCGGTTACTGTCACAATCAGCCTGCGGCGCTGTGCGGCATTGCGCGACTGCGCGAGGCGGGCCATCGGGTAGAGAATGAGCAGGTCATTACCCGGCGTTTTCAGCGCTTCGCCGGGACAGACGCCGAACGGCTGGCGGATATCAACCAGCTTGCCACACTCAGCACGCTGCCCGATGTGGTGCTGGCGGTGCGTGGCGGTTATGGTGCCAGCCGGTTACTGGAATCGATCGACTATGTCGGCCTGCAGCGTCGCCTGCTGAATCAGCCGCTGGCGCTGTGCGGGCACAGTGATTTCACCGCCATTCAGCTGGCGCTGCTGGCGCAGGTCGGCTTAATCACCTTCAGCGGTCCGATGCTGGCCGGCAACTTCGGTGCCGCGACCTTATCTGAATTTACCCTGCATCACTTCTGGCAGGCTCTGACATCACCTACAGTAGACGTGACATGGCAGAGCGAAACGCCTGATGAGGGTGAGTGGCAGGGGACGCTATGGGGCGGTAATCTGGCGATGCTCTGCTCGCTGACTGGCACGCCGTGGATGCCACAGATTGAAAACGGCATTCTGGTTATTGAGGATGTGAATGAACATCCGTTCCGCATAGAACGTATGCTGATTCAGCTGCAGCAGAGCGGCATTCTGGCGCGCCAGCGGGCGCTGGTCACCGGCAGCTTTACCAGCACCGCACTGACAGAGTATGACAACGGGTTTGACTTCAGCACCGTCTGGCAGCGGGTGCGTGAAACCACCGGCCTGCCGGTGATCAGCGGTCTGGATTTTGGTCACGCGGCTGACACCGTGACCCTGCCACTGGGGGCCAGCGCACGATTAGCGGTCCGTCAGGGCCAGGCCAGTTTACAGGCAAGCGGGCATCCCGTTCTGCGGGAATAAAGAACGTTTCAGGAGATCGACATTGAAGCCGTTGTATGACGATTTGTGGATCTCAACCCCGGAATTTCCGGTGGAAGATGCCGTTAATGACCTGATGATGCATGGTTTTATGCTGCGTCACCCTCGCGGCAATCTGCTGATTGGCCGCGTAGAAAATCCGCTCGATCATGAAGTGCTGGCCGATAGCGGTGGCGTGATCCGCCACTATCTGACCCACTGGCACGAGTCTGCGCCGGGGGCGGCGGTGATCCAGCAGCGCTTCAGCAGCGCACTTTACTGCCATAGCCGGTCGCTGGGTCCCATCAGCCGCTTCGCGGAGCCTGATGACACCTTTTCGCAGCAGGAGACGCACTTCGGGGATTTTCATCTGCTGCCGACGCCAGGGCACACGCCGGGCAGCAGCAGTTACCTCTATACGTCGCCGCTGGGGCTGACCTATCTGTTTGTCGGGGATACGGTGACGCGGTCGCACGATAACTGGATTACCGTGCTGGTGCCGGACAGTAATCCCGCAGAGCTGAGTCAGACGCTGGAATTGTACCGTTCGCTGCGTCCCGACGTGGTGCTGATGAGCACCACGCGCGGACATCTCTCGTGGAAAAAGGTCACCCTGCAGAGCTGGCTGGCGGCGATCGATGAAGCTGAGCAGCACCCGCTCGATCTGCGTCAGCAGCCGCTGTTCTGATTACAGCGTTTTCGTCAGATAGTGGCGCTGGTGGTGGCGTGGATAGTTATCCAGGCTGAAACGCAGCGTATAGCCAAGCTTTTCATAAAACGGCCGCGCCTGAAAACTGGCGGTATCCACCTGGGCAAAGCGGCAGCCGCGATCCCGCGCCTCCTGCTCGGCGGCCTGAATCAGTGCGCTGCCCGCCCCCTGCCCGCGCAGCGCCTCACTGACCCACAGCATATCAATCCGCAGCCAGTTTCCGGCCGTTGACCCGGTCAGACCCGCCAGCTTTTTGCCCTGGTCATCACGGATAAAGACGCCAATCGAGCGGATCTCATCCACATTAATAAACTTACGGTTGAAAGCGGTCAGACCCAGTCTGATCTCATCCAGATCCTGTGCGGTAACCGTGTCGGTAATTTCAGGTTTCATCGTGGCTTCCGGTGTCAGGTATCAGGTGTCAGAGCGCGCTCTGTCGTCGTAGCGCTCCAGCGTCAGTGCATCCACATCGCGTTTTTCACTGCGGCTGCAGGGCAGCAGTTTATCGCTACCGCGATAAACAAAGAAGGTCGCCTGGGTGCGCTGATTCACAATCAGCTGATCGCCATTGCGAAAGCGGGTAATCGCCACTTTGTCGCCCGCCTCCAGACGGGTACGCTGCTGGCCTGCGGCAATCTGGAAGTGTCCGGGAGACCACATCAGCGTGGATAATCCATATTCGGCGCGTGAAATGGTCATGGTCGCCCGACCGGGACAGATGAGCTGAAATTCAGTTTCGCTCCATGCGGGCGCGACGTGGCAGGCCATCAGGCCCAGAGCAATCAATGCTGCCTTCATGCTGTGTCTCCACTGAAGAGGATTTCTACAGGAATGAATAGCTTAACATATCCCTGCCCCCTGATGAGGCACGGGCGCGTCGGGAACAAGACCACGAAAAGATAGAATCGGGGTGAGAAAAAGCGGAAAGTTGAGAAAAGATAAAGTAATCCGGTCAGCATATCGGCGCCGCATGCTGACCGGATAACGGTTATTCGGCGGCAACCTCTGCGGCCACCAGCATCAGCGCCAGCCCGGCATTCTCGCTGTCATACGCCTGCATCGCTGCGCGAATACGCTCGGAGCAGGCAACGACCTGTTGCTTCTTATCGGCATCTAACTGGTCAATCGCGTGGCGAATAATCATTAGACTGGCTTCTTCTTCTTTCATCATTTATCCCTGGATTTGCCTAAGTGGTGCGCAAAGGAGCCAAGAATACCGTTTATTGATAAGCAAAGTCACCCTTTTACATTCCTGTTGCTTAACGATTAAACAAATCGCAAACAGGAAGCGCAGCGGAAACTGCTATGATTAACAGAATGATGGTCTGGCAGAAGAGACGCCACGCCACGACACGCCCAGGGATTGAAGCAGGTAGAAAATCATGATGCGACTCAGCATTTTTATCCTCATCACCATACTGACTGGATGTTCATCTGGCCCGAAAGGGGTCGACTGTCCGGGTGAGGTTTCGACAATTTATGGTCAGCCGATGGGGCAAACGCAGGGACGGATTTTTGATCTGGTCAGCGCCTTCACCGTGACCCGGGATGACGTCAGCGTGGAGAGTGGGCCGCTGCAGTCGCTGGATCGCTTTAAATATGTCCCCTCCGCCGTGACGCGGGAAGGCTACTATGCGCAGCGCCTCTCTGATAAGCAGTTCCGGCTGATCAATCCCTACCAGGATACCCAGATCACCTGGACCTGTCCGTAAGGGGTGAATCCTGCTGCCAGATGGTTTATTGTCAGGAAACGTCAAGCAGCAGGTTTCCCCGATGGAAAAGCGTCTGGATAACAACGGTTATATCGACTTCCCCTTTCCGGCCACCCGCAATGCGGATGGCTCCGTCAATCCGTGCGGCATTGATTTAACGCTGGAAACCAGCCGGCTGGAGGAGATTGCGGTCCTGAACCGCTCAGAAAACCTGCGCCGTCTGGTCGAAGAGGTCAATCTGCAGGAGGGGCTGTTTATGACGCTCGCCTGCGACTGGCAGCAGCAGGCCGATGCGGTCTGTGGCTTTATCGATGTGGCCTTTCGTCCCGATCTGCCGCAGCACGGTCACGACGAGGCACTGACGCTGGAAGCGCATTTCATCCGCTACCTGGCCGGGCAGGAGAAGCAACATAACCTGCCTGCGGAAACGCTGGTAAATTATGCCCGCTCGGTTCTCGACTGGAGCTGGTCGCCTCTGCGCCAGCGTCAGCGCGACTATGAAAAGATCACCGTTCAGTTCTATTGTCCGCAGGCTGACGACGCCGAATGGTGTTTCGATCACCTGCGTCATTTTCTGGTGAGCGTTTATCCGGCCTGCGTCACGGCCCGCTCACGCTGATCCCCCTGGCATCCGGAGTCGCTATGCGTTCTGCTGCACTGTCTGCTGTTACCCTCTTCTGTTCGCTCTTTTTCGCCACGTCTGCCCTGGCCGATCGCTGCCAGCAAATTCGCGCCGGTCTTGATATCGGTTCCGGCACCACCAAAATCGCGGTGGCCCGCGTCAATGTCTGCCAGTCGCGCATTGAAAAAGTGCTCTATCAGGATCAGCGCGCCGTCGCCTGGAACGATGCGCTGGCACATGCTCCCGACAATCAGCTCACCCCGGCGATCGCCCGCCAGGGCGCCGCGGCGCTGCAGCAGCTTCTGGCCCATGCTCAGCGCTTTCATCCTCAGCGTATCAGCGGCGTGGCGACCGCCGTGTTTCGCAACGCCCGCAATGGCCAGGCGGTCATTGACGATCTGCAGCGGCAGACCGGGGCGCAAATCAGCCTGATCTCACAGCAGCAGGAGGCGAAGCTCGGCTTCCTCTCCGCCAGAGCCGCGCTGAATGATCCCGCGATCCGTGATGAGCAGTTGCTGGTCTGGGATATTGGCGGCGGATCGATGCAGATGACCGCCTGGCGACAGCAGGCCGGTCAGCCGGTGGCCGATATCTATCAGGGAAAACTGGCTTCCGTGACGCTGAAAAACTTTATCCTGCGCGTGCTGAAGAACAGCCCGGATGCCCCGTCACCCAACCCGATTGGCTCCTGGCGGCAGTCCGTGCTGCGTTTCGTGCAGTTTTATGCCACTAACGAGGTCAGCCCGCAGATTAAACAGGATGTGGCGGGTCGCCGGGTCATCGGTATTGGTGGTGTGCACGGGTTCTCCATCCGCAATCAGTTACCGGGCAGACCCCATCACTACACCCTGGCAGCATTGCGCCAGCTCTCTCAGCAGCAGGTCTGGAAGGGTGACAGTGAACTGTCTGGCGACTATCGCGCCACGGACGTCAGCAACCTGTTGCTGGTTGAAGGCTATATGGAGGCGCTGAAAATCAACGAGGTGACCATCGTGGAGGCCAGTCTGCTCCAGGGCGTGCTGCTGCAATAGCCCTGTCTCTGCCCTGCTCCGCCTCCGGCTGAGCCGCTGACACCGCGCCATTAACAGCCGGACATAATTTTTTAGCCTCTGATTTGCCTCTGACGGAGCAGGATTCACTATCTTTGCTACGCTTTGAGTGTCTCACTTAAAACCAAGGAGCAACAGATGTCAGGAAAAATAGAAGATAAAGTAAAAGAAGCCGCTGGCGCAGTTCAGGAACAATGGGGCGCAGCAACCGGCTCTTCTGAGCATCAGGCTAAAGGCGCCGCGCGCCGTTATGCCAACCAGGCAAGCTACGCGGCACGCGATGCTGCTGACTGCATTAAGGATCAGGTTCAGTCTAATCCTGTTGCCGGTCTGGCTGTTGCGGCAGGCGTTGGTGTTATCCTCGGCTTTCTGCTGGGCCGCAAGTAATCCTGCAGAACGTCAGCAGAACGGAAGCCGGTGGCTTCCGTTTTTTTTCGCTCACAGCGACGTGCCGCTGAGAAACATCTGAAAAATAACCCTTTTCAGGCCAGATCGCGGTCAGTCACTATGATTAAGTGAGCTTCCCTTTTTCTGACAACATCAAGGTGACCTAATGAAAACAATTCCTGCCCTGCTGCTCGTTGCAGCGACGCTGACCTCTCTGGCGGGCTGCTCACACCAAAGCAGCGCGATTAAAGAAGATGGACGCCCTCATGCGCCAAGCGGTCAGTCCTCACCAGGTGGCACGCTCGGCTCCGGCCCGGTGGGTCAGCCTCAGTCCTGATTCCCGGCCCCGGCTCTGACGCCGGGGTCTGTTTTTAGTGCGCGGCATTAACCGATAGCGCGCATAAAATAATGTCACTCATTGTTATCCTGCTATTAGTTATTACTGCAATTAACATCACATGCAAAATAAAATAATTTTTTAAGATTCATCCCAGTCCTTTTCAATAAACCCCTACTCTCTTTACGCAATCCTGTAAATATACCCTGAATAAACAACACAGAAATTGTGGAAACAATTTAAACAGATCCTCTACAGCGTTTAAAAAAACATTTCCGCAATGAACTTTCTCGCTGAAACTATTCTCTAATCACGCATAATGATTTTTTGTTTAATATAATTGCTACGTGAAAGAGAATTGAGACGTGAAGAAAAAAAAGATTTATCTGATAGACCGCCTTTTAACGCTTTATTCTCGATTTTCCGGCAGAAGACAACCGCAGGCCCTGCAGCAGCTGAACCCGGAGACCGTGGTCATCTATTCCACCACCGCGCTGGGCGATTTCCTGATGAATACGCCCGCTATCTGGAGCCTGAAAAAACGCTTTCCTGCCAGTAAATTTATTCTCGTCTCCAGCCTGAAAAATAAGGATCTCGTCAGCCGCTACCCCTGGTTTGATAAGATTTATATCTGGGATAACAAACTGGCAAATTTTCTGCCGTTATTTTTCAAACTGCGTCGCCATAAACCAGAACTGTCCGTCATATTACACGCGCATTTCCCCTACGATATTATGAGCTCGGTACTGACCGGCAGTCAGGCTATTTTACGCGACCATTACGGCAGCGAATCGCCGGTACTGAATAAATATCTGGACCACTATTCGGGTTATTTCGACGACCACACCATCAAGCGTAAGCTGAAATTAATTGAAGCACTGGGCGCAGAGACGCAGCAGACCCGGATGCATCTGCCAGAGCTGAATAGCAGTGCCACGGCAAACGCGTCGCATCGCCGCATCGGGTTTCAGCTGGGGGCATCGAAAGATATCCGCCGCTGGCCGCTGGAGTCGTTCAGTCAGCTGGCCACCGCCCTGCTTGCGCGCTGGCCTGACAGTGAAATCGTTGTGACCGGTACAGCGGCTGAGCAACCGCTTGAGCAGGCGTTTATCGCCAGCCTGCCGCCGCACTGCCGGAAAAATGTGACGCCAATGGCGGGCAAAACAAATCTCAGTGGCCTGATTACCCTGATCCGCTCGCTGGATCTGCTGGTCACCGGCGATACCGGCCCGCTGCACATCGCCGTGGCAGCGCAGACGCCGACCGTCAGCCTCTTCTCCACCGCTAACCCGCGCTATACCGGCCCCTGTCAGGACAGCGATCGCCACATTATCATTCACCGTCCGGATAAGACGGCGACGCAGCATCCCATGGCATCGATTAAGGCGGAAGAGGTTGAGCAGGCCGTGGCGCAACTGGTGGGATAATGAACCGCTTATCTACCGCCATTATTACGCTGATTGAATATCATAATCAGCCGACCCCTCTGGGCTGGTTCCGCAGAGTGGACCGGCCGGGTTTTTACCTGCAACAGCTTCCGCTGAATGAGGTGGAATTTGCGCTGCTGATGAGCGACTTTTTTCTCACGTTTAACGTCAGCGCCGACCATTATGATGAGTCCCGCTATTTTCCGGCAACGCAACGGCGACGCTTGGCTTTCACTACCGGATTCAGAGCCGGCGCTGAACCGGCTTACCGCCCTGTCACCGTCGCGATGCTGTCTGAGGCGGCCAGCCGGGGATGCTGGCCTGAAGAGGATGACTGAATCAGGGTATGGACAACGGCGTCATAGACTTCACAGCTGTTCAGCGCGTTAACATTCCGTGACGCGGGCTGCAGCACCTGATAATTCACCTGCCAGGGATGCCAGCACGCCGGGTCGCTGTCGCCGAACAGCGCCACCACCGGCAATCCCAGCGCCGCACCGATGTGCATCGCCCCGCCATCACTGCTCACGAGCCCCTGACATAACGACATCGCCGCGATCAGTTGCGGCAGGCTGGTTGTTGAGACCGCTCTGATCGGCAGGTGCGGACAGAGCGCCATGATGTCTGCGGCTTTTTCATCATCACCCGGATGACGCGGATTATCGCGACTGCCGGGTGACCACAGCAGCATGATCTGGCAGGGATGGTGAGCGGCAATCTTCTCAGCCAGTCCGGCAAAACGTGTCGCCTCCCACTGCTGGCTCGGCTTACGGGCGCTGATTTGCAGCGCATACACCGGGAGGCCGGCATCAATCGCGTAAGTGTCGCGCAGGCTGGCGGCAAGGGCGGCGTCAGGCCGTAGCGTCAGTCTGCCCGGTCTGTTTTCACGGAGATTGAAGGGGCGTCCCAGGCTGAACAGCGTTTCGCTGATATGGCACGGCGACGGGTCGGGCGGTGGCAGCAGGTCGGTAATCAGAGGATGTGACTGTTCTCCCAGGGCGATGACTCTTGCCGGACGGAGGCTCTTTACCCATTTCAGGCCATGCTGATCCCAGCGGCTTTTCGCCAGTATCACCACCTCATAGCGTTGCTTTTTCAGGGTCAGCATCAGCTTCAGCCGCTGCAACAGGCAGGTCACTCTTCCCTGCCCTGACTCCCGGTGATGCAGTTTGGTGTAAAAGAAGAGCTGCCGGATGTCGGGATTATGCGCCAGCACAGGGGCGGCGTAGTTGTTCGTCAGTACATCGACCTGATACTGTCCCGACTGCGCCAGCGCACTGATGAGCGGCGTGGTCAGTAACGTGTCGCCAATATTATCCCTGCAAATAATTAAAACCCGCATGTCTGACATCCTCTGCGCACAGTCTGTGCTGGCTGGCTAAAAATAAGACGGCCCGTTAACGCTCGTGGAATGCTAACGTAACGGTACAGTCAGCTGATTAGTCAGCGAAGTGTCAGATTGGTTCAACAGTTGCCATATTGTTAAAACATGAGGCCGGGCAGAGCGGACGAATACGCTTAACGGGTTTGGGCAGTTAGCCGGTTTCCGGCAGGGAGAGCGTCAGGATCATTCGGCCCGGCACAGAGTATGCCGGGCACGCAGTTTTCAGGACGGGATTAATGGAGCCTGTCGTCTAACAGCTCAAGGGCGACCCGATAAATCAGCCCAGGCTGGGCATCGGGTAACATCCGCTTGATTTTCTCCTCCAGGGCGCGGTTCGTGACGGCCTGATTATCCGCCAGTAATTCCAGCACAGCCTGACCGAACATCAGGCGACAGATATAAATCGCGTCTTTGGTATATTTTGCGTCCATAAATCCTCCTTATGAATGAGTGTTTACAGTAACGGGATTCAGACGCTGAAGAATGGCCGATGCAGGGGCGCTGCCTTTTTTTGCAGTGGCATCAGACAATCCGATTTACAGAAATATTAAAACGCGATGATGTCACTGAAGGATCACGTGAGGCGGAGAAAGAGAAAAGCGTGGAACGCGGGCACAAAAAAGCCGGCACAGAGCATGACCCTGTGCCGGCCGCATCAGACATTACATATTTTCGATGATTGCGTCACCAAACTCTGAACATTTCAGCAGTTTAGCGCCATCCATCAGGCGTTCGAAATCGTAAGTCACGGTCTTGTTAGCGATAGCGCCTTCAACACCTTTAACAATCAGGTCAGCCGCTTCGAACCACTCCAGGTGGCGCAGCATCATCTCTGCCGACAGGATTACGGAACCCGGGTTCACTTTATCCTGGCCTGCATACTTCGGCGCAGTGCCGTGCGTGGCTTCAAACAGCGCGCACTCGTCACCGATGTTGGCGCCAGGTGCGATACCGATACCACCGACCTGAGCCGCCAGGGCGTCAGAGATGTAGTCACCGTTCAGGTTCATACAGGCGATAACGTCATATTCAGCCGGACGCAGCAGGATCTGCTGCAGGAACGCATCCGCGATCACATCTTTAACGATGATCTCTTTGCCGGTGTTCGGGTTTTTGAACTTCATCCACGGGCCGCCGTCGATCAGCTCGCCGCCGAACTCCTCTTTCACTAACTGGTATCCCCAGTCTTTGAAAGAGCCTTCGGTGAACTTCATGATGTTGCCTTTGTGAACCAGGGTCAGTGAATCACGATCGTTGGTGATGGTGTATTCCACTGCCGCACGCACCAGACGCTTGGTTCCCTCTTCGGAGCATGGCTTAACGCCGATACCGCACTGCTCAGGGAAGCGGATTTTCTTCACGCCCATCTCTTCGCGCAGGAACTTGATCACTTTGTCCGCTTCGGCAGAGCCCGCTTTCCACTCGATACCCGCATAGATATCTTCGGAGTTTTCACGGAAG
This sequence comes from Pantoea sp. EKM101V, assembly GCF_011800325.1. NCBI lineage: Bacteria > Pseudomonadati > Pseudomonadota > Gammaproteobacteria > Enterobacterales > Erwiniaceae > Pantoea > Pantoea sp. EKM101V. The sequence continues at coordinate 61,132 of NZ_JAALFP010000002.1, forward strand.
ATCACCATGTCGGTCTCTTCAGGACGTTTAACCGGGCTTGGCGTGCCTTTGTAGTAACGAACCGGACGCAGGCAGACGTAGAGGTCAAGCTCCTGACGCAGGGCCACGTTCAGTGAACGAATACCGCCGCCGACCGGAGTGGTCAGTGGACCTTTGATCGCAACGCGATATTCTTTGATTAAATCGAGGGTTTCCTGAGGCAGCCAGACGTCCTGGCCGTAGAGTTCGACTGACTTCTCACCGGTGTAAATCTCCATCCAGGAGATTTTACGCTCGCCGTTGTAGGCTTTCTTCACCGCCGCGTCGACCACTTTCAGCATGACCGGGGAAACATCAACACCGATACCGTCACCCTCAATGTAAGGAATGATCGGATTGTTTGGCACTGTCAGCTTGCCCTGATTCAGGGTGATTTTTTGACCTTCCGCCGGAACAACTACTTTGCTTTCCATTAACCTCTCCTGGGCGTTTGTTAATGATTTGTAAGATGCGCGTCAATACTACTTGAATATTTACGCCACGCCAATCACCGCAATTTCACGTTATAATGCGCCGAATGTTTCTGACTGCAAAGCCCATGCGAAAAACTTCTCAACGAATTCACCAGGATAAACGATTCAGCCGTCCGGCGCGTGATACGCGACGTACGCCTGCCCGCCCTGCGGCCCCGCGCCGCGTGATTCTCTTTAACAAACCCTTCGACGTTCTGCCGCAGTTTACGGATGAAGCGGGCCGCCGCACCCTGAAGGATTTTGTTACTGTTGCCGGGGTCTATGCCGCAGGCCGCCTCGATCGTGACAGTGAAGGCCTGATGGTGCTGACCAACGACGGCGCCCTGCAGGCCGCGCTGACTCAGCCCGGCAAACGCACCGGCAAAATCTACTACGTGCAGGTCGAAGGCGCGCCACAGGAGGCGGATCTGCAGCCGCTGCGGGATGGGGTTAATCTGAAAGATGGCCCGACCCTGCCCGCTGGCGTGGAAAAAGTCGATGAACCCGAATGGCTCTGGCCACGCCAGCCGCCGATCCGCGAGCGTAAAAACATTCCGACGCAGTGGCTGAAGGTCACGCTGTATGAGGGGCGTAATCGTCAGGTTCGCCGCATGACCGCCCACATCGGCTTTCCAACCCTGCGCCTGATTCGCTATGCCATGGGTCACTACAGCCTCGACGATCTGGCCCCCGGAGCGTGGCGCGAGATCGGCACAGACCCTGTCTGACAACCGAACTTTCATAACCTCAGGTTAACAATTGCGGAGAAGGGATGTTTAAACCTCATGTTACGGTCGCCTGTCTGGTTCAGGCGGAAGGTGAGCTGCTGGTGGTGGAAGAAACCATCAACGGACGCGCTACCTGGAACCAGCCAGCCGGCCATCTGGAAGCGGATGAAACGCTGCATGAAGCCGCGGCGCGTGAACTCTATGAAGAGACCGGCATCGTGGCGCAGATGGACTATTTCATTGCGATTAACCAGTGGATAGCCCCGGACACCACGCCTTTTGTGCGTTTTCTGTTTGGGGTCGATCTGCCGGAAAAAGTGGTGACGGAGCCACAGGACAGCGACATCGACTGCTGCTGGTGGCTGCCGCCAGCGCAGATTCTCACGGCTTCTAACCTGCGTTCGCCGCTGGTGGCGGAGAGCGTCCGCCTGTGGCAACAGGGCACGCGCTACCCGCTTCATCTGGTCAGCCCGTTCCGGTGGCCGTTTCACGAGGGTGCGCGTCTGCCTTCTGCATGATAGAATGCGCCGCCTGTTTTTTTATCGTAATGCGAGCGTGTCATGTCTGACAACAGCCAGAAAAAAGTGATCGTCGGTATGTCCGGCGGCGTCGATTCTTCCGTTTCCGCCTGGTTACTGCAGCAGCAGGGTTACCAGGTTGAAGGCCTGTTCATGAAGAACTGGGAGGAGGACGATGGCGAGGAGTATTGTACCGCCGCGGACGATCTGGCGGATGCGCAAGCGGTGTGCGACAAGCTGGGTATGAAGCTGCACAAGGTTAACTTTGCCGCGGAATACTGGGATAACGTCTTCGAGCATTTCCTCGAAGAGTACAAAGCGGGCCGCACCCCTAACCCCGATATTCTCTGTAACAAAGAGATCAAATTCAAAGCGTTCCTGGAGTTCGCGGCTGAGGATCTCGGCGCTGACTTCATCGCTACCGGTCACTATGTGCGCCGTCAGGATGTCGCTGGCCAGAGCCAGCTGCTGCGCGGCCTGGATGGCAACAAAGATCAGAGCTACTTCCTCTACACCCTGAGCCACCAGCAGATTGCGCAGAGCCTGTTCCCGGTCGGCGAGCTGGAAAAGCCGGAAGTGCGCCGCATCGCTGAAGAGCTGGACCTGATTACCGCGAAGAAGAAAGATTCGACCGGCATCTGCTTTATCGGCGAGCGTAAATTCCGCGACTTCCTGGCACGCTATCTGCCGGCCCAGCCAGGCGAGATTGAAACCACTGACGGTCAGATCGTCGGTGAGCACCAGGGGCTGATGTACCACACCCTGGGACAGCGTAAAGGCCTGGGTATCGGTGGCCTGAAAGAGAGCAAAGATGATCCCTGGTATGTAGTCGACAAAGATGTGGCGCGAAACCGCCTGATTGTCGCTCAGGGCGGCGATCATCCGCGTCTGATGTCTGTGGGACTGATTGCGCAGCAGCTGCACTGGGTCGATCGTCAGCCGATCACCGCCCCGCTTCGCTGCACCGTGAAAACCCGTTATCGTCAGACCGATATTCCCTGTGAGATTATTCCTCACGGTGACGATCGGATTGAAGTGCGCTTTGATGAGCCGGTTGCGGCGGTGACGCCCGGCCAGTCTGCGGTCTTTTATCTTGGCGATGTCTGCCTCGGTGGCGGTATTATCGAACAGCGTCTGCCTTTCGTGACAGAGTAAGCGGGCGCAGCCCCCTATTGATGACGCGTAAACAGGAGTAACCGTGGCGAAAAATTATCAGGAAATTACGCTGGCGCTGGCGGGCATCTGTCAGTCCGCGCATCTGGTGCAGCAGCTGGCTCAGCAGGGTCACTGCCAGCCAGAGGCGCTGACCGTTTCGCTGCGCAGCGTGCTGGATCTCAATCCTGACTCCACGCTGGCCGTGTTTGGCAACAATGAAGCCAACCTGCGTCTCGGACTGGAAACCCTGATGGCGGTGCTGAACAGCAGCAGTCGCCAGGGTGCCGGTGCCGAACTGACCCGTTACACCCTGAGCATGATGGTGCTGGAACGTAAACTCAGCGCCAGCAAGTCTGCCATGGCGACCCTGGCCCAGCGCATCAGTCAGCTGGATCGCCAGCTGGCGCATTATGAGCTGGAATCCGATACCATTCTCAGCGCCATGGCGGGCATCTATGTCGATGTCATCAGCCCGCTTGGCCCGCGGATTCAGGTGACCGGTTCACCTGCCGTGCTGCAGAACAGCCAGGTTCAGAGTAAAGTGCGCGCTACCCTGCTGGCCGGTATCCGCGCGGCGGTGCTCTGGCAGCAGGTCGGTGGTGGCCGACTGCAACTGATGTTCTCGCGTCAGCGTTTGCTGCGTGAAGCGAAAACCCTCTTATCCCGGCTGCCACTGACCTACTAAGTCGGTGTGGCCAAACACTGCTAAATGATTCAGGAGTTGCACTGATGGAATTATCCTCTCTGACCGCCGTCTCACCTGTCGATGGTCGTTACGGCGACAAAGTCAGCCCGCTGCGTGCGATTTTCAGCGAATTTGGTCTGCTGAAATTCCGCGTTGAGGTTGAAGTTCGCTGGTTACAAAAACTGGCCGCGACCGCAGAGATCAAGGAAGTTCCTGCATTTGACGCTGACGCAAACGCTTTCCTTGATGCGATTGTCGCCGGTTTTTCCGAAGAAGATGCCGCGCGCATCAAAACCATCGAACGCACCACCAACCATGACGTGAAAGCGGTCGAATACTTCCTGAAAGAAAAAGTTGCCGACACGCCTGCGCTGCACGCCGTCTCTGAATTTATCCACTTCGCCTGCACCTCGGAAGATATCAACAACCTGTCGCACGCGCTGATGCTGGAAACAGCCCGCCGTGACGTGCTCCTGCCTTACTGGGAACAGTTGATCGGTGCGGTGAAGGGTCTGGCCAGCGAATACCGTGATATTCCGCTGCTCTCCCGCACCCACGGACAGCCGGCAACGCCGTCAACCATGGGTAAAGAGATGGCAAACGTGGCGTACCGCCTTGAGCGTCAGTTACGTCAGCTGAAGCAGATCGAAGTGCTGGGCAAAATCAACGGCGCAGTGGGCAACTACAACGCCCACATTGCTGCCTACCCGGAAGTGGACTGGCACGCGCTGAGCGAGGATTTTGTCACCTCGCTGGGGATCACCTGGAACCCCTACACCACGCAGATCGAGCCGCACGACTATATCGCCGAGATGTTCGACTGCATCGCCCGCTTTAACACCATCCTGATCGACTTTGATCGCGATATCTGGGGCTACGTGGCGCTGAACCATTTCAAACAGAAAACCATTGCGGGTGAGATTGGCTCGTCAACGATGCCGCATAAGGTCAACCCGATCGACTTCGAAAACTCCGAAGGCAACCTGGGTCTGGCGAATGCGGTCATGCAGCATCTGGCCAGCAAACTGCCGGTGTCGCGCTGGCAGCGTGACCTGACCGACTCTACCGTGCTGCGTAACCTTGGCGTCGGCGTCGGTTATGCGCTGATCGCCTATCAGGCGACGCTGAAAGGCATCTCTAAACTGGAAGTGAACCGCGAACGTCTGCTGGACGAACTGGATCACAACTGGGAAGTGCTGGCGGAGCCGATCCAGACGGTGATGCGCCGTTATGGCATCGAGAAGCCTTATGAGAAGCTGAAAGAACTGACGCGCGGCAAACGCGTGGATGCCGCCGGTATGCAGGCCTTTATCGACAGCCTGGCGCTGCCGGAAGAGGAAAAAGTGCGTCTGAAGCAGATGACGCCAGCAAACTATATCGGTCGCGCTGTCCGGATGGTTGACGATCTGAAATAATGCCCGCCGCAGACCGGCTCACTCCGGTCTGCGTTAACATCCTGTTTAATACATTTCGCGTATACTTTCTGCAGGTTGACTCAAACAGAGTGTAAGGACTTTCTATGCGTGTTCTGGTTGTTGAAGACAATGCCCTGCTGCGCCATCATCTCGCCGTCCAGTTACGTGACATGGGCCATCAGGTCGATGCCGCCGAAGACGCCAAAGAAGCCGACTATTTTCTTCGGGAACATCTGCCCGATATCGCGCTGGTGGACCTCGGCCTGCCGGATGAAGATGGCATGTCGCTGATCCGTCGCTGGCGCGGCGACGCCGTGCGCCAGCCCATTCTGGTGCTGACAGCCCGCGAAGGGTGGCAGGCCAAAGTCGAAGCGCTGGAAGCCGGTGCCGACGACTACGTGACCAAACCGTTTCATATCGAAGAGGTGGCCGCCCGGCTGCAGGCGCTGATGCGCCGCAACAGCGGTCACGCCTCGCAGATTATCGATATGGCCCCCTTTCAGGTCGATCTCTCCCGCCGTGAACTCACCGTCAATGAACAGCCGGTGAAGCTCACCGCCTTTGAGTACACCATCGTCGAAACGCTGATTCGTAACGCAGGCAAGGTGGTCAGCAAAGATTCGCTGATGCTCCAGCTCTACCCGGATGCGGAACTGCGTGAAAGCCACACCATCGACGTACTGATGGGCCGCCTGCGCAAAAAGATTCTAGCGCTGCACCCCACTGACGTGATCGCCACCGTGCGTGGCCAGGGTTACCGCTTTGATCTCTGACCATGTCCTGGTTTAATCGTTATCGCCCGATTTCGCTGCGCGCCCGCTTTCTGCTGGCCTCCGCAGCGATTGTTCTGTTTCTCTCCCTCTCTTACGGCATGGTCGCAGTCATTGGCTATGTGGTGAGCTTTGATAAAAACACCTATCGCGTTATGCGTGGTGAGAGCAACCTCTTCTTTACGCTGGCGCAATGGCATGACAACAAGCTCACCATCGCCCAGCCGGAGCGGATGACGCTCAACTTCCCGACGCTGGTGTTTATCTACGACGAGCGCGGCAAGCTGCTGTGGCAGCAGCGCGACGTTCCGGATATCCGCAAAAAGATCCGCCATGAATGGCTGCTGAAGCCCGATTTTTACGAGATTGACACCAGCAACCGCACCAGCATGCTGGCGATGGGGAACAACCTGAATGCGCAGCGACGCCTCAATGACTGGGATAACGACAGCAACGATACCTTTACCCACTCGGTGGCTGTCAACCGTTACGATGCCACCACCAATCTGCCTGCGCTCACCATCGTGGTGGTCGACTCGATCCCGCAGGAGCTTCAGCACTCGGACGTGGTCTGGTCGTGGTTCAGCTACGTGCTGGCCGCCAACCTGATCCTGATTGTTCCGTTGCTGTGGCTGGCCGCGCACTGGAGTCTGCGGCCAATCGGTGCACTGACTCAGCAGGTGCGCGAACTGGAGACCAGTCAGCGCGAAAACCTGGACGACAATCCCCCACAGGAGCTGCGCAGCCTGGTGCGCAATCTCAATCTGCTGCTGACCAATGAGCGGCAGCGTTATACCCGCTATCGCACCACCCTCTCTGACCTGACCCACAGCCTGAAAACGCCGCTGGCCGTATTGCAGAGTACGCTGCGCTCGCTGCGCAACGGCAAAGAGCTGACGGTGGAAGAGGCAGAACCGGTGATGCTGGAGCAGATCAGTCGTATCTCGCAGCAGGTCGGATATTACCTGCACCGCGCCAGTATGCAGGCCGATCACAATCCGCTGCAGCGCGATCTGCATTCGGTCTCGGGCCTGCTCGACAGCCTCTGTTCGGCCCTGAATAAAGTCTATCAGCGTAAGGGCGTGGCGATTACCCTGGATATCTCCCCGGAGCTGACCTTTGTGGGTGACCAGAATGACTTTATGGAAGTGCTGGGTAACGTGCTCGATAACGCCTGCAAATATTGCCTGGAATTTATCGAAGTAAGCGCGTTTCAGAGCGACAAGGCGCTGCATCTCTATATCGATGACGATGGCCCGGGCATCCCTGAAAGCAAGCGCGACCTGGTGTTTGTTCGCGGACAGCGGGCCGATACGCTGCGTCCCGGCCAGGGATTAGGTCTGGCCGTGGTGCGCGACATTCTTGAGCAGTATGAAGGTAACGTCATCGCCTCCGGCAGTGCACTCGGCGGAACCCGCATGGAAGTGATCTTTCAGCGGCAGGAAGTCGAACATCGCCGCGAGTAGAAAAGCCGCCGGGCTGTTATACTTGCTGGCATTTACAGCCCTAAGCGGAACTCTTTTATGGACTATCAGCTCGATCTTAACTGGCCCGATTTTATTCAGCGCTACTGGCAGAAACGCCCGGTGGTGCTGAAGCGTGGCTTTAAAGACTTTGTCGATCCGATTTCACCGGATGAACTGGCCGGACTGGCGATGGAAAACGAGGTGGATAGCCGCCTTGTCAGCCATCAGGATGGCAAATGGCAGGTCAGCCACGGCCCGTTTGAGAGCTACGATCACCTGGGCGAGAACAACTGGTCGCTGCTGGTACAGGCGGTCAATCACTGGCACGAACCCTCTGCTGCGCTGATGCGCCCTTTCCGTTTCCTGCCTGACTGGCGCATTGATGACCTGATGGTGTCATTTGCTGTGCCTGGCGGCGGCGTCGGCCCCCATTTTGATCAGTACGATGTCTTTATTATTCAGGGAACCGGTCGCCGTCGCTGGCGCGTCGGTGAAAAAGTGCCGATGAAGCAGCACTGCCCGCATCCCGATCTGCTGCAGGTTGAGCCCTTCGACGCCATCATTGACGAAGAGCTGGAGCCGGGCGATATCCTCTACATTCCACCAGGATTCCCGCACGAAGGCTATTCGCTGGAGAACGCCCTGAACTACTCTGTCGGTTTCCGTGCCCCCAGTGGCCGGGAGCTCATCAGCGGCTTTGCGGATTATGCTCTGGCAAATGAGCTGGGCAGCCTGCGCTTCAGCGACCCGGATGTCCCGGCGCGCGAATGCCCGTCGCAGATCCTGCCGCAGGAGATTGAAGGTGTGCGTCAGCTGATGCTGGATGTCGTTAACCAGCCGGAGCATTTCGCGCACTGGTTTGGCGAATTTATTTCGCAGTCGCGCCATGAGCTTGATGTGGCCCCGCCGGAGCCGCCTTATCAGCCTGATGAAATTTATGATGCGCTGCAGCAGGGCGATGCCCTGAGCCGCCTGGGCGGCCTGCGTGTATTAACGGTTGGCGATGCGGTGTATGTCAACGGTGAGCGGGTCGAATGTTCACGCCCTGAGGTGATGGCGGTGCTGGCGCATCACTCCCGCATCACGCTGGATGATCTGGGCGATGCGCTGGATGATCCGGCAGTGCTGGCGCAGATCGCCGGTCTGGTGAATGCCGGGTACTGGTATTTTGGTGACGAATAACCGGTAGGCCGCTTACGGAATCAGGCTCTCTGCCCCTCAGGTCAGAGAGCCTTCTCTCATTATCCCTTCTTCTGCGCTGCCAGTTCTGACAGACGCACAATCACTTCCACCGTTTTCGCCATGATGTTCAGCGAGGCGAACTCGTGCTTGCCGTGATAGTTGTAGCCCCCGGTAAAGATGTTCGGACAGGGCAGCCCTTTCCACGACAGCGACGACCCATCGGTGCCGCCACGAATCGGTTTCACCACCGGTTCAATGCCGCAGTCACGCATCGCCTGCAGGGCCAGGTCAATGATATGCGGGAACGGCTCGACCTTTTCACGCATGTTGCGATAGCTGTTGGTGATCTCAACGGTGACGGAGCAGTCAGGATGCAGGGTTTTGTTGATCTCCGCAGCGATCTGCAGCAGGGTCTGTTTCCGCTGTTCAAAACTTTCCGTTTCAAAGTCACGGATGATGTAGAGCATCTCGGCGTGCTCGACACTGCCCTTGATCTGATGCAGATGGTAGAAGCCCTCGTAGCCGTCGGTAAACTGCGGTTTCTCACGGGCCGGTACCGCCGCATGAAACTGATTTGCCAGCTCCAGCGCATTCACCATCACCCCTTTGGCGGAGCCAGGGTGGACGTTGTTGCCGACGATGCGGACCGTGGCCGAGGCGGCATTGAAGTTCTCATATTCGAACTCACCCAGATCGCTGCCATCAATGGTGTAGGCCCAGTCGGCGGCAAAGCCTTCCACATCAAAGTGAGAGGTGCCGCGTCCGATCTCTTCGTCAGGCGTAAAGGCCACGCGGATCGCCCCGTGCGGCGTATCACTCGCCGCCAGCTGCGCCATCGCCGTCATGATCTCTGCAATGCCCGCTTTGTCATCCGCACCGAGCAGGGTTTTGCCGTCGGTGGTAATCAGCGTATGACCGATTAATTTGTGCAGCACCGGGAACATGACCGGCGACAGGATCTCATTGCCGCTTCCCAGCGCGATGTCACCGCCGCGATAGTTTTCAATGATCTGGGGATTCACATGCTTCGCCGTGAAATCAGGCGACGTATCCATGTGGGAGATGAAACCGATGACCGGGGTAGGCCAGTCGACATTGGCGGGCAGCGTGCCCATAACACAGCAGTGATCGCTTAAGGTGACATCGACAAATCCCAGCGCCAGCAGCTCTTCCTGCAGCTGCCGTGCCAGCGTCCACTGCCCTTCGCTGCTGGGCACCTGGCGCGCCTGCGGCTTAGCCTGAGTTTCAACGGCCACATAACTTAAAAAGCGCTCAAGTAACTGTTCCATATCCCATCCTTTAAAAGTGCTGTGCGGTATTATTCACCGATCGGCCAGTCACAACGTTGCGTAAAATCATCAGCAGACAGGTTAGCGCTGTCGCTGACCTTCAGCAAAGTAATAAGCCCGAAAAAAACGCCGGATGACGAGATTGTTGCATCGGGTCAGACGTCGTCGATAACAACAGGGGCGGCCATCGCCGCCCCTGTTTATTTATAAAGACCGCGCAGTAGCTTATGCACGAACTCCGGCACCACTTCACTCGCCAGGCCGTAATGCCGCTCGGCAAACTCGTTACCCACCTGGCTCGGCTCCAGGTTCAGCTCAACGGTATGCGCGCCCTGCAGTCTGGCTTCGTGAACAAAGCCCGCCGCCGGATAGACGTGGCCCGAGGTGCCGATAGCGATAAAATAGTCGGCCTGTTCCAGCGCCTGATAAATCTGCTCCATGCCCAGCGGCATCTCACCAAACCAGACCACATGCGGTCGGAGTGCGGAGGGAAACTGGCAGCAGGTGCAGCGATCGTCAGGAGTGATATCGTCGCTCCACTCAATCACCTGGCCGCTGGTCACACAGCGCACTTTTAACAGCTCGCCGTGCATATGCAGCACCCGGCTGTTTCCGGCGCGCTCATGCAGGTTGTCGATGTTCTGCGTGACCAGCAGAAAATTATCGCCTAACACCTGCTCCAGCTCCGCCAGCGCCAGATGGGCCGCGTTGGGCTGAATCTCTGCCTGCTGCAGCTGCTGACGGCGCGCATTGTAGAAGCGCTGCACCAGCGCGGGATCGCGCTGAAAGCCTTCCGGTGTCGCCACATCTTCTACGTGATGCTCTTCCCACAGACCGTCAGCCGCGCGAAATGTACGAATGCCGGACTCGGCGGAAATACCTGCGCCGGTCAGGATCACCACATGCGGCAGAGGGTGGGCGGCCAGTTCGGCCTGACGATCGCGCTCAAATATGCGCTGACGAAAGCGCTGATGCACTTTTCGCCGGGTTTTCTTCAGGCGGGCAAGTCGTATGCGGCGACGTGGTGTTCGCATAAAATCTCCTGGCGTAGCAGCTGCGGCGAGCTGCTCTGAACAGATTCCGGGTAAACATCACCCGATAGTAACGGTTGCCGGGGGCAGAACCCCATAGCAAAGGTCTTAAACAAAAGCGGCGCGATAATCACTCGCGCCGCATTGTGCTACTGACCGCTTAAAACCCGAGCCGGGTCAATGCGGCTGGCGCGTCTGGCGGGATACCAGCTCGCCAGCAGACTCAACAGAATCGCAGTAATCAGTACTGAGAACACATCAATCCAGTGCAGTTCCGACGGCAGAAAGTCGATGAAGTAAATATCGCCCGCCAGCAGATGATGACCGGTGATCGACTCCAGTCCGCGCACCAGTTTCGTCAGATTCAGCGCCACCAGCACGCCCGCGACCACGCCGCTGACGCTGCCCAGCAGGCCTGCCAGCAGCCCGTACCAGATAAAGATGGCACGGATCAGCCGGTCTTTGGCACCCAGGGTACGCAGGACCGCAATGTCGCTGCTCTTATCTTTCACCGCCATCACCAGCGTGGAGACGATGTTGAAGCAGGCGACGCCAATCACCAGTACCATCGCCAGATACATAATGGCGCGGATCATCTGAATGTCGCGGTACATGTAGCCGTAAGTGCCGATCCAGCTCTTAATGTAGACGTAAGAGCGGGTCGCCTCACCGGCCTCGCGCACCAGCTTAACGGCCTGGAACGGGTCGGTCATCTTCAGGGCGATGCCGGAGACGCTCTCCCCCATCTCCAGATAGTGCTGGGCATCAGCCAGCGGCACCAGCGCCAGGCTGTGATCGAGCATACCGCTGAGTTGCAGGATGCCGCTCACCTGCAGCCGGATGCGTTTTGGCTGCAGCAGTTTATTATCACCATCGTTATTCGGGATCATGATGGTGATCCAGTCGCCCTGCTTCACATTCAGCGATTTGGCAATACCGCCGCCGAGGATGATCTGCTGTTTACCGGCGGCAAAGGAGGACCAGGCGTTGTCTGCCACAAACTGCGGCAGCGCGCTCAGGCGCGGCTCCTGAGCCGGATCGACGCCCTTGACCTGCAGCGCTTCCAGCCGGGCTCCGCTCTCAATCAGGCCGGTAAAGTTAACGTAGGGGGCGGCGGCCGCAATGCCGGGTACCTTTTCAATCGGGGCGATCATCAATTGCCAGTGCTGAAACGGCTGATTCACCGCCTCGATCTCACCGTGCGGCACCACTGCCAGAATGCGGTTATTCAGTTCACGCTCAAAGCCGTTCATGGCGCTCAGACCGATAATCAGTACCGCCACGCCCAGGGCAATACCGATGGTGGAGATCACCGAAATCAGCGACACCATGCCGCCCCGGCGGCGTCCGCGGCTGAAGCGCAGGCCCAGTAACAGGGATAACGATGAACCCATTACACCGCTCCTGCCAGGGTGAGCCGATCGCTTAACTGCCCGTCACGCATCTCCATCTGACGCGTCATGCGTTTTGCCAGCATCAGATCGTGGGTCACCACCAGAAAGGCGGTGCCCTGACGGACGTTCAGTTCGCCCAGCAGTTCAAAAATGGCGTCGGCGTTGCGCGCATCGAGGTTGCCGGTGGGCTCATCCGCCATCACCAGCCGGGGACGGTTGACCAGCGCACGGGCAATCGCCACACGCTGACGCTCGCCGCCGGAAAGCTCAGACGGCCGGTGCGCGGCGCGATGGTCCAGCCCGACCGCGGCCAGCATTTCACGGGCGCGATCCTGCGCTTCCGCTTTTGCGGTTTTGCCAATCAGCAGCGGCATCGCCACATTCTCCAGCGCGCTGAAGTCCGGCAGCAGATGATGGAACTGATAAATAAAGCCCAGCTCGCGGTTGCGCAGTTCGGCTTTGGCCGGGGAGGACATCGCATTGAGTGACTGGCCGTCGAAGACCACATCGCCAGAGGTTGGCGCATCCAGGCCGCCGAGCAGATGCAGCAGCGTACTCTTACCGGAACCGGAGCTGCCGACAATCGCCATCAGTTCACCCGGCTGGAGGCTGAAAGCCACGTTGCGCAGCACATCGGTCTGCACGCTGCCTTCCTGATAGCGTTTGCACAGGTCGCGACACTGCAACAAAGGAGAGTTACTCATAACGTAAAGCCTCAGCGGGTTGAACGGCGGCAGCGCGCCATGAAGGATAAAGCGTAGACAGCAGAGCCACGATCATCGCGCTGAGGGCGATGGTCACCACCTGCCACGGATTAATATCGACCGGCAATGCTGCGCCATCCAGGAACAGGCCAATGACCGGCATTAAGGTGTTGAGCTGGCTGGCGAGCAGCACGCCCAGCAGGGTGCCGAGCAGCGTGCCGATAATACCGGCGCTGGCTCCCTGAACCATAAACACCGCCACAATCTGCCGGCGCGTCAGGCCCTGGGTTTGCAGGATCGCCACTTCGCCCTGCTTCTCCATGATCAGTAGGCCCAGCGACGTAATAATGTTAAAGGCGGCGACGGCGATGATCAGGCTCAGCAGCAGGCCCATCATGTTCTTCTCCATCCGCACCGCCTGGAAGAGATCGCCTTTGCGCTCGCGCCAGTCTTTCCAGACCAGGCCCGCCGGCAGCGTCTGCTGGCTCAGGCTGTCAACCTCAAGCGGTTTGTCGAGCCAGAGTCGCCAGCCGGTGATATTCCCGGCCGGATAGCGCATGACACGCGACGCATCCTGAAGATTGACCAGGATCTGATAACCATCGACTTCGCTGTTGGCAGCATAGGTGCCCACCACGGTAAACAGGCGCTGGCTCGGCACGCGGCCCATCGGCGTAAACTGGCTGACCGACGGCACCATCAGACGCAGCTGGTCGCCGCGTTTAACGCCCAGCTGAGAGGCCAGCTGTTCCCCGAGGATGACATTGTACTGCCCGGCCTGCAGGACGCGCTGATCGGTGTTGACCAGAAACGGCGTCAGCGGATCTTTCTCATCCGGCGCGATACCGAGCATCACCCCAACCGAGACGCTGTGCGGGCTTTGCAACACCACATTCGCCGTGGTCAGCGGTGCAATACGGCTGACCCCGTTGAGGTTGAGGGAACGGGCGGGTTGCTGTTGCGGATTAATGCTGCCTTTGTCGCTGGTGATCAGCGCCTGAGGCATCAGGCCAAGAATATTGCCTTCGAGTTCACGCTCAAATCCGTTCATGACCGATAACACGGTCACCATCGCCAGCACGCCGAGCGTAATGCCAATCGTTGAGAGCCAGGAGACAAAGCGACCGAAGCGATCCGATGCTCGTCCGCGCATGTAACGCAGACCGATAAATAGCGCGACAGGTTGATACATGGAATCCAGTAAGCCGTTGCCTGAAAATAGGTAGTGGGATGATAAAGGAGAGGCTGGCTTTATGAAACCTCTAACCCTCTGAGTCGGCAGCAAAGTTGCATCAGAATGCGTCACATTCCCTGCCAAAGCCGGGGAATAGAGCATAAAGCCGCCGCTTATTGGCTGATTATCCGCCACCGCAGAGGGTAGACTACAATCAGTAACAGGATAAGAAGCGAGGTTATCGCCCGGCCACAGAGGTAGCGACCATGTTCAGATTTCCCAAAGGCAGCATCGTGAAACATCAATCCGGGGAGATCCGGGGCGAGATTATCAACGTCTTTGAGCAGGGAGCGGCATCGGCTGGCTACTACGTAAAGTGGGACGACGGCAACCTCAGTTTTCATCCTGAGCAGGAGTTATCCTGGGCGAATATCGACCGCCCACGCATGCATTACACACAGCAATCCATAAAATAACTGCCCGTTTAACCCCGTCGCTGCATGGCGACGGTGGTTTTTTCCGATCCCCCCGCCCGACTCCGTCTATTCTCTTTTTAGCCGCTGCATTACCGCTGACACCCGGTAAGCACTGCCCGATTCGGGTTGAGCACGGTGCGGCAGGAAAATTGTGCCGCAAAGGTGATCCCCCTGACATAATATGGAATGATTACGTCCTGGAAAAATGGAGCAACCCCGAGATCCCATGCCCGAACAGACTCGTTATACCCTGCCCGTTAAATCCGGCGATCACCGGCAGCTTGGTCAGCTTATCGGCGCTGCGCACGCGGTAGAGTGTGCCAGCATTACCGAGCGACATGCCGGTCCGGTGTTGATGATTACGCCCGATACCCAAACCGCCCTGCGTCTGCTGGATGAAATCCGCCAGTTTACCGATCTGCCAGTGGCCCATCTCGCCGACTGGGAAACGCTGCCCTACGACAGCTTTTCACCGCATCAGGATATTATCTCCTCCCGCCTGTCGACCCTTTACCAGCTGCCGGTGATGCAGCGCGGGTTGCTGATTATGCCGGTCAATACGCTAATGCAGCGCGTCTGCCCGCACAGCTTCCTGCACGGTCACGCGCTGGTGATGAAACAGGGACAAAAACTGTCGCGCGACAGGCTGCGCGACCAGCTTGAGCAGGCGGGTTACCGCCATGTCGACCAGGTGATGGAGCACGGTGAATACGCGACGCGCGGCGCCCTGCTCGACCTGTTTCCGATGGGCAGCGATCAGCCCTACCGCATCGACTTCTTCGATGATGAGATTGACAGCCTGCGTCTGTTCGACGTTGACAGTCAGCGTACGCTGGAAGCGGTGCCGGAAATCAATCTGCTGCCCGCGCATGAATTTCCCAGCGACAAGGCAGCCATTGAGCTGTTCCGCAGCCGCTGGCGCGAGATCTTCGACGTGCGCCGCGAGTCGGAGCATATCTATCAGCAGGTCAGCAAAGGCACGCTCCCGGCGGGCATCGAATACTGGCAGCCGCTGTTTTTTGAGCAGCCTCTGCCCAGCCTGTTCAGCTATCTGCCTGACAACACCCTGATTGTGAACTGCGGCGACCTGGAAGGCAGTGCCACCCGCTTCTGGCAGGATGCGGAGGCGCGTTACGAGAATCGTCGCGTCGATCCGATGCGTCCGCTGCTGGAGCCAGCCACCCTGTGGCTGCGTCCGGACGGTCTGATGGGCGAACTAAAAGCCTGGCCGCGCATCTCCATGACCAATGAGGTGCTCCCGGCAAAAGCCGCCAACACCAATCTCGGTTATATCCCGCTGCCGGATGTGGCCGTTCAGGCCCAGGCAAAAGCGCCCCTTGACCCGCTGCGTCAGTTTATCGACACCTTCAGCGGTGCCGTGGTCTTCTCGGTTGAAAGTGAGGGCCGCCGGGAAAGCCTGCAGGAGCTGCTGGCACGCATCAAACTGCGTCCTCAGCCGGTGCATCGCTTCGATGAGACCGGTGAGGATCGTTTCAGCCTGATGATCGGGGCCAGCGAACGGGGTTTTATCGACACCGTGGGGAACCGGGCGCTGATTTGCGAAAGCGATCTGCTGGGCGAACGCGTCAGTCGTCGCCGTCAGGATACCCGCCGTACCATTAACCCGGATATCCTTATCCGTAACCTGGCGGAGCTGCATCCCGGTCAGCCGGTGGTGCATCTGGAGCACGGCGTGGGCCGCTATATCGGCCTGACTACGCTGGAAGCGGGTGGCATCCAGGCGGAATACCTGATGCTCTCCTACGCGAACGACGCCAAACTTTACGTGCCGGTCTCCTCGCTGCATCTGATTAGCCGCTATGCCGGTGGGGCTGACGAAAACGCGCCGCTGCACAAACTGGGCAGCGACGCCTGGTCGCGCGCACGGCAGAAAGCCGCTGAAAAAGTGCGCGACGTAGCGGCGGAGCTGCTGGACATCTATGCGCAGCGCGCCGCCAAAACCGGTTTTGCCTTTAAGCATGACCGTGAACAGTATCAGCTGTTCTGCGAAAGCTTCCCGTTTGAGACCACCCCCGATCAGGCTCAGGCCATCAACGCGGTGCTGAGCGATATGTGTCAGCCGCTGGCGATGGACCGCCTGGTATGCGGTGATGTGGGCTTCGGTAAAACGGAAGTGGCCATGCGCGCCGCGTTTCTGGCTATTGAGAACCACAAGCAGGTTGCCGTGCTGGTGCCGACTACCCTGCTGGCGCAGCAGCACTACGATAACTTCCGCGATCGCTTCGCCAACTGGCCGGTGCGCATTGAGATGCTGTCCCGCTTCCGCACCGCGAAAGAGCAGGCGCAGGTGCTGGAGCAGGCCAGCGAGGGCAAAATCGACATCCTGATCGGCACGCATAAGCTGCTGATGAGCGATCTGAAATGGCACGATCTCGGTCTGCTGATTGTCGATGAGGAGCACCGTTTCGGGGTGCGTCACAAAGAGCGCATTAAGGCGATGCGGGCCGACGTGGACATTCTGACCCTGACCGCCACGCCTATTCCGCGTACCCTGAATATGGCGATGAGCGGCATGCGCGATCTCTCCATTATCGCCACACCGCCTGCCCGCCGCTTAGCGGTGAAAACCTTTGTGCGCGAATATGATGATCTGGTGATCCGCGAAGCGATCCTGCGTGAGATTCTGCGTGGCGGCCAGGTCTACTACCTCTACAACGATGTCGAAAATATTGAGAAAGCGGCACAGCGTCTTAGCGAACTGGTGCCGGAGGCGCGGGTAGCGATCGGCCACGGGCAGATGCGTGAGCGTGAGCTGGAACGGGTGATGAACGATTTCCATCATCAGCGTTTCAACGTGCTGGTCTGCACCACCATTATCGAAACCGGGATCGATATTCCGACCGCTAACACCATCATCATCGAGCGGGCCGACCACTTTGGCCTGGCGCAGCTGCATCAGTTGCGCGGCCGCGTCGGGCGTTCGCACCATCAGGCTTATGCCTGGCTGTTAACGCCACATCCGAAGGCGATGACCACCGACGCGCATAAGCGACTGGAAGCGATCGCCTCGCTGGAAGATCTGGGGGCCGGTTTTGCGCTGGCCACGCACGATCTGGAGATCCGCGGGGCTGGCGAACTGCTGGGTGATGAGCAGAGCGGGCAGATGGAGACGCTGGGCTTCACGCTCTATATGGAGCTGCTGGAGAACGCCGTCGATGCGCTGAAAGCGGGGCGTGAACCTTCACTGGAGGATCTCACCAGCAATCAGACCGAGGTAGAACTGCGGATGCCCGCGCTGCTGCCGGAGACCTTTATACCGGATGTCAGCACCCGTCTGTCGCTCTATAAGCGCATCGCCAGCGCGGAAGCGGAAGAGGAGCTGCAGGAGCTGAAAGTGGAGATGATCGACCGCTTTGGCCTGCTGCCCGATCCGGCGCGCAATCTGCTGGATGTCGCTATCATCAGGCTGAAGGCCCGCGCGGTGGGGCTGCGCAAGATTGAAGCCAGCGATAAAGGCGGCTATTTCGATTTTGCGCCGCAGAACAAGGTGGATCCGGCCTGGCTGATCAGCCTGCTGCAGAAAGAGCCTCAGCAGTGGAAGCTGGATGGCCCGACACGGCTCCGGTTTACGCGTGAGCTGACGGAAAGAAAGATTCGTATGGATTGGGTGCAGAGCTTCGTTTCACAACTGGCTGAGCATCAGGCGTAACCGGTTCTTCCGCGCCTCGCCCGTTTTCCGGCGAGGCGCGCAGAACGCCATGAAAAAAGGCGCATCCTGAGATGCGCCTTTTTTATTACGTCGTGCTGTGTGGCCGCGAGTGCGGCAAAGCTTTGCCCAATTACGCCTGGTCGCCGTTAAGGATCAGCTGACCATTGCGGTCCAGTGGAATACGGGTGCCGGGATCATTTTCCATACGGATTTTGCCCTGCTGGTCGCCTATTTTATAGGTCACGTCATATCCCAGTTGTTTCTCTTGTTTGTCGTAAACTGTTTTGCAGCGCTGCTCGGTTGTGGTGTAGGTATCCCGATCCTGCAGTCCGCCCTGGACCTGATTACCGGCATAACCGCCCGCTAACGCACCTGCGACGGTTGCCACGTCCCTGCCGTGTCCGCCACCAAACTGGTGACCTAACACGCCCCCGGCTACTGCACCTAACACCGAGCCAGCAATACGGTTCTCATCCTGAACCGCCCGGCGATGCGTCAGCGTGACGTTTCGGCACTCCTGACGTGGCTGTGTGATGCTCTCTTTGATTGGCGTTGCAGCCAGTACCTGAGCGTATTGAGGACCGCGATCAAACACGTTCATGCCTGCTACGGCGGCAACACCCAGTGCTGCTGCCACACCAATACCGATACCCGCTAACATTGATTTATTCACAGGAAGTCCTCCTGAAAAGTGTTACCGCGCATTCCTGCCGTAAAGCATCCTCGTTAACTGAGGCATAACCGACGTGCGCGACTCGCCGTGTTTGTTGGGATGAAGTTTTACAGATGGACCGAAATTGCAACATCAGATAAATGGAGGAAATCGGTCACTTTGCTTTCAGGACCAGTTTTTAGGAGAGTTCTGAGGAGAGAAAAGCAGCAGTATCCGCTTTTACAGGCTATGGATAAATTCATTTAAATCAATGGGATAACAGAAACCACCCTGCACGCTGTCAGGCACTGGCGTTATCCGGTAATACAGGGCGCGCGTCTGGCGTCTGAACGTTGTTTATCGGGGTGAATGTGGAATAACCCCGGCCAGAGGACCGGGGTCAGAGAACCAAAGGTGGCTCAGAAACGGTAGCCGATACCGATGTTGAAACCATTGATGGCAAAATCATCGCTGTATTTCACGCGAGTGCCTTCATAACCGATATTAATGGACAGCGTACTGATTGGATTAATGACGACACCTGCACCGTAAGCAAACGACGTTTTGCTTTCACTGTAGTGTCCCGCATAGTTGCCATAAGGCGTCCGGTACGAATCTTTCCCGTCTACCTTAGTACGTGCCACTCCCAGTAATCCATACAAGCTGACATAGTCATTAATACGATAGGCTGGACCCGCCATCAGAGAATAATATTTTGCTTCTACTTTTTGATGATATTCTGCGGTGCCGTCCGTGAAATAATCCAGTTCGGAATAACTGTCATCCCCTTTCAGGTAGCTGAATGAACCAATAACGCTGAGAGGCGAGTCCCACTCATAGCGATACTGAACGTTAACGCCGCGTAGGTTTATAAAATCTTCGACTTTACTCTGTGCGTAGCCGACCGAGACGGTGTGGTTATTTGCCAGCGCATTACTGCCTGCTAACAGGCCTGCGCAGAGCACTGCCATAATTGAGAGTTTGCTTTTCATTTAAATGATCCTTTTAATAATTTTATAAATTATTTCCCTGCGCTTAGCGCAGGACTTCATTCCCTGAATCACCCACATCTGACGGAAAGAGGATGCTGCATGTCTGACCGCCTGTGTCGGACAGGAATTTCTTTACACGCTCCGCGTATGACGCTGTACATGATCGGATGCCTTTCATGTAAACAGATATGCCATTATTTAATGATTAAAATCTGGAAAAAACAACCTGGCGCGCGCATTGAGTCAAGCTTATATAACCCTCAAAAAGAAACGCAAGTTATGAATATATTAATCATCACGCGATGGAGTAACTTTTTATCTAAATTATGTTTTTAACAGCATGCACAGAAAACGCGTCATGGCATTATTCACTTACATACTCCATTACCTTTTTATTACCGCATGCCAGCCTGACTGCAGTATCTGTCGCAGCGGGCATTTCCTCAGGATATCTTCTCTGATAAAGCGGCTGCATATTTCCGGCCACCTCTGCATCTGACCTTCGCGGGTCAGTTTATAAAAAGCAAAAAAAAGCCCCCTGCCATGAGGGGGCTGATAGCAAAACGGTACTCGCCTGTGGCGAATCAGTGCAGCTTAAGCCGCGGACGGATCACCCGGTTGATGCTGCCGACCAGCATCATCAGGCCGGTTTTAAAGTAGCCGTGCAGTGCGATCTGGTGCATACGATAGAGAGAGATGTAGACAAAGCGCGCAATGCGCCCTTCCACCATCATGGACCCGCGCATCAGGTTGCCCATCAGGCTGCCGACGGTACTGAAGCGGGAAAGCGATACCAGCGAGCCATGATCTTTATAGACATAGGCTTTCAGCGGTTTACCGTGACGCTGCGCCAGGATATTTTCCATCGCGCGTGAAGCCATCTGGTGCGCCGACTGAGCACGCGGCGGGACAAATCCGCCACCCGGCAGGGCGCATGAGGCGCAGTCGCCAATCGCATAGATGTCATCATCCAGCGTGGTCTGCAGCGTCTCTTTCACCACCAGCTGATTGATACGGTTCGTTTCCAGTCCGCCAATCTCTTTCAGGAAGTCTGGTGCTTTGATGCCCGCCGCCCAGACCATCAGATCGGCTTCGATAAACTCACCGCCTTTGGTGTTAAGACCGTTGCGCTCGGCACTGGTCACCATGGTCTGTGTCAGCACCCGCACGCCCAGCTTGGTCAGCTCCTGATGGGCGGCGGCAGAGATGCGCGGTGGCAGTGCAGGCAGAATGCGCTCGCCCGCTTCAACCAGCGTCACGTTCAGCGCTTCGCGTCCCAGACCTTTAAATCCGTAGCTGTGCAGCTGTTTCACCGCGTTGTGCAGTTCGGCTGAGAGCTCAACGCCCGTTGCGCCGCCGCCCACAATGGCGATATTCACTTTCTCGACCTTGCCTTCGCTGGCAGAGAACTTCAGAAACAGGTTGAGCATCTCATTATGGAAACGACGCGCCTGATGCGGGTTATCCAGGAAGATACAGTGATCTTTCACGCCAGGCGTGCCGAAGTCATTGGAGGTGCTGCCCAGCGCCATAACCAGCTGGTCATAGGCCACTTCGCGCTGTGGCACCAGCACTTCACCGTGCGCATCAAGCACTTCGGCCAGGCGGATCACTTTACGGCTGCGATCAATATCGGTGAGCGATCCCAGCTGGAACTCGAAACCGTGATTGCGGGCATGGGCCAGATAGCTCAGTGCATCAATGCCTTCGTCCATCGAGCCGGTCGCCACTTCATGCAGCAGCGGCTTCCACAAATGACTGTGGTTGCGATCGACCAGAATAATCTCGGCCTTCTTTTTACGGCCCAGTTTATGGCCCAGCTGCGTCGCCATTTCCAGGCCGCCTGCTCCCCCGCCGACGATAACAATTTTCTTAACAGATGTAGTCAACAAAGACCCCCTCAAATTGTGAACCAAAAGTTAACTGAAGGTTAAATTAAACCTTAATAAACATAGGGTTGGCGAAGTTAAAAATCGCAATCTGCTGGCAGAATAGCATGGCAGGAAGAGGAGGACATAAGAATATTGATATACATCAAAGAAGACGAATAAAACTCAGAGAATTACGCAATGAAAACAGGCACCCCATGGTGCCTGCTCTGCTTAACCTGCTGTTTTAAAGGCTTTTATCCGCTGAAGGTGTGGGGATATATTTTTGAATTTGTGCCCTTCCGTTTCGTCCCAGACAATCTGATAAAAGGGATGCAGCTCACTGGCGATGCGCTGCGTATCCAGCGCCTCATCCTGACGGGAAAGAAAAGTCAGGCAGCGATCGCGGTTACGCTCGCGAAAGTCACTGACGCATTTCGTGGCGATATCCTGATACTCCTCTGGCCGGTCGATCTTCCCCTCCATGTTCTCCTGCGGGAAAAGGTTAGGGTTGAAGATCGCCTGCCGGATGCCACATAAAAATCCGATGCGTTCTGACCAGTAGCCGCCCAGCCCGACCCCGCAAATCAGCGGACGGTCATCGTCGGACAGGGTCAGCATTTTGTCCGTCTCTTTCAGCAGAAACTGCATGTCATGTTTAGGATGGCGGGTGCTGTAACTGATCAACCTGACGTCAGGGTCGATAAACTGCAGTTGCAGCACTTTTTCGTGATTGCCTGGACTGTTTGAATCAAAACCGTGCAGATAGATGATCATGTTAATCCTCAAGGTATCGATAGCGCCGGGCAATCCCTCCTTACCACGACGCTTTATGAGCCAGCCAGCGTTCCTGAAGTGCACTCAGTTGCCGGGCATTCTCTTTCCAGCGAGACGTTGCCTGCAGCGCATCGCGGGTCAATCTGCCCTGATGATACAGCTGCGTAACCCGCTCTGACCCGACCGGGATCAGGTTATCGAGCACACTGATAGCCCCCTGACGCTGATTACAGACCAGAATCATGTCGCAACCGGCAGAGAGAGACTGCTGTGCCCGCTCAGGATAGCTGCCCATGACCGCGGCGCCCTCCATCGAGAGATCGTCGGAGAAAATCACCCCGTTGAAGCCCAGCTGCTCGCGCAGGACGGTTTTCAGCCAGTAAGGCGAACCACTGGCAGGCAGCGGGTCCACGTCGGTGTAGATGACATGCGCGGGCATAATGGCATCCAGCGCCTGCTCGGTTATCAGCTGGCTGAAGATCGCCATGTCATGTTCACGCAGCGTTTTTTCATCGCGCGGATCGCGCGGGGTCTCTTTGTGCGAATCGGCACTGACCGCACCATGCCCCGGAAAATGTTTCCCGGTGGTTTTCATGCCCGCTTCATGCATCCCGGCGATAAAACGACGGGCGACGGCAAGCGCAATAGCCGGATCGTCATGGAAAGCGCGGTCGCCAATCGCGGCGCTGATATGACCCACATCAAGCACCGGCGCGAAGCTGATGTCGATGTCCATCGCGATCATCTCTGCCGCCATCTGCCACCCTGCCTGCTGTGCCATCTCACCGGCGCGCTCTGCGTCGTGAAGGGCGGCAAAAGATTGCATGGCGGGCAGCTGGGTGAAGCCGTCGCGGAATCGCTGCACGCGCCCCCCCTCCTGATCCACCGCAACCACCAGCCGGGTGTGAGAGGCGGCGCGAATCTGGCGCACCAGCTCGGCCAGCTGAGCGGGATCGTGATAATTGCGGGCAAATAATATCAAACCGCCGACCAGCGGATGCTGCAGGATGTCGCGCTCTTCGCCATCCAGTTCATAACCCTCAACGTCGAGCATCAGTGGGCCGGGTAAATGTGATTTCATAACCTGAATCCTGTAGCGTTACGCCTCTGCGTGACGCGATTAAATCTGTTGCCAGCTCTGTCGAGCCATCTGTTGTAGTGCTTCATCGTCACACTGAGCGGCACGGAGCTGATACCAGCTGGCTATCAGTAACCGCAGCCAGGGCTGCCAGCGTCTGACCTGCTTTACCAGGGCATCAGGCGGCAGCCGCATTGCCGCAGCATAGTCGGCCAGCCAGTCAGCCTGGTTTTGCGGATCGCTGGCGCAGAGTGCGGCCAGCTCCAGCGCCACATCACCATCCGCGGCATACTCCCAGTCAATCAGATGCAGCCCTGTCTCACCCTGGATAATATTCCCGGCATGCACGTCCATGTGCAGCGGTGCCAGCCTCAGCGGCTGAGGTTCGCCCTGCTGGGTCAGCCGCCGGAGCGCCCGCAGCCAGCGATGATTGCGCTGAGCAACCTGCTGCCAGTACCGCCAGAGCAGCGGCAGCAGCGACAGACGGTAGCCGGTCAGCGGCTGCTGGTGCAGCTGTTGCAGCAGAGTGACAATCTGCGGACGCTGCTGGCTGAAGCGCTGTTCATCCAGCGCCTCACCAGGACACCAGCTCAGCACATTCCCCTGCCGGTGGCCTGCAACGGGCTGAGGGGCCACTCCGCTGGCGCGCAGTTTTCGTAACAGACGAAACTCACGCTGCCGGTCAACAAAGGGAATCGGCGGCTGAGGTGCCGCCCGCGCGATGAAGAGACCACGCGGGCTGACGATTTTCTGACTGTGCCCGGTCAGCCCGGCGAGCGGAAGCGATGTCGTCCTCTCTGGCTCGCCGGTGACCTGATGAATCATCCGCGAAAATGCGGAATCAATGCTGTGCAATGCCGTTGCCAGACCAGATGATTTCGCCGGTCTGCACCAGCATCAGCTGCATCTGCAGGGTCGGCGCTTTCACATCGCCGCGTGCATTGCTGTAAAGCACATACTGCGCGTTAACATTGCGTGCCAGGCCAATCGCTTTACTGCGCGAGTTCAGGCTGTCATCCGGCGACAAACCCAGCGCCTGCTTGGCCTGTGCCAGTTGATCGGCTGAAACCAGAGTGAATTTGCCGTTGTTGTTCAGCGCATTCTGGATCGCCGCTGTGGCTTTCTCGCTTTGCAGCGATCCGTTGGTGCTGTTTTTAATCCGATCCACCAGCAGCACGCTGCCTGGCTCGGCGCTGGTCGCCTGGAGCATCTGCGCCACCAGCGGCTGAACGCTGGCGTCCCAGTTGATCGTCACCAGCTTCGGTGGCTGCGGCACCGGCTGTGGCTGCGGTTGCGGCACCGGTTCAGGTTGCGGAACAGGCTGCACCGGCTCAGAAGGCTGGGTCGGTTCAACCGTGGCGGGCTGCTGCTGCTTCACGACACAGCCGGTGAGAATGAGCGCCATCAGGAGCGCTCCGGTACGATTAATACTGCGTATCACGTCGAAAATCCTTAAAGATAGAGATAGAGACGAACCTTGCTGGCAGTCAGGTTACCCAGTTGCGATGTGGCGACAATGCTCCCCTGTGCCGGAACGGTGACGGTCTGCGCCGGTTCCTGCGGGGTGATTTCCAGCCCCTTGTCGTCATACCAGTAGTAACGATAGTGCACAATGACCGGGGTTTCGCGCTGATTATAGAGCACGCTGGTGGCGCGTTTCAGTCCATCGTTCTCATCCAGCCTCGGCTCATCGGTGATGATCCCTGCCGACAGCACAGAGGACTCCATCACCAGCGACTGCGAGGTATTGATCATCGGTTTATCACTGCTACAGGCCGTCAGGCAGAGCAGGATCGGCAGGCCAGTCAGCCAGGATCGCATAGCACGTTTCCGTTGTCAGTTCAGTTTGAAAGCATCGGGCCCAGCGGTTCGCCACCCAGCAGATGCATGTGAATATGATAAACCTCCTGACCCCCATGTTGATTGCAGTTCACAATCAGCCGATAACCATTCTGATCGATGCCTTCCTGACGGGCGATTTTCGCCGCGGTGGTGAACATGCGGCCCAGCGCATGCTCATGCGCCGCTTCCGCCTCGTTAACCGTCGGGATCAGTACATTCGGCACGATCAGGATATGGGTCGGGGCTTTGGGCGAAATGTCGCGGAAGGCAGTGACCAGCTCATCCTGATAAACCACATCAGCGGGGATTTCGCGGCGGATAATTTTACTAAAAATGGTTTCTTCAGCCATGGTGCAATTCCTTTAGCATGAGTCGTAATCAAGCAGTATGAGGGAGAAATTTGTTTTCTTTCAACCTCGGTGCCACTTTTCTTGTTTTGTTAGCCTGCCTTTGTAGCAGCGCGCTATCTTCCTGGCCAGTATGCCGTTTTGCTGGTCCTGCTGACCACCGCCTCATTATAAAAATGAAACGCTGTTTCATAAATAAGAGTTTCGCCCCCCTTTTCTTCATCTGGTTGCCATTCTGGCGCCATCCCTTGCCAAATCGCGAAGGTTTACCCCTCCGGTCAGTTCTACTTTGCTAACCAGTCCGGTTGAGATGTCCGGCGTCACCAGAGTTAACCGCCATACAACCTCAAGGAGCCTCTGCTATGCGCTCACGTAAAATTGGTCCGGGCCACTATCTGGCCTATGGTTCTGGAGATTTTCTTGGAGCCGGCACGACGGCACTGACTGCCGCCTGGTTGCTCTATTTTTACACCACCTTTTGTGGATTGACCCCGATTCAGGCCACCCTGATTTTCGCCGCCGCCCGCGTTCTGGATGCGATAGTCAGTCCGCTGATGGGGTTTATCACCGATAACTTCGGCTCTACCCGACTGGGTAAACGCTTTGGCCGCCGCAAATTCTTTATCCTGCTCGGCATTCCCGCGGTGTTCAGTTACAGCCTGATGTGGGTCAGCGACATGAGTTTCTGGTGGTATCTCTCCACTTATCTGCTGTTTGACATCGTCTACACCATGATCCTGGTGCCTTATGAAACGCTGGTCCCGGAAATGACGGACGATTTCCGCCAAAAAACGCACTTCTCCGGTGCACGCATCGGGCTGGCACAGCTGTCGGCCATACTGGCAGCGTTTTTGCCTGGCCTTTTGCTGGGCTGGCTGGGAAAAGATAACCCTCTCTCCTTTTTCTACGCCAGTCTGGTCTTCTCCGTCATCTGTGCGCTGGTGCTGACACTGGTGTGGTGTTTTACCTGGGAGCGTCATCCTGATGATTTTTCCGCGGAGTCGCGCCGGGCCGGGCTGGAAAAACAGCAACTGACGCTCCGGCAGAGCCTGAAACGGCTCTATGTGGAGCTGGCTTCTACCCTGCGCATCCGCATCTTCCGCCAGCACCTGGGCATGTATCTCGGTGGCTATATCGCTCAGGATATCTTTAACGCCGTCTTTACCTGGTATGTGGTATTTGTGCTGATGCAGAGCGCCCAGGTCGCCTCAAGCCTGATGGGCACGATGGCGGTGCTGCAGTTCATCGCGGTAATGGTGATGATCCCGCTTTGCATCCGTCTTGGTCCTGCGCCTGCCTACCGTATGGTAGCCCTCCTGTTCGCCCTGGCAGCGCTCTCCTATGCCGGATTGTGGTATGCCGGCCTGAACGACAACATGTCACTGCTGCTCGCCGTCTCTGCCCTGGCTGGGCTGGGACGTGGCGGCATCAATTATGTGCCGTGGAACACCTACACCTATATCGCCGACGTGGATGAGGTGATCACCGGTCAGCGACGGGAAGGGATTTTTGCCGGCATCATGACGCTGACGCGGAAAGCGTCGCAGGCGGGTGCGGTGATGCTGGTTGGCATCATTCTGCAACTCTCGGGCTTTGTCTCAGGTCAGTCGACGCAGTTACCCGGGGTCAGCCACACCATCCTGGCGATTCTGAGCATCGGCACCGTCGCCGTTCTGGCCTGCGGCTTTATGGTGTCACTGCGCTTCAGGCTGAATCTGCAGACCCATACTGTGCTGCGTCAGGAGACGCAGAAAATGCGTGAAGCGGGCCGTATCGTGCCGGAAAGTATCACCCCGGACGCGCGCAGGATCGTTGAAACGCTGGCGGGCATGCCCTATGAGAATCTGTGGGGTAACAATAATATTGGCTTTCTCAATCGCAACAAGCCCGCTCCCGGCAAACTCCCGGCCCCCTCTCTGATCTCCCCTTCTTTAAACCCGACCTTAAACAGGAATAAATCATGATGCTCTTTCCCGTTAAACAGAGTCCGCTGCTGCGCCAGCCTGAGTATCTGCTGCCACGCCGTGAACTGGTACAGCTGATTGAGAAGCTGACACAAAATCTGATTAACATCACCGACGAAACCGGCGAATTTTTGCTGCGGCTGGATGATGGCCGGGTGATTGATACCAAAGGCTGGGCAGGCTGGGAGTGGACTCACGGCATTGGTCTCTATGGGATGCTGCACTACTACCAGCAGACCGGTGATGAGCAGACGCTGTCGATTATCGATACGTGGTTTTCGCAGCGGCTGGCGGAAGGCACGCCGACCAAAAATGTCAATACGGTCTGTCCTTTTCTGACTCTGGCCTATCGCTATGAGGAGACCGGTAATCCGGTCTGGAAGCCGGTACTTGAGCGCTGGGCGGAATGGGTCATGTATGAGATGCCGCGCACCGAACAGGGTGGCCTGCAGCACATTGTCTATAACAGCGAAAACAGGCAGCAACTCTGGGACGATACGCTCATGATGAGCGTGATGGCGCTGGCCAAAATCGGGCAGCTGCTGAAGCGCGACGCGTGGATTGAGGAAGCGGTTTATCAGTTCCTGCTTCATACCCAGTATCTGATGGATCGCGGGACCGGCTTGTGGTTTCACGGCTGGAACTTTGACGGCCGCCATCACTTCGCGAATGCGCGCTGGGCCCGTGGCAACAGCTGGGTGACGATAGTGATCCCCGACTTTCTGGAGATGATGGACTGGCCTGAGCATCACGCCACCCGCCGTTTTCTGCAGCAGGTGCTGGAAAGCCAGGTCAGGGCACTCAGCGCCTGTCAGCACAGCAGTGGATTATGGCACACCCTGCTCGATGACCCACACAGTTATCCGGAAGCCTCTGCCACGGCTGGCTTTGCCTATGGGATTCTGAAAGGCGTCCGTAAGCGTTATCTGCCCGCTGAATTTCGTGAGGTCGCTGAAAAAGCACTGCGCGGTGTGATTGCCAACATTGATGACGATGGTGAGCTGAAGCAGGTTTCGTTTGGCACCGCGATGAGCAGCGATCTCGATGACTACCGTAACATTCCCCTGACCTCAATGCCGTACGGCCAGGCAATGGCGCTGCTCTGTCTGACCGAGTATCTGCGGGTTTACCTCTGAGTGGTAATAAAAAAAAAGCCCCGCAGTGCGGGGCTTTCTCATCAGCGTGTCTCGTTACATGCTGCGGATGTAATCATCCATATCGGTTTTCAGGTTATCGGACTTGGTGCCGAAAATGGCCTGCACACCTGAACCGGCCACCACCACGCCGCGGGCGCCGAGGTTTTTCAGTTCTGACTGATCCACTTTCGCCACATCGGCCACGCTGACGCGCAGACGGGTGATGCAGGCATCCAGGTTAGTGATGTTCTCTTTACCGCCAAACGCAGCAACCAGTTTGCCAGCCATCTCTGTGCCGGTCGCAGAAGATTGCTCGCTGCTGCTGCTCTCTTCACGGCCAGGCGTTTTCAGGTTCAGCTTAACAATCAGTACGCGGAACAGGGTGTAGTACACCAGACCGTAGATGATACCGATAATCGGGAACAGCCAGATTTTGCTGCTGTTGCCGCTCAGCACGATAAAGTCGATCAGACCGTGCGAGAAGCTGGTGCCATCACGCATCCCCAGCAGGATACAGATTGGGAACGCCAGACCCGCCAGAATGGCATGGATCACATACAGAATGGGTGCCACGAACATGAATGAGAATTCAATCGGTTCGGTGATACCGGTCAGGAACGAGGTCAGCGCAGCAGAGATCATGATGCCGCCGACTTTGGCACGGTTTTCAGGTTTCGCGGAGTGCCAGATAGCAATCGCAGCAGCCGGCAGGCCGTACATTTTGAACAGGAAGCCGCCTGAGAGTTTACCGGCAGTCGGGTCACCCGCCATGTAGCGTGGAATATCGCCGTGGAACACCTGGCCTGCGGCGTTGGTGTACTCGCCAATCTGCATCTGGAAAGGCACGTTCCAGATGTGATGCAGACCAAACGGCACCAGAGCGCGTTCTACGACGCCATAGATACCAAAGGCCACAACCGGGTTCTGATAGGCCGCCCACTGCGAGAACTCCTGAATCGCGGCACCCACCGGTGGCCAGATGAAGGAGAGCAGCACGCCCAGCACAATCGCCGCCAGGCCGGAGATAATCGGCACAAAACGCTTACCGGCAAAGAAGCCCAGATACTCAGGCAGCTTGATGCGGTAAAAACGGTTAAACATATAGGCGGCGATGGAGCCGGCGATAATTCCGCCCAGCACCCCGGTGTCGGCGAGGTGTTTAGCCTCGATCTCTGCCGCCGGCAGATGCAGAACCAGCGGCGCCACGACCGCCATGGTTTTCACCATGATGCCATACGCGACCACAGCGGCCAGTGCGGAAACGCCGTCATTGTTGGTAAAGCCCAGCGCCACACCAATCGCAAAAATCAGCGGCATATTGGCGAACACCGAGCCGCCCGCTTCTGCCATCACATGCGAAACTACCGCAGGTAACCAGCTGAAATTAGCTGAACCGACCCCTAATAAAATCCCGGCAATCGGCAGAACCGATACCGGCAGCATCAGCGATTTACCGACCTTTTGAAGGTTGGCAAAAGCATTTTTGAACATAGCGTGAAGCTCCTGAGTATGAGTGCATATTTGCGCAGTGCGCGTGGTAAAGAGGGAGGATTCTTTACCGGGGTGGCGGTAACCGCCTTTTGATTTATTACGAAGGGTAAAATAATTACCGATTTTTTACTTTGACGGCTATCACGTTTCAACAATTACAGCGGCATGATTTGCGAAATTTCTGATTAATTCAGCGCTGCAACACGCAATAAAAAACTGACCCTGTTCAGAAAAACAGGGTCATTCAGGAAGATTGCAGATTAATTACAAAGACTGAAATAAACCGGCCGACTCAGGCACCCAGCTGGCTCATCGAGATATGAAACAGCGTGGAGAAGTTGCGGGTGGTCGCCTCCGCCAGCGTTTCGATATCGACCCCTTTCAGCACGGCCAGATAGTCGGCAACATCGCGCGTATAGGCGGGCTGGTTCTCTTTGCCGCGATAAGGCACCGGGGCCAGATACGGGGAGTCGGTTTCGACCAGCATCCGGTCCAGTGGTACATAGCGTGCCACCTCACGTAACTGTTCGGCATTACGGAAGGTAACGATACCGGAGAAGGAGATGTAGAAGCCCATATCCAGCAGTTTAGCCGCGGTAGGCTGATCCTCTGTGAAGCAGTGCAGCACGCCGCCACAGCGCTCAACCTGCTCTTCCCGCAGGATCGCCAGCGTATCGTCACGCGCATCGCGGGTGTGAACAATAATCGGTTTGTTCAGTGCGATACCGGTTCGGATATGTTCCCGGAACGAGCGCTGCTGCTGCTCCCGGGTCTCAGGCTGGTAGTGATAATCCAGCCCGGTTTCACCCAGCGCGACCACGCGGGGATCGGCAGCGAGCCGGCGAAACTCCTCAACATCGTACGCCTCTTCCTGATTCAGCGGATGAACGCCGCAGGAGAGCGCAATGTTTTTTCGTTCCCCCACCAGCTGCTTCAGGGTATGAAAACCCGGCAGCGTGGTGGCGATGGCCAGCATAAATTTCACATCACGCGCCGCCGCTTTGGCGAGCACGTCATCCAGGTCACGGTGGTTCTTTTCATAATCCAGGCCATCAAGATGGCAATGGGAATCGACAATAAACATAAAGACTCTCAGAGTGATTTAGCCGATCAGGGCGGGCTTCTGGTTATCTGCCCAGCTCAGGAGC
This sequence comes from Pantoea sp. EKM101V, assembly GCF_011800325.1. Classification (NCBI taxonomy): domain Bacteria; kingdom Pseudomonadati; phylum Pseudomonadota; class Gammaproteobacteria; order Enterobacterales; family Erwiniaceae; genus Pantoea; species Pantoea sp. EKM101V. Next base: position 92,575 of record NZ_JAALFP010000002.1, read on the forward strand.
TGATCGGTCAGCAATAATTCACGGTTGACTGACGCCACATGCAGTAGCTGTTCACGGCAGCGCATCCAGGTCCGGGCCGTGTTGTTGAGCGCGCTGGCTGAAAAGTGGCTGGCCAGTAAGGCCACCACATCCTGGCGATCGATGTTGCTCAGCCACTGCTCCGCATTCTGCTGCCATTTCATGGCGTCCAGCAGTAATGAAATCAGCCAGCCAATGCGTGCTGCCGCATCGTCTGCATTCAGCACAGGCAGCAGTTGCAGGATGTCATGCTGCAACGCCGCAGGCAGCGCGTCGCAGAGCTTCTGTCTGGCCTGCCACGGCCCGGTGTCCAGCAGGCTCAGCGCCGCACCAGGCGCGCCCGCGCTCAGGCGTAACGCCGCCAGCAGCATCGCTTCATCCTGTGAGGCGTGCTTCTTCAGCCAGAGCAGGCTCTGCCCTTCATCCGGTGGCGTCAGGTGCAGCGTCATGCAGCGACTGCGCAGCGTTGCCAGCAGCCGTGACGGATCGCGGCTGCTGAGGAAGAACCAGCTGTTAGTGGGCGGCTCTTCCAGCGTTTTCAGCAGGGCGTTGGCCGCCGCTTCCGAAAGCTGTGCCGCATCCGGCAGCCAGACGACTTTTGCCCCCCCCTGCTGACCAAAGTGGTACATTTTTTCTGTCACCTGCCGCACTGCATCAATGCCCAGCGTGGATTTACCTTTCTCCGCCTCAAGCCGGTACCAGTCCGGGTGCGTATTGGCCTGCATCAGCTGGCAACCGTGGCACTGGCCGCAACTTTTCAGGCCATCCGGCTGCTGACACATCAGCCAGCGGCTCATTCCCCAGACCAGCGCCTCATCGCCCATGCCCGTCATCGCATGGATCATCAGCGCATGGTGAGCGCGATTCTCCTGATGCTGACTAATGATCTGGCGATAAGGCTGGTTCAGCCACGGATACCAGTTCATCACGCCTGCTCCGCCAGCCACGTATCCAGCGCTGCCTGAAGTGACGCCGTCACATCAGGCAGCGCCTGTGTGGCATCAATCGTGAGGATGGCCGGATCCGCTGCTGCCAGCGCCAGGTAGCGCGCCCGGGTGCGTTCGAAGAAGCGCAGCGACTCCTGCTCAATGCGGTCCAGTTCACCGCGTGCCCGGGCGCGCTGCAGACCGATCTCAGGTGTCACATCCAGATAGAGCGTCAGATCCGGACGGAAGTCGCCGAGTACCGCACTGCGCAGCGTCTGCATCAGATCGCTGTCGAGTCCCCGTCCGCCCCCCTGATAAGCCTGAGAGGAGAGATCGTGACGATCGCCGATCACCCAGGCCCCGCGCGCCAGCGCCGGTTTGATCACGGTTTCCACCAGCTGAACCCGAGCAGCGTAGAGCATCAGCAGTTCCGCTTTATCGGTAACCTGTTCACCCTCAATCCCCTGCTTGACCAGCACCCGCAGCTGTTCCGCCAGCGGCGTTCCGCCCGGCTCCCGGGTAAAGACCAGATCGGTGATGCCCCGGGCGCGCAGCGTGGCGACGATAGCGTCGCGCGCGGTGGTTTTTCCGGCGCCTTCCAGGCCTTCAATGACGATAAACTTACTGTCCATTTTTTTCCTTAACCGTCTGCCGGTAGACCTGCACCGCCTTATTATGGCTGGCAAGATTCGTGGTAAAGGTATGCCCGCCCTTGCCATCCGCCACAAAGTAGAGATAGTTGGTTTTTTCCGGATGGGCCGCTGCCTGCAGCGAGGCTTTACCCGGTATGGCGATCGGGCCAGGCGGCAGGCCATTAATCATATAGGTATTGTAACTGCTGGCCGTCTCCAGATCTTTGCGGGTCAGCGTACCGGTGTAGCTGTCGCCCATGCCATAGATCACCGTGGGATCGGTCTGGAGTCGCATCCCCGTACGCAGACGATTGATAAAGACCGACGCAACCCGCGCACGCTCGGCGCTGACGGCGGTCTCTTTTTCAATAATAGAGGCCATCGTGACCAGATCCTGTGGCGTTTTATAGGGCAGATTGTCTGCCCGGCCCTGCCACACTTCCTCAATGGTTTTTTTCATGCGTTCATGTGCACGCTGCAGCAGCGAAACATCGGTGGTGTTCGCCGTGTAGAGCCAGGTATCGGGGAAAAAGTTGCCCTCCAGCTGATCCGCTGGCACGTTAAGCGCGCTGGCAACGGTAGCGAACTGATCGTCTTTCAGGGTATGCCGGATATAGGGTGCCTTGCGCAGTTCACTCAGCCACTCTTTCAGCCGCTGACCTTCCACAAACCGCAACGGGAACTGGGCTTCTTTACCGCTGGCCAGCAGCTGTAACAGCGAACGCACCGTCATGGTCGGCTCAAGGCGATAGGTTCCCGCCTTAAACGTCGCCAGTTCCGGCTCCAGCTTCAGCAGCGCACCGAACCAGATGCTCTCAGGTATGATCTTCTGCTCTTCCAGCTGCGCTTCAAGCGCCACCCGTCCCGTACCGGCAGGCAGCGTGTAGATCGTTTCCTGATGCAGTGTTAAAGGGGTGGCCGCAAACTGCTTAACCTGCCAGTAACTGACAACCGCGGCGAGACCCACTATCGCCAGCAGAGCGGCGAGAATTTTTTTGCTTCGACTCATGATGCATCCATTATCTTTTCACAGCTTGCGAGCAACTGATTAAACAGCGAGCGTTCAGTAAAGTGCGACGCTTCTATCTGTCGGACCGGCAGAACCGGCATCAGCGCATTACATATCACCACTTCATCGGCGTCCAGCAGCTGCGCCGGTTCGCTTTTTATGACCTGGCAAGCCTGACCTGCCGCCGCGAGTTGTGCCATCAGACTCCGCCGCATAATGCCATCCACACCCGATTCTGACAGATCGGGGGTGTAAATCTGCGTGCCGTGACGCCAGAATAAATTGGCCGCACAGCATTCCACCACCCAACCTTCAGTGTCAAGCACCAGCGCCTCGTCGGCGTCTGTCTGGTCAAGATGAGCCCTGATCAGCACCTGCTCCAGGCGATTAAGATGTTTGATACCGGCAAACAGAGGATTACGCGCCAGACGAACCGGACTGAGGCTGAGAGACACACCGCGCTGCTGCAACGTGGCGTAATGGTGCGGCCAGGGCGCGAGCGAAACAATCCGTGTGGGTTCGGCGCAGCCCTGCCGGCTGTATCCGCGTCCACCGCTACCGGCGCTGATAATCACTTTCAGAACGGCCTGCTCCTGCCCCTGCGCGGCCTGTTTCATCTCAGCCTCAAGCTGAAGCCAGTCAATGCCGCCGATCCATAACCGTTCGCAGCCCTGCCTGAGCCGCTGAAGGTGGTTCTCCAGCAGCAGAATGTTACCCTGACGCACAGCCGCGGTGGTAAAGCAGCCGTCGCCAAACTGCAGGCCACGGTCGCTGGCTGCCAGCGTTGATTGTTTGATACCGTTAATCCACATCGCTCTCTCCCGGGGATGACGTGTGATTTCAGCGCATTCTGCAGGATAAAAAAAGGCCCGCATCGCGGGCCTTTTTACGCATCAACACCGATTACACTTTACGGAAAATCAACGAACCGTTGGTTCCGCCAAAGCCAAAGGAGTTACACAGCGTGTATTCCAGGCCGGTAACCTGACGTGCGGTATGAGGCACGAAGTCGAGATCGCAGCCTTCATCCGGATTGTCGAGGTTGATGGTCGGTGGAATCGCCTGATCGCGCAGCGCCAGAATCGAGTAGATCGCCTCCACTGCGCCTGCCGCACCCAGCAGGTGACCGGTCATCGACTTAGTCGAGCTGACCATCACGCTCTGTGCCGCCGCACCAAACACGGATTTCACTGCCTGCGCTTCCGCTTTGTCACCGGCCGGCGTTGACGTGCCGTGCGCGTTAACGTAGCCGATCTGCGCCGGATCCAGCTGAGCGTCCCGCAGCGCGTTGACCATCGCTGCCGCCGCACCAGAACCGTTTTCCGGTGGTGATGTCATGTGGTAAGCGTCGCTGCTCATGCCGAAACCGACGATTTCTGCATAGATCTTCGCGCCGCGTTTTTTCGCGTGTTCGTACTCTTCCAGCACCACGATACCGGCACCGTCGCCCAGCACAAAACCATCACGATCTTTATCCCACGGACGGCTTGCCGCCTGCGGGTTGTCGTTACGGGTTGAGAGCGCACGTGCAGCACCAAAACCGCCCACGCCCAATGGCGTACTGGCTTTCTCTGTGCCACCTGCCAGCATCACGTCAGCATCGTTATAGGCGATGATACGTGCAGCATGACCGATGTTATGGACACCAGAAGTACAGGCTGTCGCAATAGAGATGCTCGGACCTTTCAGGCCATACATGATGGAGAGATGACCCGCCACCATGTTAACGATGGTTGAAGGCACAAAGAATGGACTGATTTTGCGCGGGCCGCCGTTGACCAGGGAGGTATGATTCTCTTCAATCAGACCCAGGCCACCGATGCCGGAGCCAATCGCTGCGCCCATACGGCCTGCATTTTCCTCGGTCACAACCAGACCGCTGTCCTGCATGGCCTGAATACCAGCCACGATGCCGTATTGGATGAATTCGTCCATCTTGCGCTGATCTTTGCGCGAGATGAAATCATCACAATTAAAATCTCTTACCAGACCTGCAAAACGCGTTGCGTAAGCACTGGTATCAAAATGGTCGATCAGGGTAATGCCGCTCTGACCGGCAAGGAGAGCACTCCAGGTAGACTCTACGGTATTGCCGACAGGAGACAACATGCCAAGACCAGTCACAACTACACGACGCTTAGACACGTTCGTCCTCCAGGGAGGGGAAATAGGAACTATGTGGGACAAACAAAAAAATCAGGCGGTCGAGCGACCGCCTGAAGATATTCATTAGCCTTTATGGCTATTGATGTAGTCGATCGCTGCCTGAACGGTAGTGATTTTCTCAGCTTCTTCGTCTGGAATCTCAGTATCAAACTCTTCTTCCAGAGCCATCACCAGCTCAACGGTATCAAGAGAATCGGCACCCAGGTCTTCTACGAAAGATGCAGAGTTGGTGACTTCTTCCTCTTTCACACCCAGCTGCTCACTGATGATTTTCTTAACGCGTTGTTCGATATCGCTCATACTATTTAATTTCCTATCAAAACTCGCTTTCGCGATGGTTTTCGTAGTGTATAAAATGGTGAAAAAGATGCAACAAAATCCCGGCTGGTCTAACCACGATTTTGCGTTATTTTGCGGTTTTAACCGCAAATAATGCAAATGATTTCGTGATTTATCAGACCATGTACATTCCGCCATTGACGTGCAGCGTTTCACCTGTGATGTAGGCTGCTTCGTCAGAGGCTAAAAATGCCACAGCATTGGCGATTTCCTGCGCTTCGCCTAAGCGACCCGCTGGCACTTCCGCCAAAATACCGGAACGTTGATCTTCGTTCAGTGCCCGCGTCATGTCAGTCTCAATAAAGCCTGGAGCCACGACGTTGACGGTAATGCCACGTGACGCGATTTCGCGCGCCAGTGATTTGCTAAAGCCAATCAAACCCGCTTTTGCTGCTGCGTAGTTTGCCTGGCCCGCGTTACCCATGGTGCCGACAACGGAACCAATGGTGATGATACGGCCCACGCGCTTTTTCATCATGGCACGCAGAACCGCCTTAGAAAGGCGGAATACCGATGTGAGGTTAGTATCCAGGATATCCTGCCACTCATCGTCCTTCATGCGCATGAGAAGATTGTCACGCGTAATGCCTGCATTATTGACTAAAATATCCACTTCGCCAAATTCAGCGCGAATATTCTCTAAAACGCTGTTAATGGAGTCAGCGTCAGTCACATTCAGTAACAGGCCCTTGCCCTTGTCGCCAAGGTAAGCACTGATAGCGTCGGCGCCACTCTGGCTGGTTGCAGTTCCGACGACTCTGGCACCGCGTGCCACCAGGGTTTCTGCAATCGCACGACCAATGCCGCGACTCGCGCCGGTAACCAGCGCAACTTTACCTTCAAAGCTCATGATTTTCCTCTTATTCCTTTCCGAGTGCAGCGTTCAGTGAAGCCGTATCGTTCACGGCAGCAGCGGTCAGGGTATCGACAATGCGTTTGGTCAGACCGGTCAGGACTTTGCCCGGACCCATCTCCAGCAGGTGTGTCACACCCTGTGCTGCCATCGCTTCCACGCTCTCGGTCCAGCGAACCGGGCTGTAAAGCTGACGAACCAGCGCATGGCGGATAGCCGACGCGTCGGATTCTGCTTTGACATCGACATTATTAATGACCGGCACCGCTGGCGTATTAAACGTTATGCCTTCAAGCGCCACTGCCAGTTTGTCGGCAGCAGGCTTCATCAGTGCGCAGTGGGAAGGCACGCTGACCGGCAGCGGTAAGGCACGCTTGGCACCCGCTGCTTTACAGGCCGCGCCTGCACGTTCAACGGCTTCTTTGTTACCCGCAATGACCACCTGGCCTGGCGAGTTGAAGTTTACCGGCGAAACAACCTGGCCCTGAGCACTCTCTTCACAGGCCTGACGGATAGCGGCGTCATCCAGGCCAATAATCGCCTGCATTGCGCCCGTGCCTTCCGGCACCGCTTCCTGCATCAGTTTGCCGCGCAGTTCAACCAGTTTCACCGCGTCAGCGAAGTTGAGCACGCCTGCACACACCAGTGCCGAGTACTCACCCAGGCTGTGACCGGCCATCAGAACGGGCTGTTCGCCGCCCTGCGCCTGCCAGACACGGTAGATAGCCACGGAGGCGGTCAGCAGGGCTGGCTGGGTCTGCCAGGTTTTATTCAGCTCTTCAGCCGGACCCTGACTGACTAACTGCCACAGATCGTATCCCAGCGCGTCAGAAGCTTCACGGAAGGTCTCTTCAACCTGCGGATAAGTGGCTGCTAATTCAGCCAGCATGCCCACGGTCTGTGAACCCTGACCGGGAAAAACAAATGCAATTTGCGTCATCTTTCGTTCCTGTCAATCAAAAGCGAACCAGCGCAGAACCCCAGGTGAATCCACCACCAAAGGCTTCCAGCAGAATAAGGTGTCCGGGTTTGATGCGGCCATCACGAACCGCTTCGTCCAGTGCGCTTGGCACCGAGGCGGCAGAGGTGTTGCCGTGGCGATCCAGTGTGACGACCACTTTATCCATGGTCATGCCGAGTTTTTTCGCGGTGGCGCTGATGATGCGCAGGTTAGCCTGATGCGGCACCAGCCAGTCCAGCATTTCACGATCGAGATTATTGGCCTGCAGCGTTTCGTCAACGATGTGGGCCAGCTCGGTTACGGCGACTTTAAAGACTTCGTTGCCCGCCATGGTGACATAGGCAGGCTGATCCTGATGCGCGCGATCCTGATAAGGCAGGGTCAGCAGCTGCGAATAGCGACCGTCGGCGTGCAGATGGGTAGAGATGATCCCCTGCTCTTCGCTCTGGCCCAGCACAACCGCACCCGCGCCATCACCGAACAGGATGATGGTGCCGCGATCTTCCGGATCCAGCGCACGCGCCAGCACATCAGCACCAATCACCAGCGCATGTTTTACGGCACCATTTTTGATGTATTGATCGGCCACGCTCAGTGCATAGGTGAAACCGGCGCAGGCGGCCGCAAGGTCAAACGCCGCGCAGTCTTTGATCTCCAGCATTTGCTGGATCATGCAGGCGGAGCTCGGGAAGGCATGGCTGGAAGAGGTTGTGGCGACAATGATCAGCCCAACGTCGTTCGCCTCAATGCCGGCCATTTCCAGCGCGCGCTGAGCGGCGCTGAATCCCATGGTGGCGACGGTTTCGTCAGGTGCAGCAATGCGACGCTCACGGATGCCGGTACGGGTAACAATCCACTCGTCCGACGTCTCCACCATTTTTTCCAGATCGGCATTGGTGCGAACCTGGCTGGGCAGATAACTGCCCGTACCGATAATTTTGGTATACATCTAGGCTTTGTCACTCCTGGCTAATACAGCATCAAGGCGCGCAGCAATTCGTTCGGGAATTTGCTGCCTCACCGCCTGCTCTGCCTGTTCTATCGCCACGGCGAAGGCGTGTTGATTTGCTGCGCCGTGACTCTTGATCACTGTTCCGCGCAATCCTAACAGACAAGCGCCATTGTACTGGTCGGGGTTGAGATGCCCGAAGCGCTTTGCCAGACGTTTCTGAACCCAGCGCCCCAGCAACTGAAGCCACCATGACCGTTTTTTGCCTTCCCCTGAGGACTTCAGCAGAGAAAGAAACATTCTTACCACGCCTTCCATCGTCTTCAGCGTGACGTTCCCGACAAAACCGTCACAGACCATGACATCGGTTTTACCGGTCAGCAGCTCGTTACCTTCGAGGTAACCAATATAGTTGATGTGCGGTGATTCTCGCAGCATAACCGCGGCGTCACGGATTGTTTCCAGCCCTTTGGTCTCTTCATGACCGATGTTGAGCAGTGCAACACGGGGCTGAGAAATCCCCAGTACATACTCGGCCATCACGGAACCCATCACGGCAAACTGCACCAGCATCGCACTGTCTGAGTCCACATTCGCGCCCAGATCGAGTACCACCGTTTTACCCTGCTGCTGATGCGGCAAAACGGACATCAGCGCCGGACGCTTAATGCCGTCCAGCGGTTTTAATAAGAGTGTCGACAGCCCCATCAAAGCCCCGGTATTACCGGCGCTGATACAGGCCTGGGCACGTCCCTCTTTCACCATCTCCAGCGCCATACGCATTGAGCTGCCGCGACTGTTCCGGATGGCCTGAGCGGGCCGCGCATCACTTGCAATAACCGATTCGGCAGGGATAACCTGCAAACGCCCCATCAGGGAGGAATCCGCTTTGGCAAGCAATGGCATGAGAGTGTCGGGATGTCCGACCAGAAGAAGGAATAGTTCCGAATGAGAGGCCAGTGCCTGCAATGCTGCAGGCACTGTCACGCAGGGACCGAAGTCCCCGCCCATGGCATCAATCGCCAGGGTCAAACGTGTCAAGGTATCGCCTTGCTAAGCAAGAAACTTACTTAACGATAACCTTGCGACCGCGGTAGTAACCGTCCGCAGTGATGTGGTGACGCAGATGAGTTTCGCCAGAAACTTTATCTACTGACAGAGCAGCAGTGGTCAGCGCATCGTGCGAACGACGCATACCACGCTTAGAACGGGTGGGTTTATTCTGTTGTACGGCCATGGACCTTACTCCTATTACTTACGCTTTAAACTGGCTAATACGGCAAATGGATTTGGTTTCTCCGCCTCTGCAGGCAGTTTGCCAAAGACCATGTCCGCCTCGGACACTTCACAGTGTTCAGAATCGTGCACCGGAACGACCGGCAGCGCGAGGATCAGTTCATCCTCAACAACCGCCAGCAGATCGATCTCACCAAATTCGTTGACATCGACCGGCTCGTACGCTTCCGGCAATGCTTCGGCCTGCTCTTCAGAAGAGACGGGACTGAAACAAAAACTGACTTTTACGTGATGGGGAAAGGTCTGGTTGCAGCGCTGACAACGCAACGTCACCTGAACTTCAGCAGTACCCGTCAGTACCGCCAGACGTTGGCTATCAACCGCGAACGACATGGCACAATCCACATCACTGTCCACACTAACGACCGACTCGGCCACACGCTCCACCTGTGCAGATGTGTAGACACCCTGATAATCAAGGCGCTTCTGAGCGGTGCGGACAGGGTCCAGCGTTAGGGGTAATTTTACCTTTTGCATAGGGCGCGCATATTAACTTTGTAATGTCATAGAGTCAAAGAAAAAGGCCGTTAAACAGCATCTTTCAACCACTATTCGCATCCAGTGCGGCGCACAGTTTAAAATGACTGTCACCAATTCGCTATTACTATTGAAAAAAAATGACGCCATCGATTCTTTTAGCTTCGACCTCCCCCTTCCGACAGGCGCTGCTGCGCAAGCTGGGGCTGCCTTTTATTACGGCTGCGCCAGAAGTAGATGAGTCGCCGCTGCCGGATGAATCGGCGCAGGCGCTGGTGATGCGACTTGCCAAAGCCAAAGCGCAGGCACTGGCAGAAACCTACCCCAGTCACTGGATTATCGGCTCCGACCAGGTCTGTGTACTGGATGGCGTGATTACCGGAAAGCCTCACACCGCAGAGAAGGCGCGGGCGCAGCTGCGTGCCGCCAGCGGCAAAGCGATCACGTTTTATACCGGCCTGGCACTCTGTCATCCCGCCAGTGGCACACTGCTGCAGGAGTGTGAACCTTTTGTGGTGCATTTCCGCACCTTAACCGAGGCAGAGATTACCGGCTATGTTGAGAGGGAGCAGCCGCTTCAGTGTGCGGGCAGCTTTAAAAGTGAGGGGCTGGGAATTTGTCTGTTTGATCGACTGGAGGGGCGTGACCCCAACACGCTGGTCGGCCTGCCGCTGATTGCGCTCAATGCAATGCTGCAGCAGGCCGGCATCAATCCTTTAACCGCGTGATGCCGGAGCACTCACCCTTTACGCTGACGTAACCTGAGCAGACACTGCTTCAGGCCTTCGTCCAGCGGCGCTTCCACCCGCATCACGTCGCCCGTGCCAGGATGGGTAAAGGTCAGGGCCGCCGCGTGCAGGAAGAGGCGATTTAAGCCGGTTGCCGCCAGCTGACTGTCAAAGTCACGTTCGCCATAGCGATCGTCAAAAGCGATAGGATGACCGGCGTGCAGCGTATGCACACGAATCTGGTGCGTGCGACCGGTTACCGGGCTGGCCTTCACCAGCGTGGCAAACTCAAACCGCTCTTCCACTTTAAAGCGGGTTTCAGAGGGTTTGCCTTCGCTGCTGACGCGCACCACGCGTTCGCCGCTCTGCAGGATGTTTTTCAGCAGCGGAGCCTGAACCACTTTCAGATGTGACGGCCAGTTGCCGCGCACCAGCGCCAGATAATCCTTCTGCATCCCCTTTTCGCGCAGTTGCTCATGCAGAGAGCGCAGCGCCGAGCGCTTTTTCGCCACCAGCAGAATACCGGAGGTGTCACGGTCCAGGCGATGCACCAGTTCCAGGAAGCGTGCTTCGGGACGCAGTGCGCGCAGGCCTTCGATGACGCCGAAGGTCAACCCGCTGCCTCCGTGAACGGCGGTGCCGGAAGGCTTGTTCATCACCAGCAGCGCCTCATCTTCATACAGAATGGCGTCAGCCAGTGAGGCCACTTTTGCCAGTTTCGGTGACACGGCCTCGTCATCGCGTTCGGCGACCCGCACCGGTGGAATGCGAACCTCATCGCCCTCCTCCAGCTTATATTCGGGCTTGACGCGCTTTTTATTCACTCGCACCTCGCCTTTGCGAACGATGCGATAAACCATGCTTTTTGGCACACCCTTAAGCTGGGTGCGCAAAAAGTTATCAATGCGTTGTCCGGCATTTTCAGCCGTGATGGCGACAAATTGTACGCCCGGATTCTCTGTTTTCATGGCGGCGATTCTAAATAGTGTCCCCTGATAGCGCCACCCCTTTTTCTGTGCTTAACTCTGGGGTTGATGTGGCGGCAGGTCGCCTCCCTGCTGACTTTTTCAGCAAAGCGCTGCTTTGTCCGACACATTAATAAGTTAAATGTAAAGAAACTTCACAAGCTGGCTAAAGTCGCCTTGCTATATGAAGGTTAGCAGTGGAATAATGCTTGAGTTTCTTACCTGAAGCATTTCAGGGCAGAAAAAGAGCGAAATTGTCATTTTGCCGGATTGAGCAGACACGCAGCAATGGCGTAAGACGTAATGCGAAATCAGGCACTTAGCGGGCTGCGGGTTGCGGCCTGGACAACAGTATGGGATGCACGGGTTTTTTAATTGTCTCAGGCATTTCCACTATCTGGTGCTGTTTTCCCTTATGAAAAACAGGCCACCGACGTTATTTGCGCCCCTCGCGCGGTCGACAGCCGTGAGGTTGACGACATTGCACTAAGTCACGGGGCCATCGGTTGATACTCGTCCAGGGTAACTATGCCCGCAGCTGTAATCACTCATGAAAGAATAACGAGTAAGTCACGATGAAAAGAATGTTAATAAACGCAACTCAGCAGGAAGAGTTGCGCGTTGCCCTGGTTGACGGTCAGCGTCTGTACGACCTGGATATCGAAAGCCCCGGACACGAACAGAAAAAAGCCAACATCTACAAAGGTAAAATCACTCGCATTGAACCCAGCCTTGAAGCTGCGTTTGTCGACTACGGCGCAGAGCGTCACGGTTTCCTCCCGTTAAAAGAAATTTCCCGCGAATACTTCCCTTCCAGCTACAACGCGCACGGCCGTCCCAACATTAAAGATGTGCTGCGTGAAGGTCAGGAAGTCATTGTTCAGATCGATAAAGAAGAGCGCGGCAACAAAGGCGCGGCGCTGACCACATTTATCTCGCTGGCGGGCAGTTATCTGGTGCTGATGCCGAACAACCCGCGTGCAGGCGGTATCTCCCGCCGCATTGAAGGTGACGACCGTACCGAGCTGAAAGAAGCCCTGTCTGCGCTGGAACTGCCGGAAGGCATGGGCCTGATCGTCCGTACCGCCGGCGTCGGCAAATCTGCCGAATCGCTGCAGTGGGATTTAAGTTTCCGTCTTAAGCACTGGGATGCGATCAAAAAAGCCGCAGAGAGCCGTCCGGCGCCCTTCCTGATCCATCAGGAAAGTAACGTGATTGTGCGTGCCTTCCGCGACTATCTGCGTCAGGACATCGGTGAAATCCTTATCGATAACCCGAAAGTTCTGGAGCTGGCGCGTCAGCACATCGCTGCGCTTGGCCGTCCGGACTTCAGCAGCAAAATCAAGCTCTACACCGGTGAAATCCCGCTGTTCAGCCACTATCAGATCGAATCGCAAATCGAATCCGCGTTCCAGCGCGAAGTTCGCCTGCCATCCGGTGGCTCCATCGTCATCGACAGCACGGAAGCACTGACCGCTATCGATATCAACTCAGCCCGTGCGACACGCGGCGGTGACATCGAAGAGACGGCGTTTAACACCAACCTGGAAGCGGCCGATGAGATTGCCCGTCAGCTGCGTCTGCGCGACCTGGGCGGGCTGATCGTTATCGATTACATCGATATGACTCCGGTTCGCCATCAGCGCGCCGTCGAGAATCGGCTGCGTGAAGCGGTCCGCCAGGATCGTGCCCGTATTCAGATCAGCCACATTTCACGTTTTGGCCTGCTGGAGATGTCACGTCAGCGCCTGAGTCCGTCACTGGGCGAGTCCAGCCACCACGTCTGCCCGCGCTGCAGCGGCACCGGCACCATTCGTGATAACGAGTCGCTGGCGCTGTCGATTCTGCGTCTGATTGAAGAAGAAGCGCTGAAAGACAACACCAAAGAAGTGCACGCGATTGTTCCGGTTCAGGTGGCCTCTTACCTGCTGAACGAAAAACGTGAAGCGGTCAACGCGATTGAAAAACGCCAGGGCGGCGTGCGGGCGATCATCGTTCCTGATGACAAGATGCAGACCCCACACTACTCCGTGCTGCGCGTGCGTAAAGGCGAAGAGACGCAGACCCTGAGTTATCACCTGCCGAAGCTGCATGAAGCCGAGATGGCGATGCCGTCGGATGAGGAGCACTCTGAGCGTCGTCGTCCTGAGCAGCCAGCTCTGGCCGCCTTTGTGATGCCTGATGCGCCGCCGGCCCCGGTTGAAGTCGCCCCTGAAGCGAAGCGCACCGAAAGCAAACCCGCAGCAAAAGGCGCGCCGGCTGTGGCACCGTCAGCGACCGTCAGCACCGGTTTCTTCGGACGCCTGCTGGGTGGCCTGAAAAAAATGTTCGCGGGCGAAGAAGCCCCTGCTGCTAAGCCTGAGACCGCTGCCGTTGCTGAACCGCAGAAAGCCGCAGAAAGTGAGCAGGAGCAGAGCTCCTCCCGTGGCGGCGAGCGTCGCAACAATAACAACCGTCGCAACAACAATCGTCGTGAACGCACGCCGCGTAACGGTGACAATGCACAGTCACGCGAAGGCCGTGAACCGCGTGAAAGTCGTGAGCCACGTGAACCGCGTGAGAGCCGTGAGCCACGCGAAAGCCGCGAGCCGCGTGATGGCAACGATAATCGCCGCAACAAGCGTCAGTCTCAGTCTGGCGAGGCTCGCGAAGAGCGTCCGGCACTGAGCGAAGAAGCGCGTCAGCAGCGTGAAGAGCAGCAGCAACAGCGCCGTGAACAGCGTGCAGAACGTCAGCGTCGTCGTCAGGAAGAGAAGCGCGCGGGTGAAGAAGCCGCCAAAGCCGCTGAGCAGTCAGCCGTGGCAGATGCGCCGGAAGCGACTGACGCACAAGAAGAGGAACGCGTTCAGGTTATGCCGCGTCGTAAGCCGCGTCAGCTGAACCAGAAGGTCCGCGTTGATGACAACCGCCAGCCTGTGGCAGCGGATGCCAGCGACAATGCGCAGCCTGCCGAAGGGCGTCAGCCTCAGCCGGCCGACGTTGCTCAGCCGCAGCCTGAGTTGCAGAGTGCTCAGACTGATGAGCAGGATGACAACGAGAACCGCGACGGTGCGAATATGCCGCGTCGCTCACGTCGTTCACCGCGTCATCTGCGCGTCAGCGGACAACGTCGCCGTCGTTACCGTGATGAGCGTTATCCGACGCAGTCTGCAATGCCTCTGGCTGCGGCAGCAGCCTCGCCTGAGATGGCGTCCGGTAAAGTCTGGGTTCGCTACCCGGTAAGCCAGGCCAGCGAAGAGCAGGTTCAGAATGTGACGCATGAGACACCGGCGTACAGCCCTGAAGAGAGCGCAGAAGTCACTGCGCTGCCGGTCGCGGCTGCGGCTGCGGCTGAATCCGCAGTACAGGCAGACGTCTCTGCAGAGCAGGCTGCGCCGCAAGCCGATGCGCCAGTTCAGCAGGCTGACGCCGCAGTACAGCAGGCCGAGCCGCTGGCAGAAACGCCCGTGCCGGTGGTGAACACTGACGACACCCGTGCTATTGAAGCACCGGTTGATCAGCAGCCTTCTATGGTTCCTGCTGCAGACGAAGGAAAAGCAGAAGTGGTCGCGGCTGAAGCCGTTCCTGCTGAACCGGTCACGGAAACCCCGGTTGCGACCTCTGCGGATGCCGCACAGCCAGCTGACGTTGCTGAGCACGCTGCCGTTGATGTCAGCGAAGCGATTGCCGCCGAGGTTGAAGAGGTTCTGAAGGCTCCGGTCGCAGCCGATGCTGACACTGCGCCGGTTCAGGAACCTCACGCACCGGTTGCCGCGCGCGATGTTGCGCCTGCAGCTCCCGTAACCGCAGCCGAGCCGGTAGCAGCCGCGCCTGCTGCTGATGCGGTAGCCAATGACGGCACGCGCTGGAAGCACTTTGCCTCTGCGCCAATGACTAAAGCCCCGGCGCCAGCCTGGCAGTCAGAACCGGCTCCGCACAGTGACTGGGTACGTTCACCGTATCAGTTCGACGGTCGCGGTTCAGCAGGCGGTCACAGCGCCACGCATCAGGCAACAGCCCCGGCAACCAAGCCGTAATCTCTCAGCAGTTGTCATCTGAACCCCGGCCTTAGCCGGGGTTTTTTTATGGCTGCCATTCTGTCCCCCTGCTCCGCCAGTCGCTAAATCACAGGCAAAAAAAATCCCACCCTCCCTGAGGGGAGAGTGGGAAAAACTAAGCGTATCCGGTTAAAGTACGCTCAAATTTTCAGGTCAGATTACGAGTTCATCTTAAACAGTGACATCTTCGACATGTCGGTAAAGGTCTTATAAGAAGCCTGTAGTGCCGTCTGCTGCATGGTGTAGCTGGAAGCGGCCTCGGTGTAATCCACATTCACCAGGTCACTCATCTGGGAGTTATAGATCACGTCGCGGTCATCACCCTGCGCATTCAGCGTATCGATTTCAGACAGCTGGGTACCAATCTCAGCACGCACGGTTAAAACATTATTCAGCGCATTGCCCAGGCCGCGGTTGGTTTTATCCATGGCGTCCTGGAAGGTCTTTTTGGTTGCGGCGTCAGCATCATTCTGCGGCACTTTCAGTGCGGCAATCGCGCTATCCAGCATCTTAAACAGGTTGGTTTCGCTGGCGCTGCCATCCGGCTCTTTGGTTGCGTTGCTGGTGATAGACATAAAGACATTGTCACCGGTGTGCGCCACGGTCATGGTACGGCTGGTATCGACCTTCTGGGTGATGGCTTCTGTGCCGCCCGTGTAGGTGACGCCGGTTCCGGCACCATCAACAAAAGGTGCGCTGTCGGTTTTATAACCTGCAAAGATGTAGCGTCCGTTGGCATCCTGGCTGTTTGCCTGGTTCAGCAACTGAGCACGGATCCCCTCCAGCTGGGTGGCGATCGAGCCACGGTCATCGTCGCTCAGCGTACCGGTTGAACCGTTGATGATCAGCGTCTGTGCGCTCTGAATACTGCTGGTCACGCCTTTCAGCGCATTCTCTTCCAGGGAGAGCCCCTGCTCAGCAAAGGTACGCGCCAGCGCATACTGACTTCCCTTCTGCTGGGTCTGTGACAGCACCACCGCGCGTGACGCCGCAATCGGGTCATCCGAGGGATTCGTTACACGGCGACCGCTGGAGAGCTGCTCACCCACTTTCAGCCAGGAGGCCTGCGAGTCGGTAATGCCGCGCACCTGCTGGTCAAAAATCATATTTGTACTGATTCGCATGTTATCTCCTGCCCTTAGCGAATATTGATCAATGCGTTAAACACGGTGCTGGCCGTCTGCAGCACCTGCGCATTAGCCATGTAATATTGCTGGTATTTAGTCAGATTGGCGTACTCCTCATCGAGGTTGACACCCGAGACCGACTGCTGGCGATCGGTCAGCTGACTGACCACGCTTTTCTGGGTGGTGCTGGTGGTTTCCAGCGAGCTGGTTTTGTTACCCACGGTGCTGACGATGCTCGCATAAGCCTGCGACAGCGTGGCATTTCCGCCCACCAGCTTCACATCCTGCAGGTTCAGCAGCTTTTGCGCATTGCGGTTATCACTTTCGCCGCCCACGGCGCTCGCCGCGGCTACCTGGGATTCACTGGTAATCGCTACGGACATGTCGTTAATCACGTTCTGAACCGGCTTCACCAGGAAACTGTCTTTCGCGGCAGGTGCCGGGGTGGCCGCGACGGTCAGTTTCAGACCATCAAAGCTCAGCGTCGTGTTGCCACTGGCGTCGGTTCCCTGCGCAATGGTGACCGCCGTGCTGTCTGAAGCACGGGTGGCAGTCCATTGGCTGCCGTCATAGCTGACGGTGTAGTTAGAGGCTTTCAGCGCGCTGGTGTCGGTCCATTCGGCGGTAACGGACGCAGCGGTGCTGTTTTTGCTGTTGCTGACCACCAGCGGAGTGCCGATGTTAAAGAAATTGACACCCTGGTCGCCGTTGCTGTCAAAGCCCTGTTTATGCACGTCGTTAAAGCTGGTGGTAAAGGCCGCCGCCAGCTGTCCGAGCTGATTCTGTGCCAGATCGAGATCCTGAGAGCGGAACGCCAGCAGACCGCCCAGCGATCCGGTGGTGATCAGCTTTTCCGGGATCTCGACGTTGCCTGCCTGCTTGTCGACATAGCCGATGGTGGTGCGTGTCGGATCGCTGCTGGAGTTCATCGCCACCAGATCGCTGGATTTGTAGCCGTTCACCAGCGTCAGGCCGTTGGCCATGGATACGGTGTAATTACCATCCTGCTGCGAAACCGTGACGCCAACCACGTTATTCAGCTCGTTAACCAGCTGATCGCGTTTATCCAGCAGATCGTTAGGTTCGGCACCGTTGCCGTTTGTCAGTTTGGCAATCTGCTGGTTGAGGTCGGCAATCTGCGAGCTGTAGGTGTTGATCTGTTTCACGCTGGAGGCGACATCGGCATTGACGCTGTTCTGCATGTTGTTCAGATACTGCGCCGTGGTCTGAAACTGGCTGACCAGCCCCTGAGCGTTACTGAGCATAGACTGACGCGCCGAGGGATCGTTGGCGTTGCTGACCACGTTCTGCAGGTTGGTAAAGAAGCCCTGCAGGGAGGTGGAGAGACTGGTGGTCGAGGTCGACAGCAGATCGTCAATGTTAGAGATCTGGCTATGCTGGAGATCGACAGCACTGTAGCTGGCACTGGCACCGCGCAACTGCGTTGCGATGAAAGCATCATACTCGCGCTGTACACCGGAGATTTTTACGCCGTTGCCGTAATAGCTGTTGCCCTGCAGGGTACTGTTTGCCTGCGCCAGCACCGTTGTCTGACGGGAGTAGCCCGCCACGGTGTAGTTCGTGATGTTATTACTGGTGGTGCTCAGGGCGGCCTGTGCGGCACTCAATCCGCTCATCGCGGAGTTAATTATGCTGGACATCTCGGTTCCTTACGTTCCCCCGTCAACCGGGCTGGCAGAGATCTGAATGAACGCCAGCGGGCGAAAACGCATCTGGCTTATGGTGATGTTATCGGCTTGCTTAAGTGAAACTTGAGGCGCAATGATCAGAACAGGTCGCCAATATCCTGGCTGTACGCTTTAACGACTTTGTCGCCCATGCTTTTGAATTGCTGAATCATTCCCACCAGCTTCTGCGCATATTTAGGATCGGTGGCATAGCCCGCCGCCTGCAGCGCCTGCGCACCCTGCTCTGCACTGGATGCGGTAGTGACCGCCGCATAGCGTGGGTTTTTCGTCAGGAGCCGGACGTAGTCGGTCAGCGCCTCGAAATAGGAGTTATAGACCCGGAAGCTGGCCCGGACTTTTTTCGCTTCGCCCTGCTCATATTCGGTGGTCATGATGTCGGTGGTGTCACCCTTCCAGTCGCCACTCGCTTTGATGCCGAAGACGTTGTAGCTCGGTTTACCGTCGCGGGTCAGGATCTGACGCTGGCCCCAGCCCGACTCCAGCGCCGCCTGCGCCAGAATCAGGTGATGAGGGATACCACTCTGCTGACTGGCCGCCTGCGCGGGCTGCGTCAGCTGCGCGATGAACTCGCGGCTGTCGCTGGGCAGGCCGGTTGGCGAAGCGGCAGGCAGACGCGGCATAGCTTTACGCACCATCTGCTCCAGCTGCTGCGCCGGCATCGGCGTCGCCCCGCTGGTGCTGAGGATGAAGCTGTTATCCAGCTTCATCGGCACCGTTCCGGCTTTCTCATCCGGCGCGACAGCGGGCTGCATCTGTTTGACGATGGTTTCCGCCAGGCCAAGCCCGCGTTTCCCCATCTCCTGCGCAATCTGCTGGTCATACATAGAGGTGAAGAGTTTGGTCTGTTCGTTGCTCATAATGCCGTCCTGCGGCAACGCCTCGCGCATACTCTTCAGCATCATCTGTACAAACATCCCTTCGACCTGACGCGCCACCTGCAACGCATGCCCTTTCGGGTCGTTGCTGGCCTGGTGTTTCAGTTCATTCAGGGAGCGGCTGTCGTAAGCCGCACTCATCACAGATTGCATATCAGCCATCAGATAATTTCCAGTTTGGCACGCAGACAGCCGGCACTCTGCATTGACTGCAGAATCGACATCAGCTCGATAGGTGAAGCGCCCAGCGCATTCAGTGCACGCACCACGTTGTTCAGGTTGGCGCTGGCGTTGACGCGTTGCAGCGCACCGCCGCTCTGACGCAGATCGATCTGGGTCTGCGTTGTCGCCACCGTCTGACCACCGGCCAGCGGGGTATCAGGCTGGCTGACGTTCTGTTGCTGGTTGACCGTCACAGAGAGGTTGCCCTGCGCCACCGCACACTGATTCAGCGTCACTTCGCGGTTCATCACCACCGAGCCGGTACGGGAGTTGATGATCACTTTGGCATCTTCGACCGGAATCGAGACGTTAATGTTCTGGATATCGGCCAGCAGACGCACCTGCGCGCCATTGTTTGGCGAGACGCGGATCTGCACGGTACGCGCATCCAGCGGCTGAGCCGAGCCATATCCCCCACGCGCGTTAATGGCATCAGCAATCCGCTGCGCCATGGAGAAGTCTTCGTTGTTCAGCTGCAGGTTAATGGTGTTCTGCGAACCAAAGTTGCTCTGCAGTTCACGCTCTACCGTGGCGCCGCCGGTAATCCGGCCGCCGTTAAGCTGGTTAACCTGAACACTGCTGCCGCCCGCCGATGCGCCTGCACCGCCGACGAGGATATTTCCCTGCGCCAGCGCATAGACCTGGTTATCGACCCCTTTCAGCGGCGTCATTAACAGCGTGCCGCCGCGCAGGCTTTTGGCGTTACCCAGCGAAGAGACCACCACATCCAGGTTCTGTCCCTGACGGGCAAACGCGGGCAGTTTTGCGGTGACCATAACCGCCGCCACGTTTTTCAGCTGCATGTTAGTGCCTGCGGGTACGGTAATCCCCAGCTGTGACAGCATGTTGCTGACGGTCTGAGTGGTAAACGGCGTCTGGGTCGTCTGGTCACCGGTACCATCAAGACCCACAACCAGGCCATAGCCCAGTAGCTGGTTCTCGCGAACCCCCTGGATGGTGGTTAAGTCACGGATCAAATCGGCTTTTGCCAGCAGGCTGACGCCCAGCAGCAGCGCCAGCCCGGCGCGCAACAGCGTTAACTTTTTCATTGAAACCTCTTACATCGGCGAGATGTTCAGGAAGAAGCGCTGTAACCAACCCATGGTCTGCGCCTCATTGATATAGCCATTTCCGACGTACTCAATACGTGCATCGGCGACAGCGGTAGATAACACGGCGTTGCTGGCGCTGATGGTGCGTGGGTTGACTACACCTGAGAAGCGAATGAACTCCGTGCCCTGATTAATGGCGATCTGTTTTTCACCGACCACGTGCAGGTTGCCGTTCGACAACACCTGATCCACCGTGACGGTGATGGTGCCGGTAAAGGTGTTGTTGGCAGATGCGCCCCCTTTCCCGGCGAAATCGTTTTTGCCTTCCGCGCTGATATTGGCTTTTTCGCCACCGGCACCCACCAGGCCCGCCAGACCGGTCGGCACGGCGTTCAGGCCAAAGCTGTTGCTGCCATCGCGGCTGGCATTGGCGGAAGAGCTTTTGCTGGCACTGACGTTTTCCTGCAGCGTGATGGTCAGGGTATCGCCAATGTTGCGTGGACGGCGGTCTTCAAACAGCGGCTGGTAGCCGTAGTTAAGCGGCGCGACGCCCTGGAAAATGGAGCCGTTTACCACCGGTGGCGCGGACGGCATCGGCTGTGCTGTGGTTGCGCCTTCGACCAGCGGGGTCCGGGGGACCAGGGCACAACCGTTAAGAGTTAGCAGCAGCGAGGCGACTAACCAATGTCCAGGCTTGAGAATCTGTTGCTTCGCCACGGCGTCACGACCTTATTAATGTCTGTCATTCAGGCCAGCATGGGCTGGCCCTGTTCGGGATTAAATCTGCGTTAATTTCGCCAGCATCTGATCAGAGGTACTGATCGCCTTGCTGTTGATTTCGTAAGCGCGCTGCGTCTGAATCATGGTGACCAGCTCTTCCGCCACGTTAACGTTTGAGGTTTCGGTAT
Organism: Pantoea sp. EKM101V; assembly: GCF_011800325.1. Taxonomy (NCBI): domain Bacteria; kingdom Pseudomonadati; phylum Pseudomonadota; class Gammaproteobacteria; order Enterobacterales; family Erwiniaceae; genus Pantoea; species Pantoea sp. EKM101V. Next base: position 113,824 of record NZ_JAALFP010000002.1, read on the forward strand.
AGCCCTGATAGAGCAGACCCGCGCCGTTCTGGCCTGGGGTGCTGTCAGTCGGTGCGCCCGATGCCTGAGTTTCCTTGTAGAGGTTTTCACCCACACTATCGAGACCGGCATCGTTCATGAAGGTGCTCAGGGTTAACTGACCCACCTGCGCAGCCTGGGCCTGGCCCTGCTGCGTCACGCTGACCACACCGTCACGCGAAACCGTGATGCTGGTAGCGTTAGCCGGAATGGTAATACCGGGCTGCACCGGGAAACCGGAGTTGGTCACCAGCTGGCCGTTCTGATCCACCTGAAACGCGCCGTCACGGGTATAAGCAGAGGTGCCATCCGGCATCTGAATCTGAAAATAGCCCTGGCCATTAATGGCGATATCTTTTGAATTGCTGGTCTGTGACAGGTTGCCCTGGGTGTGCAGACGCTCGGTGGTGACCGGACGGACACCGGTGCCGATCTGCAGACCGGAGGGCAGCGTCGTCTGTTCGGACGACTGCGTGCCCGGCTGGCGCATGGTCTGGTACATCAGATCTTCGAACACGGCACGCGAACGCTTAAAGCCATTGGTGCTGACGTTAGCCAGGTTGTTGGCAATCACGTCCATGTTCATCTGCTGCGCATCAAGACCGGTCTTAGCGATCCATAAAGAACGAATCATGTTGTTATCCTCGCGCCTTAGCTCATGTTCAGGAGCTGATTGGCTTTTTGTTCATTTTCGTCGACGTTAGTGATGACTTTCATCTGCATCTCAAAACGTCGGGCGTTGGCGATCATATCGACCATGGTTTCCACCGGTTTGACGTTGCTGCCTTCCAGCACGCCAGGCATCACCTGCATGGTGGCGTCAGCCTGCAGCGCCGCACCGCGGGTTGCCTGTGTCGCAGCCGTGGGACGGAACATCCCGTCATCACTGCGCTGCAGCTCCTGGCCGGTGGCCCTGACCAGCTTCAGCTTACCCAGCTGAACCGTGGCGTTAGGCGAGTCACCGGCATTCAGGCCGGTAATGGAGCCGTCAGCCGCAATGGTGATTTCGGTGCCCTGCGGGATCACAATCGGACCGCCGTCGCCCATCACAGGATTGCCCTGAACCGTCAGTGTGCCGTTCGGGCTGATCTGCATATTGCCGTTGCGGGTATAAGCTTCGCTGCCGTCAGCGGTACGCACCGCCAGCCAGCCATCCTGCTGCACCGCCACATCAAGTGGACGCTCGGTGTAATCCATCGCGCCCTGGCTCATGTCGGCGCCGGGTGTAGAGGCGGCGACCAGCGTACGGGTTGGCAGTGACCAGCCATTCACCGGCACCGCGCGCAGCGCATTGAGCTGCGCACGAAAGCCAGGTGTTGAGGCGTTGGCGAGGTTGCTGGCGGTGACCGCCTGCTGATCCAGCGTCTGGCTGGCCGCGCCCATCGCGGTATATATCGCGTGATCCATATGGCAATCCTGTTAGCGAATTAACGTAAGTTAACCAGCGTGTTGAGAATCTGGTCCTGAGTTTTGATGGTCTGCGCATTCGCCTGATAGTTACGCTGCGCCACGATCATGTTCACCAGCTCTTTACTCATATCGACGTTTGAGGACTCCAGGGCGCCCGCCGTCAGAGAACCAAAGGTTCCGGTATTAGCCAGACCGACAGCTGCCTGACCGGATGCGCTGGATGCCGCCCAGACGTTGTCGCCCTGTGACTGCAGACCTTCCGGGTTAGAGAAGCTCGCCAGCACAATCTGACCCAGCAGCTGGGTTTTCTTGTTGGAGTAGGTGCCAGTGATGGTGCCGTCATCATTGATGGCGTAGCTGGTCAGATCGCCAGGTGCATAACCATCCTGCGTCGGGCTGCCAAAGGTGGTGGCGCCGGTGTTCTGCTGCAGACTGCCCAGCATGCTCAGGGTGATCGGCTGGTTCGCGACCGCGCCATTGGCGCCGCCCACGTTCAGCGTCAGGCCAACGGTACCGTCGTTGGTGGTGCTCACTACCGCACCGTTTGCATCCAGCTTAGAGACGCCTGTCAGCTTACCGCTGGTATCAAACGTCATGCGGAAGTCGCCCGCCGAGCTGCCGGTGTTACCGTCGATGGTATGAACGGTCCAGCTGTTGCTGGTGGTGTCTTTCACGAAGTACATGTCGAGCGCATGGTCATTACCCTGCGAGTCGAACACGGTTGCCGTGGTTTTCTTGTTGTAGCTGTCTGCGTTCGCCGTCGAGAAGGTGGTCACAGATGGCGTGGTGTCCGTTGAGTTCAGGTTGGCAATCAGTCCGGCCGTGGTGGTGGCGCGGGCTGGCATCTGCTCGGTCGGAATACGGATCGCCACCGGGTTTGCACCCGACTGGATGGTGGCCGGTGAACCGCTGGCCGGATAGCCGGTCACGTTCAGGCCCTGGGTGTTAACCAGGTTACGGTTGGCATCAAGGGTGAACTGACCATTACGTGAGTAGAACACGCCGCCGCTGTTGTCGGTCATGCGGAAGAAACCGTTACCGCTCAGCGCCACATCCAGGCCACGGCTGGTGGTGGTAGTCGCACCGTCGTTGAAGTTCTGGATCACGGCCGCCACTTTCGTGCCGAGGCCGACGTTAGAACCGGCAAACATATCGGCAAACGCGATGGTGCTGGATTTAAAGCCCGCGGTGGCGGAGTTGGCGATGTTGTTACCGATGACATCAAGGTTACTAGAGGCAGCGCCAAGGCCGCTGACCGCTTGGGAAAATGACATGTGTGTGTCTCCTGTCTACAGGTTAATCAGAGAATCTGACGTACGTCGTCAAGGGTGGCGGAGCCCATGGTGCCGAGATCCAGTTTGGTGGTGTCGTTCGCGGTACTCACCCCATTGACGTAGGCGTAGTTCAGCGGTTGTGCCACCAGTTGTGTGTTGCCATTGCTTGCAGCAATCGCAACGCTGTATTTACCATCCGGGGCCACTGAACCATCCGTCAGCTTGCCGTCCCACGAGAAGGTGTGCACGCCAGCGCTCAGCGCGCCCAGATCGACGGTGTCGATCACCGCGCCACTGGCATCTTTAATGGTGGCAGTGGCGCCGGTCGAGGCGGAGCCGAGCTCAACACCAAAAGGCGTTGTGGTGCCGTTGCCGACCAGAATCTGGCTGCCGTTGACCATCACGCCATGCCCGATCAGCGTGGAGCTCTGCAGCGACTGGCTGGTGCTGATCTGGCCGGAGATCGATCCCAGCGTGGTGTTCAGTTTTTCAATCCCGCTCAGGGTATTGATCTGTGCCAGCTGCGTGGTGAGCTGGCTGTTATCCATCGGATTGGTGGGATCCTGGTTCTGTAACTGGGTGACCAGCATGGTCAGGAACTGATTCTGCAGATCCTGCGCATTGTTGCCGGTGCCGGTGCTGGAGGAGCTGAGAACCGACGGATCCAGTTTTTCATTAACGCCTACCGCGATAGCCATGGTTTTTCTCCGTTATTGCCCAATCGTCAGGGTTTTCATCATCATCGACTTCACGGTGTTCAGCACTTCCACGTTGGCCTGGTAGCTGCGTGACGCCGACATGGTGTTGACGCTTTCGGAGACCACATCCACGTTCGGCATCTTCACGTAGCCTTTGGCATCGGCCATCGGGTTGCCCGGGTCGTAAACCAGTTTCGCTGGCGTCGGATCCTCGACAACCCGGGCGACTTTCACCCCGCCGGTCGCTGAGCCCGGCGCAGCATCGGTCTGGAAGACCACCTGCTTTGCCACGTAAGGCTTGCCATCGGGACCGGTGACGCTGTCGGCGTTCGCCAGGTTACTGGCACTGACGTTTAATCGCTGTGATTGCGCGGTCATCGCTGAACCGGCAATGTCAAAAATATTCAGCAAGGCCATAATTATTGCCCTTGTAACACGCTCATCATGCCTTTGATCTGGCTGCTGATGAGGGTGAGGTCGGTTTGATATTTCAGGCTGTTATCCGCGAACTGCGTACGCTCACGGTCCATATCTACGGTGTTGCCGTCGGCAGAAGGCTGATCGGGAATGCGATAAAGCATGTCCATCGAGGGTACGCCGTTTGTCTGTGCTTCAATGTGGCGAGCTGAAGTGACCTTCAACGCCATGCTGCTGCCTTCCGCACGGCCATTGGACATCACCCGACTCAGCTCGCTGGCAAAGTCGATATCCCGGGCCTGATAACCAGGGGTATCGGCGTTGGCAATATTTGACGCCAGGATCTCCTGACGTTGAGCACGCAGGTTGAGGGCCTCCGTACCAAATTTCAGCGCCGCATCCAGTTTGTCGAGCATGTTTCCTCCGCGAATGAGAATTTCGAGCTCGCAGCTTAATTTGAAAAAGCAAGGGGTCATCGTCTGAATAAGGCCTCAAATGACCGCTATTTTGACAATTGAGGATTTTTCTTAACGGTTACACTCGTTGCCATCATCAGTGAGGAATTGCACCATGCGTCGATATCTGACCCTGCTGACCAGCCTGCTGGTCGCGATCGCCCTGCCGGCTTCTGCGGGAGATCTCAATGCACAACTGAACCAGTTTTTTAAAGCGCGTGACGCCCAGCATGCTCAGGGCATGACGGTGGTGATTCGCACGCCGCAGGCGCAGTGGCCCACCTGTGAGGCGCCCCAGTTCACCCTGCCCGGCAACAGCCGGTTGTGGGGCAACATGAGCGTGGCGGCCAACTGCGGTGAAAACCGCCGTTATCTCCAGGTCCAGGTCCAGGTGACCGGGACCTATCTGGTGGCGAACCGGCTGCTGAGCCGGGGCAGCAGCGTCAGCGAAAGCGACTTCACGCTGCAGACGGGGCGTCTGGATACCCTGCCCGCACGCGCCCTGCTGAACAGCGACTCGGTGGCCGATGCGGTCGTCCTGCGTGATATCCCACCGGGACAGCCGATCAACCCCGCCATGCTGCGTCAGCCGTGGCGGGTTAAGGCGGGTCAGAGTGTGATGGTGATAGCCAGCGGCGACGGCTTTGACGCCAGTGGTGAGGGCAAGGCGCTGAACAACGCCACCCGTTCACAGTGGGTTCGCGTCAGGATGGGGAATGGTCAGATTGTCAGCGGTAAGGTGCGCGAGGATGGGAATATTCTTATAACGCTGTAAAGTGTTAAAGAAGCCCATCATGCTGCCGATAGAAGAATCAACAAAGCGATAACGCTATTATGATTCAGGTGGCAGACTTCCCCTGACCGTACAGGAGCCCGAATATGAGCATTGACAGAACGCAACCTCTGAAACCCGCCAGCACCGTACAGAGCCGCGATACCAGCGAGCCAGGCAGCAGCAAAGTGCGTCAGAGTGCCAGCCCGGCGGCAGCGCCGGCGGCGGCCGCTCAGGTCAATCTGAGCAGCGCGCAGTCTCAGCTGATGCAGCCGAGCAGCAAAGACATCAACGTCGAGCGCGTTGAACAACTGAAAACCGCCATTCGTAATGGCGAACTGAAGATGGATACCGGCAAAATCGCCGATGCGCTGATTGCCGATACTAAGGCGTATTTAGAGGGTAATTAGTTACCATGAGTAATTTGCAGACCACATTAGATAAGATGCAGGACGTGCTGGCATCGCTTTCTGCGGTGCTGGAAGAAGAGCAGCAGCAGCTGGCAAGCGGCAACATTAACAGCAACCTGCTGCAGCGCATCACTGAAGATAAAAGCGCGCTGCTCAGCACGCTGAACTATCTGGATGAGATGCGACGCACCGCTGAAAAGAGTCAGTCCGTGTCGGCACCTTATCGTGGTCAGAACGACATGGCACGCCGCTGGGACGTCATCCAGCAGCATAGCCGTCGTCTGCAGGATGCCAATGTGCATAACGGCATGCTGCTGCAGCATCAGATTCGCTACACCCAGGATGCCCTGGAGGTGCTGAAGCCGCATCAGACCCAGGCGTTCTATGGACCGGATGGGATGGGTAAAGGCCAGGCCACGCTAAGCCGTAAAGCCTGAGCAGAAAAGTAGCAAAAAAAATCCCGCCTGATGCGGGATTTTTTTATGGCAGAAGAGGAACCGCGTCAGGCAGCGGTGCGGCGCGCATAGTCGCGCAGCCGGAATCCCAGCAGCGCCAGCGCCAGGAAGTAACTTCCCCCCCCCACTGCACAGACCAGCGCCAGACGCAGCAGTCGCCACAGCATCGAGCCCTGCTCCCAGGCGGGCATCCATTGCAGCATGGCAAACAGCGCCCCGGCCATCACCGCCACGGCGATCAGCAGACGCACCAGAAAGCTGCTCCAGCCCGGCTGAGGCATAAAGATCTGCTTCTTGCGCAGCTGCCAGTAGAGCAGCGAGGCATTCAGACAGGCCGCCAGCCCAATCGACAGAGAGAGACCGGCATGTTTCAGCGGGCCGATGAAGGCCAGGTTCATCACCTGCGTCATGATCAGCGTGATAATCGCGATTTTAACCGGGGTTTTGATGTCCTGCCGTGAATAGAAGCCGGGTGCCAGCACCTTGACCACAATCAGGCCCATCAGGCCTACAGAGTAGGCGATCAGCGCACGCTGCGTCATCAGCGCATCGAAGGCCGTGAATTTGCCGTACTGGAACAGCGCCACGGTGAGCGGGCCGGAGAGCATCCCCAGCGCCACAGCGCAGGGCAGCGCCAGCAGGAAGCAGAGGCGCAGTCCCCAGTCCATCAGCCGGGAATACTCATCGTGATTGCCGCTGGAAAAACTTTTGGCCAGCGACGGCAGCAGAATGGTACCCAGCGCCACGCCCAGTACGCCGGAGGGGAACTCCATCAGGCGATCGGCGTAGTACATCCAGGAGACGGAACCCGACACCAGGAACGAGGCGAAGATGGTATTGATGATCAGCGAGATCTGACTGACCGAAACGCCAAGAATTGCCGGACCCATCTGACGCATCACGCGCCAGACGCCTGCGTCACGCAGATTGATGCGTGGCAGCACCAGCATTCCCAGCTTCTTCAGGTGTGGCAGCTGATAGCCGAGCTGCAGCACCCCGCCCACAACGACCGCCCAGGCGAGCGCCATCACCGGCGGATGGAAATGCGGCGCGGCGAACAGGGCGAAGCTGATCATGCTGACGTTCAGCAGGGTCGGCGCAAAAGCTGGCACCGAGAAGCGGTTCCAGGTGTTCAGCACCGCACCCGCCAGCGACGCCAGCGAGATCAGCATAATGTAGGGAAAGGTCACCCGCAGCAGGGAACTGGTCAGGGCAAATTTATCCGCATGGTCGCTGAAGCCCGGTGCGGTAATCATGATCACCCAGGGCGCAGCGAGCATCCCCGCGAAGGTCACCAGCGCCAGCGCCAGTGTCAGCAGGCCTGAGACATAGGAGAGGAACAGACGTGTCGCCTCCTCACCCTGCTTGCTTTTATATTCCGCGAGAATGGGTACAAATGCCTGGGAAAACGCGCCTTCGGCAAAAATACGCCTCAGCAGATTCGGCAGTTTAAACGCAACAAAAAACGCATCGGTCGCCATTCCGGCGCCAAACACCCGCGCCACGATGGCATCACGGGCAAAGCCCAGAACGCGGGAAAACAGGGTCATGGAACTGACCGCTGCCAGCGATTTCAAAAGATTCATAATTGACGGCGCATCCTGAAAAAATCAGTAAAAAGGAGAAGTCGCGCGGGCACCTGAAAGATGCCCGGCGACAGTCTACTGCCACGGAGGGAAATGACCAGCACGGAGTGTTACAAGGCGTTATTCCAGAATGGCACTACGCCAGAGGTTTTCCACCACACGCTGCGCCATCAGCGCCTGTTCACCGCTGGTTTCAGGCGTCGTATGATTCTGCACGCAGTCGATAAAATGGCGTGCGGCCCCGCTGAACCCGCGCTGGGTCAGATGGCTCTGCCAGGCGGCAGGCGGAGCGATCAGCACGCCGTCGTGCCGCTCTTCCTGCCAGTCGCGCATCTCACTGATGTCGATACATTTACCGTCGCCTGTCGCACTGACCCGCTCACGCTGACTGCCTGCGCGCCGATGCATGCTGGTGGTGATCGACAGGCCCTCCAGGGCGAAGTGGTGCTCAGCGTAGAGCATCTGTCCCTGTTCGTTGGTGTCGATGCGCCCCTGAACATGCTGAACAGGCTTGCCGCCGAGCCAGAGTGCGGTGTCGACGACGTGCAGGTAGTCATCAAGCAGGGTAAAGCGGAGATCCTGAGGCCCGACGCTGTCACTGCGGTGCTTTTCAATCCGCAGGGAAGCGACGTGTCCCATCTCCGCCCGCAGCTGCTGATAGCGCGGGGCGAAGCGGCGATTAAAGGCGACCATCAGCTTACGCTGCTGTTTCTCCGCCAGCGCCACCAGCGCCTCAGCCTGATCCAGGGTTTCCGCCAGCGGCTTATCGACGCAGACATCTTTTCCGGCCAGCAGCAGCGCCTTCACCACCTCATAGTGCGTGGCGGTGCTGCTGTGGACAAAAACGGCATCGCAGGCCGCGGCCAGCGCATTCAGGGAACTGAAACAGTTCATACGGTAACTGTCGCAGAGTGGCCGGGCTTTGGCCTGATTCGGCGAAAATGCCCCCACCAGCGTCCAGTCCGTCGCCGCCGACAACACCGGCAGCCAGGCTTTCTGTGCGATACCGCCGAGTCCCACCACACCAATACGTAAAGTCATCTTAATGCTCCGGCTGCAGCAGTTGAGTGAGCTGCGCCTGAAGCCGGGCGACCTGCTGTTCCAGGGTGGCCACACGCCTCGCCAGATCGCCCTGCTCTTCCGGCTCTTCGGCGGCCAGTGGCGTGTCGCTCTCCCCGGCCAGCAGATGCATAAAGCGGCTTTCGCGCTTGCCCGGCTCGCGCGCCAGGCGGATCACCCGGGCGCTGTCGTCACGCTGCATCAGGCCTTCCAGCGTCTGTTCTGTTTCGCTGACGTCACTGAACTCATGAAGACGGCCGCTGCGGGTGCGCAGTTCGCCTGGCGTCTGCGGACCGCGCAGCATCAGTAACGTCAGCACGGCAACTTCGGCGCTGTTCAGCTTCAGCGTGCCAAAGGCGGAGTTACAGAAACGCTGCTCATATTTCACGACCCGCTGACCGGACGCGCTGCTGGCGGTAACCAGATGCCGCTTCACCAGCTGATCGAGTTCATCCTGCACCGCACTTTCACTCAGCTCCATCACCGGCTCGCGGTTTGATTTCTGGTTACAGGCCACCACGACCCCATTCAGTGACAGCGGATACTGTTCCGGCGTGGTAACCTGCTTCTCCAGCAGGCAGCCCAGCACGCGCAGCGCCTGCGCCGATAAAGCCATCTTCATGCTTGCGTCCTCATTATTGTCCACGCCGGTCAGGCGTCCATTCCCGCTGGGTTAATGCTGTCAGCACGTGATCCTGCCAGCGTCCGTCAATCAGCAGATAGTCTTTCGCATATCCCTCTTTTTCAAAACCGAGGCGCGCCAGCAGGTCGCCGCTGCGCTGGTTGTGCGGCATGTAGTTCGCCATGATGCGGTGAATATGCTGCTGACGCTGCATGTAGCGGATAGCAGACTGTAACGCTTCAAACATCAGCCCCTGTCCCTGCCACTTTTCGCCCAGCGAATAGCCGAGATAACAGGCGTGAAAGGAACCGCGCAGTACGTTGCTGAAGTTGGCTACGCCGCGCACTTCGGTTTCTTCGCTGTCCATCAGAATAAAATAGAAGGCCGAGCCCTGCTTATGCATGTCGGCGATCAGCCCCAGCCGCGCCTGCCAGCCGGAGGGATAGCAGTGACTGTCATCGCGCACCGGCTCCCACGGTTTTAAAAACAGGCGGTTTTCCGCGTAGTAATCTGCCATTCGCCAGGCATCACGTTCGTGAACCAGACGGACCACCAGCCGATCGGTGGTTAAGCGCACCCTGGGCGCGGCAGAACGATAGCCAAACATCCTGACTCCTGAAATCAATGGCTGAGAGTGAAAGCCGTCATTATCTGGCTTTCACTATAACCGCCGCCTGGGCTGCGGTAAAACATTACGGATTTTTTGCCGTAAAGAGGTTGATTTTGTTCCATTATCACCGCGCAGACGCCCCTGCTCAGGCGTCATCAACGCTCGTTCAGCCCGGCCCATCTGTCGGGCTGGTTTGCCGTGAGGGGGAATCTCTTCCATACTTTTCAGGCGCCCGAAACAGGATGAAATGATTCACTCTGTTAAACATTAACCTGTAAACGAGGGAGATCAGGATGAAGCTCTATATCTACGACCACTGCCCCTTCTGTGTGAAAGCGCGCATGATTTTTGGTCTGAAGAATTTGCCGGTTGAGCTGGTGGTCATGCTCAATGACGATGAAGAGACGCCTCAGCGACTGATTGGCCAGAAAATGGCGCCTGTCCTGCAGAAAAAGGATGGCAGCGCGATGCCGGAAAGCATGGAGATTGTGCATTATGTCGACCAGCAGGATGGCAAACCGCTGATTACCGGTGCGCTCAATCCGGCCATTGGCGACTGGCTGCGTCACATGAACAGCTACGTGAATAAGCTGCTGCTGCCGCGCATTGCCGAGGCCCCTTTTGCGGAGTTTGCCACCCCGGCGGCACGTGACTATTTCCGCGCGAAAAAGCAGGCCAGCATCGGTGATTTTGAGGAGCTGAAAACGCACTCGGCCGGACTGATTAAAAAAGTCAGCGGCGATCTGCGCAAACTGGACGGCCTGATCGTCCAGCCTAATGCGGTTAACGGCGAGCTGTCGGAAGATGATTTCAGCCTCTTCCCGCTGCTGCGCTCCCTGACGCTGGTTCCGGGCATCGACTGGCCAGCACGGGTCGCTGACTATCGTGACAATATGGCCAAACAGACCCAGGTCAATCTGCTCTCTTCTATTGCGCAGTAATCCCGCCCGGATGAGAGACGCCGCGGCGTTTCTCATCCCTTTTCTGATGACACCTCTCACGCATTCAGGCAGGCTATATCCTGTTAACTGACTTTGTTATCCAGGATATAGAACGATGAAAAAGGTATTTTTCGGGCTGACTGCCCTGATGTTTGTGCTGCTGGTGAGCGGCTGCAATAAACTGACCCAGTACACTATCAGCGAACAGGAAGTGAATCAGGCGCTGCAAAAGCATAACAACTACGAGAAAGACATTGGCGTGTCCGGTCTGGTCAATGCGCATATTGTCCTGAATAATCTCACCAGCCAGATCGGCCGCGCAGAACCTGGCAAAGTGTCGCTCTCCGGCAATGCAAAAATTAACGTCACCTCTCTGTTCGGCCCGCAGCAGGCTGACATGCAGCTGACGATGCGCGCACAGCCCGTCTATGACCCACAGCAGGGGGCGATCTTTCTGCGCGATCTGGAGATAACCGACGCACAGGTGGCGCCGGAGAAAATGGCTGCCATCATGAAAACCCTGACGCCTTATCTGAATCAGTCGCTGAAGAGCTATTTCGATCAAAACCCGGCTTACCGTCTCAGCGCTGACCGCAGTAAAGGTGAGTCACTGGCGAAAAAATTTGCCAAAGGACTGGAAGTCAGACCGGGCGAACTGGTTATCCCCTTCACGCAGTAATCCCGATTGCCGCGCCATCCGGCGCGGATTTTTGCTGTCAGCAGAAAAAGCAGGTGCAAACGGTTGCCTGAATCCTTATGCTTAGACCCCGGCCAAAACATGCCTTCTGTTTCCTTTCTGCCGGAGCTTCACTGATGACAGCACAACCTCAGCAACTTACCCTGCGTCGCCCTGACGACTGGCACATTCATCTGCGTGACGATGAGATGCTTAAAACGGTCCTGCCCTACACCAGCGCGGTTAATGGTCGTGCCATCGTGATGCCTAACCTGGTGCCACCGGTGACCAGCGTGGCGGCAGGAGAAGCGTACCGCGACCGCATCCTGGCCGCGCTGCCCGCCGATCACGCCTTTACGCCGCTGATGACCTGTTATCTCACTGACTCACTGGATCCGGATGAGCTTGAGCGTGGCTTCACATCCGGTCTGTTTACCGCCGCCAAGCTCTATCCGGCTCATGCCACCACCAACTCCAGCCACGGCGTCACCAATATCGCCTCCATCGCCCGCGTGCTGGAGCGGATGCAGCAACTGGGTATGCCGCTGCTGGTTCATGGCGAAGTCACCGATGCCCATATCGACATTTTTGATCGCGAAGCCCGCTTCATTGACACCGTGATGGTGCCGCTGCGCAGTCAGTTTCCGGGGCTGAAAGTGGTGATGGAGCACATCACCACCCAGGATGCCGCGGATTATGTCGCTGCTGCCGATGAGACACTGGGCGCGACCATTACGCCGCAGCACCTGATGTTTAACCGCAACCACATGCTGGTGGGCGGGATTCGCCCGCATCTTTACTGCCTGCCGATTCTTAAGCGCAATGTGCATCAGGACGCGCTGCGCAGGGTCGTGGCCAGTGGTCATCCGCGTTTCTTCCTCGGCACCGACACCGCTCCGCATCTGCAGCATCTTAAAGAGTCTGCCTGTGGCTGCGCGGGCGTATTTAATGCGCCGACCTCGCTGGCGGCCTACGCGACCGTGTTTGAAGAGCTGAATGCGCTGGAGCATTTCGAAGCGTTCTGTTCTGAAAACGGCCCGCGTTTCTATGGCCTGCCGCTGAATGAAGGCACAATTACCCTGGTGCGTGAGCCCTGGCAGGTGCCGGCGTCCATCTCGCTGGGCAGTGACGCTCTGATTCCTTTCCTCGCGGGTGAAACGCTCAACTGGCGCGTTGCATAATTTTGCTTGCCTCCGGCGGATGGATACTGTAAATATATACAGTATCTTATCCGGAGGCTGCTATGCGTGTTGAAATTACCGTATCAAATACCCGACCTCTTCCTGCTGGCGCGATAGAGGCGTTAAGCGATGAACTGTCGCGCCGCATTGACGAACAGTTCCCTGACTCGACCAATCACGTCAAGGTACGTTATGCCAGTGCCAACAATCTCAGCGTGCTGGGCGGTGGAAAAGAGACGCGCGACCAGATCAGCGAAATCCTGCAACAGACGTGGGAGAGTGCTGACGACTGGTTCATTACTGATTAACCGCCACTGTGCTTTTTTTCCGGGTGTCGCCACCCGGTTTTTTTATCTTTTCTCCCCTCTCGCACTTCCCTCTTCCTGCATCTAGACTCTTACTGATCAATGCCCTATCCTTGCGCTCGTCACGCATAACAGGAGGTGCGACACCATGACTACTGATAAACCGGAAGAGGCGATGACCTTTGGTGAGTTGTTAGCACTGATTGGTGATCAGCAGCGTCGTTTAACGGTGCTGGAAAATGCCTTTTCCAGTCTGATTTTCTGTCTTGACGATCGTGCCAGCCAGCTGCTGGTGCACAATCTGTCACTGGAAGCCCAGAATCAAAACCATGATGAACAGCTTCAGCAACATTTTGCCCGTCTGGCAGAATCCCTGCAGAAACGCGTCGGCGGCATCGTGCCAGACAGCCCGGCGCTCTGAACCGGCGGCCTGTCCCGCTTTTCGCCTGCCCACTGAATCGTAAAAAAATGCCTGCCTGCCAGGCATTTTATTTTTTGACTCCTGCCTGTTAAAAGCGAATATTCTGTGAGAAGCTGACTCACGGCATTTTTTAAACAGTGACACCCGGGTTTACTGTTATAATTGTTTCGCTATCGGAATAAAAAAGCCGCATTGAACCTCATCATGCACTTCGTTTAACGAGTAATAAGGAGGTTATAATGGACAGAAGAAAAGACGTTATTCAGACTCACCCGCTGGTGGGCTGGGATATCAGTACCGTTGATAGCTATGACGCCATGATGATCCGCCTGCACTCGCTGTCGTCGCAGGATCAAAAAGAAGAAGAAGCGGATGTTGGCCCCACCTACTGGCTGACAACGGATGTGGCAAGGCAGTTCATCTCGATCCTCGAAGCAGGCATCGCCAAGATTGAATCCGCCGAGCAGATGGAACGACTCCTCAGTAAGCATTAGTTTCTGCCACATCAAAGGGGCACCCTCAGGGGTGCCTTTTTCGTTTCTGTTTCGGTATGCTGTTGATTATCTGACTCTTAGAGCGTAGTTACCATGATTTATGATCTTATCGTCGTTGGCAGCGGCTCAGTAGGTGCGGCGGCTGGCTACTATGCCACCCAGGCAGGCCTCTCGGTATTAATGATCGACAGTGCCCACCCTCCTCACAATCAGGGCACGCATCATGGCGAGAGCCGTCTGATTCGTCACGCCTACGGCGAAGGTGAACGTTATGTGCCGCTGGTGCTGCGGGCGCAGACGCTGTGGGATGAACTGGAACAGCGAGCCGGTGAGCGCATTATGCATCGCAGCGGCGTACTTAACCTCGCCCCTCACGACTCCCCTTTTATCCGCAACGTTATCGACAGCGCAAGCCGCTGGGAGCTTAACATTGAGGTGATGCAGCCCGGGGAAGTGCGTCAGCGCTGGCCACAGATTAACGTACCGGAGGGCTATCTGGGCGTATTTGAGCCGCAGTCGGGCTTCCTGAAATGTGAACAGGCGGTGCGCAGCTGGGTTCAGCTGGCGGAACAGGCAGGCTGTGCCCAGCTGTTCAACTGCCCGGTCTCAGAACTGGGACGGGATGGCGACCTTCAGCAGGTTACAACGCTGGATGGTGTCTATCGCGGCCGTAAAATGGTGGTCAGCGCCGGTACCTGGGTCGGAAAACTCATCCCGAATCTGCCGGTTGCCCCTACCCGTAAGGTGTTTGCCTGGTATCAGGCTGATGGTCGCTACAGCGAGAACAACAGGTTCCCGGGCTTTACCGTCGAGATGCGTGATGGCAGCCAGTTCTATGGCTTCCCGGCCGACAATAACGCTCTGAAAGTGGGTCGTCACGATGGCGGACAGCTGATGCAGCAGCCTGAAGATCGTAAACCCTTCGGTGCCGTGGCGGCAGATGGCAGTGAAGCTTTTGGCTTCCTGCGCCAGTTCTTACCGGGCGTCGGTGTCTGTCTGCATGGTGAAGCGTGCAGCTACGACTTCAGCCCGGATGAAGATTTTATTATTGATACGCTGCCGGGCGAACCCAATCGCCTGCTGATAACCGGACTCAGCGGACACGGCTTTAAATTTGCCAGCGTGCTGGGCGAACTGGCCGCGGAATTTGCGCAGCAGAAACCTTTTTCCTTTGATCTCTCTCCGTTCCGCCTTTCGCGTTTCTGACTCTGCAAACGGATGGCATCACAGGGTGCCATCCTGCTGACAAAGATTGACGCAACCTGAATTTCCCTGACAAAAGTTCGCCCTTATTTCGCCCCGATTGTTCATTTGCGCGGAATGAGGTTGACCGTTTTCCCCTCATCAAAATTATTATTCAGTAATATTGCCCATTTCCCTGCCTTTTTATTCAACCTTTTCCGATGATTTTTTTGAATTTATAGAAGCGTAAGGGTGATTGCTTTTATATTTCATAATGTGGATGCTTATTTCATATTATTTCTACGTGACGCTCAGATTATGTTATTACGTAATACACCGCATCAGTTTGGCCGGATTGCTGTGCTACTGCACTGGTCGATGGCGCTGGCCATTTATGGCATGTTTGCGCTGGGATTATGGATGGTCGGTCTGGGCTATTACGACAGCTGGTATCACGACGCCCCGGAAATTCATAAAAGTATTGGCGTGCTGCTGTTACTGACGCTGATTATCCGCCTGGTGTGGCGCGTTATTTCGCCGCCGCCCAGGCCGCTGAGCAGCCATTCCCCTCTGGTGCGCATCAGTTCTGTCGTGGCACACCTGTTACTTTATACCCTGCTGCTGGCCATTCTGATCAGCGGCTATCTCATCTCCACCGCCGACGGTAAACCCATCGCCGTGTTCAGCTGGTTTACGCTGCCTGCCCTGTTCAGCGGTGCAGGCGAGCAGGCCGACCTCGCAGGCGATATTCACCTCTGGCTGGCCTGGAGTGTGGTGATCCTGTCGATCCTGCACGGTCTGGCTGCGATAAAACACCATGTTATCGATCGCGATAACACCTTAAAACGAATGTCAGGTTTACGCCTCCCCTTACCCTCTGAAAAGGACAGATAATATGTTGAAGAAAAGTCTGCTGACGATGACCGCGGCCAGCCTGCTGCTCGGTTCCCTGAGTGCCAGTGCCGCTGACTACAAAATTGATAAAGAGGGGCAGCACGCCTTTATTCAGTTTCGCATCCAGCATCTGGGTTACAGCTGGCTCTACGGAACCTTTAAGGATTTCGATGGCCGCTTCACCTTTGATGAGAAGAACCCTGCCGCCGATAAAGTCGAGGTGACGATTAATACCAGCAGCGTGGATACCAACCATGCTGAACGTGACAAACATCTGCGCAGCGCGGATTTCCTGAACAGCAGTAAAAATCCGCAGGCGACTTTTAAATCCACGTCGGTGAAGAAAGAGGGCGATGAATTAGAGATTACCGGCGATCTGACGCTGAACGGCGTCACAAAGCCGGTGACGCTGGAGGCGAAGAAGCTGGGTGAAGGCAAAGATCCGTGGGGCGGTTATCGTGCAGGCTTTGAAGCGGAAGGTGAAATTGCGCTGAAAGATTTCAATATAACGAAAGATCTTGGGCCAGCCTCGCAGAAGGTTCAGCTGATGATCTCGGTGGAAGGTGTGCGTCAGTAAAGCCGCAGGCCGCCTGAATCAGCGTTCAGGCGGCCACGTTTACCGCTTTATGACTTCTTCGGCGCGGGAATGGTCATGTTTAACAGGCCACGCGACTTGTTAAAGATTTTATTGCCATTCTCTCGTCCGGCACGACGGGCGCGCTGCTCTTCCGGAGAGAGCTTCGCCTCTTCCTGACAGATCGGACTGCAGCAGTTCTCAAACTTCTCTGCGCAGCTCTTGCACTGAATAAACAGCAGATGACAGCCGTCATTCACGCAGTTGACGTGGGTATCGCAGGGCTCACCACACTGATGGCAGTTTGCCAGCACATCGTCAGAAATCCGCTCCCCCATCCGCTCATCAAAGACAAAGTTTTTGCCTTTGAATCTGACCGGCAAGCCCTGTTCACGGGCGCGGCGGGCGTACTCGATGATGCCACCTTCGATATGGTAGACATCTTCAAAACCGTTATGCCGCATCCAGGCACTGGCCTTTTCGCAGCGGATGCCGCCGGTGCAGTACATGACGATCTTTTTATCTTTCTGCTCCCTGAGCATATCCACGGCCATCGGCAGCTGGTCACGGAAGGTGTCTGCCGGCACTTCCAGCGCGTTGTCAAAACGGCCCACTTCATATTCGTAGTGGTTTCGCATATCGACAAACAGCGCGTCCGGATCGTCCAGCATGGCGTTGACTTCCGCCGCTTTCAGGTAGTGACCGACATTGCTTGCGTCGAAGCTGCTGTCCTCAATACCGTCCGCCACGATGCGATCGCGCACTTTCAGGCGCAGTACCCAGAACGACTTTCCATCATCATCCAGTGCGACGTTCATACGCAGGTTGTTCAGCGCCGGATCGAACGCATACAGCCAGGCCTTCATCTTTTCATACTGGCTGGCAGGCACGCTGATCTGCGCGTTGATGCCTTCGTGGGCAACATAGACGCGACCAAACACCTTGAGGGCGGTCAGGCCAACATAGAGCGCATCACGGAAGGCTTTAGGATCGGCAATCTGAAAATACTTATAAAAAGAGACAGTGGTGCGCGGCTCAGTTTCAGCCAGCATGCGCGCCTTCAGCTCTTTATTGGAAACGAGGTTATGTAACACTGGCATGGTGTTCTTTCCTGTTATCAATAGGAGAAAATTAGCGGGCACATGATACCTGATTTCAGGTGTATGCAAAGCGTTGCGTCAGGACCCATCATCAGTTGCTGTTTTTTCCGGCACTCGCGGCGGCTTTCTCCCCGCTCATTGAGGCGTGGTTCCATCAGCGATATTTAAGCGAACGTTAAAAACTGGCACAATAGTGTAAATCAATGAGATATCAGCACCGCAGGGTGCATGACGCAGGAAAATTAACCTTCACATGACTCAGTTGCCTCAGTTTTCACGAGAACTGCTTCACCCGCGCTATTGGCTGACCTGGCTGGGTATCGCTTTTCTTTATCTTTTGGTGCTCCTTCCTTATCCCCTGCTCTATGTGCTCGGCTGCAATATTGGCCGTATCGCCATGCGCTTTATGAATCGTCGCGTCAGCATCGCCCGGCGTAATCTGGAATTAAGTTTTCCGGAGATGCCGGTCAATGAGCGCGAGGCGATGGTGAAACATAATTTCGAATCCGTCGGCATGGGCCTGATTGAAACCGGCATGGCGTGGTTCTGGCCCGACTGGCGTATTAACAAATGGCACAAGCCCTCCGGGCTGGAGCATATTCAGGCCGCGCGCGACAACCAGCGCGGTGTGCTGCTCATCGGCATGCACTTTCTGACGCTGGAGATCGGCGCGCGCATGTTTGGCATCCACAATCCTGGCATTGGCGTCTATCGCCCCAATGACAACAAGCTGATTGACTGGCTGCAGGTCAAAGGTCGCATGCGGTCAAACAAAAGCATGCTCGACCGTAAGGATCTTAAAGGAATGATCCGCGCCCTGAAGCAGGGGGACATTATCTGGTATGCCCCCGATCACGACTATGGCCCGCGCAGCAGCGTCTTTGTGCCCTTCTTTGGCGTGGAAAAGGCGGCAACGACGGTGGGGACCCATCTGCTGATCCGCGCCGGCAACCCCGCTGTCATCCCGTTTGTGCCGCGTCGTCTGCCTGGTGGCCGGGGCTATGAACTGATGATTCTGCCCGACATCCGCAGCGAATTTACGCTGGAAAACGATGAAGTCACCGCGGCCAGGATGAACAAAGTGGTTGAGGAGGGTGTACTGCTGGCACCTGAGCAATATATGTGGCTGCATCGCCGCTTTAAAACCCGTCCGCAAGGCGAACCCTCCCGCTATTAATCTGCCACGCTAAACGGTCTCGCGGCCGTTTAGCGCCTTTCCTGCTACAATGCTCTGTCCCGATAAATCAATCGCGCGGCTGACCGATATTGCGGCTTCCCGGTTTAACGATCCAGTTATTATCAGATACGCTCGCAGGAGACGCTGATTTCCACCGCATTCAATCAGCCCGGCTTATTTATTACAACTACAGTAAGCCGCCTGCTGCATATTCTGACAGACATTCATCAGATTTTAATTTTTCTGCTTTAATTTCCGCTGGCGCTAATTATTTTTATCACCAGGCCTATTCCTATTTAGCCAGGCTTAATGATTTCTGGTCGCTTATCAATCCACTAAAATTAACTTAATTAACAAGGGATTGTCATTCAAGCCGCCGACATATTCATTTTTACAAAAATTTAACAGCCCGATATGCCGTTATTGCATTTGAACCTGTTCCGACTTAACGGTAATTTCAGCAGTGACATTCAGGCTTTTAACGACTTCAGCTCAATTATAAAAAAACGATCACACACAGCGAACCTCAGGGGATCCCTAATATGAGTAAAGGTCTCTACTATTACGTCACAATTACGACCGATCAGGAAAACTACCACTTTCTTCATCGTCAGGGATGCAGGCGGATGCCCGGCAAGGAGCAGATGATTTTTATCGGCACCCTGTATAATCTCAGCCAGGCCTTATCCATCGCCAGAATCAATTTTAAGAAAGTTAAACCCTGCATCAAATGCTGTATTCGCTACGCGGCACCGGTTATTCATGAGTCGGTACAGCCGGTTCTGCACTTCCCGCAAAAAATGCGTTAATCCCGCTGCTGGCGGGAAATGGTTTATTTCCCGCCAGTTACACGCCTCCGCCCTTTCCCTCCGGCAAATTTCGTCTATTCTTCACTGAAATCAAGTGAACCCGGTAAGGAGAAGATCGATGAGCATGTACAGTACCTTAGAGGAAGCGATTGATGCTGCACGTGAGGAGTTTCTCGCAAACAACCCTGAAGTGGATGAAGAAGAGGCGTCGGTCAGCCAGTTCGGCCTGCAAAAGTATGTGATGCAGGATGGCGATATCATGTGGCAGGCTGAGTTCCTGGTCGACGAAGGTGACGCAGGCGAATGCCTTCCTTACCGCACCGGTGAAGCTGCTCAGGCTATTTTTGACGCTGATTTTGACGAAGTGGAACTGCGTCAGGAGTGGTTAGCGGAAAACACCCTGCACGAGTGGGACGATGGCGAGTTCCAGCTGGAGCCGCCGCTCGACACCGAAGAGGGTGAAGCCGCGGCTCAGGAGTGGGAAGATGATAACAGCGACTCCGATCGCGGTTATTCGTAAGGACCATGGCTGGCATCCACTGGCAACAGCAGGGTGTCCAGCACCAGCGACAGGGGCAGATCAAGGATGGTCAGCACCCGCCATCCGCTGTCGCGTACATCCCACTGTACGCCCGGATAGTACTGATTACCGTGTCCCTGTCCGGGCACGGTTCGGCTGATAATACTGCCGCATCCGCTTAAGCAGAGCACCGCGAGAGCGATAACACCTGCCTTTAAAACTCGTTTCACCACAAAACCCGCCTTTACCTGCCCCAGAGAGTGTCACGCGCGGCATGCGGTGACGGCCTGCGAGTAAATTATCATCCCCGCCCTGTTTTAATCCCATAAAAAAAGCGGCATCGCTGCCGCTTTTTCAGATTACGCGTTTTTTGCCAGCGCGTTAGGGTTGAGCGTCAGTTTCTGATAACTCTCTACCCACTGGTGATACTTCTCCGCATTTTCCCACAGTCGGGTATGGACGCGGGCCAGCACCACCGGATCGCTGATCAGCTGCAGACGCTGGTCGCGGCTGAGTTTTTCCGGTGCATCGCTCAGCGCCTGATCGACACGACGGTCGCGGGCATAGTCGAGTAACTGGCTCTGCCGGTGACGTGAAGTCGCCAGCGCTGTCGCCAGCGCGTTAAACGCCGGATGGAACAGCGCGTGCATAAAGCCGTTCTCCAGTACACGCTCGCGGTTGAGCTGCAGATAGCGGTCGGTGTCCACCAGCTCCTGCGGCGGTGAAGACTCTTCCGGGATCAGGAACAGCTTCGCGCGCTTGCTCTTCAGGCCCAGCGTTGCACGGCTCGACATCACCGACACAAACGGTGACAGGATCAGGGAGAAGACGATCGGTGCCAGCCACCACAGGAAGTTGAGATCCAGCAGTCCCATACCAATCGCCCACACCAGACCCAGTGCCATCTGTGAACCGTGACGTTTGAACGCCTCGCCCCATGGCGTCGCATCGTCATCACGCTGCGGGGAGTTCCAGACGACTTCCCAGCCAAGGAAGGCGCTAACCACAAACACGGTGTGGAACAGCATGCGCACCGGGGCCAGCAGCACCGAGAACAGCGTTTCCAGCACCAGTGACAACAGCACGCGCAGTGCGCCACCGTAAGGCTTCGCCCCCTTAAACCAGATTAGCACCACGCTCAGCAGCTTCGGCAGGAACAGAAGCACCATCGTGGTCGAGAAAAGCGCTATCGCCAGCTCCGGACGCCACTGCGGCCAGACCGGGAAGAGCTGTCGCGGCTGCAGGAAGTAGGTCGGCTCCATAAGCGTATGCACGACCTGCAGGGCCGTGGAAAGCGCCAGGAACAGGAACCACAGCGGAGCTGACAGGTAGGACATCACGCCGGTCAGGAACACCGCGCGGTGAACCGGGTGCATCCCTTTTACCAGGAACAGACGGAAGTTCATCAGGTTACCGTGGCACCAGCGGCGGTCGCGCTTCAGCTCATCCAGCAGGTTCGGCGGCAGTTCTTCATAAGAGCCCGGCAGGTCATAGGCGATCCAGACGCCCCAGCCGGCACGACGCATCAGTGCCGCCTCGACGAAGTCATGCGACATGATCGAGCCCGCAAACGACCCCTCGCCCGGTAATGGCGCCAGCGCACAGTGCTCGATGAATGGTTTCACGCGGATAATGGCGTTATGACCCCAGTAGTGCGACTCGCCCAGCTGCCAGAAGTGCAGACCGGCGGTAAACAGCGGACCATAGACGCGGGTCGCAAACTGCTGACAGCGCGCATAGAGCGTATCCATTCCTGAGGCTTTCGGCGACGACTGGATGATCCCGGCGTTCGGGTTAGCCTCCATCATACGCACCAGGCCGGTCAGGCACTCGCCACTCATGACGCTATCGGCATCCAGCACCACCATGTAGCTGTAGTTGCTGCCCCAGCGGCGACAGAAGTCATCGATGTTGCCGCTTTTGCGCTTCACACGACGACGGCGACGGCGATAGAAGATCTTGCCTGCCCCGCCGACGTCACGAACCAGTTCCATCCAGGCTTTCTGTTCGGCAACGGCGATATCCGCATCGTAGCTGTCACTGAGGATGTAGACGTCAAAGTGCTCTGCGTTACCGGTGCGAACCACAGACTCCCAGGTCGCACGCAGACCGGCGTAAACACGCTCAACGTCTTCATTACAGATCGGCATAATCAGCGCGGTGCGATGCGCCGGATTCAGCGGCTCATCCCCGACCGTGGAGTAGGAGATGCTGTATTTATCGCGCCCAATCAGCAGCTGCAGGAAGCCCATCAGTGCGGTCCAGAAACCGGCTGACACCCAGCAGAACAGAATGGCAAACAGGAACAGGATGCCGGTCTGCAGCACATACGGCAGAATCTGCATCACTGACTGCTGCCAGTTCTGGTTGATCATCTCCATCGGGTCCAGCAGCGTCCAGCCCTGATAGGGCAGAATGCTCTTCATGTACCAGGTGGCGACCACGGTCTGGAAAATCGTCAGGATCAGCAGAATGTAGCGACGAATCGAACCGACATGACGCCACTTCTCTTCGGCCCGCTGCTCTTCCGCACTGGCGTAGCGCGGCACAGATTTGCGTCCACGCAGAGAGTCCCAGGCGCGGGCAACCGGGTTGGTGCGCCACGCTTCCGGGAACATCAGTGAACGTTTGACTTTGGGCATCGCCTTCAGCGTGGTGCGGTCGAGGTAATCTTTACCTAGCTGCTGACCGCCCGCCAGTGCATCGGGCCAGGCCATTTCCACCCGCGATGAGACCGATTTTAACGGCGCATCGTCGGGACGGTCACTGGCTGCGACATCCCTGCCCAGCACATCATGAATGAAGTGGAACGCACTGGCATTCTGCAATGAGACGCTCAGGCGAGACTTCCCTGCCGCATCCAGCGGCAGAGATTCCACATAACGTTGAGGTGTAAAAGTCGATTTATTCATTGGCAGGTAACTGATAGCTCCAGGTTTCCGTCAATGTCTTGTCGCCGCTAACCAGCGCCGCACGCATTTCGGTGGACTGCTTGGCATCTTTCACACGCAGACGCAACACCAGACGCCAGCCTTTAGTGACCGGGTTATAACGTACGCTCTGCTCAACCACTTCAGCGTTTTTACCGACGCTGACCTGCGGGGTCACCTGACTGTTTTCAGCCATCTTGCTCATGTCTTTCCCCACGAAGTCGATGGTGAAAGCCACGGTGCCATCCGGCTGACGCACCAGGTTCGACTGCTTCACGTCACCCGCTGAGCGCAGGGTGTTTTTGACCCAGGCAATGTCATCCGAGTGCAGCTGCTTCTCGTCGCGTGAGAAGTGCAGGCGATATTTGAAGTTCATCTCTTTGCCGGGCTCTGGCAGCGTCTCCGGCGTCCAGAACGCAACGATGTTATCGTTGGTTTCATCGGCCGTCGGGATCTCAACCAGTTCAACCCGGCCTTTACCCCAGTCGCCTAATGGCTCCACCCAGCCGCTTGGGCGCAGGTCATAGCGGTCATCCAGATCCTGATAGTTGCTGAAGTCACGCCCGCGCTGCAGCAGACCAAAGCCTTTCGGATTCTCGATGGTGTAGGTGCTCACCGCCAGATGGCGCGGGTTGTTCAGCGGACGCCAGATCCACTCTCCGTTGCCATTGTGGATAGAGAGGCCGTCAGAGTCATGCAGCGCCGGACGGAAGTTATTCACTGTCGATGGCTGGTTCTGGCCAAACAGGAACATACTGGTCAGCGGAGCAATACCCAGTTTGCCGACGTTATCACGCAGGTAAACTTTGGACTGCACATCCACGGTAGAGGCTTCACCCGGACGCAGCACGAAGCGATACGCACCCGTCGCACGAGGCGAATCGAGCAGCGCATAGATCACCAGCTGTTTGTCCTGAGGTTTCGGACGCTCAATCCAAAACTCTTTGAAACGCGGGAACTCTTCACCGGACGGCAATGCCGTGTCGATGGCGAGTCCACGCGCCGACAGGCCATAGACCTGACCGGCACCGATTACACGGAAATAGCTGGCGCCCAGGAAGCTGGCGATCTCATCGTTTTTACCCTTGTTATTAAGCGGGTAAAGCACTTTGAAACCGGCAAAACCGAGGTTTTTAACGGCGTCAGCGTCATGTTTTACGTTACCGAAATTGAAATAATCGGGGCTGTATTTGATCTCACGCACCGCGCTGGCGGTCACTTCGTTGATCTGCACCGGGGTATCGAAATACATCCCCTGGTGATAGAACTCCAGCTTGAACGGCGTGCGCAGTTTGCCCCAGTACGCTTTATCGTGGTTAAACTGGATCTGCTGATAGTCAGCAAATTTCATTTCACGAAATTGAGAGGGTAAATTGCTTTTAGGCGCTTCGAAGCTTTTCCCTGCCAACGCTTTGGCTTGTGTGGCAACATCATCAATGTTAAACGCCCAACTGTTATTGGCATATAACGCCAGCAGAACCGCAGTACCAATCCAGCGTACCTTCATCAGTCCGGCTTTATTTTTTTCTTTAGTCAGCACATCCCCCCCTTTCGTGTGCTTAAATCAAACCCGTTTATCTTAAAGGATTATTCGGTTTTCCGACAGCTTATGCGCAACATTGTTCCCGCATTTCGTCAGGCTTAACGCTACTTTTAGGACAATTAGACACTACGGATTCCACTGATAGTATACCCGGTTTATGGCAGGTAGAATTTTACCCGGACATAATCCGGTTTCAGGGTGAAACTGGCTAACCGTACTAACGAACTGGAACTTTATGAGTACTGTAAAACCTGAACGTGAATATTTCCTCGACTCTATCCGCGCTTACCTGATGTTGCTGGGGGTACCGTTTCACGTTTCCCTCATCTACTCCGCGCAGAAATGGGCAGTGAACAGCCAGGAAGCCTCGTTATGGCTGACGCTGCTGAATGATTTTATTCATGCATTTCGCATGCAGGTGTTCTTTGTTATCTCGGGTTACTTCTCCTACATGCTCTACCTGCGCTATCAGCCACGGCGTTTCCTGAAGGTGCGTCTGGAACGCGTCGGGATTCCCATGCTCACTGCGGTGCCGCTGATTACACTGCCACAATTTTTCATGCTGAAAGCCTGGACAGATAAGCTGGCCGACTGGCCCCGCTTCACCCCCTATCAGAAGTTCAATAACCTGATGTGGGAGCTGATTTCACACCTGTGGTTTCTGGTGGTGCTGGTGATGCTGACCACGCTGGGTATGGTGACGTTTCGCTGGCTGCGCGACCAGCACCGCGCCATCGACTACACGCGGGTCGGCTGGGGTACGCTGACGGTGGGTGTACTGGCCTGGGCCCTGCTCTGGTGTGTGTTCCGCCGTCTGGTATTTATCTTCCAGCCCGCCTGGCTGATGGATGGTCTGTTCAATATCATCGTGATGCAGACGCTCTTCTACCTGCCCTTCTTTATGCTGGGCGCACTGGCGTGGAAACACCCGCCGCTGAAAGCGCTGTTTGTGCGGTTTAATCCGGTGATGTGGATTGGCGCGCTGCTGCTGTTTATCGCCTACTGCACCAATCAGCGTCTGAGCAGTGGCGATGGCTGGCTGTATGAGCTGGATGCGCTGATTACCACGCTGATGGGGCTCTGCATGCTGAATGTCTGCTTCTGCTTTGGTCATAAGCTGCTTAATGCGCATTCGCCGCGCATTATGTATCTGGTTAATGCGTCGCTGTTTATCTATCTGGTACACCATCCGCTGACGCTGCTGTATGGCATTTATGTCACGCCACGGATTGAAAACAACACGCTGGGGTTCTTTGTCGGCTTACTGATGGTGTTTGGCATCGCGTTTCTGCTGTATGAGATCCACCTGCGCATTCCACTGTTGCGGTTCCTGTTTTCGGGGAAGTTTGAGCGTAAAGAGGTCTGACGAAGCATGTGAGACAGGGCGCACCGGCTTTCATCGTCGGGCGCCTGGTGAGCAGGCTCAGGGAGGCTGTACCTTACGCAAAGACGCAAAACCGCCATCCCTGACAGGCTCAGCGCGGGCCATCCCTGGCCCGCTATGCTTTGCTACAGGTACAGCCTCCCATCGCTTTACGTCGGGCAGTCGCCTGTAAGAGTCCCGCCCTGAAGTAATGGTCGCCATGAAGCAACGCCTCCGGGATGAGCCTGCGCATGTGCCTGTACAGGTGCGCACGCAGGCGCAGGCTTACAGCAGCCACTCAATCGGCAGTCGCCACACCAGCCGCACCTGCAATCGTTGCCACCAGGAGCAGTCCGGTTCGTGCTTATGCACAATCTGCTGCGGCTCATCCGGATACTCCAGCCAGTTCACCCGCCCCCACTTATCCAGCCGCAGTGTCCAGGCCCGATCACGCATCGACTGACTGAAGCGCTGGTGCGTTTCTCCGGCCAGTGCCGCACTCTCAATCACCAGCCCCATTTCAGTATTCAGCACCGCTGAGCGCGGATCGAAGTTAAAGGAGCCGATAAACAACGTCTTTTGATCCACCGAGAACGTTTTTGCGTGCAGGCTGGAGCCCGAGTTACCGGTTAACCCCCGGTCGTGCGGCGCATCCTGCATGGCCGCCTGCGGTTTCAGCTCATAAAGCGCAATGCCGTGACGCAGCAGCTTTTTGCGCCACCGGGCGTAACCGGCATGAACAATCGACACGTCATTGGCCGCCAGCGAATTGGTCAGAATGGCAATCTTCACTCCTTTGCGTTTCAGCGCCAGCAGCTGAGCGACGCCCGCGCGGGTCGGCACAAAGTAAGCTGAGATAATATCGAACTGCTCTTGTGGCGTGCCAATCACCTCCAGCATACGCTGCGGCAGCAGGCTTTTCGCGCGCGCTTTACCCAGCCCCTTGCGCGGGTCATCACTCAGCAGACGCGCTTTTGCCCAGGTCAGATCCAGCGTGCCCTGCGCCATCTCCTGCAGCAGCGACGCATTTTCCAGCCGCTGAAGATAGCGCTGCACCGGCTCACTGTGACGCCATTCGGCGGGCAGGCTCACGCTATCCTCGTCCGGTTCATCATCATCCAGCACCTGCTGCAGCGGCGCGACCGGCTTACTGTGCCAGTAGCGTTCAAAATCCCCGGCCACCTCGCTGACTACCGGCCCAATCGCCATGACGTCGAGATCGGCAAACAGCGGCTCATTACCGGTGCCAAAATATTCATCGCCAATGTTGCGCCCGCCCACAATGGTGGTAACACCATCCACGGTGAAGCTTTTGTTGTGCATCCGCCGGTTCAGACGGGCGAAGTCAGTGAGATAGCCCAGTGCGCGCAGGGTGCGAAAAGAGAAAGGATTGAAGAGCCGCACCTCAATATTGGGGTGGCGGTTGAGCTGAGCAAGGGTGTCATCCAGGCCAGGCGTATTGTTATCATCCAGCAGCAGTCGTACCTTGACGCCGCGGCGCGCCGCCTCCAGCATGGCGCTGAACAGCAGGCGGCCAGAGAGATCGTTTTGCCAGATGTAGTACTGAATATCGAGTGACCGCGCCGCCTTTTGCATCAGCAGATAGCGTGCAGCGAACGCATCCAGCCCGTCGCTGAGGGGATGGATGCCGCTCAGCCCCGGATGGCGCTGACACTGAGGGGCCAGCTTAGTTTCCAGCCAGCTGGCAGGCTCCGGTGAGTGGGCGAGTTCAAACGCTTCGGTCATGACAATTCCCTGTATATGGCAGTTATTTTTATTATTCCCCGGTCCCACCGCTGAGGCTATACCTCAGTTCCGACTTAGCAAAAAGTCGCGGGCGTTTTTTAGTCTAGACTTAACCGGACGATCTGTGACCGGCATTGCTCCGGCAGGAGAGGAATATGTCTCATCACCCCCTTTTTGATGCCAGCCAGCGCCACCATCCCCGTCTGTTTCGCAGTTTTTTCCAGGGCAGCTTCCCCTGCTCCACGGCCTGCCGCACGCCCGGAAAACGGCTCGATATGGTCATCAGCAGCGGGCATGACATGCTGCTGGAAAAGGATTATGCGGCCCTGGCTGAGCAGCATCTGCTGACCGCCCGCGACGGCGCACGCTGGCACCTGATTGAGAAGGTGCCGGGTCACTATGACTGGCAGAGCTTTCTGCCGATGGTTGAGGCGGCGCGGCGTCAGCAGGTAGAGATCATCTGGGAGCTGGCTCACTTTGGCTATCCGGATCATCTTAATATCTGGAAAGCGGAATTTGTTGACCATTTTAGCCGTTTCGCCCGCGCAATGGCGCAGCTGATGCGCGATGAAGGCATTGAAAATCCCTTCTTTACGCCGGTTAACCAAATCTCATTCTGGTCATGGGCCGGGGCGGAGGTGGCCTGGTTCAATCCGCATGCCGCAGGGCGCGGCAAAGAGCTGAAGCGCCAGCTGGTGCGTGCGTCTCTGGCGGCGATCCATGCCATCCGGGAGGTCTATCCGGGGGCGCGGTTTGTGCTGACCGACCCGCTGGTGCAGATCGCCCATCATCCCACTAATCCGGACAGCAAACCCTACGCCGATGCCCAGCATCAGGCGCAGTTCGAAGCCTGGGATATGCTGGCCGGTCGCGTGGATAAAGAGCTGGGCGGCAGCGAAGATTGCCTGGATATTCTCGGCCTCAACTACTATCCCGATAACCACTGGTTTTTCCCCGATCAGCCGATGTCGCTGGAGGAGCCGGAGCGGGTGCCGCTGCACATTCTGCTGGCGCAGTGCTGGCAGCGCTTCCAGCGCCCGATGCTGATTGCCGAAACCGGCGCGGAGGGCGAGGCCCGTGCCCCCTGGCTGCAGGAGGTCAGTGAGAACGTGGCGGTGGCGCTGGATCAGGGGATTGCCGTAGAGGGCATTTCGCTCTATCCCGTGGTGGAGTATCCCGCGTGGGCGGATGACCGCCGTTCGCCTGGCCCGCTGCTGGGATTAGCGGACCCCAATGGCAACCGTAATCTGCATGAAGCCCTGGCGCTGATACTGCGCAGCCAGCAGATCAGGTTCACGGCACGCGATCAGACATGCTGAGCGGGTGGCTTTTTGGGGTGGCAGGACTGAACGTCGAGTGAAGGATCGGCAGGATGCCGGACATCGGTCAGCCAGACCATGGTAAACAGGAAGGTAACGCCGATCAGGCAGGCCGCCAGCAGACCGATAATGGCGATCAATTTGTCATCTCTGGATTCCATTGCCCTCTCCTTATTCCCTGCGCTGACGCAGCGGTCTCTGTCAGCTCATCCAGAGCGTAATCATCAGGACGAAGATTATAAGCGTTACCGAGGTCACCGCAAGCACCACTATCGCAAAGTGCGCATCGTCCATGGAGTGGCGAATCGGCTCATCGTGATCATCGGGCGGCAAAGGTAACGACATAACTATCCTGTGAAAAAGCATGGGCCGCCGGGAGTAATGCGGTGCGTGACAGTGTAGATGAAAGGCGGAGTGACGTCTGTTTCTTTCGTCCGGGAAATAAACCCGCCCGTGCCAGGACGGCACGGGCCGGTCATCAGGCGCCGCGCCAGCGTCTGAAGATCAGTGAGGTGTTGATGCCCCCAAAGGCAAAGTTGTTGCTCTGAATGTAGTCGGTCTCAATCTCACGAGGCGCGCCCATGATGTAATCCAGCTGCCCGGCGTCAGCGGCAGGCTGCGTCAGGTTCAGCGTCGGCGCAAACCACCCTTCCCGCATCATCTCAATGCTCATCCAGGCTTCCAGCGCGCCACAGGCTCCCAGCGTATGGCCGAAATAGGATTTCAGCGATGAGACGGGTGTCGTGTCGCCATAGACCGCCGCCGTGGCGAGACTTTCAGCCATGTCGCCCCGCTCAGTGGCGGTACCGTGCGCATTCACATACCCAATCTCAGCGGCGGTAATCCCGGCGCTTTGCAACGCCCGCTCGATACAGATCTGCATGGTTTCCCGCTGTGGCTGGGTGATGTGCGCCGCGTCGCAGTTGGTATGAAAGCCGGTAAGTTCCGCGTAAATGGTTGCGCCACGCGCCTGCGCATGTTCCAGCGACTCCAGAATGAGCGTTCCGGCGCCTTCACCAATCACCAGGCCATCACGCTGCTGGTCAAAAGGTGCCGGCGTGGTGTGGGGCGCATCGTTGCGCTGACTGGTGGCAAACAGGGTGTCGAACACCGCTGCTTCTGACGGGCAGAGCTCCTCTGCCCCGCCAGCGACCATCACCGTCTGATAGCCGTGACGAATCGCCTCCCAGGCGTAGCCAATCGCCTGGCTGCCGGAGGTGCAGGCGCTGGACGTCGGGATCACCCGGCCGCGCAGGCCGAAAAAGAGTCCGGCATTGACAGCGGTGGTGTGTGGCATCATCTGGACGTAGGTGGTGCCGGTAATATTGTTGGTGTGCTTTTCCGTCAGCATGGTGGCGAACTCGCTGACCGGCCCGGTGCTGCCGGTCGACGAGCCGTAGGCGATACCGGTTTCGCCGCTGGTCAGCACCGGATGGTCAATCAGGCCCGCCTGGGTCAGCGCCAGCTCGGTAGCGCGCGTGGCCAGCAGCGACACGCGACCCATCGCGCGGATGCGCTTGCGGGTGTAGTGCGCCGGCAGCGTAAAGTCATCAATCGGTGCACCCAGCAGCGTATGCAGCCCGTCATAGACCTGCCACTCCGGCATAAAGCGCACGGCATTACGACCCGCCCGGATCCGCGCCGAGACTTCAGCCCAGGACTCCCCGAAGGCGGTGACGCCGCCCATGCCCGTCACGACGACACGATGGATCACAGCATGCCTCCATTGATCGAAATGACCTGACGCGTCACGTAACCCGCGATATCGGACATCAGATAGCTCGCCAGCCCGGCGACCTCTTCCGCCGCCCCCATGCGCTTCATCGGCACGATCTTCATCGCCTCATCGATGACCTGCGGGGCCAGCCCCTCCATCCCGGTGTCGATCAGACCCGGTGCAATGCAGTTAACGGTGATTTTGCGCTTAGCCAGTTCAATCGCCAGCGCTTTGGTGGCACCGATAATGCCCGCTTTCGCCGCGCTGTAGTTGACCTGACCGCGGTTGCCCATCATTCCCGATACCGAGGAGAGCGTGATGATACGCCCCCCGCGTCGCAGCGCGATCATCGGCATCACGCAGGGCTGGATCACGTTGTAAAAACTGTCGAGGTTAGTGTGGATCACGCTGTCCCACTCCTCATCTGTCAGCGCCGGGAAAGCGGCATCACGGGTGATGCCCGCGTTGCTGACCACACCGTAGTAGGCACCATGCTGCTCAATGTCAGCCTCCAGCGCGGCGCGGGTGGCGGCGCGATCGGCCACATCAAATCCCAGAACGCGACCGCTGCCGCCTGCGGCGACGATCGCCTCAAGGCACTGCTCAGCGCCAGCCCGATCGCGGTTGAAATGGACGATAACCTGAAAGCCATCCTGGGCGAGACGCAGCGCAATTGCGCGGCCGATGCCTTTACTGGCACCCGTCACCAATACCGAATCTGTCATGGTTGATTTCCTTGTGACATTAATTGCTGTAACTCTGCTTCATTGGGTTGATAAGTATTCAGACGACCGCTGGCCAGCAGCTGCGAGCCGTGGCGAATGTCGCCCTCAAAACTGCCCATGCGGTCGTCGCGCATCAGCAGCGTCATTCTGATATCCAGCGTGGCGCGGGCGGGAAAATGGGGCTGATGCGCCCGCCAGCCGCGTCCGCCGAGCAGCATACCGGGGGGGATCAGGGTGGCACCGCCCTGCTTTGCATGCCAGCCTGACCAGACGCCCACGGTCTGCGCCATCATCTCAACGCCAAACCAGGCCGGCAGTTCGCCCTGCGGCGTCAGAAAGGGCGTCAGGACGCCACCGGTGCAGGTCGAGACCTGACAGTGAACCTGATCATCGTCAACGCTAATCAGCTGATCGAGCAGCAGCATGGGTGCGGCGTGGGGCAGCCAGTGCGCGGCGGGAGAATTAAAAGTCATCGGGGCGTCCCAGTATCAGACAGGTGTTATTGCCGCCAAAGGCGAATGAATTTGAGGCGATGATCGGCCGCTCCAGCGCCTGCGGCTGTAACAGCAGGCCACAATCCGGCAGCGTCTCATCCTGTGCCGCCGCCCGGAAATCCTGGGCAGGCAGGGCTAGATTCTCCTGCAGGATCAGGGCGCTGAGCGCCGCTTCACAGATACCTGCCGCGCCGAGCGTATGGCCGGTCAGGTGCTTGGTCGAGCTGCACGGCACACGGTTACCAAACAGACGCGCGATAACACCGGCTTCCATCTGGTCGTTGAGCGGCGTCGCCGTGCCATGCAGATTGATATAGCCGACCTGCTGCGGCGACAGCGCCGCCTGCTGCAGCGCCATACGCATCGCCCGTTCAGCGCCTTCGCCCTGCGGATGCGGCGCGGACATGTGCCAGGCGTCAGACGATTCGCCCGCGCCCAGCAGCGCCAGCGGCTGCGGTTCACGCGTCAGCAGCATCAGCGCCGCCCCTTCACCGATAGAGATGCCGTCACGATCGCGGCTGAAAGGCGCGCAGCGACGTTCAGAGAGCGAGGCCAGGCTGTCGAATCCGTTAATCGGCATCCGGCTCATCGAGTCCGCTCCGCCCACCAGCGCCACATCCACCAGACCGGCTGCGATGAGTCGCTCACCGCTGATCACGGCGCGGGCACTGGAGGAGCAGGCGGTCGAAATGGTATAAGCCGGGCCATTCAGTTGCAGGTAGTGCGCCAGAAATCGGGAAGGATCGCCCAGCTCCTGCATCTGATAATGATAGTCAGGCTGAGGCGCACCAATCTGGCGATCGCCCTCATCCACACCCGAGGTACTGGTGCCGAGCACGATCGCGACCCGGTCAGCCCCATAGCGCGCCACGGCGGCGTCGAGTGCCGGGCGGATCTGCGCCAGCGCCGCCAGCAGCAGCTGATTATTGCGGGTGTTGTGCGCGCGTAAGACAGCCGGAACCGGCGGCAGCTCGCCCACAACGCGGCCAAGCCAGCAGCTGCGCTCGCCGCTCAGCCAGCCGTCACAGCGCTGCATGCCGGGCGCGATGCCCTGTTGCAGATGGGTGGCAATTTCCCGGTTGTTATTGCCCAGCGCATTCAGCATGCCGAAGGCGGAGAGGTAAATCATGAGGCGTCCAGATGTTGAATGCGGATCTGATAGCCAAACGCATGCTGGCGGATGCTGATCGGCTGGCGCAGAGAGCCGCGTTGCAGGTAATCAATTTCGGTCACCAGCTGGTTATCGGCATCGAACAGCTGGCGCTTTAGCCCCCGATCCTCCAGCCGCCAGCCGGACGGCAGCTGTTTCAGCCACACGTCCCGCGGCCAGTAGCTGAGCATGATGTCAGCCAGCACCTGGCTGGCTGGCGGCATCTGCGGCAGCGGCATCAGCTGCTGGGTGTGAATGCCACCGGCATCATAGCGCAGGCTGAACAGGCGAATGCCGACCGAGGAGAGTCCGGCCAGATCGATCTGCTGCTCATCGGCGCTGAGCAGCACCAGCAGCGACTGACTCTGACCTTTGACCTGTCCGGTCAGTAATTGCTGCTGCTGAAAAGCGGGATGGATACCCGGCGGCGGCAGCGTAACCTTTACGCCCGGTTTCAGCCAGGCGGTGGGACGGCTGCTGTCAGGTGCCGGTCCGGCGCAGGCGCTGAGCAGCAGCGCCGTCAGCAGAAGAGAGGCGGCGCGGATCATCGTTTACTCCTTGATCGGGTGGGTCGCATCGCCAGCGGCGACAGCAGGAAAGCGCTGAAAATGCCGCTGCATAAAACAGTGCCAAAACTGGCAATCGCACTGGTGCTGCTGAAGACCAGCATGCCCAGCGTCAGTAACGTCGTGATCATCGCCAGCGACACCGCCAGCAACGACGTCAGGGGCGTCCCCTGCGGATTGCTGAAAAAGAGCGTGTAGTTAATGCCGATGCCCAGCACCAGAATCAGCGCCAGCAGCGCAAAGAGATTCAGTGACGCGCCGATCCAGCCCAGCGTGGCCAGCGCCACCGCAAGCGACAGCGCCGACGGCAGCGCGCTGCGTAAGCCCGCGCGCAGGCCCAGACGCAGCACAAATGTCAGCGTGATGAACAGCAGCGCCAGCGCCAGCAGGCCGGTCAGCAGGGTGCGCCAGAAACTGAACAGCCTGTCGTAACCCGCCTTGCGGTCAATCCAGCTGACGCCGCTATGCTGCGCCGCGAGCGCCGCAAGGGCAGCGCTGTTTCTGACACCGCTGGTGGGGATCAGTACGCCGCTGCGGCCATCCGGCAGCGTCAGCCACAGCAGTCGCCACCCCTCACTCAGCGGACTGGCCAGCCACGCCGCGGGCGTCACCGGCATCGGGGAGAGATCCGGCGCAGCCAGGGCAACCCCCGCCTGCTGCAGGCGGCTCGTCACGGTGGGCACAGCCTGTTGCAACAGCTGGCGATCCTGCTGCTGCTGCGCCAGCGATCGCAGCGGCAGCAGACGATAGCCCTGCAGCCAGCCCTGCTGCTCTGCCCTGCGGAGATCCGGTGCCAGTTTTTCCAGCCGCTGCAGGGTTTGCTGCGCGTCATCGCCCCAGACCACAAACCAGGTCTGATCGGCTCGCTGCCCCGTCAGGGCAGCCAGCTGGCGATCCTGTGCCAGCAGCGAGGCCGGCGCACTTTGCAGATGGGCGATATCATCATCCACATTCAGCCGGGCGATACCGGTGGCGGCGAACATCGCCAGCGCCAGCGGTAAGCCGACGCGCAGCCCGCGCTGCCGTCGCCAGGCGGCGAGCCAGCGAGCCAGCGGCACCATCAGCGGCACCGGACGCACCGGCAGACCGCGCACCAGCCATGGATAGATCAGAATCACCGTCAGGCAGGAGGCCGTTAAGCCGCTGGCGGCAAATACCGCCAGCTGACGCAGTCCGGGGAACGGGGCCAGCAGCATCAGCAGCCAGGCGATCGCCGTGGTGCCCAGCGCCAGCAGCAGCGTGCCGCGCACTTTACGCAGACTCTCCCACGGCGTCTGCTGATCGCCGTGAACCATCCGCTCAGTGAGATAATAGAGGGTGTAGTCGGCGGAGATGCCGACAATGCTCAGGCTCATCACCAGCGTCATCAGATGCAGTTCCCCGAAGCAGAGCAGCGTCACCACCGTGCCGGTCATGGCTCCCACCGCTACGGAGGTCACCGCGAGCAGCAGTGGTCGCAGTGAGCGGAAGACCAGCAGCACCAGCAGGATAACGCCCCCCAGCGTTACGCTGCCCAGCGTTCTGACATCATGCTGCGCCCGCTGGCTGGCGTTGTCGCTGAACAGCACCGTGCCGCGCGTCAGCAGTTTCGCCTGCGGCCAGCGGGCTTTCAGCTGCTGCTCCAGCGCGCTGAGCCGTGTCACCAGCGCATGACTTTGCTGCATACTGAAAGCGTTATTCGCCAGTTCAGCGTGCAGGAAATACCACTGCCGCCCCTGCGCATCGCGCACCGTCAGCCAGCCGTTGTGCAGCGTCAGACGTCCGGCATTCTGCGCCAGCGCCAGCTGCGCCCCCCGCACCAGCATCAGCGGATCCCCCTGCAGCTCTTTGCTGCTGACACCCGAAAATGCCGAGAAGAGCTGCGCCAGCAGCCACTCCGCCTGCGCCCCGCCGCCGTTCTGCAAGCGGCTGCGCGTCGCCTCGTCGATCAGGCCATTGCGGTGTTGCCAGGCAAACCGGCCCCACGCCTCCTGCTGCCCGGCATCAAGGTCGCCCTGCACCTGCCTGAGGTCAGGCAGCGCGCGCAGCTGCGCCTGCCACCAGGCCGCGATGCCGGGATCGCCCTCTTCACCGGGTGAAACCAGCCACACCAGCTGGCGATCCAGCCGCTGCATAAAGGCCTGCTGCAGCGCGGGCGGCGCAGCCCCCAGATTCTGCTGCGGCAGCAGTGCCAGCACGCTGCTGTTGAGCTGGCTGCGCGGCAGCAGAAAAGAGAGCGCCGCCGCCAGCAGCAGGCAGATGGCGAGCCAGAGGATGGCAAGCCGTCGATCGTTACGGCCCGGCAAAACGCGCCTGCTCCTCGTCGCTCAGCTGCGGCGGTTCAGTACGGGTATTGCTGAGCTGAATCAGCGTTTTATCACCCTGCTTATCGTCCAGCCGGATGCTGTCCAGAAACGCATTGCCCGCCAGCGAGATACGGTTAAAAATTCTGTTAAGCGGCGCCGCTTTCGGGGTCAGCTCCAGCGCCCAGGCACCGTTGCCGCGATCGCTGAAGGCCACCGTGAAGTTCTGATTCAGCACCTTCTGATCGGCCTGGAACAGCGCCCGCAGCAGATGGTTGAACTGGAACATCTGCGGGTTACTGTCGGCAGTGATCACCTGCGGCTTCTGCCCGCTCAGGCTCTGCACCATGCGCTTATCATCCAGCAGCAGCGTCATCACAAAGGGGGTCTGCTGGTGCCACCACAGTCCCTGCTGACGCGCGATCAGCATCTGCCCGTGTGACACCAGCGGCTGACGCATCCCGGCAATGGTGCGCGTCTGGGTAAAGTCTGCCCGGATCACCGGCTGGCTGGCAAAACGCTGCTGCAGCTGATCCAGCGTGACCGCGCTGGCGGCACTGGCCCACAGCAGCAGGCCGGTTAGCATGATTTTCAGCATCCTTTCACTCCTAAACGTTCCAGTAAGATATCGGGTGAAACAAAGCACATGGCCTGACTCTCCTGCTCCACCGCCACCTGCAGGGTGTGTGCCTTAGTGGTGATCTGACCGGCGGCGTTTCGCACCTCATAGTCGATGCGCAGGCGGTTCTCAAACTCCGTAATCCGGGCGCTGACGCGAATCGTCTCTTCACAGCGCAGCGGATGACGGTATTTGACCCGGGTGTCGACCACCGGCCAGACGTAGCCGCTGGCCGCCATTTCGGCATAGCTGTAGTTGATGCTGCGCAGCAGGGCTTCGCGCGCGACTTCAAAGAAGCGGAAGTAGTTGCCGTGCCAGACCACCCCCATGGGATCGCAGTCGTGAAACGAGACGGTCAGGACGACGTCAGCCTGATGTTCAGTCATGGTCAGACTCCTTGTGGTGCGCCTGCGGATCAGGCAGCGTCCAGAAATCGAAAAAGTTAAACCAGTCGAGCGGTGCCAGCAGCGCGTAATGGGCCAGCCGCGCCGCATAGCGATCCACCGCCTCCTGCAGCGCCTGCTGACGTTGCGCACGCGGCAACAGCAGCGGATCGGCAAAGCGCTCACAGTGAATGCGCAGTTTACCCTGTTGCTGCAGGGCAAACATCAGCAGCACCGGACAGCGCAGCGCGGCCGCCAGCACAAAGGGCCCCTGCGGAAAGGGGGCGGGACGGCCGAGAAAGTCGCTCCAGATCACCCGTCGCTCGCCGCCACGCTGCGGATTGACCGCTGTGCGATCCCCGACGATCGCGACCCATTCGCCCGCATCCAGTTTCTGTTGCAGCAGGATCGCCGTCTCCGGCCCGATGTCGCTGACCGGCATCAGATTCACCCCGGCCTGCGGGGCAATGGTCTCCAGCACCGCGCGGAAACGTCGGGCGTTGTCGGTAAAGACCAGCGCGTTAATCACCAGACCGCTGACCTGCTGCGCCATGGCGCGGCAGGCTTCGATATCCCCCAGGTGGGAGGCCAGAATCAGCTTCCCCTGCGGTGCGGGCGTGCGGATCACCGCTTCCGCACCCGGTGCAAAATCGATATCACGCCCCCAGCGCAGATCGCCACGCCAGCTGGCCACTTTATCCATCATCGCGCCGCCAAACCGCAGGAAATGGCGATAGCTGTTAAGCCGGGCCGGCAGCGCAATCTGCCGCTGCTGCGCGGCGCGGCTGACCTGCGCCAGCCACTGCCGGGAGGCGCTGCGCGCACGCTGGCCACTCAGCCAGTAAACCGCCACCACCGGCCAGAGCAGCAGGGTAAAAGGCAGGCGTCCACCGTAGCGATAGACGGCCAGCATAAAGCGCAATCCCCACTGTCCGCGCCGTTCCGTTTCCACAGACCAGTGCGTCTGCGGTCTGCGCATCGCCAGCAGGCGGGGGATGCGCGGCAGCATGCCGAAAAAGAGCCGGGTGTGCATCCAGGAGATACGCAGGTTGTCATAGAGGGCATCGAAGTGCGACAGTCCGCTGACCGGATAGGTGACGCGGGTCGGGATAAAGCGACTGCGGGTGCCCTGCCAGTAGAGCCGCACCATGATTTCAGTGTCGAAATCCATGCGCTGTCCGACAGGCCGGCGGTCGCACAGTGCCAGCGTGGCGGCCAGCGGATAGACGCGGAAGCCGCACATGCTGTCGCGGATCGACAGCGACAGCGTCTCAATCCAGACCCAGAAATGGGTAATGTAGCGGCCATACAGGCGTGATTTTGGGATGGAGTCATCGTAGAGCGGCTGACCGGAGATCAGCGCATCGGGATAACGCGCCGCTTCCGCCAGCATTAACGGTAGATCTTCCGCCTGATGCTGACCGTCCGCGTCGAGCTGAACCGCGTGGGTGAAACCGCGCGCCGCCGCGGCCCGCAGGCCGTGGATCACCGCCGCCCCTTTGCCCTGATTGGTGTCGAGCCGCAGCAGGCTGAGATGCGGGGCGTGCAGCGTCGCCAGCTGCAGCTGGGTCGCCGCATCGCTGCCATCATCCACCACGATGATCGGCAGGTTAAAGGGAGCCAGCCGCGCCAGCACCGACGCCATCATCGCGCCGTGGTTGTAGCAGGGGATCACGACGCAGGGTGAGAACGCAGTCGTTAACACAGCGCGATCTTCCCGCTGCTGGCACTCTGCTCGCCCGCTTCACTCAGCAGGCTGTAGCGAAAACTCAGGCGCGATTTTTCGGCGTGCCACTCAAGGTGCAGTTGCAGCAGCGCGCCGGGGGGCACCGGCTGCTGGAATTTGATGTTATCGATGGCCGCAAACTGCCTGCCGGGAGCAAGCAGCAGCAGACCATAGTGCATCACCCAATCCAGCTGTGCCACGCCGGGCAGAATGGGCAGGGTCGGGAAGTGACCCTGAAACCAGAACAGTTCCGGCTCAACCTCTAACGTCAGCGTGACGCTGTTCGGCTGTAACGTTCGGCTGCGTTCAATCGGCAACATGAAAAAGTTCCTCTATTTGCGGCCAGGCGCGTTTGCTCTGGGTGGTGACCGGAATGGTGGCCACAACCCGCCAGTAGCGTGGCATGGCCAGCGGCTCCAGCCAGCGTTGCAGCTGCTGTTTCCACTGCTGACGGCGCTGATGCAGCGCCGCCTCATCCAGCGGTCGGGTGGGCGAAAGCACGACGCCTATCGCCTGCCGTTCATGGCGGGTCACCACCAGTGCCACGGCATCCTCTATCTCCGGCAGATCCCGCAGACGGCGCTCAATCTCACTGAGAGAGATGCGCTTGTCCGCGATTTTGACAATGCGGTCATGGCGGCCTGCCAGCTGAAAACCGCCGTCCGGCTGTTTGTGCAGGCGATCGTCCAGCGGGATGCCGTCCGCTGCGGCAATCAGCGGCGACCAGACCTGCCAGCGATCGGGACTCACCTCCTCCAGCCGGACGCCGGGGAAACAGCGCCACGCCTCCCCGGGCCGCGCCCACTGACGCCAGGCCAGGGTGCCGGTTTCGGTGCTGCCATAGATCTCACTGACCCGACAGCCAAAGCGCTGCCAGACCTGCTCAGCATCCGATGCGCGCAGCGCGCCACCGGCGGAGACAATCAGTTCACAGGCGGGCGTCTGCAGCGACCTGTCCAGTCGCGACAAAAAAGCGGGACTGCTGATAAAGGCATAGCGCCAGTGACGCGGAAGCTGAGCCAGCTGTTCGCCGTAAAACAGCGGCTGGGCGGCGAACGGGCGCGCCAGCGTCATCGGCAGGAAGATCCGGAACGATAAACCGTACAGGTGCTGATGGCTGACCGAAGCAATCACCCGGCACGCCCGGAGCTGTTCACCCCACAGGGCGCAGAGCCAGCGGCTCTCCTGCTCCATCACCGCCAGGGACTTTACCACCTGACGTGGCGTGCCGGTTGAACCCGATGTGAACAGCACCAGCTCAGCCCTCTCCGGCAGCGGCGGCAGCGCGCCCTGCGCTTCGGCCTCATCCCACGCCAGCCGTGGCAGGCTGACCGCCAGCGGCATGTCGCACAGCACGCCATCCAGCCGATCCTGCATCTCATCGAGCAGTGCGGCGCGGGCATGACCCGGCATCACCGGCGTTTTACCGGCATACCAGCTCGCCAGCAGCGCCACGCAGAAGCGGTAGCTGTCGTCAAAACAGAGCGCCCAGTGTGTGCCCGCCTCTGCCGCTAAGCGCTGGCTGAGCGCCAGCACCTGACGGCGCATGGTGCTGAGCATCAGCGTCTGATCGCCCCGCCAGGCGACTTCCCGGTCGGCGCCCGTCAGCCAGTCGGCCACCCTCATGCTTTGCGCCTCACGCGCTGACGGACGCACCACTCCGCGCCC
This sequence comes from Pantoea sp. EKM101V, assembly GCF_011800325.1. Lineage (NCBI taxonomy): Bacteria > Pseudomonadati > Pseudomonadota > Gammaproteobacteria > Enterobacterales > Erwiniaceae > Pantoea > Pantoea sp. EKM101V. The sequence goes on from NZ_JAALFP010000002.1 coordinate 154,115, forward strand.
ATCAGCGCGGCGATAAGCAGATAGCTGATCGCGCCGTTCCACAATGTCCAGAGTCGCAGATTCCCCAGCAGGCAGGTGAAGAGCGCCATGCTGCCATTGCCGATAAAGAACAGGCACCAGATTTGGGTGACGCGGCGGGTGTAGCGCACCGCAGCAGGCGGAAGCGCGGGCTCACGCAGTCGGGCGATACGTTCCACCAGCGGCATCGCGCTCCAGAGCGAGGCGCCAAACAGCAGCAGCATCGCCAGATTGACCGCCACCGGATACCACAGCAGCAGATGCTGCGAGCGCAGCAGCTGGCTGCTGATACAGAGCAGCGCGCCGAGCAGGGCCAGCCAGCCCATCACGGCCCCCATGGCCGTATGCTGACGACGCAGCTGCAGCCAGCGCAGCCCAAACAGCAGCGCCAGCAGCCAGAAAAGTCCCTGCCAGCGCGGCTGGGTGAGCGCCAGCCAGACCAGCAACGGCCAGGCCAGCAGCGTCAGCAGATTGAGCAGGCGAAGAGTGGCAGCAGGCACGGCGGGATCAGGCGTCTTCGCGCATCAGTTGTTCGACCGCATCGACCACGTCCTGCACGGTTCGCACCGCGCGGAAGGTTTCCGGTTTGATTTTACGACCGGTGCGTTTCTGCAGGTGAACCACCATATCGACGGCATCGATGCTGTCGAGTTCGAGATCTTCATACAGGCGGGCCTCAGGATGGATATCCTCCGGCGCAATTTCAAACAGGCTGGTCAGCAGGGCCGACACTTCCTGATAAATCTCTTCTTTGTTCATCATAAAATGGTCTCCGCGTTCAGCTGCGCTGTTGGTTGACGAACGCTGCCAGCGTCGCAACAGAGAAGAAGTGGGCACGCAGGGTTTCACTCTCCGCAGAGAGCGTTACGCCGTAGCGATTTTTCACCGCCAGGCCAAGCTCCAGCGCATCAATTGAGTCCAGGCCGAGGCCGTCGCCAAACAGCGCATCTTCGGTCTCAATATCCTCGGGGCTGAGATCTTCAAGGTTCAGCGTGTCGATAATCATCTGTTTGATATCGTTGATTAATACATCCATACCGGTTTTCGTCTTACCTGTTCTGGGGGACCAGCGCCTGTTGTAAATGGCGGGTCAGGCGACGCGCGGCCAGCGGCTGCGCATCGGGATTGCTTTCACAAAACGACTGACTGTCGATTCGCGGTTGTACACGCACAGTAAACAGCGGTTTAACTGGCGGAATCTGATACCAGCGGCTCTGCTTATCGAGCATGCGCTGGCTGCAGGTGATGTGGACGACGCGCAGATCGCAGCCGGCGCGCACGGCGATATTGGCGGCGCCCCGCTGCAGGGAGAGCGGCTGACCGTAGCGGGTGCGGGTGCCTTCCGGAAAGATCAGAATATTGTCGCCGCGCGCCAGGCGCTGCTGACTGTCGGGCAGCAGCGTCTCCGCTTCACTGTTGATCAGATAGTCGGCCGCGCGGATCACCCCACGCATAAAAGGATTCTTCTGCAGATCGGCCTTCACCAGACAATCCATCTCCGGCAGCACCGAGGCGATCATCACGTAATCGATCAGCGAGGGATGGTTGGCCACGATCAGGCAGCCGCGATCCTGCTGCAGCAGCTCAGCGCCTTCGATGCGGTAGTCGTAGACCCCGGTCAGCCGGCAGAACCGCAGAAAGCAGCGGAAGCTGAACGCGATAGCGCGTCGGGCCAGCAGACGGCGGCGCAGCGAATCACGCTGCACCAGCAGCAGCAGATTGAAGCCCACCAGCGACAGCAGCAGTCCACCCAGGCCAAACAGCGTGAAACTCAGCGCGGTCATCACCAGACGCCAGCAGTAGTTCAGGCGGCTGCCCGCGCAGAGTGCCGGTTGTGAACAGTCAGCCATGTTCTCTCTCCCAGTGCCATGTCAGGCGTTCACCCGGCAGGCTGAACGCGGGCGACGCCGCCAGCCACTGCTGCAGAAAACGCAGGCTCTGCGGCCACAGCGGCGCGTGGGCCTGCGCCGGTTCAGGGCGACCGCTGCAGCGCAATGCCTCGCCTTTACCCAGCAGCAGCGCCACCGCATAAGGCACATTCATGCCCTGTTCCGGCAGCCAGTGTTGATAATAATCGGGCACGCAGCCGTCGAAATCGACCAGCAGCACCTGCTGATAACCCGCCTGATGCAGGGCGCTGACTTCAATCAATCCCTGCTGGAAAGAGTCGATGCCGGCGGCGATGGAGGTGGAGACCAGCGGCGCTTTGGCCGCAATAGTCAGGCTGCCCACCGCCGAGTTGTGAACCGACATGGCAAAATCAGTGGGTGACATCATCTGCTGATCGGCCAGCGTGGTGAGGATGCGCAGATTACGCTCCAGTTCGCCGTGACGGCTGGTGAAGACGATCGCGTCCACCCGCTGTCGGGCCAGCAGTGCCAGCCCGCACTCAACCGCCGCACGACTGCCGCCGCTCAGACGACGCGCGGTCATCATCGGTAAAAACTGCGGTTTCGCCATTTCTCCTGCGGGATCGATAGCGGTGCCCTGTCGCGCCCAGTCCTGCCAGGCCTCGTGCCCCTGTAATCCTGGAGCCAGGGCCTGCCAGTCGAGCAGTGAGTAAGCGAGTCTCATCTCAACATTCTTTCGTCAAACGTGTGGTGTCAGCAATTATCAGGACGTTACGCCTGCCCGGTGCAGAAAAGTGCATTGCTGAACGCCTCTGCCGATCGCGCCACCGGCGTTCACGGTAGAGGTTTATGCTGAGGTTCAGCAATAGCAGCTCATCTGATTTGTCGGCCGGGTGGAGCCAATCTTTATACTCAGGTCCTCTGACGGGACGTTATTGCGACGGGAGACGCCTTATTGCGCCGCCAGCGCCGACAGGCGCAACTGAATGTCCTGATCCAGATTGGCGATCCAGCGGTTGTAGTTACTGTGGATCTGCCCCTGCCCTGCTTTCAGGTTTTCACTGCTGACATAGTCGATGCGGTAGTTCTGGCTGGTGTAGGTGATGCGAATGGTCGCCGCGAAACCACGCTGGGCCAGGCGGCCAGTGATCACGCCTGGCGATACGGGGGTCATCACCCATTTACGGCCAATGCCGGCTTCAATGATCGCCGTTTTCATCTGGTTATCGCTGTAGCGCTGCGTCAGGCTCTGATTCACATTGTGAATCGGTGCGGTGCGGGCACAACCGGTCAATAACGCAGCAACCACGGCCAGCGTGAAAATCGTCTTCTTATTCATCAGGAATCCCTTCTTTTATGATATTTATCAGTAATATAAACGGATAATTCGCCGTGCGCAGCCTGCGCTTTTCGTGCGCTTTTCCGTCTGGCTGGTGTAAAACCCGCGCATGATACCATCGAATGTAAAGACAGGTAAGCAGAAGTATGCATCGCTTTATAGCGGATATTCGGGGGATTGCGGCGGAGGAAACAGGCTCTCCTGCTGTCGTCAGGGGGCCGATCCGCGCCGTAAAACTCTGGCGACGGCTGGATCGGCCTGGAAGATTATGGCGTTGCGGCGGGCGTCCAGCCTCCCCCCAGCGCACGATAGAGATCGATCTGCGCCAGCAGGAGGTTATTTTTGACGGTGACCCGATTAAGCTGGGTGGAAAACAGGGTGCGCTGCGCATCCAGCTCATCCAGATAAGAGGCATAACCGTTCTGATAGCGGTTGCGGGCAATGCGCAGCGCCTCGGTCACGTAGGCCTCCTGCTTTTGCAGCTCCTGAAGCTGGGCTTCTCGCTGCCTGATGGCGTCAACCGCATCGTTGACTTCCGAGAAGGCGTTGCGCACCACTTTTTCATAGCTGTAAAGCGCCTGGTTCCGCGTGGCCATTGATACATCGACCTGCGCCGTCAGCGCTTCACGGTTCAGCAAGGGCGCCAGAATGCTGCCGCCCACGCTCCAGAGCCGGAACGGATTATCCGCTAACTGATGCAGCACCGAACTCTGCAGGGTGCCGCTGGCGGTGAGGTTAAGCGACGGCAGCAGCTTCGCCTGTGACGACGCCAGGCTGGCATCGGCCGCCAGCAGCTGACGCTGCGCCTGCACGATGTCGGGACGGCGGTTGAGTAGCGCAGAAGGCAGCAGCGACGGCATCTGCTGCGGCAGAATCTGGTCAAACTGCTGACGCCGGGCAAGGGTACGCGGGTTCATTCCCACCAGAATGCTCAGCGCATTCTCCTGCTGGGCGATCTGATGCTGCAGCTGCGGTATCTGCGCTTTGGCCGACTGATATTCTGAGGCCGCCTGCATCCACTCCAGCCGGGAGGTGTAGCCGGTTTCAAACTGACGCCGGGCCAGCTTCAGCGAATTATTTCGGGTGGCGAGCGTCGCCTCGGTGACCCGCAGCTGCTCATCCAGCGCACACAGGTTGAGGTAACCCGACGCGACCGAGCTGGCGATGGTCAGCTCAGCAGCGGAAGCCGCCGCCTGCTGCGCTGCTAAGGTCGCCTGCGCCGCCGTGATGCTGCTGCTGCGCGCGCCCCACAGATCAACCTCGTAGCTGGCCTGTAACAGTCCCTGAAACACATCGGTCTCATAAGGCTGCCCCGTCACTGACGAGAGCGTGCGTTCACGGGTCGCGGCCACACCGGCGCTGATGGTGGGAAAGTTATCACCCTGCGTGGCGCGCAGCTGGGCGCGATACTGATCGACCCGGGATCGCGCCGTAAGAATATCGGGATTGTTGCGCAGCGCCTGGCTGACCAGCCGGTTGAGATACTCATCATGAAAGGCACGCCACCACTCTGCCTCCGGCGCGGCGCCCGGGCCGACACTCTCCCGCCAGGCCGCCGGGATCGGCAGCGAGGCCGGTGCCTTTTCAACCTGTGTGGCGCAGCCTGACAGCAGCAGTGACAGGGCAGCGATCGCTACGCGGCCCCTCATGGCGCAGCCTCACCGGCGGGCCGGGCGGCCGTATCGATGCTGACCTCCACGGACATGCCGGGACGCAGCTGTGCCATATCCTGCTCCTTCAGGCGGATGCGAACCGGAATGCGCTGTGCGATTTTGACAAAGTTGCCGGTGGCGTTGTCGGGTGAAATGGCACTGAACTCTGAGCCTGCAGCCGGGGAGATAAACTCCACCTCGCCGTTAAAGCGCTTGCCATCCAGCGCATCGACCCGAATCGTCACCGGCAGGCCGGGACGAATATGGGCCAGCTGGGTCTCTTTCAGATTGGCGATAATCCATTTGTGATTGGGCACCACCGACGTCAGGCGGGTTCCGGCAGTGACATAGGCGCCGGTGCGGACCGACAGCTGACCGAGCTGGCCGTCATCCGGGGCGGTAATCCGGGTATTCGCCAGGTCGATCTCCGCCAGTTCCAGAGCGGCACGCGCGCTGGCGACATCCCCCTCCAGCGCATCACGGTTTACAATGACCGTTTGCAGATTCTGCTGTGCCACGGCGATCTGCGCCGCCGCCTGACGCACCTGCGCCTGCGCCTGGGCGCTGGCGGCGCGGGCGGCATCACGCTCACGCACCGAGAGCGATCCATCCGCCGCAAGGTTCTCAACCCGCTTCAGATCGAAGCCGCTTTTTAACGCCTGGGCTTTGGCATTCTCCAGTGCCGCTTTGTTGCTCTGAATCGTCGCTTCTGCGCTGCGACGCTGCTGCAGGTTATTGTTCAGCGCCGCCTGCTTCATCGCCAGCTGCGCCTGCGCCTGATGCACCCGCTGACGATAGATCCGATCGTCAATCGTCATCAGTAACTGCCCTTTTTTCACCGGCTGCAGATCAATCACCTCCACCGAGGTGAGATAGCCACTGACCTGCGGGCTGATAAAGGTCACCTGACCGCGCACATAGGCATTTTCGGTGCTCTGCACCGCGCTGGTAAAGGGCCAGAGTTGCCAGGCGTAGAGAATAACCAGCACGCCCAGCACCACAATGCCGCTACCCACGGCGACAGAAAGAATACGGCGGCGATTAACACGTTCGCGTTCTGCAGCCTGAAGCTCATCCTGCTGACTCATTATTTCTCCCTTAAATCCTGTAATGCGGCCAGCTGTTGCTGCTCACGCAGGTTAAATCGCGCCTGACGCCACTCCAGATAACGGCGACGGGTTAAACGCCAGATTACCCACATCAGCGTCGCCAGCGCCAGCGCGGCGGTGAGCAGATAGGTGTCGTTATAGGCGAGCACGTTCGCCTGCAGTGTGGCGACCGTCTGAAGCTGGCTGGTGCTCTGCGCACCGCGCAGCACGCTGTCACCCACCAGCGGGTTAAACAGCGCATTATACTGGCTGAGCCGCTCGGTAACATTGGGATCGAGCAGGGAAAGCTGATCGCCCAGCAGGCTGGAGTGATATTTTTCCCGCCAGACCTGAAAGGTGCCCAGAATGGCGGAACCGATCAGACCGCCAAGGTTCTGGCTCATGCCAAACAGCACCACAAAACTGACCAGATTCTTTGGCTGGGTCACGACGCTGCCAATCCCCATCAGCATGGCGGGCGCCATAAAAAAAGCGCTGCTGAAACCCAGCAGGAACTGGCTGAAATACATTTCGGGCCCCCGGGTCAGCGGGCTGGATTGCGAATCCATCAGTGAAGCGATAATCATCACCACCAGCGAGGCGACAATCGGCCAGTTCAGATGATTGGGTTTAATGGTCAGCGCGCTGGCAGCAATGCCGACAATGACCCCGGCGATAATAGCCAGCGCCAGACCGCGCATCTGATCGTTCTGCAGGCCGAGCTGCTGTAAGAAGCCGACCGCGCCGGTGTTCTGTTCGGCCAGGACGATACGGATCATGATCATCACGATGCCCAGCCGCACCATGTTTCCGCTGCTGAGCCAGCGGGTATTGATCAGCGGATTGCGCCGGTTATGTTCGATCACCATCGCCGCGACAATCAGCGTCAGCGCTATCGCGGTACAGATACCGAGCCAGGGCGTGGTGAACCACCACTCAATCCGCCCCAGCGACAGCACGCCGCACAGCAGCGCCATGCCGGGTGCCAGCAGAATGAAAGTAACGAAATCCATTTTCTCAAAAGTTTTGATGCGGTCACCCGGCGGCAGTTTCACCATCAGCACCCCGCCCAGCGCAATCATCGCCAGACCGAGTTCAAACAGATAGAGACCGCGCCACTCGTTGAGCTGCAGCAGTTCAGAGGAGAAGAGTCGGGCCAGCGGAATGGCGAGCTGCGACACCGTCAGGCCGATAACCAGCGCTTTCAGGCGATGTTTTGCGGGCCAGGCCTGCACCTGATAGTAGATGCCGAGTGAGCTGAGTGCGGCCGCCACCATGCCGTGCGCGGTGCGCACAATAATTGCGGAACTGAGGTCGTTGGCAAACAGATGAAAGAACGCCACCAGCACATAGAGCACCAGGAACGCCTCGGTAAAGACCCGCAGTCCAAACTGCTGGCGGAACTTCACCAGCAGCAGGTTGATCGAGATATTGCCCATCACATAGACCGCAGGCAGCCAGGCAATTTCATTCGACCAGGCACCAAAGGTGCCCTGCAGATTGACCAGATTTGCTGTGACCAGCGCGTTACTCAGCGCACCGGTCAGGGAAATCAGCAGACCGATCAGGCCAAACGCCAGGCGTTTGGGCATCGGGTGCAGCGGGGTCGAGGGCGAGCCCGGCAGCATGGGTTTTTCGTGCGGTAACCACTCGCGTGCAGCGTAGGGATTTCGCTTTGCCACTGCTACATACTTCCCATACGACTCAGCAGTTGTTGCAGCACACGTTCGGTGACGGCCAGATCCTGCGGGTCGATGTCAGCCAGCATCTCCGTACGCAGCGCATCGGCCTCGGTTTTCACGCGGGCAAACGCCTCGTTGCCTTTTTCGGTCAGCACCAGGTGGCGCTTGCGGCGATCTTCCGGCGGCTGCACCCGCGTCAGCAGCGACTGTTTGACCAGCCGATCCACCAGCGGAACCATGCTGGCATCTTCCAGCCCCAGCAATTGCGCCAGTTCGGTTTGCGTCATGCGTTCCGGTTCGCTGGCGATCAGGCCAATAGCCATCCAGCTGCTCATACTTAAGCCGCTGTCTCTGAGATGACGATCTACCGCCAGGCGCCAGGCATGTGCGGTCAGGTGCAGTAAATGGGTGAAGGTACGGGTATGCTGAGACAAATGTTAGCAGCCTAATGGTTAGGATTCTGATTAAATAGAAAGGTTATTATACGCAAAGCAAAACGGGATTGAAAAGCGCCCGTTCTGTTAAAAACTAGTGGATCACGGCAGAATGTCCAGAGTCCGCTATCGGGAGCCCGATAATATGAAACAGCCAGCAGCAAACTGGGTGGATCTCCGCCGTGACGCCATCAGCGGTATTGAGGCGCTGCGCGCTCATTTTACCGGTCACGCCTATGATCCGCACTGGCATGACAGCTATCTGATCGGTGTGACTGAGCAGGGAGTACAGCAGTTTCACTCGCGGCGCAGACAGCACCGGAGCCGACCCGGCACGGTGTTTATGCTGGAACCGGAAGAGCTGCATGATGGGGATGCCATTAACGAACAGGGTTTCACCTACCGTATGCTCTACCTTTCTCCACAGCAGATTGCACAGCACCTCAACCCGGCCGGGCGTGACGCGCCGCCCTCCCCCGCATTACAGTTTGCTGCAACGCTGCGCGACGATCGGTCGCTGGCCTATGCCGTCTGGCATGCCTTCGAGGCGCTGTGGCACAACCATCCCGCCCTGATCAAAGAGGCGGTTCTGGATCGGTTATTCTCTCAGCTCACGCCGCACCAGCAGATCTTCCTGCCCGATCGCCAGCCGGACAAAGATACGGTGCTGGCATTACAGGCGCGTGACTGGCTGATCGCCCATCATGCGGAAAATCCCGGCCTGGCGCAGATGGCACAGCAGCTGCAGGTGGACCGCTTCCGGTTATCACGCCTGTTTCAGGCGCACTGGGGCCTGCCGCCTCACGCCTGGCTGGTGCAGTGGCGGCTGAGCCAGGCGCGCCGGCAGCTGGCGCAGGGCCAGCCGGTTGCCGACGTGGCCGCTGCGCTGGGTTTTGCCGACCAGAGCCATCTGGGGCGCTGGTTTAAACGCGCCTGCCAGCTCACGCCGTCACGCTATCAGCACGCCTGCACAAATCTTCCAGACCCGAACTGACACCGTTGCCACAATGCGTTTTTTGAGTGAGGAGAAACGCAATGCAGGACTTACGATGTGTGATGATACTGAATGCCGCGCTGCCAGCCGGTAAAGCCACCAACGCCGCTGCCGTGCTGGCATTAACGCTGGGGCAGCGTCATCCGGAGCTGGTTGGCGATGCACTGGAAGATGCGGAGCGCCATCCCTCCCCCGGTCTGATCAGCACCGGTATTCCCGTGCTGGCGGCCACCGATGAGCAGCTGCGGGCACTGCTGCTGGAGGCTGAAGAGGCCGGGTACGACCGGGTGCTGTTTCCCGAAGAGGGACAGGCCACCACCGATTATCAGGCGCTCAGCATCGCCCTGCGCCAGCAATCGCGGCGGCAGTGGCGGCTGCTGGGTCTCGCGATCGTGGGTGATAAAAAAGCGCTGCGTAAGCTGACGGCAAAGCTGGCGTTATTTGCCTGATCACCCTGCGGGGTGCCTGACTGTTTTTATCTGTCCGGTCGGATCTGCGGGTTGTATAGGTTCTCTGTACAGATTTTTTCTCGGAATAATCCTTATAAGCTGCTGAAAAGCGGCAAATAGCACATTTTGCAAAAGGATTCGATTGTACAGATTGGCTTTCATTGTATAACTTTACTGCCACGAGTTGTCATGCGACTCTGTAACGAATGATGCACTTGCGTCGCCTCTGAAGGTGTCAGTGGATTTCCACCTTCAGAGGTTATTTTTTATCTGCGTTATGTTAACGCTGGCACCATCGCATCTGTCCATGCGATGGCTTTTTTGATCGATTTTGTCCTGACATCCGAACCGGAATCGGGCTGTTATGAAGGGCTTACACATGCAAAATACACTTCCCCGGACTGACCAGGAAATTGCCGACTATTTCAATCCCGCAGCGAATAAACCCGCCAGCGAGATGGAAATGCTGGGTGTCCTGATCGCAGAAATCCTGCAATCGGGTATGCCTGTCAGTAATAAGGCCATTATTTCAAAGCTGATCCACCGACTGGAACTGGAAAGCGACAGGGATTCGCTGGATATCTACCGTCAGCTGCTTGACCTGGTGGTCCACAAAACCCCGGATGACTTTTAGCTGTAGTCGCGATTCCAGGGAGGGAATCCACCGCCTTTTTCTGGTATCTTCGTCGATCCCCCGGTAGTATCTGCCTCTCACTGTTTATCCCATTCTTTCCGCCTTCCGCGCGGGAGCAAAATAACTAAAGAGCCTGCAATCCTTTATGACCCAGACTAATGATGTTACCGCAACTGACGTTGTGGCGGGCGATATCAGCACGGGGCGCGTACTGCGTTCGCCTGCGCTGCTGACCCGCGAATGCCTGGCCGGTGTGATTACCGCGCTGGCCCTGATCCCCGAAGTGATCTCCTTTTCCGTGATAGCCGGTGTCGACCCGAAAGTCAGCCTGGTCGCTTCGGTGGTACTCTGTCTGACCCTGTCGATTCTGGGCGGTCGCCCGGCAATGGTCACAGCTGCCGCCGGTTCCGTGGCGCTGGTCATCGGGCCGATGGTGCATCTGCATGGCGTGGAATATATTCTGCCCGCCGTTGTGCTGGGCGGCATCATCCAGATTCTGTTTGGCCTGGCCGGTCTGGCGCGCATGATGCGTTACATTCCCCGCTCGGTAATGCTGGGGTTCGTGAATGCGCTTGGGGTCCTGATTTTCTTTGCACAGGTGCCGCACGTCTGGGGTCAGTCACCCCTGGTGTGGATCTTCTTTGCCGTCACCCTGGCCATTGTGCTGCTGCTGCCGCGCCTGATAAAAAGTGTGCCCTCCCCGCTGGTCGCCATTGTGGTGGTGACGGCGGTGGCACTGCTGATGGGCTATCGCATGCCGAACGTGGGTGACGAGGGGCCGATGAGCCCTGGCCTGCCCGGGTTGAATACGCTGCTGGTGCCCCTGAACCTGCAGACGCTGCAGATTATCTGGCCCACGGCACTGAGTATCGCGTTTGTCGGGCTGATGGAGTCGCTGCTGACCGCCAAACTGGTCGATGATCTGACGGATACCCCCTCCAGTAAGCGCCGTGAATCCTGGGGCCTGGGCGTGGCGAACATTCTGGCGGGCTTCTATGGCGGTATTGCGGGCTGCGCGATGATCGGACAGACCATCGTCAACGTGGAACTGGGTCGGGCACGCAGCCGGGTCTCTACCGTCGCGGCCGGCCTGGTGCTGCTGTTACTGGTGACCGGACTGAGCCAGATTATGGCGCAGATCCCGATGGTGGTTCTGGCGGGCATCATGATGGTCGTCGCGGTGAAAACCGTTAACTGGCATAGCCTGCAGCCCGCCACCCTGAAGCGTATGCCGTGGTCAGAAACGCTGATTATGGTGCTGACGGTGGCGGTCACGGTCTGGACGGGCAATCTGGCGCTGGGTGTGCTTGCGGGGGTGATCCTTGCCATGCTGCTCTTTGCCCGCCGCATTGCGCATGTTATCCATGCAGAGCGTCAGCTGAGCGATGATGGTCAGTCGGTGCGCTATGTCGTGCGCGGCCCGCTCTTCTTCGCCAGCAGCAACGACCTGTTTGAGCATTTCGATTACGCTCACGATCCCAAAAAGGTCACGATCGATTTAACCCACGCGCAGATCTGGGATGCGTCCAGCGTCGCGGCGCTGGATGGCATTGAGTATCGCTATCAAAGATATGGTGTCGAAGTGACGATTGAGGGGCTGGATTCACGCAGTACCGATTTCCATCAACGTCTGACCGGTAACTTCGGTTAACGTGCGCGGTTCTGCTGCCTCTGCGGCAGCAGAACCTGTTATGCCTGCTGACGCCGCGTCCGGTAGCGGCCAACCATCGTCATCAGAGCCTGATAGATTAATCCCGCATAGAGACTCATCAGAATTGCCAGACCCGGCGCTTTGCCCTGCTCCTGCCATGACATAAACCACATGAACACGCCCCACAAGAGAGAAAAGACCAGCCAGCCGCGGACGAACTTCATTATGCCATTCATAACCACTCCTCTTAATTGATGCGCTACCTTAGCGATCTCTGATCTGAAACGCATGGTTACCGTGCACAAGTTGCGAAGCATCTCAAATAATCGACAATAACATTGCCGTCTGCTTCACGTCAGGCGTTTTGACGGCGCTTATCTATACTTAACGCTCCGCTTAACCGATCAGGGAATTACGATGAAACGTACTGCTTATCTGTTATCGACGCTGACCATCCTTGCTACGCTGACCGCCTGCGCACCGACCCCACCGCCCCGACATGCCCCGCCGCCGCCGCCACCAGGCAAAGATGCCCCACCGCCGCCGCCGGGTGGACAGGCACCGGTGGGCGCACCCGGTGGCGTCGGTCCGGCAGGCCAGCCTCAGGCCTGATATTAATCAGTCAGCCTGCCCTGCAGGCTGGCTGATGCCGCCCCCCGCATGGGACGTTACCCATTCTGCCGGCAGGCAGCGACGCTATTCCCCCATTCTGCTCCTGTCCCTTCTCATTACCCGGCGGCTGACCCGGCAGCGAAAGCGTTACCTGCTGTCCGCCAGGGTCGCAGAGAGCAAAAACCGGCAAGCCCGACTTTCGGGACAGAGTTATTCAGCTACCCTTAAGTTTCAGGCAGCCTGTTCCGGCGGCACGTAATGGTCAGATTATGCAGAGGTCAACACTATGCCTTCAGGACAATTCTACGTGATTGATCAACCCGAGCTGAGTTTTACGGCGAATTATCATCTTGATACGGTCAATGATAAACCCTTTCCCTCGCGGCTGGTGCTGGAGATCCAGAAGTCAGTTCAGCCCACCGACGCCTTTGCGGCTTTCAGCATCGGACATGAAGTGACGTTTGTGTCATCCAGTGGTGAGGCACAGCGGATGGTGCTGATCAGTGACACGCCGGATGAACTGGTGTTCAGCTCGCGTGGCTGAGGGGATGCAGGCAGAAAACAGAATCTGTGCGGTATAACAGGCACAAAAAAACCGCCCTTATGAGGCGGTCATACGACACTGCTTATCATTGATTTTATTGGTAAATCGATATGGTGCCCGGGGCGGGACTTGAACCCGCACGACCTTACGATCGAGGGATTTTAAATCCCTTGTGTCTACCGATTTCACCACCCGGGCAGGGTGTAACTGGAGGCGCGTCCCGGAGTCGAACCGAGGTACACGGATTTGCAATCCGCTGCATAGCCACTCTGCCAACGCGCCTTAAACTGATGTGCCGCCAGGTTAACCTGACCTGCGAATCTGGAGCGGGAAACGAGACTCGAACTCGCGACCCCGACCTTGGCAAGGTCGTGCTCTACCAACTGAGCTATTCCCGCAATTTTCAGCAATTTCGTCGAACCTGCTGATTTTACTTATCTTCTGACAGACACGCTGCCTTTCGATGCGTTGCATTCTACTGACCTGACGCGATGAGTCAATAAAATTATCCTCACCGCCTGTCCGTTTGCTGCTTTTTAAATCGTATCGATCACGGTTCGAGCAGATCGCCGCGCGCCGCGCTTAAATACTGGAACATTGACCAGAAAGTCAGCACCGCAGCCACATACAACGCGACGACGCCCACCGCCACAATGGTGGAATCCGGACGCCACAGCAAGGCAAACAGTGAGAACATCTGAGCCGTGGTTTTGACTTTACCAATCCAGGACACCGATACGCTGCTGCGTTTGCCAATCTCCGCCATCCACTCACGCAGCGCAGAGATAATGATCTCGCGCGCAATCATGGTTGCGGCAGGAAGAGTAATCCACCAGGCGTGGAAATATTCTGCGACCAGCACCAGCGCAATCGCGACCATGACTTTGTCCGCCACCGGATCGAGAAAAGCCCCGAAACGCGTCGTCTGCTTCCAGCGGCGCGCCAGGAAGCCATCAAACCAGTCGGTGATGGCTGCAAAGACAAAAATCAATGCGGTAGCAAGCGGTGCCCAGGTGAACGGCAGATAGAAAGCCAGCACAAAGAACGGGATGAGCACGACTCGAAACAGGGTGAGACACGTCGGAATGTTTAATTGCATATGCCGGTAACTGTCTGGATATAGGTAGAATTTAGCCTATGTTCCTACATTGCCCCCCCCGTTTCAATGCTAGTGTTTCAGTGAGTAGTATATTTTTTCTGCCAGCGCATGAGAGATACCCGGCACATTGGCGATCTCCTCCACCGACGCATTCATCAGCGGTTGCAGGCCCCCCATGTACTTGAGCAGTTGCTGACGTCGTTTTGGCCCCACCCCTTCGATGCTCTCAAGTGCACTGGTGTTCTTTACTTTCGCCCGTTTTTTACGGTGGCCCGAAATCGCATGATTGTGAGCGTCGTCACGAATGTGCTGGATCACATGCAGCGCGGGCGAATCAGGCGGCAGCGAAACGCCCTCACCTTCGGCTTCAAAGAAGAGCGTCTCCAGTCCGGCTTTGCGATCGCTGCCTTTAGCCACGCCGAGCAGAATCGGCCGCGTCTTATCCCAGGGCACGTCCAGTTCCGCAAAGACCTGTATCGCCTGCGCCAGCTGCCCCTTGCCGCCATCAATCAGAATGACATCCGGGATCTTCTCTTCCTCAATGGCTTTGCCATAGCGGCGACGCAGCACCTGGTTCATGGCGGCGTAGTCATCGCCCGGCGTAATGCCACTGATGTTGTAGCGGCGATAATCGGCCCGAAGCGGACCGTTCTGGTCAAAGACCACGCAGGAGGCGATGGTCTGCTCACCCATGGTGTGACTGATATCGAAACACTCCATGCGCGTGATCCGGTCAAGCTCAAGGAACTCCGCCAGCGCCATCAGGCGTTGATGAATGGTGGAATGCTGAGAGAGACGCGTGGTTAACGCGGTCGCGGCATTGGTGCGCGCCAGCTTCAGGTAACGGGCGCGATCGCCGCGCGGCTTGCTCTGAATGTTAACCCGGCGTCCCGCCAGTTCACTCAGAGACTCAGCCAGCAGCTCGCGCTCTGGCAGGGTAAAGTCCAGCAGGATGTCACCTGGCAGGGTGCGAGCCTCACTGCCCTGCAGATAGAACTGCCCGACAAAGGTCTGCACCACCTCGGCCAGATCGGTATCCACCGGGACTTTCGGGAAGTAGCTGCGGCTACCCAATACTTTACCCTGACGAATAAAGAGCACGTGAAGACAGGCCATACCGGCGTCGTACGCTACGCCCATGACATCGAGGTCATCACCCTGATTTGAGACAAACTGCTTTTCAGTAATCCGCCGCACGGCCTGAATCTGGTCGCGCAGTCGTGCCGCCTCTTCAAAACGCAGTCCGGTACTCGCCTCTTCCATGCGTCTGACCAGCTGATTAAGCACCTGATCATCTTTACCGGCCAGGAACAGGCGCACATAGTCGGTCTGCTGCGCATACTCCTCTTCACTGACCAGCCCGGCCACACAGGGACCCAGGCAGCGGCCTATCTGATATTGCAGACAGGGCCGGGAGCGATTGCGGTAGACGCTGTTTTCGCACTGGCGGATAGGGAACACTTTTTGCAGCAGGCCCAGGGTTTCACGCACCGCGTAGCCATTCGGAAACGGACCGAAATATTCGCCTTTGGCATGTTTTGCGCCACGGTGCATCGCCAGACGTGGATGAGTATCGCTGCTGAGGAATATGTAGGGATACGATTTATCATCGCGCAGCAGTACGTTATAGCGCGGCTGATAGAGCTTGATGTAGTTATGCTCAAGCAGCAGCGCTTCGGTTTCGGTATGGGTTACGGTGACATCGATGTGCTGGATATTGCTGACCAGCGCTTCGGTTTTGCGGCTGCCGACCTGCGTGCGGAAGTAGCTGGTCAAACGCTTCTTCAGGTCTTTGGCTTTGCCCACATAGATGACGGTGCCTGAGGCGTCATACATGCGGTAAACACCGGGCTTGCTGGTTACCGTACTCAGAAAGGCTCTGGAATCAAAAACGTCATTCACTACTGATTAACGGCTCCGCATTGTAGAGGCCATGTCGAATGGCCAGATGCGTTAACTCGACGTCGCCACTGATATTCAGTTTGCTGAACATCCGATAGCGGTAACTGTTAACGGTTTTAGGACTGAGATTTAACTGCTCGGAAATTTCCGTCACCTTTTGTCCTCGGGTGATCATCAGCATAATCTGCAATTCCCTTTCCGACAAACAGCTGAAGGGAGATTCCGCTTTTTGTGGTTCAATCTGGCTCAGAGCCATCTGCTGGGCGATGTCTGACGCGATGTAGCGCTGGCCGGCATTGACCGAACGAATCGCGTTGATAACTTCCTGCGGCGCGGCCCCTTTACTGAGGTAACCCGCAGCCCCCGCCTGCATGACTTTGGCAGGCAGCGGATTTTCGGTATGGATAGTCAGCATGATAATTTTGATATCGGGGTTGTAGCGCACGATTTTTCGCGTCGCTTCCAGCCCGCCAATACCCGGCATATTCATGTCCATCAGAATGACATCCACCTGATTGGACCGGCACCATTTGGCCGCATCCTCGCCGCAGTTAACCTCTCCGACCACGGCCAGCCCTTTAACATCCTCCAGGATACGACGGATCCCGGCACGGACAAGTTCATGGTCATCAACAAGAAGCACACTGATCAACGGGGAAACTCCAGAGGCTAAAAAGAGGAAGCAATCAGGTAATGTGAGCGGTAATCATACCCGCTTTTGCCCCAAAAGCACATCAACAAAGCAAAACAGTGGACGCATTGCATCATTACCCTCAGCCGGGCGTGGCGCGTCGCATCAGACTTTTCTGCTCATCATCAGCATCGTTGCATATTGATTAAATGCTCTGTATTTCAGAAGATTAACAACCGCGTTCGGTAATCCTGTCTACAACGCATTGCTGTCCGCTCCGGGCCAGTCAATCGTGTGATTACTTTCAGCGATTGATTAGTTGTGCTGGACGAAACGGCCTTTAACGGCAAAGCGGACCGGCACCATCAGCAACTTACCTCCCCTGTGGTATACTCACGCACTGCTGTGCGGACAGATTGCCGACACATTGTCATTCACCAAGGAGAAACTCATGAGCGATGAAGATTTTGCAACTTCCCAGGAAGCCCGGAAATTAGCGGATGAAATCGCGGGGCTGAAGATGATGATCACCCTGATTCTGAAAGGGATGGGTCAGGCTGATGCGGGAAAAGTGATTATTAACATGGAACGCTATGTACAGACGCTGGGCGACAAACCGCAGGCGGAAGTGTTCAGCAATACCATCAAGCAGATTAAAACCGCCTACCGTCAGTAAGCGTGTTGTGTTGCCCCCAGCCGCGGGGGCAATTGACCTAATTATGCGACTGCCAGTTGACCGACACACCCAGCGTCGGCAGCACCTCTTCCGGGGTGAAGCGTCGGGTGCCCCGATACTTCTCTGCCAGCGCAGGCTGAGTCACCGGAATACGGATCGCAAACAGATTATCTTCTGACAGAATCAGGCCGGGTGTGAGTGGCTCATAGACCACCTGATGCTGCTCAAACATCTTCTCCAGCATTGGCGTTGCCGAACTGATGATGTACTCCATGCCGTGCAGTTCCGCCAGCTGTACCGCGTGCCAGAGTATGTTCAGCGGCAGTTCGGCATCCACGTCCAGGCGTGCAGAGAAGCGCGACATTTCCCAGACTTTCTCATGGCTGAAAGGCAGCACGATGCCTTCACTCTGCTCAGGCTCAAACCAGGGCATCAGGCGGGCACAGCCGCAGATCCCTGCACGGGCATTCCATGCGATCAGCCAGGTCACATCTGAACGATCGTAGCGATCATACTCCTGTCCTGGCGTGCTCAGGCGCGGCGGAATAGACCACCCTTCGCCGCGCGCAAAGACGCTGTAACGGTAGCTGCCCAGTTCGGCGAGCAAAGAGGATGGCATATCCTTTAACTGCGTTTGCACTATTTTCATCATGCGCCTCTGACATCCCCATGTTGCTATGATTTTTTGCGCCAGCCTGGCAAAGTTCCGGCGCAGGGTAGACAACTGACCCGTACAAAGAAACTGCCAAAGGTGGCAGTTGTTGATGTTCAAATCAGTCCGATTGCGGCTGCATAACAGGCAATCTGCGTTTTATTGGAAACATTGAAACGCTTTTGCATATTTTTTTGATGAAAGTTAACGGTATGTTCAGAGATGGATAAAATAAGTGAAATCTCGACCGCCGTTTTTCCTTCGGCTGTCCATTTCAGAATTTCCAGCTCGCGCTGACTTAACGCATTTTTCAGTACCATCATCGCATCATCGCTAAAGCGTTCCAGCGTATCCAGGCTTAGTTCCGCTAAAAGGTGGAGTTTCACCTCCAGCTCAGCATGGCGGAGCTGGACAGAAATGGGCTGTTGGGACGAGATAGATAATATACCAATGACGCGATTTGGTGCCATTGCAGAGCAAGAAAAACCGCTCTGAAGCCCATATTCCCGCGACTCCCGCCACAGGTTGCCTGCGTCAGCAAACTGCGCCTCCGTCCATGCCATCCCCCTCCCGGGTCGCTGACACAAGCTGAGCACCGGGTCCACCGCGTAATAATTCTGCTTCTCATAGCGCTTAACCCATAATGTGGGATAGGTGCTGTATAAATGAATGCGCGGTCGGGTAAATGGCACCGGGTGCTGAATCAAAAAAGCAAAATAATCGAAGCCTAATGATTCCGTAAAATGTTGCAATAACGCCTTCAATTCAGATGAGGTCGTTAATGCCTGAAATTGTTCTTTCACACTGCTTCGCCAGGCGAAATAATTTTCACTACTCATATTGCCTCAGCATTATTTTCACCCGCCCTTCCGATGCTATTCAATCAGACTCATCAGAGAGTTTAAATTTTTCAGAAAAAATGAATATATCGTCAGAGATGAATCCGTTGCCTGATGAAGCGCCTTTTACCTTTCATCGTCATGGCGGAGTGAAAACGTGTCCCTGTCCGGGCAATGTGAGGTTGGTCACACGATTTTCAATCACACCCTAAGAATAAGATTTTTCTTATGGGATTTCAATGCCTGTCACCTGGTGACACTTTACCGCAAATTTGCAAATGGGGCGGAAATAATAAATAGCGCTACTGCTTATTGAGTAAATAATGAGTAAACAAGACGTTAATTCAATTCGATTAACGCTGCCTCCCTGGGAACCGCTAACATATTTCTCATCAGGAAATAAGATCGGCGTTTTTAAATCTCTCCGGCATGCAGCTGGCGGCCGGAACATCCAGCCGCCGGGAAACGCGGCGAGGCAGACGGAGAGGCTCGCTGGCCTGCCGCTGCGGGCTCAGGACCACAAATGTTGTGCTGCGTTTTTCTGCAGACCTGCGCCAGTTCTGTTGCTTAAGTTAACCCGCGGCTCCTGACCACCCTCTATTTTCTTCTGCCATCTGGCGGCTTTTTGCTGTTTATCATCCTGACAGCCTGCAAAAGAAAAGGTCAGGCAAAAACCGCTTCCTGATAAGCCTTACTTATCTCTTCAGCCTGATTTCGATCCCGTTAAAAGCGAAGCGGCTGTTTCGTTAGCAGGCTCACCCTTTATCGTAGTTTAGTCAGCAGAATGACATTAAAGGTAGTCACCGGGTTAAACTATCTGAAAAATAATCCTGCCTGTAAAAAAACAGAGATAACGCCCCAGCGCATTTGTTAATTTTCCCTTCTCATTTAACTTAATTCGGCTGTCTGCATGGTGAAATATTTTCATTCTGTCGCTCAGTAACGAGTATTTGATGAGAGAGGAGAAAAAGGGAATAGCGCATTTATTCGGCGGACAGTTTTACTCTTTAAATAGATGGCACTAAAATCAAATGCCTTAATGTTGTTCTGTCAGCGAATGAATGATTTCCGGCCGGTGCCAGATTCCAGCAGATAACTGGACTGAATTTTTACAGATAGCCGATCAATTATTAATCAAAGATGGTATTAGTCCTGACTGATGATTTACCGGCAATAGCCCGCGCCCCGCATCCCCAGATGAAAATGTGAAGCGTGTGCCGTGTTGTAATCCGGGCCCAGCGCATTGCCAAACACCTCACACCCCCCCCGCCACAAGGTATGCAGCATGGCCGCTTTTTGCCCGGGCTGCTGCCAGTGACGACTGACCTCAAGCCGCTGACCATCCGCCAGCTGGAAGCCGGTCACATCCCAGGCATCGGCGGTGGCATGTTCACTCAATCGCCCCTGCGCGCGATGATAAATGTTACGGCAGGCGTAGCTGCCGACATGCGTAATCCGTACCAGCGGACTCTGCATATCCCTGGCGGTCTGTTGACGACTGCGCAGGGCATACATCGTACTGGCAACCGCCATCGGACAGCTCGCCAGAAAGCTGCTGCTGAGGCTCACCGGACCAAATCGCTGAATGCGCAGCGGGTCGCTGAGGGGACAGTTGCCCGTCACTGCCGGTCGTTCGCTGAACGTCACCCAACCGGCCTGCTGAGCGCGGCGCATCACGGCGAGGCAGGCGTCAGGATCGCTGGCCAGCCGTTTCATCTTAAGCTGCGTCATCCAGCCCGGAGGATCGGTAACGGCGAGCGGGGTAAAGGGATTGAACTGCGGTGGCAGATGCTGCTTCAGCCATGGCAGACTCATCCAGCCCAGCGCGATTAACAGCAAAAACAGGATAAGCGTGCGCATAACCCCTCTCGCAGCATGATGATTAGCAAACAAAAAGTGTAGAAGCCAGATTCACGCTGCGCTGTGCAACTGACATAACGTGATGAATCCTTACCCTGGCTGACGCACGATTAACCAGAATGCGCAACGATTGCTCTGGCTGACCATGGCCGGTGTCACATCAGGTAAAAAACTGTTACCGGCTTTGGGGTGACTTCCTCTATCTTATGCCGACCAGCCCTTCGGGTAAGGCTATTCATTATCAGCCAGCAGAGCTGACACAACATCAAGACAGGAAAGAGTATTCTATGGTCGATCAATCTAAAGATGCCCCCTTGACGCAGGAAGGCCCCGACAAGCTACGGCGCAACCTGCACAACCGACACATTCAGCTGATCGCCATCGGCGGCGCGATCGGAACCGGCCTGTTTATGGGTTCAGGTAAAACCATCAGCCTGGCCGGCCCCTCGATCATTTTCGTCTATATGATCATCGGCTTTATGCTGTTCTTTGTCATGCGCGCGATGGGAGAACTGCTGCTCTCCAACCTGGAGTATAAATCGTTCAGCGACTTTGCCGCGGATCTGCTCGGCCCCTGGGCAGGCTACTTTACCGGCTGGACCTACTGGTTCTGTTGGGTGGTCACCGGCATCGCTGACGTGGTGGCCATCAGCGCCTATTTTCAGCTCTGGTTTCCGGGCTTCTCGATCTGGATGAGCGCCCTGCTCTGCGTGGTGGTCTTTCTGGCGCTTAACATTGCGACCGTCAAGCTGTTCGGCGAGATGGAGTTCTGGTTTGCGATTATTAAAATCGTCGCCATTGTCGCGCTGATCGTGACCGGCATTGTGCTGGTCTCCATCCACTACCCCTCTCCGGGCGGCGGTACGGCGGCACTGAGCAACATCTGGGATCATGGCGGACTGTTCCCGAAAGGGCTCAGCGGCTTCTTTGCCGGATTCCAGATTGCGGTGTTCGCCTTTGTCGGGATTGAACTGGTTGGCACGGCGGCGGCAGAGACTCACGATCCGCATAAAGTCCTGCCACGCGCGATTAATGCCATCCCGCTGCGGGTCATTATGTTTTATGTGCTGGCGCTGATGGTCATTATGGCGGTGACGCCATGGACCCAGGTGATGGCCGATCGCAGCCCGTTTGTTGAGATGTTTGTCCTGATTGGCCTGCCCGCTGCCGCGAGTATCGTCAATTTTGTGGTGCTGACCTCAGCAGCCTCCTCCGCGAACAGTGGCATCTTCTCCACCAGCCGGATGCTCTATGGTCTGTCACAGCAGGGGGTTGCCAGCCGCGCCTTTGGCCGGCTCTCAGCCCGCGCCGTCCCGACCACCGGTCTGTTTTTCTCCTGCTTCTGCCTGCTGGCGGGCGTGGCGTTAATCTACCTGATCCCGGATGTGATGACGGTCTTCACCCTGGTAACCACCGTCTCGGCAATTCTGTTTATGTTTGTCTGGACTATTATCCTGTGCAGCTATCTGGCCTATCGCAAAAAGCATCCGCAGCGTCATGCGGAATCCGGCTTTAAGATGCCGCTGGGCAAGCTGATGTGCTGGGTCTGCATGGCCTTCTTTGCCTTTGTGCTGGTGCTGCTGACCCTGCAGGATGATACGCGTCAGGCGCTGATGGTGACGCCACTCTGGTTCGCCCTGCTGGGTGTAGGCTGGTGGCTGCGTCATCGCGGCTCACGCAGTCGCTAGTTCAGCCTGTCAGAGAGGAAGCCCGGTCAGATGACCGGGCTTTTTTACAGGCGTTCACCCAGCGCAGAAAAGCTGGCGGACAACGAAGGCCGTTCAGAAGGCAAGCGCTGCGGTCGGGGATCGGGCTGCTGAGGCGTGCCAAGACCAAAGGTAAAGGTATACTTTTCCCCTTCGCCCATACGCAGGTCAGCTATCGTCGTCTGCCCATCCTGCTCACGCAGGGCATAAAAACCGTGGCTGAACCAGGCGACGCGCTCTGCATACCAGCTGCCACGAAACCCTTTGTAAAGTTCGGGATGACGCGGATACCACGTCACCTGTAGCGGACGCGAAGGCGACAGTAACGACCAGTAAGCTTCGCCATAACGGTCGCCGGTCAGGATCACGCTGCGCCAGACCAGCGTATTGAACGCCGTTGGCGTCACCAGTACCTTATCGGTCGGAATCCCCTGCCCGGTCAGCGACTGCCGGATCTGCCAGCCTGCCACGCCCTGAATCACCACGCTCCAGACCAGATAAAGCGAACTCAGCGTTAATCCCAGCCGGTTGCCGCGCAGCCCCCGTTCACCGCCACGCCAGAGCGCCACAGCCAGCCCCACCAGCAGCGGCAGCGTATAGAGGGGATCGATAATGTAGATGCTGCCAATCGCATAGGGAAAGTCGGTGAGCGGCAGGCCAAGCTGGGTGCCATACACCGTCATCAGATCGAGCAGCGGGTGCGTGATCAGTGCCAGCCAGATGGCAGGCCACCACGCCCGCCATGCCACCCGTTGACGACACAGCCCCGCCACCAGCCAGGCAACCAGCGGGGAGATCAGCGTGAGCCAGAGCAGCGCATGACTTTCGGTGCGATGCAGCGTCATGTTGCGTATTGCATCGCCATGATCGATAAAGACATCCAGATCGGGCAGGGTGCCGCAGACACCCCCAACCAGTGCCGCCTGCCAGATCGGAACCCGACGCCCCATCACCGCGACGCTGACGGAGGCGCCCAGTACCCACTGCGAAACAGAATCCATAGATTAACTCCGTTACCGAACCGTGAACCTGGGCGGAATCAGCGTACGCGAATGCCTTCAATGATCATGCGCTGAACGTTCTCGACAGTCTGCTCAAAGAACGCGGCGTCGCTGAGGGTCTGTCCGGTCACCGCCTCCACCTGCGTGGCGAAATCGGCATAGTGCTGCGTTGTGGCCCAGAGCATAAAGATCAGATGCTGCGGCTGGACGCCAGCCAGACGCCCTTCATCAATCCAGCGCTCAATTATCGCCGCCTTATCATCCACCAGTTGCTTGAGGTCGCCCGCCAGCTCCCCTTTCAGCAGCGGTGCGCCCTGCAGCATCTCCAGGCAGAACAGCCGGGAGGCCTGAGGATGATCGCGCGACACCTCCAGCTTCAGCCGGATATAGCGCCGGATGGCCATCAGCGGATCCTGATCGTGTGCCAGCGCGCGCAGCGGCGCCAGCCAGACATCCAGAATCTGTTTCAGCACCGCCACATAGAGCGCCTCTTTCGAGGGGAAATAGTAGAGCAGATTGGTTTTGGAAACGTCTGCCAGCTCGGCCACCTTATCGAGGCTGGTGCCATGAATACCAAACTGCGAGAACAGGGTCAGCGCCGCATCCAGTATCGCCGCTCGCTTTGCCGCCACCGCGCGTGAACGACGCGTTGGCTTTTTTTCATCGGTTTTCACTGCCTTACCTCATCCGTCAGGTGTCATCGCATCATAGCAAAGGGATCTCTGGCTGCCTAACCAGCGTGCTGCACCTTTTTTGCTCAGCCTGCATGGAAAACGTGCAGCGAATTTTGACCAAACGGTCTGAAATGGACCAGTCACTCCACTTTATTTTTACCTCTTCATTTTAACCCATTGTTATATAAACAATTAAAAATTGTGGCACAGGGTTTGCAAAATTGTGACTGAGCGCAGCCCACAGGGATGAGGCAGGATGCAGTGCCGCGCGTGAAACACCTTTCCCCCATCGCAACGAGGTTTCACATGAAGATAGGCGTCTTTATTCCGATTGGTAACAATGGCTGGCTGATCTCCTCCAATGCACCGCAGTACATGCCAACCTTTGAACTCAATAAGGCAATCGTACTGAAAGCAGAGCATTACCATTTCGACTTTGCGCTTTCGATGATCAAACTGCGCGGCTTCGGCGGAAAAACAGAATTCTGGGATCATAACCTGGAGTCATTCACCCTGATGGCTGGTCTGGCGGCTGTCACCTCACGTATTGAAATTTATGCCACTGCCGCCACCCTGACGCTGCCACCGGCCATTGTGGCGCGCATGGCGTCCACAATTGACTCCATCTCTGGCGGCCGTTTCGGCGTCAACCTGGTCACCGGCTGGCAGAAACCGGAATATGAACAGATGGGCATGTGGCCTGGCGATGAGTACTTCAGCAGCCGCTACGCCTATCTGACCGAATACGTTACCGTGCTGCGCGATCTGTGGGGCACCGGAAAATCGGACTTTAAAGGTGAATTCTTCACCATGAACGACTGCCGCGTCAGTCCGCAGCCGCAGCGCCCGATGAAGGTCATCTGCGCCGGTCAGAGCGACGCCGGTATGGCCTTCTCCGCACAGTATGCCGATTACAACTTCTGCTTTGGCAAAGGGGTAAACACCCCTGCCGCGTTCAGCTCAACCTCGATTCGCATGAAACAGGCGGCGGCGAAAGCCGGTCGCGACGTCGGCTCCTACGTCCTGTTCATGATCATTGCCGCGGAAACCGATGAGGAAGCGCGGGCGAAGTGGGAACACTATAAAGCCGGTGCCGATGAAGAGGCGCTCTCCTGGCTGACCACCCAGAGTCAGCAGGATACCAAATCGGGCAGCGACACTAACGTGCGCCAGATGGCCGACCCCACCTCTGCCGTCAACATCAACATGGGTACCCTGGTCGGGTCCTGGGCCAGCGTGGCGCGGATGCTGGATGAAGTGGCTCAGGTTGAAGGCACCCACGGCGTGCTGCTGACCTTTGATGATTTCCTGGAAGGGATCGAGAACTTCGGACAGCACATCCAGCCGCTGATGCGCTGTCGCAGCGCCCTGCTGGATGCCCGGAAGGAGGTGGCATGATGAATACCGTTTACTGCGCTCACACGCCTGACGTGACTCAGGTCGAACTGCCAGCCCGGCCGGAGCCGATTGCTTTTCCCCCCGCTCAGAGTGCGCTGATCGTGGTCGATATGCAGAACGCCTACGCCACTGAAGGGGGTTATCTTGACCTGGCGGGCTTTGATGTTTCCGCCACGCAACCGGTGATAGCGAAGATTCATCAGGCGGTGACGGCGGCGCGTGCCGCAGGCGTGCAGATTATCTGGTTCCAGAACGGCTGGGACAGTGACTATGTTGAAGCCGGTGATGTCGGTTCGCCCAACTTTCACAAATCAAATGCGCTGAAAACCATGCGCAAACGACCTGAACTGCAGGGCACGCTGCTCTCCAAAGGCGGCTGGGATTACGCACTGGTGGATGAACTGGTGCCGCAGCCCGGGGACATTGTGCTGCCTAAATCGCGCTACAGCGGCTTCTATAACACGCCGCTCGACAGCATGCTGCGCAGTCGCGGCATTCGTCATCTGATCTTTACCGGCATTGCCACCAACGTTTGTGTGGAATCGACGCTGCGCGACGGCTTCTTTCTGGAGTACTTCGGCGTGGTGCTGGAAGACGCAACCTACCAGGCTGGCCCGCCATTTGCCCAGCAAGCGGCACTGTTCAATATCGAAACCTTTTTTGGCTGGGTATCGGATGTCGATACCTTCTGCGAAAGCCTGAAAGCCCCCTGATCACCGAGGATGACGCTATGCCAAAAAGTATCATTGTTCCACCGGGCACCACGACGCCCATCGCCCCGTTTGTCCCTGGCACGCTGGCCGATGGGGTGGTCTATGTTTCGGGCACGCTGCCGTTTGATGCTGACAACAACGTGGTGCACGTCGGGGATGCCGCCGCGCAGACCCGCCACGTGCTGGAAACCATTAAAAAGGTGATTGAAACCGCGGGTGGCACGATGGCGGATGTCACCTTCAACTCTATTTTTATCACCGACTGGGCAAACTATGGTGCGGTGAACCAGGTCTACGCCGACTACTTTCCCGGCGATAAACCCGCCCGATTCTGTATTCAGTGCGGGCTGGTCAAACCGGATGCGCTGATTGAGATCGCCAGCGTGGCCCACATTGGCAAGCCGGAGGTCTGATGCAGCTGGATATTCTGGGCCTGCAAAATCCCGATGCACCGACGCTGGTGCTCTCCTCCGGGCTGGGCGGCGTAGCCGGTTTCTGGCAGCCACAGCTGGCGGCGCTGACGACACGCTATCGGGTGGTCTGTTATGACCAGCGCGGCACCGGACGCAGCGCTGACACGCTGCCGGAGGGCTACAGTATGGCGATGATGGCGGCGGAGCTGGCCGATGCGCTGGCGCAGCACGGCATCCTGCGCTTCAGCCTGATTGGTCATGCGCTGGGTGGCCTGCTGGGGATGCAGCTGGCGCTGGACTACCCGGAGCGGATCGAGCGGATCGTGGTGATCAACGGCTGGCTGTCGCTGCATCCCCATACCCGCCGCTGCTTTCAGGTGCGCCAGGATCTGCTGCTGAACGTCGGCGTGGAGGCCTTTGTCCGTGCTCAGCCGCTGTTTCTCTATCCGGCAGAGTGGATGGCGCAGCATCAGACGCGGCTTGAGCAGGAGGACAGTCATCATGTCGCCCATTTTCAGGGAATGGAAAACCTGATGCGCCGGCTGCACGCCCTGATGAGCGCGGATTTCAGCGCCCGGGCGGCGGCAATCCCGCAACCGGTGCTGGTGATCGCCAGTGAAGATGACCTGCTGGTGCCGTGGAGCTGCTCACCTGCGCTGGCTGCCGCGCTGCCCAACGCCACGGAGCAGAGAATGGCCTGGGGCGGACATGCCATGAGCGTCACCGACGCCGAAACCTTTAATGCCCGGCTGCTGCAGTGGCTGGATCAGACCGATAACGTGCAGCCCCTGCAGCGCGTCGTCTAAGCTTTTGCGGAGAAGATTATGAGCCTGGATACCCTTACCCCTGCCGTTGACAAAACGGCCTTTCGTCATGCGATGTCGCGCCTGGGCGCGGCGGTCAACATCATTACCACGGAAGGTCCTGCCGGACGCGCAGGCTTCACCGCCTCTGCGGTGTGCAGTGTCACGGATGCGCCCCCTACACTGCTGGTCTGCCTGAACCGTTCGGCCTCGGTCTATCCGGTGTTCCGCGAAAACATGCAGCTCTGCGTCAACACCCTGGCGGCGGGCCATGAAGCGCTCTCCACGCTGTTTGGTGGTAAAACCCCGATGGCTGAGCGGTTTGTGGCTGCAGAGTGGTCGACGGCCGTTACCGGCTCGCCGGTGCTGAGCGGCGCGGTCGCCTCCTTTGACTGCCGGATCACTCAGATTGTCAGCGTCGGCACCCATGACACCCTGTTCTGTGAAGTCCTGGCCGTGGTGCGCAACGACGATTCTCACGGCCTGGCCTGGTTTGACCGGGGATACCATCCCCTGATGCGGCAGGAAGCCTGATAACCCTTCCCTGAAACCCACCGGCATTCATAACGCTCTGGAGTAGACGATGGCACGATCCTGGTTTCCGCAATGGCAAAAGAAGTCGGCTTTAACAGAAAACGGTATTATCGCCCCGGATGAGACACTGCCTGCGGGGCAGACGCTGGTGCTGGGTTTACAGCACGCGGTGGCGATGTTTGGCGCAACGGTGCTGATGCCGCTGCTGATGGGACTGGATCCCAATCTGGCGATTCTGGTCTCCGGGATAGGGACCCTGCTGTTCTTCTTTATTACCGGCGGTCGCGTGCCCAGCTATCTCGGGTCAAGCGCCGCGTTTGTGGGCGTTGTGATTGCGGTGACCGGTTTCAGCGGTCAGGGACTGAACCCTAACCTCAGTGTGGCGCTGGGTGGCGTCATCGCCTGCGGCCTGCTCTATACGCTGATAGGCGTGGTGGTAATGAAATCCGGCACCCGCTGGATTGAGAATCTGATGCCGCCCGTGGTGACCGGAGCCGTGGTGATGGCTATCGGGCTGAACCTGGCACCGATTGCGGTGCACAGCGTCTCCGCCTCCGCCTTCGACAGCTGGATCGCGGTGATGACCGTGTTATGTATTGGCCTGGTGGCCGTCTTTACCCGCGGAATGGTTCAGCGCCTGCTGATTCTGGTGGGGCTGATTCTGGCGTGGGCGATCTATGCCCTGCTGACTAACGTTATGGGACTGGGCAAGCCGGTGGATTTTACGGCGCTGTCACAGGCGGCGTGGTTTGGTCTGCCGCATACCACCTCGCCGACCTTTGATCTGCATGCGATGGTATTAATCGCCCCCGTCGCCATTATCCTGGTGGCGGAGAACCTCGGCCACCTGAAAGCGGTAGCGGGCATGACCGGACGCAACCTCGACCCGTATATGGGACGCGCCTTTGTGGGCGATGGTCTTGCCACGATGCTCTCCGGTTCAATCGGCGGCAGCGGGGTGACCACCTATGCGGAAAACATCGGGGTGATGGCGGTGACCAAGGTCTACTCGACGCTGGCATTTGTTGCTGCGGCGGTCATCGCGATCCTGGCCGGTTTCTCGCCGAAGTTCGGTGCGCTGATCCACACCATTCCGGCGCCGGTGATCGGCGGTGCCTCGATTGTGGTCTTCGGACTGATTGCGGTGGCGGGCGCGCGCATCTGGGTACAGAATCAGGTCGATTTAGGCCAGAACAGTAACCTGATCATGGTGGCGACGACGCTGGTCCTTGGCGCAGGTGACTTTGCGCTTAAAATCGGTTCATTCACGCTGGGCGGCATCGGCACGGCGACCTTTGGGGCCATTATCCTCAATGCCATTCTGCGCCGTAACCGCGCCATGCAGCAGGATAAGCTGGCGCGTCAGCAGGGTTAACTACTCCAGCGGTGGGGCAGCAGGCTGCACCGCTTTCTTTCGTTTCAGCCGCAGTTCACTGACAATCACGCCACAGACAATCAGCGCCCCACCCATCAGCGCCAGTGCAGGCAGCCGCTCACCGGCGATACGTCCGACTACGCCCGCCCAGACCGGCTCACCGGCGTAAATAACCGTGGCACGCGTGGGTGACACGCTGCGCTGCGCCCAGTTCATCGTGACCTGAATCAGTGCGCTGGCGGCGCCCAGTCCCAGCGTACTGAACAGCAGCGGCATGGAAATCACAGGTACCGTCTCCCCATTGGGGATCATCAGCGCAAAGGCGCACAGCGACGCCACCGCGAGCTGGATCATCGTCACGCGACGCACATCGACCCGACTGGCAAAGCGGCTGATTAAGATAATCTCAGCGGCAATCGCCAGCGTACTGAACAGGGTGGCTATCTCCCCGGCATTCAGGCTGATACGGCCATCCTGCGGCCCCGCCACCAGCAGCAGACCGGTGAAGGCCAGCACAATCCCCAGCCATGACATGATGCCCGGCGGACGTCGTAAAAACAGCCATTGCAGCAGCGGCACCACCGGCACGTAGAGCGCAGTGAGAAACGCGGACTGACTGCTGGAGATGGTCTGCATTCCCCAGGTCTGCAGACCGTAACCGCCGGCAATCGACAGGCCAATCAGCGTCCCGGCTTTCACTTCCAGCCAGGTTATTCCTTTGAGATAGCGCCGGAAAAAGAGCGCCAGCAGCAGTGCGGCGGTGGCAAAACGCAGACCGACGAAAAAGAACGGTCCCGAGTGCTGCATCGCCCGATGCACCACCAGAAAGGTCCCGCCCCAGATCATAGTTATAAAGATTAACACCAGCTCCTGCCGCGTCAGGCGCAGGGATAAGCCGCGGAGAGTGTCCGACATAATTCACCTGATAAAAGATTCGGACAACATTGTGGAGGAGAGCGAGGGGGAAAAGCAACGACGTTAACCGCCGGATCTTACCGGCGGCTATCAGGGGATTAAGCGTCCGTTTTCTTCGGACTGCTGCGTCCGCCCTTTTCGCCGGCACGCGCGGCACGCTGCGGATCGTTTTTAAAATTACCGCCGCTGTTTTTGCCCCCTTTGCGTCCCGCTTCTGCGGCACGTTCACGGTTTTCAGCAAAATTACCTGAACCGCCACGATGTGTTGTCATGATGTGCTCCTGTCGCGTAGTGCGATAAATAAGAATGAGAAAGTCGAGAGCTGACGGCCCGGGGCCTGGATTCAACCCATGGTTAAAGAATAGCCAGATTCTGCTTTCACCCCGCGCACAGTCACATTTAGCAACAGACTATTCACCACCGATTTGAGTAAATAACGAACATTCCTCTGGCTTACAACCGATTAGCTGCGGAATTATTACACAGCTAAATCCGCCCATTCCTTCCCTCCCCTGCGTAAAACGAAAGCTCTTCTATACTTTTTCTGGACGTCTAAACCACCTGGAGAGATCAATGGCTAAGATTCTGGTGCTTTATTACTCAATGTACGGACATATCGAAACGATGGCGAACGCGGTTGCTGAAGGCGCTCGTCGGGTTCCCGGCGCGGAAGTGGATATCCTGCGGGTACCAGAAACGATGGAGGCCAGTCGCTTTGCGGAGGTGGGCGGCAAAACCGATCAGCTGGCGGCAGAGGCAACGCCGGATGTGCTGCCGCAGTATGACGCCATTATCGTCGGTACCCCGACCCGCTTCGGCAACATGTCCGGTCAGATGCGCACCTTCTGGGATCGCACCGGCGGCCTGTGGGCATCAGGTGCCCTGTTTGGCAAGGTCGCCAGCGTCTTCACCTCAACCGGCACCGGCGGCGGTCAGGAACAGACGATTACCTCGGTCTGGACCACCCTGGCGCATCACGGCATGGTGATCGTGCCCATCGGCTACGGCACCAAAGAGTTGTTTGATATCTCTCAGGTGCGCGGCGGAACACCTTATGGTGCGACCACCCTGGCAGGCGGGGATGGCTCCCGTCAGCCCACGGAAGCGGAGCTGAACATCGCCCGTTTTCAGGGCGAACATGTTGCCAGCCTGACCACTAAACTGCAGGACTGATTTAATCAAAGGAGAAAAGTATGTCTACTGAACAATCAAAAGCACATCACGTTGGCGAATGGGCCAGTCTGCGTCATACCTCCCCTGAAATTGCTGAGGCCATTTTCGAAGTGGCTGATTACGATGAGAGACTGGCAGAAGAGATCTGGCGTCAGCAGGGCAGTGACGATGTACTGATTCGCGCCTTTGAAAAAACCGATAAAGATCTCCTGACCTGGGATGACAAACCCGTAGAACGTAAAAACGTCTGATTCAGGGGCGGGATCTTCCCGCCCTCAATTTTTTCGCTCACCAAGGAGAACGCTATGTCTTCCTATCAAAGCATTAATCCCGCCAACAACCAGTTGCTGAAGAGCTGGCCATCCCATGATGATGCCGCCGTCAGCCATGCCCTGAAGGTCGCCGACCAGCTGTTCCACTCCTCCTGGAGCAAAGGGGATATTCAGCCGCGCCTGCAGGTACTGAAAAAGCTGGCTGACCTGATTGATAGCCGTGCGGAAGAACTCGCTACCATCGCCAGTAAAGAGATGGGTAAACTGATTGGTCAGAGCCGGGGCGAAGTCAAAATCTGCTCGCAGATTGCCCGCTACTACGCGGAGAATGCTGAGCGCATCCTGCAGCCGCACACCTACCCCAGTGAGCTGGGCGAAGCCTGGGTTGAATATCACCCGATTGGTGTTCTGGTGGCCGTTGAGCCGTGGAACTTCCCCTACTATCAGCTGATGCGCGTGCTGGCGCCTAACCTCGCGCTGGGTAACCCGGTGCTGGCAAAACATGCCAATATCGTGCCGCACTGTGCCGATGTCTTTGAAAAACTGGTTCACGAAGCAGGTGCGCCTGAAGGAGCCTGGACGAACCTGTTTATCTCTACGGAACAGGTCGCGGATCTGATTGCTGACGACCGGGTTCAGGGAGTTGCCCTGACCGGTTCCGAGCGCGCCGGTAGCGCCGTGGCCGAACAGGCCGGTAAGCACCTTAAGAAATCGACGCTGGAGCTGGGCGGCAACGACGTCTTTGTCGTACTGGATGATGCCGATCTTGATGAAGCCGTGCGTCAGGGTGTGCAGGCGCGCCTGAGCAACTGCGGTCAGGTCTGTACGGCGGCAAAACGGTTTATTCTGCATGAGAAAATTGCCGATCGCTTTATCAGCCAGTTCAGCGCGGCGCTGAGCGCGGCGACGCTGGGCGATCCGCTGGATGAGAAGACCACGCTGGGTCCGCTTTCCTCGGCAGATGCGCGCGACCGTCTGGTTAAACAGGTTGATGAAGCTGTCGCCAGCGGCGCAAAACTGCTGACCGGCGGTAAAGCCGTTGACGGCGTGGGCTGCTATTACCAGCCCACGATTCTGACCGGCATCACACCCGATAATCCGGCTTACTATCAGGAGTTTTTTGGCCCGGTGGCACAGGTCTATGTGGTGGCAGACGACCAGGCCGCGGTGGCGCTGGCCAACGACTCTCACTATGGTCTTGGCGGCTCCGTCTGGACGCGGGATATTGCCCGTGGCCGCAGGCTCGCTTCTGCCATTGAAACCGGCATGGTGTTTATTAACTCGCAGAGCGACACCTCCGCAGAGCTGCCTTTTGGCGGCGTGAAACGTTCCGGCTATGGTCGTGAACTTTCCGATCTGGGCATCAAAGAGTTTGCTAACCAGAAACTGGTTGTTGTGGCGGGATAGGCTGCCGCAGGTATAAAAAAACCCCGTCTCGACGGGGTTTTTTATTGTCAGCAGGATGGGGAAATTACGGTGTCGCTTCAGCCGCTGACTTTGTTTTATCGTTCTGCACGCTGGCAGACGGTGTTGCACTATCAGCCTTATCAGCCGTAGCGTTGTCACCGGCTGATTTCGCCGCTGCGTTATCCGCTTTGGCAGCAGCCGCGTTTTCCGCTTTGGCCTTCTCAGCCGCCGCTTTATCAGCGGCAGCTTTATCCGCTTTAGCCTTCTCCGCTGCGGCTTTGTCGGCAGCAGCTTTCTCCGCTCTGGCCTTCTCTGCTGCGGCTTTGTCGGCGGCAGCTTTCTCCGCTTTGGCCTTCTCCGCTGCGGCTTTGTCGGCAGCGGCTTTATCTGCATCAGCCTTACCGGCGGCAGCCTTATCCGTATCCGACTGCGCTTTGTCTGCGGTCGCCTTATCGGCTTCCGCTTTGTCAGCGGCAGCATCCTGCGTCGCAGCAGCTTTCGCACTGTCGTCATCAGATGGCGTCGCGGCGGCTGGCTGTGGTGCAGCGGCTGGCTGCATTGGCGTGCCCTGCAGCGCCGCGTTCAGCGCCTGAGAGAACTGATCCCAGCTGCAATAGCCGTTAGCATCCGTCGGGCAGCCCGCCAGTTGCAGCGTCACACGTTTTGGCGGATTTTTCAGACTCAGCACGTCCGCATTGCGCAGCTGATCGGCGCTCTGATAGACATATTCGACTTTGAGCAGGTCTTTGTCATTTTTCGCGTCGTGCCAGCGTTCAAAGACAACCTGACCACCAATCGGCGTTTTTTCCCAGGTATCAGGCAGCTCATACGGCTTCACCTGCAACGCGCTCAGCAGCGAGGCAATGTTGGAATCGTGCCCCACCATCAGCGTAATAGCGGGTGCACTGGCTTTATCCTGATCGACCAGCTGACTGCGGATGTAATCCACCAGCGGGGCGGCCACTTCGCGCGAGATATCCGGACTGGTAAACAGCGCGTCCTGATAGCCATTTTTAATGGCCGACAGCTCTTTCCACTGTTCAGGCGTCTTGATCTGTCCCCACGCCACCTGCTCCAGCGGGAAACCTTCATAATATTGCAGGGTGAACGCATCCATCAGCGAGTTACCCACTTTCAGCGGGCCACTGACATTCGGCTCTTTACCATTTTCCGCGCTGAAGGTGTTCTGACCACTGCTCAGATCGCACTGCTTTTTATTGTTACAGGCAGGCGAAGATTTATAGTCAACAATCTTCTCAAGACGCTGGAAAGCAGGCTTCAGCGAGAGTTTTTCATTTTCGGCAGCCATCGCGGCCAGCGCTTTCTTATTGAAGGCTTCGCTGCCATCTGTGATGACCGGATTAAAGATAGGATCCATGGTGCCCATCGCATCCTGATGCGTGACCGCGATGTCACAGCCCGGGAAAGCGCCATTGACAAAGAACTGGGCGGTGGCAACGGTACGCTGCAGGCTGTTGGCATAGACAAAGGCGTTATTGCTGTCAGGACAGCTGCCGTTCTTCGCCAGTCCCTGCTGGGCCAGCCACTGACGGGTATAGTTACCCATGTAGATTTCCAGCACGCCACCTTTGGTGGTCAGCTGACCGCCGGGAACGTCCCACTGCGGCCAGCTTTTTTTAGTGGACTGCTCCAGCACGCTGCCGTTATCGGCCAGCGGCGCACGCAGATTGTGACGGCTTAGCATCAGGACCTGCTGCAGCTGCATATCACCTTCAGCCGCCAGCGCGACGGTTCCGACCGGCAATGCTGCGAGCACTGACAATGCGCAAAGACTCAGTTTCTTGATCATTGTGCCTATTCCATTCATTCAGTAAAGAAACACTCTGGCTATCAACCGATTAGCTCGCCTCAGAGCGACGTAATCCCTAGTGTAACTCAGCTCGCCTCAGAAAAGCGCCAGATGTTTGCAAAAACGGTGAGTAGACTATAGCAGAGAGGATAAAGAGAGATGAATGCAAAGCCGGATGCGGCTCAGTGCGCCTTTTCGGCATGACAGAAGAACAGAGGAAGGCAGAAATGAAACAGGCCAGCACTCAGTGCTGGCCTGTAAAATCTGGCGGAGGAGGAGAGATTCGAACTCTCGGATGGTTTCCCATCGGCGGTTTTCAAGACCGCTGCCTTAAGCCACTCGGCCACCCCTCCGTTTTGAAACAGTACTGCATTGGCAAAATAATCAGCTGACATTTTGCCACTTTATTGCCCGAGGCAGATAAAGTGGCGGAGGAGGAGAGATTCGAACTCTCGGATGGTTTCCCATCGGCGGTTTTCAAGACCGCTGCCTTAAGCCGCTCGGCCACCCCTCCGCAATGACGCGCACTATAAACATCCCGATTATCGATGTAAAGCCTGTATCTGACTGTTCGCATGAAAAACAGCCATTTCCTGTTTTTTCGCTGTCAAAATCACCACTCTGCTCAAACAATTAGCAGATTAGCGCGTAAAGAAGGGTAAAACGGCTTTTCCCTCTTTAATGGCCTGCGTATTCTCGGCTCATATTTAGTGTTCTGCTTAAAGGAGCGCAACATGGAAAGAATTGTCACCTCATCGCAGTCCTCACTGCTCTCAACGCACAAAGTTCTGCGCAATACCTATTTTCTGCTGGGATTAACCCTGGCTTTCTCAGCCGTGACGGCCACGGCCAGCACCCTGCTGGCGTTACCCGCTCCCGGTCTGATCCTGATGCTGGTCGGCTTTTATGGTCTGATGTTTTTAACCTACCGTCTGGCTAACAGCCCGATGGGCATCCTGGCCGCCTTTGCCTTCACCGGCTTCCTGGGTTACTGCCTGGGTCCGATCCTGAGCTCTTTCCTGACCGCAGGGATGGGGGATGTAATCGCACTGGCGCTGGGTGGAACGGCGCTGGTCTTCTTCTGCTGTTCCGCGTATGTGCTGACGACCCGCCGTGATATGTCCTTCCTTGGCGGAATGATGATGGCGGGCTTTGTGGTGCTGCTGGTCGCGGTAGTGGCTAACCTCTTCCTGCAGTTACCTGCTCTGCATCTGGCGATCAGCGCCCTGTTCATTCTCTTTTCAGCCGGCGCGATTTTGTGGGAAACCAGCAATATCATTCACGGCGGAGAAACAAACTATATCCGGGCCACGGTCAGCCTCTACGTTTCACTCTATAACATCTTTGTCAGCCTGCTGAGCCTGCTCGGTTTTGCCCGCAGCAACTGACAGACACGTGCATCAGCGTTGAAAACCCCGCTCCGGCGGGGTTTTTTCTTTTACTGCTACGTCAGTTTGCTACACTGCGCCGTCATTTACAGAGAGGAAGTCACGTGAATTTTAACGGTAACGAAATCGCCGTCGATGCCGAAGGCTATCTGAAAAATCCCAGCGACTGGAGTGCAGCGCTGGCTGAACATATTGCCGCGCAGGAAGGCCTTACGCTGACCGACGCCCACTGGGAGGTCGTCCATTTTGTGCGCGCCTTCTATCTGGAATTTAACACCTCCCCCGCCGTACGAATGCTGGTGAAGGCGATGGCGAAGAAGTATGGCGAAGAGAAAGGCAACAGCCGCTATCTGTTTCGTCTTTTCCCTGACGGGCCGGCTAAGCAGGCGACGAAAATCGCAGGCCTGCCCAAACCGGCCAAATGTCTCTGACTATCCGGTCGTAAAGCCGCGTGGGGGCGATGA
Organism: Pantoea sp. EKM101V; assembly: GCF_011800325.1. Classification (NCBI taxonomy): domain Bacteria; kingdom Pseudomonadati; phylum Pseudomonadota; class Gammaproteobacteria; order Enterobacterales; family Erwiniaceae; genus Pantoea; species Pantoea sp. EKM101V. The sequence continues at coordinate 190,767 of NZ_JAALFP010000002.1, forward strand.
CGGCTGGTGCGGCTCCACCCGTACACTGTCCACCCGCGCGCTGCGTGGCCCGCCCGCTTTGAGCCAGTCGATGAGGGCCTCGACCTTTTCCGCCTCGCCCCAGGCCAGCACTTCGACACTGCCATCCTCCAGGTTACGCGCATAGCCCAGCACGCCCAGCGCGCGGGCTTCGGCCTGGGTGCTGTAACGGAATCCGACGCCCTGCACGCGGCCATAAACCCATGCTTTAAAACAGGCTGCTGACATACTGCCCTCCTGCTGCTGTTCGTTGCAATTTCCCGTTATCCACCGGACAATGGCACCTCATTTTTTCAGGTAAGCATAGCAAACTATGACAGTCAGATTGATTCTCGCAAAGGGACGTGAAAAGTCCCTGCTCCGTCGCCATCCCTGGGTCTTTTCAGGCGCTGTCGCGCGTCTGGAAGGTAAAGCGCAACTGGGTGAAACCATTGACGTGTGTGACAGTAACGGCAAATGGCTGGCGCGCGCCGCCTATTCTCCTCAGTCACAGATTCGCGCCCGTGTCTGGAGCTGGCAGGCCGATGAATCCATCGATATCGCCTTCTTTGTGCGCCGTTTTGAGCAGGCGCAGCAGTGGCGCACATGGCTGGCAGCGCGAGACGGCCTGGACAGCTATCGTCTGATCGCCGGTGAATCTGATGGTTTACCGGGCGTCACCATTGACCGCTTTGGCAATTTTTTTGTTCTGCAGCTGCTCTCCGCTGGAGCCGAATATCAGCGTGCGGCGATCATTACTGCCCTGCAGCAATGTTTCCCCGGCTGTGCTGTCTATGACCGATCCGACGTCGCCGTGCGGAAGAAAGAGGGTCTGGAACTGACGCAGGGCACGATTACCGGCGAACTGCCGCCGCCTCTGCTGCCGATTACTGAGCATGGCATGAAGCTGCTGGTAGATATCCAGGGTGGCCATAAAACCGGCTACTACCTCGATCAGCGAGACAGCCGTCTCGCCACCCGCCGTTACGCTCAGGATGCCCGGGTACTTAACTGCTTCTCATATACTGGTGGATTCGCCGTCTCGGCATTGATGGGCGGCTGTAAAGAGGTAATCAGCGTTGATACTTCGCAGGAAGCGCTGGATGTGGCACGTCAGAACGTTGAACTGAATGAACTCGACCTCTCCCGCGCGCGCTTTGAGCGTGATGACGTCTTCAAACTGCTGCGTCGCTATCGTGACAGTGGGGAGAAATTTGATCTGATCATTATGGATCCGCCGAAGTTCGTCGAAAACAAAAGTCAGCTGATGGGCGCCTGTCGCGGCTATAAAGATATCAACATGCTCGCCATTCAGTTGCTGAATCCCGGTGGCGTTCTGCTGACCTTCTCCTGCTCCGGTCTGATGGCCACCGAGCTGTTCCAGAAGATCATTGCCGATGCCGCACTGGATGCCGGCCGCGAGGTGCAGTTTATTGAGCAGTTCCGTCAGGCAGCGGATCATCCGGTGATCGCCAGCTACCCGGAGGGACTCTACCTGAAAGGTTTCGCCTGCCGCGTCATGTGACTTGAAAAATTGGCTCCTGCCCCCATATTGGAAAGAGAGCTTTTTTTCGGAGGTCACTATGATTGCCAGTAAATTTGGTATTGGTCAGCAGGTTCGTCATCGTTTGTCCGGCGTATTGGGCGTTATTGTCGATGTCGATCCTGAGTACTCGTTAGATGAGCCTAAAATTGAAGAGGTTGGCGCGGAAGAGAAGATGCGTTCGGCACCTTGGTATCATGTCGTGATGGAAGATGAGGAAGGCGATCAGGTGCATACCTATGTTGCTGAGATTCAGCTTTCGGGCGAAACCAGCGTTGAACACCCTGAGCAGCCCTCAATGGATGAACTGGCGGCCTCAGTGCGTCAGCAGCTTCAGGCGCCTCATCTGCGACATTAATCTGTGGCGGCACCCTCTGCCGCTACATATCTCTTCTCAGCGCGTGATCCCCAGCCGCGGAATCTCAATCTTCGGACAGCGATCCATAATCACCGTCATACCCGCATCCTGTGCCAGCACGGCCGCCTGCTCATTAATCACACCCAGCTGCAGCCATAGGGTTTTTGCGCCCACCGCAATCGCCTCCTGGGCTACGCCCCACGCGGCTTCAGAATTGCGAAATACATCCACCATATCAATATGGCCCGGAACATCTGCCAGGCTGGCATACGCCTGCTGCCCCAGCAGGGTCTTGCCCGCCAGCTTCGGGCTGACCGGAATCACGTCATACCCCTGATCAAGCAAATATTTCATCACGCCGTAGCTGGGACGCTCAGGGCGATCGCTTGCCCCGACTAAGGCGATGCGTTGGGTGCGGGTCAGCACCTCGCGAATTGTCTGGTCGTTCATCGTTATCTCCTTTCAGGCCAGAGTTGAGTGTAGATGGGCACACCCATGAACGGTTAAGTCAGTGACGTAATTAATTGAGCCAGCGCACGATTAAATATGTTTAAATGTAAACTCACTGCCATAATGTAAGAATTTGCTACACATAATCCTGTGTGTCATCAGTTACCGGAGTTGAAATGAAGCTGTCGCTGGCTGTAATGGGGTGGGTCGCTCTCCTCGTTTCGGCGTCCTGTTCTGCCATCACGTTAAAGCTCGATCCGCAAATCGATCTGCTGGTGCTGGATGGCCGTAAGATTTCAGGCTCGCTCCTCAAGGGCGCAGACAGTTTAGAGCTGGACCGGGGTCAGCATCAGTTTCTGTTTCGGGTAGAGCAGCAACGAAAAGGTCAGAAAGAGAGCACCCTCGCCTATCAATCGGTGCCGATGATCGTCACCTTCACTGCCGTGGCTAAAACCATTACCATCCGGCTGCCTGCGCTGGAGACAAAACGCGAGCGCTATCACTTCGATCGCAGCCTGAATTTTCTGCTGGTGGATGAGAAAGGGAACGAAATCACCAGCCTGCGCGATCGTCTGCCTGCCGCGCCCGCTGTCGACATGGAAAAAGCGATGGTGAACTACAATCGCACCGGTCAGATCGCCTCTGTGCCTCGTTTTGCCCATTCAGCCTCTGAGACGCCTTCTGCGGTCAGTCTGACCGCCGATCTCGACTGGAGGATTGAGGCGGAGCATCCCTCACTTCACCGCTGGTTTCAGCGCTTTGACGAAGCGACGCGTCAGCAGTTTCTGACGCTGGTCAAAATGCTGCGCACCAGTTGATAGCGCTGAAAGCACAGAGGTAAACTCGCGCTATCGCTTTTTCCGCATAACCCTGAATGGAGACGTTTGTGGAGCAGACTACCCGTACCCTTGGTAAACAAAAACATATCGCACTGGTCGCCCATGACCATTGCAAAGCCGCTCTGCTTGAGTGGGTTAAACAGAATCAGCCCGCACTGGAATCCCATATCCTCTATGCGACCGGCACCACCGGGAATCTCATCAACCGTGACACCGGCCTGAATGTCACGGCCATGCTGAGCGGCCCGATGGGCGGCGACCAGCAGGTAGGCGCGCTGATTTCAGAAGGAAAGATAGATGCGCTGATCTTTTTCTGGGACCCGCTCAATGCGGTACCCCACGATCCCGATGTCAAAGCGCTGCTGCGTCTGGCAACCGTATGGAATATCCCGGTCGCCACCAATCGCTCTACCGCAGATTTTATTATTCAGTCGCCGCTGTTTGCGCAAAGCAGCGAGATCATGATCCCTGACTATGCGCGCTATCTGGCCGGACGGCTGAAGTAACTCAGGCTTTACGCAACACCGGTACACCCAGTTCACGGAAGTGCCCGACAAAGGGTGACGGCGCGCTTTTATCAAACAGCAGAAAAACCTGCTGGCGCGCCCGTGTCAGAGCGACGTAGGCCAGGCGGCGCTCTTCTGCATCCGGGAACGCTTCCGGCTGCGGTAACAGGCCCTGTTCGATAATCGATTCGCGCACGTTCGCCGGAAAGCCCTCTTTGCCCTGCTGCAACCCCAGCAGAATGACGTAGTCCGCCTGCTGGCCTTTACTGGCATGGATGGTCATAAATTCCAGATTGAGTTTCGGCCAGCGGGTTCTGGCTTTGTCCAGCACATCCGGTCGCAGGTAGTGATAGCGCGCCAGCAGCAGGATGCGCTCATCAGGCTTTACATAGCCGCTGAGTTTATTCAGCAACGGCTCCAGCTGATCGTCCGCCAGCAGTGAAATCGACTTTTTATTCCCTTTGGTGATGCTGTTAAGCGGCTTCGTCAGCTGCTGCGGATTCTGCTGGATAAAGCGGTTCGCGATGTCGCCGATGCGATCGTTAAAGCGGTAAGTGGTATCCAGCACACAGCGGTCACCCTCACCAAAGTAGTGATGAAACGCCGTCGTCAGCGTCATCTCTGCACCGCTGAAGCGGTAGATGGCCTGCCAGTCATCGCCAACGGCAAACAGGGCGGTGCGCCTGTTCTGCTGGCGTAAAGCGCTGAGCAAGGCGGCGCGCTGCGGTGAGATATCCTGAAACTCATCCACAAGAATGTGTTTCCAGGGGCTGATAAAGCGCCCTTTTTCCAGCAGAGCAATCGCCTGATGAATCAGCCCCGAAAAATCGACCGCGCCCTCCTCTTTTAACGCACTCTTCCACGCTTTCAGCAGGGGAGCCATCAGCCTGATACGTTTGCTGAACAGATCGCGCACCTCTTCAGGCACCTCTGCGATCATCGCGGCCTGCGCGCCGCCATGCATGCGCATCAGACCCAGCCAGCGTTCGAGTCGTGACGCCAGGCGCTTAGCCAGTTTGTCATCCTCCCAGAATGGCCCCTCCGGCACCTCCCACTCCAGCTCGTCACGCAGCCATTGGCGCCAGCCGTTGGCCTGGGCCTTTTTTTCATGACACTGCTGCCGCCATTCCTGAATCAGCAGTGCACGACGCGCATCGGCATCGCTCTCCAGCTTGCTGATGACCGGCTGCTTGTTGCTGCCTTCACGAATAATATGCAGGGCCAGAGAATGGAAGGTTCGCGCCTGAATATCACTGGCTGACAGCCGCGACTGGATACGGGCGTTCATCTCTTCTGCAGCCTGTCGGCCAAAGGCCAGCAGCAGAATTTGATCGGCGCTGGCGAGATTGCGCTGCATTAACCAGCCCGCACGCGCCACCAGCACGGAGGTTTTACCGCTCCCGGCGCCCGCCAGCACCAGCAGTGAATTTTCGCCGTTGACTACCGCCTCGCATTGCGATTGATTGAGAGGCGTACTCTCGACCGTGTCGAAGAATGCCCGGTAGCGGGTCAGCATTGCGGCGGTCCAGTCACGGTTTCGCTGCCGCAGGGCCGCCTCGCCCTGCTCCAGCCAGCGCTGACAGAAAGCCTGGTTTTCACGACAGTCAGCAAAATCCTTCAGCCGGGAGAGCGGCAACGGCAACGCATCGAACTGCTGAATAATGGTGTTTTTCAGCGCCTGCAGTTCATGCCGGTTCAGCCAGCGATCCTGCGCACTGAATGCCTCAATGTCATCACGCAGGGTCTGCAGTACGTCGCGGCACACCGCACTCATCTCCAGGCTCCAGCTCTGCCAGGCCTGCAGCAGGTAGTGATAAAAGCGCTGCGTTTCCTGCCATTCCGTGCCATGCAGCCGCACCACTTTTTCATCAGCCAGCAAAAATTCCAGTTCGCCCCACACCACGCCGCGTTTGCAGGCGATATCCAGCAACTGATTAAAAGGGATCAGGTACTCATGCTTATCGCCACTGACTTCGACGCCCGCTGCCATCAGACGGACACGATTATAGGGATGCCGGGCAAGTCGTTTGCCCATCGAAGTTGCTTTCAGTTCCACGCCGACACTCACGTCAGAGAATAGGATTCGGGGAAGTTTACCTGTCAGACCCTTGGCGCTCCAGCCTTAAAACAGGCTAAACTTGGCGTCACATCTTGCGGAATGCAAAAGGAAAAGAAGATCATGCGCACCGTCTTAAACGTTCTTAATTTTGTCCTGGGCGGTTTTTTCACCACCCTGAGCTGGCTGTTTGCCACCCTGATCAGCATCGTACTGATTTTTACCCTGCCGCTGACCCGCTCCTGCTGGGAAATTACCAAACTCTCGCTGCTGCCATTTGGTAACGAGGCGGTGCATGTGGATGTGCTTCGCCCTGAAAACAAAAGCCACATCATGAACACCGGCGGAACCTTTCTGAATATTTTCTGGCTGATTTTCTTCGGCTGGTGGCTCTGCCTTTCCCATATCTCTGTCGGGATTGTGCAGTGCATCAGCATCATCGGCATTCCCGTCGGGCTGGCTAACTTCAAGATCGCCGCGATAGCACTCTGGCCGGTCGGACGCCGGGTGGTGTCAGTGGAAGAGGCGCAGGCTGCGCGCGAAGCCAATGCCCGCCGCTATTAATATGATGTCAGCTACGCTGCCGGGCTGGCGCAAATATCTGTTTAACAGCGCCTGGCGCTATCTGCTGCGCATCCTGTTTGCGCTGAGCGGATGCGCCGCCATTCCCTGGTGGCTGCACCAGATTGAGTGGACCATCCCGCTGACGCTGGGCGTGGTAGCGGCGGCGCTGGCCGATCTCGATGATCGTCTGGCGGGTCGCCTGAAGAATCTGCTGATTACCCTGCTCTGCTTCTGCATCGCCTCGGTTTCCGTCGAGTTACTGTTTCCCTGGCCTCTGGCCTTTATCGCTGGCCTCGCGATCTCAACCTGGGGTTTTATTCTGCTGGGCGCGCTGGGTCAGCGTTATGCGACGATCGCCTTTGGCGCGCTGCTGATTGCGGTCTACACCATGCTTGGCATCGGGCTGTTCAGTCAGTGGTACATGCAGCCGATCCTGCTGCTGGTCGGCGCGCTCTGGTACAACCTGCTGACACTGCTGGGTCACCTGATGTTCCCGGTGCGACCGGTGCAGGAGCAGCTGGCCGGCAGTTTTTCACAACTGGCGCGTTATCTGGATGCGAAAGCGAATCTGTTCGACCCGGATGCGGGTGAACAGGATGATGCCGCCTTTGTGGAGGCGGCAATGGTCAACAGCCAGTTAGTGGCCCAGCTCAACCTGACCAAAACCACGCTGCAGAGTCGTCTGCGCGGCGATCGCGGCTCACGCGGAACCCGCCGCAGCCTCCACTACTACTTTGTGGCGCAGGACATTCATGAACGGGCCAGCTCATCTCACCTGCAATATCACCTGCTGCGGGGTGACTGGCGCTATAACGAAATTCTGTTTCGCTTCCAGCGACTGCTGAATATGCAGGCTCAGGCGTGTAGGCAGCTGGCGCATTGCATCCTGATGCGCGAAAGATGGGTGCATGACAGCCGGTTTGAGCGCGCGTTTGAACGTCTGCAGAAAGCCATAGAGCGTCTGGAGCAGCGTGAACCGGAAGCCGCCCATACGCGTGCGCTCTTCTGGCTGCTGCGTAATCTGCGTGCCATCGACGCTCAACTCGCCTCGATTGAATCTGAACAGACCCTGTCAGGGGAAGACACTCAGCACAGCGACAATCTGCTGTCGCGTGAAGGGCTCAGTGGCTGGAGTGATATACGGCTGCGCTTCAGCCGACATCTCACGCCCGCGTCGGCGCTGTTCCGGCATGCTGTCCGGATGTCTGTGGTGCTCTGTATCGGCTACGGTTTTATTCAGGTGACCGGACTGGAACGCGGTTACTGGATTCTGCTGACCAGTCTGTTTGTCTGTCAGCCTAACTACAATGCAACGCAGCGACGCCTGGCGTTGCGTATCGGCGGGACGCTGGCCGGTATTGCGATTGGACTGCCCGTTTTATGGCTGGTGCCCTCCATAGAAGGTCAGTTAATCCTGATCGTTATCTCCGGCGTGCTCTTTTTTGCCTTCAGACAGGTCCAGTATGCGCAGGCCACGCTGTTTATTACGCTGCTGGTGCTGCTCTGTTTTAACCTGTTAGGTGAAGGATTTGAGGTCGCCCTGCCACGGGTGGTGGATACCTTACTGGGCTGTGGGCTGGCCTGGCTGGCTGTGGCCTTTATCTGGCCTGACTGGCGTTTCCGTCAGTTACCGGCCGTGGCAGAACGGACTCTGCAGGCGAACTGTCGTTATCTTGACGCCATCATGGAGCAGTACCATCAGGGCAAAGACAACCGACTCGCCTATCGCATTGCGCGTCGTGATGCGCACAATGCCGATGCTGAGCTGGCCTCGGTGGTGTCAAATATGAGCAGTGAAAGTCGCACCAGCCAGAAACTACGTGAATCCGCTTTCCAGCTGCTCTGTTCTAACCACTCGTTTCTGAGTTACATCTCTGCGCTGGGTGCTCACCGCGATAAGATCAGCGACCCGGCACTCCTCACGCTGCTGGATGACACCGTCTGCTACGTGGAAGATGTGCTGCAGACGGAGGTGGTCAGTGACGAACAGGCAGAGGCGATGCGCCAGCCGTTAGCTCAGCGCATCAGCCAGCTGGCCGCGGATGCAGATACGCGTGCGCCACTGGTGCTCCAGCAACTCGGTCTGCTGGTGGCTCTGACGCCTGAAATGGCTCGCCTGCGCCGCACGCTACTCGCCGACTAACCTTTGCTGCTTCCGGGCGCTGTGTCAGATAACAGCGTGCGCTGAAACCAGGCGTTCAGCTCGGCCCGGGTTGCCTGCGGCAGTGCAGCAGCATGATGACCGGTGATTGCGCCCTGCAGCGCCAGCAATGTCTGAAATCCGACGTGCTGGTTGATGGCTTTCAGCTTCAGCCAGCACTGTTTGGCCCCCATCTGGTAAAGATGGTTGACGCTCATGATACCCGCGTCATACAACATCATCTCCAGCCGGACACTGAGGTTGGGCAGATCTTTGAGTCGCGGTGAACCCTGCCTGTCCTGCAACTCCAGCTGCGCCGTTTCCAGTGAGGCGGCGGAGAGCGCCAGCAGGTGCTCAGGATCGCGCCATAACGTCTCATCGACGCGGTAGTAATTGAGACTGACCAGCTTCCCCCGCTTGCGAAACACCAGCGGCTGCAGAGGACGATCGGTGATGTACGCCTGCAGGGGTTCACTGGCGCGCAGGTAGAGCTCACCCTGATTAATTAACGCGAAAACCACACTCTCCACCGCCAGTGCATACCCGCCGAACTGGGTACGGGACTCAATGGCTCCCAGCGGGGCCAGATGCGCTCTGGAGCGCTCTACAACCGGATTCACCTTTTTCATTGCACCACCTCCATGTCAGAAACAGACCGTAAATTGCCTTGGGTATCAGGCAATTAGAAGATAGGAAAAAGCGTAAGCGGGTTCAATGAATAAATAGTGGTTCGCCTAATCTTGTCGCGTTTTTGCGAGGCGTTTTCAGAAATTTGGGTTGATCTTTATCCAGGATGACAGTACTGTATATTCATACAGTCAACTGCTGGTGATTAACTTATGCGAACCCAACATCCTGATAATGCACGCTATGCTCATCGTTATGCGTACTCTTCTGTTCCGGCGGCTCAGCCTGGTGGAATCACAGAGTTACGTTACAGTGAGCAGCCCGGAATGATGCAGATGTTACTGCTACCGTTATTGCAGCAATTGAGTCAGCAATCACGCTGGCAGCTGTGGTTAACCCCCGCGCATAAGCTGAATCGCGCCTGGCTACAGGAATCGGGATTACCGCTGAATAAAAGCATGCACATCGCCGATTCAGAACGACTGAATGCGGTTGAGGCGATGGTCAGGGCGTTACGCACAGGTAATTACAGCGTGGTACTGGCATGGATCCCCTACGAGCTGGATGAAGATGAGCGTCGTCAACTGGAAAATGCGGCAGCAGAGGGTGAAGCGCTGGGGCTGATTTTGCGTTCAGGCGGGACATTGGAAGCGCCTCTCAGACCACAAAACTCCATAAAAATTCAGTCGGATTTGTTTCATTAAGTAAAAATAAGAAGTTTCTCAAGCTATTTTTCTTATCTGTCGTCGCTAAACCACTGATTCTGTTAGTTCGAGCATTGACAATGGTTTAGCAGGTTTTTCAGGCTTGCTGCCGCGACAATACTACCAGGCTAATTGTTAGAAATTGTGTATAAATCGCTGTTTTTTTACAGAAGCGCCTCACATCATACTTGTAAGTTTCCAATCTCGTTGTAGACTTTATCTCGCCAGGGTGCTCAATAACCTCCGTTTTTTGCGGTAGAGTCATAAGCGAGCGTTTTGACCCGGCGAAGGATTTAAACCAAGAGCAACCTTTTTGCTCATTGCCTATTTGGATGATAACGAGGCGCAAAATGAAAAAGACAGCTATCGCAATTGCAGTGGCACTGGCTGGCTTCGCTACCGTAGCGCAGGCCGCTCCGAAAGATGACACCTGGTACACCGGTGCTAAACTGGGCTGGTCTCAGTATCACGACACTGGCTACTACGGCCACGGTTACGAGAACAACAACGGTCCAACTCATGAAAGCCAGCTGGGCGCAGGTGCGTTCGTTGGTTATCAGGCAAACCCATACCTGGGTTTCGAGCTGGGCTATGACTGGCTGGGTCGCATGCCTAACAAAGGCACCGTGACTAACGGCGCATTCAAAGCACAGGGCGTTCAGCTGGCAGCTAAACTGAGCTACCCAATCTATGACGATCTGGACGTGTACACCCGTCTGGGCGGCATGGTATGGCGTGCAGATGCTACGCAGACTAACCCAACTACTGGCCGCATCAGCGACCACGACACCGGCGTATCTCCGCTGGCTGCTGTAGGTGTTGAATACGCACTGACCAAAAACTGGGCTACCCGCCTGGACTACCAGTGGGTTAACAACATCGGTGATGCACAGACCGTTGGTGCACGTCCAGACAACGGCATGCTGAGCGTAGGCGTTTCTTACCGCTTCGGTCAGGATGACGTCGCTGCACCAGCTCCGGCTCCGGCCCCAGCTCCAGCACCCGTTGTTGAAACCAAGCGTTTCACTCTGAAGTCTGACGTTCTGTTCACCTTCAACAAAGCGACCCTGAAGCCAGAAGGCCAGCAGGCTCTGGATCAGCTGTACAGCCAGCTGAGCTCAATGGATCCTAAAGATGGTTCCGTTGTCGTACTGGGCTTCACTGACCGTATCGGTTCAGAGCAGTACAACCAGAAACTGTCTGAGAAACGTGCTCAGTCAGTCGTAGATTACCTGGTATCTAAAGGTATCCCTTCTAACAAGATCTCTGCACGTGGCATGGGTGAATCTAACCCAGTTACCGGCAACACCTGTGACAGCGTGAAAGGCCGTAACGCCCTGATCGACTGCCTGGCGCCGGACCGTCGCGTAGAAATCGACGTTAAAGGCATCAAAGACGTTGTAACTCAGCCACAGGCTTAAGTTAACACGTAATAAAAAACCCCGCTAAGGCGGGGTTTTTTTATGCCGGTAATAAAGGAATGTTCAGAGCTGGTCACCCTGCTCCACCTGCCCGGCTAGTCGTTTTCTGAACCTGATTTACCCAGAATCGCCTGCAGGTCCTGCTTCAGACTCGACATCTGCGTAGCATATTTCTCTTTGCGTTCCGCATCCTCGATCAGCTGAACAATGGTCTCAGAGAGGGTACAGCCGCGCCGCTGTGCCAGTCCGGCCAGTCGCTGCCAGACCAGATACTCCAGGTCGATCGATTTTTTTCGGGTATGCTGATGTTCTGCATTAAAATGGCGTTTCCGCCGTGCGCGGATGGTCTGTTTCAGCCGGTTATCAAGATCGGCATGGATATGTTCAGCAATCCATTCATTCACCGTCACCGGATTATTTTCCATCGCCAGCAGTTTATCGACTGCCGCCTGCGCCGCACTCAATTCAAGGTGACGCGTGATCAGTTCACCTTCCCGATGTTTTTTCACCAGGTATTTCCACTTCCATCCACTTTCAAGATTTTCGAGTTGCTGGTATTTCATCGGAATCTCATCGTGATCACGTAACGAGCTAAGAATAACAGCTTTTTTCCCGGATGCAGCAACGAAAAACATGCTGTCAGCCTCACAACTTCACCAGGAAGTCTGCAGTGCTTAACCAGGGTGAATCCTGTATAATCTCGCTTTTCTTAAAACAGATAAATGCGATTATTTTGACCAGCACCCAACTTACGTGGCAGACCTTACAGCCGGATAGCGCACCATACCAATCCGTTTTCTCCCGAATTGCTGATGAAGAAACTGATGCTCTGGCAACGGTACAGCCCCGGTTGCTGAATGCGCTGGCGCATTTACATCATCAGTCGCAGGGATTCCCGTTACTGCTGGTTCGAAGCCAGGAGAATCGCGATTATCTGACCTTCATTGCCCAGGCCGCGCAGCGGGTGATGCCCGACAGTACCACGCTGTACGGCGGTGATTACCATATCATGGGTGACACTATCACGCTCCTGCCGCCCTCCGATCCTCAGCGCCCGTTCACCAGTCAGGGTGGTATTCATTTTGCTGAATGGGTTGAGATGGAGCAGCTGTTTGGCTGCGTACGCCAGTCTAAAGATCGCCTCCAGCCTGAGCCGGGCCTGATCCATCGCGCCAATGGCGGTACGCTGGTGCTCTCACTGCGAAGCCTGATGACCCAGCCGATCCTCTGGTTGCGCCTGAAAAAAGCGATTGAGCAGGGCTACGTGGAGTGGACTTCCCAGGACGAGCGCCGGCCCCTGCCCGTCTCTGTTCCGCCTGTGCCGCTCAGGCTGAATCTGGTGCTGTGCGGAGACCGCGAGGTGCTGGCCGATTTTCAGGAGCTCGATCCTGAAGCGCATGAAATGGCGATTTATACCGAATTTGAAGAGAACATTCAGATTCTGGATGAAGATGACATGCTGGCCTGGTGTCGCTGGAACGAAGAGCTGGCGCGTCAGGCGGGTCTGCCGGTTCCGGAAGCGGACTTCTGGCCGGAACTGATTAAAGAGGGTGTCCGCTATAGCGGCGATCAGGAGACATTGCCCCTCTGTCCGCGCTGGCTGCAGCGCCAGATGCGCGAGTCAGCCCTGATGGGTGACACGCTCAATGCCGAAGCGCTTCGCGACGCACTGGAAGCCCGCTTATGGCGTGAGAACTATCTCAATGAGCGGATGCGGGATGAAATCCTGCTGCGACAGATTCTGATTGAAACCGAAGGTGAAGTGGTCGGTCAGATCAACGGCCTCTCGGTCGTTGAATATCCTGGCCATCCCCGCGCCTGGGGCGATCCGACACGGATTACCTGCGTCGTTCACCCCGGTGATGGGGAGTTCATGGATATTGAGCGTAAGGCGGAGCTAGGCGGCAATATCCACGCTAAGGGCATGATGATCATGCAGGCTTACCTGATTGCAGAGCTGGAGCTCGATCAGCAACTGCCCTTTTCAGCGTCAATGGTATTTGAGCAGTCATACTCTGAAGTTGATGGCGACAGCGCCTCTCTGGCCGAGCTCTGTGCATTGATCAGCGCGCTGGCTAACCAGCCAATCAATCAGCAGATTGCCGTCACCGGATCGGTTGATCAGTTCGGCAACGTCCAGCCGGTAGGCGGCCTGAATGAGAAGATTGAAGGTTTCTTCGAGATCTGCCATCAGCGTGAACTCACCGGCCAGCAGGGCGTCATTATCCCGGCCTGTAATGTGCGTCATCTCAGCCTCAGCCAGGCAGTGGTCAGTGCGGTAGAACAGGGCCGTTTCCACATCTGGGCTGTAGAACGTGCTGATGAGGCGCTGCCACTACTGACCGGTAAAATATGGCGTACGGAGGATGGCGAGGGCGATTGCCTGCTGCACACCATCCAGGAACGCATCAGCCTGTTCAACCAGCCGGATGTCCCGCAACGTCCCTGGGCGCTGCGCTGGCTTAACTGGTTCAACCAGCGTTAATCCGATTTGCTCAGCGTACAACTGTTCGCTAATATTCGTGATTCACTAAAACAAGGCTTATTGAAAACATGGTAGATAAACGCGAATCCTATACCAAAGAAGATCTGATTCTGTCAGGTCGTGGTGAACTGTTTGGCGAAAATGGTCCGCCGCTTCCTTCCGGCAACATGCTGATGATGGACCGCGTGGTCAAAATGACCGAAGACGGCGGCAAATATGACAAAGGCTTTGTTGAAGCAGAACTGGATATCAATCCCGATCTCTGGTTCTTCGGCTGCCACTTTATCGGCGATCCGGTGATGCCAGGTTGCCTGGGTCTGGATGCCATGTGGCAGCTGGTAGGTTTCTATCTGGGCTGGCTGGGCGGCGAAGGTAAAGGTCGTGCGCTGGGCGTGGGTGAAGTGAAATTCACTGGTCAGGTCCTGCCGGACGCGAAGAAAGTCACCTACCGCATTCACTTCAAACGCGTGATCAACCGCAAGCTGGTGATGGGCGTGGCAGATGGCGAAGTGCTGGTTGACGGTAATCTGATCTACACCGCCAGCGATCTCAAAGTGGGTCTGTTCAAAGACACCGCGGCATTCTGAGCATTCTGCACAGAAACAAAAACCTCCGCGCCAGGCGGAGGTTATTTTCCTTTTTCAGTGACATCCGGTTATGCTGCTACCGACCTGTCCTCCATGGCTTGTCGCCAACCTCCCAACCAGTGAGACTTAGCGTCAATCAACTGATACGGACACATCTCTTTTGAGCGTCCAGTAATGCCTGCCTGATAACCACGTGAATGGGCGCGTTCGAGGCGGTCTCGTTTCTGTCTCTTCATACTCCGTGTCCCTCATGTAAGGTCTGTGGAATCTGGTGGAAAGAAAAGTGGTGAATTAATGTTCAACCACTCTTACGTTCTACCCCCTGCGCACCCAAAGATCAATGCGCAATCTTCATGCCACTGTCATAAATGTGACCTTAATCGGAAAAGAAAGCGCGGTTTTGTGATGGAGATGGCAACACTATCGCCCTGATTAAGCTAATAAAAAACCCCTGAATCATGCCGTTATATCGCGACATTTCATCAGGGGCTTAGCTTATTTATTCATAATATTCTTAATTTAGCGCAACCACACTATTGGCGATCTGCTGCGCCGTCTGCTGCCAGCCGGTGGCCAGCGTTCTGACCATGGCATCGTAGCCATCTTCAGTTTGCGGCAGGACAATATTAAATGCCTGTTTGGTCAGACGGCCCTGATGCTCAAGCGTCCATTCACCGCTGACAATCGCCTTGCCGTCGTAGCGCCCCTGAAAGCCTGTAATAGTGACATTTAGCGTGTCGTGCTGCGCGCCCAGCGGCGATCCGGCTACCAGCCGGCCAGGTAGCGCCTTGCTCAGATTGGTGATCAGCGTCTGTTGCAGCTGCTGATCAAGCGGACTGGCCCAGAGGTTGTTGGCGGCAATGACATATTTGACGTCACTGGTCTGGTAGACCAGCCCGTTGCCGGCCAGATAATCCGGCACCGTCACCTGCTGCACCCACAGCATCGGCTGAGCTTCGTTCATCTGGCTGCTGCTGACCTGCATGGAGGCCGCCCCGGAGGGCAGCTGATACCAGGTATTGTCAACGCTGCTGCTGCATGCGCTCATCACCAGCGCGGCACAAAGTATCAATCCTTTCTTCACTGTTTCGCCCTCTTCGGCTGGGGATCCTGTCCCGGTTTCGCCTCAAATACCAGCGCATTGCTCTTGGTGTTGAGTGTCCTCAGCACCGGCTGAAGTTCACGCAGCACCTGATCCAGTCGTTGCATATCCCCGACCAGCTTACTGTAAGCAGGCGAACCGGGCTGCAGTCCTTTCATGCTGCGATTCAGCTCACGCAGCGTCTGCTGCAGATCTTCCGGCAGGGTCTTCATTGCCGGACTGGCGGTCACTTTGTTGATATTGTCGATAGTGCGCTGCAGATCGCGCATCGTCTTCTGACTCTCTTTCAGCGTACCGGTCGCTTCATTGACCATGCCGTTCAGAGGCAGGCTGTTGATCTTATCCAGGGCCGCCATCAGTTTCTGCTGAATCTGGCTCAGTCCGCCGCTGACGGTTGGGATCACTTCATAGCCTGAGACTTTCTGCGGGCCTTTGTAGGCTGGTGCATTGTCATAGAAGTCGAGATCGACATAGAGCGCACCCGACAGCAGGTTGCCGGTTTTCAGCGTGGCACGCAGGCCACGTTTCTTCCCATCCTGCAGATGCTGCTCCAGATCGAAATTCTCGCCCAGCCGGCTGATAAAGCGATCCGGCTCAATGCGAATCAGCACCGGAACGCGGTAATCGTTGTTCAGTGCCTGATCCAGACCCGCTTTCATCAGCGGTGCCTGTGACACGGTTCCGAGGCGAATGCCGCGGAATTCAACCGGTGCACCAGCCTGCAGACCGCGAATGGAGTCTGAGAAGAAGAGCACGTAGTCGACGTGATTGGTGTAGAGCGAATCCTGGATGCTGCGCTGATCGTCAAACAGATGATAGTCGGCATGATTTGTCGCCGCTTCACCCAGATCCCAGCCATCCGGCACATCGAAACTGACACCGCCACTGAACAGCGTGGTCAGCGATCCCATTTCGACCCGCATGCCTGACGCGGACATATCCACGGCGATGCCGCTGTCTTTCCAGAAGCGCACGTTGGTGGTCACCAGGCGGTCGTAAGGCGCGGCAATAAACAACTGATAGGTCATCATGCGTTTATCGGTGTCAAACGAGCTGGTTTCCACTGTACCGACCCGGTAGCCGCGGAACAGAACCGGATCGCCCGGATTAAGCTGACCGGCTTTTTTGCTGTCCAGTATGATGCGGATCCCTTTAGCATCCGGTGGCGCCAGCGGCGGAGCATCCAGCAGCTTGTACTGCTCAGGTGCCTGGTTTTTCGTGCCGGGCTGCAGTTCGATGTAGGCGCCTGACAACAGCGTGCCAAGGCCGCTGATACCTTCACGGCCCACCTGCGGTTTCACGACCCAGAACACGCTATCGCTGTGCAGCAGCTTGTCCATGCCCGCGTTCAGGCGCGCTTTAATTTCCACATGATGGAGATCGTCGCTTAGCACCGCGCTTTCCACCACACCGACATCCACGCTGCGGCTTTTAATGGTGGTTTTACCCGCCACAATGCCCTCAGCGTTTTCAGTAATTAATGTCACTTCCGGCCCCTGATGGCTGAAGTGATAGAAGAGGATCCATCCGCCGATAAGCAGCGTGACGATGGGGACAATCCAGACCGGCGACCAGCGCTTAATCTGTTCCACCTTTGCATGGCCGTGGTTAGTTTCCGTCAAGGCGCGACTCCTTCATTGTGTTTTCACGTGCACGATCCCAGAGTAATCGCGGGTCAAAGGTCATGGCAGCGATCATGGTGATGATCACCACCATCGCAAACAGAACTGCCCCCCACGCGGGATAAACATTCATTAATTGCCCCATACGCACTAGCGCAGAGAGCACGGCAATCACAAACACGTCGATCATCGACCAGCGGCCAACAAACTCGACCACTTCATAAATCTTATGCATTTTGTGGCTGTCCCGCCGTCCGCGTCCGCTGGCATCCCAGCAGAGCCAGCCAATTGCCAGCATTTTCAGCGTCGGCACCATGATGCTGGCGATAAAGATCACCAGCGCCACCGGATAGGAGCCATCAGCCCACAGCACAATCACCCCCGCCATGATATTGGAGGGATAGGCGCTGCCCAGCGTCTCCGTGACCATAATCGGCATCAGGTTAGCCGGAATGTAGAGCAGCACCGAGGTGAGCAGCAGCGCCAGCGTCCATTGCAGGCTGTGCTTACGCCGGGCCTGTGCCTGGACGCCACAACGCGGACAGATGGGCTTATCCGCAGGCAGAATGGCGGTGCAGCAGGGACAGGATCGCAGGCCCTGCGCCAGGCCACTGACGCCCACCTCGGGCGCATGCGGCAGTGCGGGTCGGGGTGAGAGGCGATCCCACAGCGCACGCCGATCGACGCACTGAAAGGCACGCAACTGCAGCAGACAGAACAGAACCCAGGGCCAGAAGCTGGTTTCCAGTCCGATTTCACCATAGGCCATCAGCTTGACGAAGCTGACCAGCACGCCAGCCATGAAGATTTCTGACATGCCCCAGTTGCGCAGATGAAACAGGATTCGGGCGAGACCGACTCTGAGCGATGTGGGTAACGGTATCGGATTGACCAGCAGAAGGATGGTTATCATGCAGAAGGCGGGAACCGCCTGCACGAACAGCAGAAACAGCGTGGCGAGACTGCTGTAATCTTCCGACACCATCACTCTGGGTATCTGCATCAGGGTGATCTGACTGGTCAGCCCGGCCACCTTCATGGAGACGAATGGAAACAGGTTCGCCAGCACCAGCATAAACAGCGCTGCCATCGCATAGCCCGTTGGTCGTTTACGCGGTTCATGCCAGTTCGCCGTCAGAGCAGTGTGGCAGCGCGGGCATGATGCCCGGCTGCCAGCGGGAATGTCCGGCAGCCTGATCGTTAAATCGCACTGTGGACAGAGCATCCACGCGTTACTTTTCACTGCTGAACACATCCGCTAGCCCTGCCCTACGCGCCGTTTTTCAGTGACTCAAGCTCTTCCCAGCGCGCAAACGCGGTTTCCAGCTCCTGCTCGGCCTGAGCAAGATTATCCAGCACCGGTTGCGTCTGATCGTGTGGCTGACTGAAGAAGTCCGGATGACTCATCTTCGCCTGCAGTTCACCGATGCGCGCTTCAAGCTGCTCCAGTTTTTGCGGCAATTGTTCCAGCTCACGCGCCAGATTATAGCTGAGTTTATTCACGTTACGCTTCGCCTCGCTCTTCTCTGCGGCGGGCTTCGCGGTGCTGGTTGCCGCTCTGGCTGGGGCTGAGGCCTTATGCTGCCGGTAGGCTGCACGCTGCTGTTGTGCATCGTGGTAGCCGCCAACAAAGGTGCCAATCTCGCCATTCCCTTCGAAAATCCAGCATTCGGTCACGGTATTATCGACGAACTGACGATCGTGGCTGACCAGCAGTACTGTGCCCTGATAACCATCAATCAGCTCTTCCAGCAGTTCCAGCGTTTCGACGTCGAGGTCGTTAGTCGGTTCATCGAGAATCATCAGGTTGCTGGGACGCAGGAACAGACGCGCCAGCAGCAGGCGGTTACGTTCCCCACCGGAGAGCGCGCGCACCGGGGTCATGGCCCGTTTCGGATGGAACAGGAAGTCCTGCAGATAACCCAGAACGTGGCGCGGTTTGCCGTTGACCAGGACTTCCTGCTTGCCTTCGGCCAGGTTGTCCATCACGGTGCGATCCGGGTCCAGCTCCGCACGGTGCTGGTCAAAGTAGGCCACTTCCAGCTTGGTGCCGGAATGCACGCGGCCATGATCGGCCTTAAGCTGTTGCAGCATCAGGCGCAGCAGTGTGGTTTTACCGCAGCCGTTTGGCCCGATCAAAGCAATCTTATCGCCACGCTGCACCTGGGAAGAGAAGTCCTTCACCAGCACTTTGCCATCGACCGCGTAATCGACATTTTCCAGTTCAAAGACAATTTTGCCCGAGCGGGAGGCTTCACCCACCTGCATGTTCGCTTTGCCCATCACTTCACGGCGCTCAGAACGCTCGCGACGCAGGGCTTTCAGCGCACGCACGCGACCTTCATTGCGGGTACGACGGGCTTTAATGCCCTGACGGATCCACACCTCTTCCTGCGCCAGCTTGCGGTCAAACTCCGCGTTCTGCATCTCTTCGACGCGCAGCGCTTCCTCTTTACCCGCCAGATACTGATCGTAGTTGCCCGGCCAGGAGACCAGTTTGCCGCGGTCAAGGTCGACGATCCGCGTCGCCATGTTGCGGATAAACGAACGGTCATGGGAGATAAAGACGATGCTGCCGCTGAAATTCTTCAGGAAGGTTTCCAGCCAGTCGATGGTTTCAATATCCAGGTGGTTCGTTGGTTCATCCAGCATCAGAACGCGCGGATTGCTCACCAGCGCACGGCCCAGCGCCGCTTTACGCAGCCAGCCACCCGAAAGCGATGAGAGCTCGGTATCGGGCTTCAGGCCAATCTGCTCCAGTACATCATGGATGCGGCTTTCCAGCTGCCACAGATTCTGATGGTCGAGAATGCTCTGCAGACGCGCCATCTCGTTGAGGTTTTTATCGCTTGGATCGTCCATCACCAGATGGGAAATGGCGTGATAAGCTTTCAGATGCTCTGCCTGCTCTTCAACGCCTTCAGCCACGAAGTCATAAACCGAACCGGTAATATTGCGTGGGGGGTCCTGTTGCAGACGCGCCACGACCAGGTCGGTTTCATAAATAATGCGACCATCATCCAGGGGCTGTTCACCGTTGATGATCTTCATCAGGGTGGATTTACCTGCACCGTTACGGCCGACCAGACAGACGCGCTCGTTCTCTTCGATATGCAGTTCGGTGTTGTCTAACAGCGGCGCATCGCTGAAGGAGAGATAGGCGCCGTGGATACTGATTAATGACATGTAATCTTATTCCTTACCGGCGTGTGTGATCAGCCAGCAGTTGTGAATGTGTCGGTTGCGCGCGAAATCCTGCGACTGCGTTTTCTGGGTAATATCCTGCGCCTGCAGGCCCAGAGATTTCAGGCCATCCATGTCCATTTTAAAACCGCGTTTGTTGTTGGAGAACATGATGGTGCCGCCGCGACGCAGCAGGCGCTTCAGGTTACGCATCAGCATCATATGATCGCGCTGAACGTCGAAGCTCTCTTCCATACGCTTGGAGTTGGAGAAAGTTGGCGGATCGATAAAGATCAGGTCAAAATTCTCATCACTCTCATGCAGCCAGCTCAGGCAGTCCGCCTGCATCAGACGATGCTGACGACCGGTCAGCCCGTTGAGACGCAGGTTGCGTTCCGCCCACTCCAGATAGGTGCGTGACATATCGACCGTGGTGGTCGAGCGTGCCCCGCCCAGACCGGCATGCACACTGGCGGTGCCGGTGTAAGCAAACAGGTTCAGGAAATCTTTACCCTTGCTCATATTACCGAGCATTTTGCGGGCAATGCGGTGGTCGAGGAACAGACCGGTATCGAGATAGTCGGTCAGGTTCACCAGGAAACGCGCATTAAACTCTTTAACTTCGAAATAGTCGCCCTTCTCACTCAGCTTCTGATACTGCGCTTTGCCCTTCTGACGTTCGCGGGTTTTCATAATCAGACGGTCTGCAGGCAACGCCAGTACGGTGAGCGTCGCACTGATCACATCGAACAGGCGCTGACGCGCTTTGTTGGGATCGATGGTTTTCGGTGGCGCATACTCCTGGATAATCACCCAGTCAGCGTAGCGGTCAACAGCCACGTTGTAGTCTGGCAGATCGGCATCGTAAATACGGTAGCATTCAATGCCTTCCTGACGCGCCCACTTCTCCAGCTTTTTCACGTTTTTACGCAGACGGTTTGCGTAATCTTCCGCAATCTGCCCGGCGCTTTCGCTGCTGTTCACCGCGAGCTGATAGTTTTTCTGCACGCAATCCAGCGGGCCGTTTTTGGCTTTAAACTGACGGTCGGCGCGCAGCTGCAGGCAGCTCAGCAGCTCCGGTGAGGCGCTGAACAGAGAAAGCTTCCAGCTGCCAAAATGCTGTTTCATCAGGCGTCCAAGCTGACTGTGCAGCGCGATCAGCGCCGGTTCGCTCTCCAGGCGTTCACCGTAAGGGGGGTTGCTCAGCACCGTGCCGTGAACCGCCGCATCTACCGGATTGGTCAGCTTCAGCAGATCCTGCTGTGCAAAGGTAAAGAGCTCTTCCACACCCGCCCGGCGCGCATTCGCCTGCGCCCACTCCAGCACCCGGCCATTCGTGTCATAGCCAAAGAAGCGCGCCTGCGTATTCTCCGTGCCGGTGCGGGCACGATTATGCGCTTCGTTTTTCACGTCCTGCCACAGCGCAGCATTAAACTGGCTCCAGGCCATAAAGCCCCAGTGACGGCGCAGCAGGCCAGGCGCACGATCGCAGGCGATCAGCGCAGCTTCAATCAGCAGCGTACCCGAACCGCACATCGGATCGATCAGCGGTGTGGATGGCTCCCAGCCAGAACGCAGCACAATCGCCGCCGCCAGATTCTCTTTTAATGGTGCCTGACCGGTCTGCTGGCGATAGCCACGCTGATGTAATGAACTGCCGCTCAGATCCAGCGCGATGCTGGCGCGATCGTCATTCAGCCAGACGTTGATACGAATATCCGCCTGCTCACGGTCGACATTGGGACGCTCAAGATTCTTACGGGTAAAGCTGTCCACAATGGCATCTTTGACTTTCAGCGCACCAAACTGGCTGTTGCGAATCGAGTCATTGGTGCCGCTGAAATGGACGACAAAGGTTTTGTCGCTGCCGAACATGGACGGCCAGTCCACGCCCTGCACACCCAGATAGAGATCGAGGTCGCTGTAGACGCCAAACTCTCCCAGCGGCAACAGGATGCGTGATGCTAAACGGCTCCACATCAGGCTTTGGTACATGACGCGATCGTCGGCTTCGTAGTGAACGCCTCCCTGCACCACTTGCAAATCCTGCGCGCCCAGCGCGTCCAGCTCACTTTTTAACAGCTCTTCGAGCCCACGCGCCGTGCTGGCAAACAGAGAATTCATATCGTCACTTTTTAACTCTTGAGAAAATTGTCGCGCATTATAGCGAATCACAGACCTATGTCATAAAGTTAGCTTCTTTTGTCTTGCGCGTCGGGTTTCAAGGAGAACACCATGATCACGCTTTCCCGCTTATTTATTCATCCTGTGAAGTCGATGCGGGGGCTGGCGCTGTCACACGCCCGGGTTTCTGGCAGCGGGCTGGCTTTTGATCGTCTGTTTATGGTGACGGAACCTGACGGCACCTTTATTACCGCCCGGCAGCATCCGGAGATGGTGCGCTTTACACCCGCTATTTTACCTGAGGGGCTGTTACTGGAAGCGCCTGACGGCAGTCACATGCTTATCCGCTTCAGCGATTTCGGGGAGCAGGAACACCCGACCGAGGTCTGGGGCAATCGCTTCAGCGCACGCATCGCCCCGCCCGCCATGAATCAGTGGCTGAGCCAGTTCTTTCCCCGTGACGTCCAGCTGCGCTGGGTCGGACCTGAACCCCGTCGCCGGGTCAAAGCATTTGACCATGTCCCGCTGAGTTTTGCCGATGGCTATCCGTTTTTGCTGGTGAACAGCGCCTCGCTGCATGACCTGCAACAGCGCTGCCCGGCCAGCGTACGTGCCGAACAGTTTCGTCCCAATCTGGTCGTGAGCGGCGCGGCTGCATGGGATGAAGACAGCTGGGCGGAGATCCGGATAGGTGAAGTCATCTTTGAAGTGCCGAAACCCTGCAGTCGCTGCGTGCTGACCACGGTCAGCCCCGAAACCGGACGCAAACATCCTGCCGGTCATCCGCTCGCCACTCTGCAGACGTTCCGCAGCGCCCAGGATGGCAGCGGGGATATCGATTTTGGCCTGAATCTGGTGGCCCGTAATCAGGGTGTGGTACGTGCCGGTGACGAAATGGTGATCCTGAAGCGCCATGCTCCGCGCCTCTACGGTGCCGGAGAGGTCATTGAGACGCTGAAACCGCAGCCGCAGACCCCTGATGCCGTGACTATCACCTTTCAGGGACAGACCTTCCGCGGGGATAATCAGCAGGTGTTACTGGATCAGCTGGAAATGCAGGGATTTCGTATCCCCTACTCCTGTCGTGCGGGACTGTGCGGCAGCTGTAAGCTGAATCTGGTGTCGGGCGAAGTTAAAGCGCTGAAAAAAGGCGCCGTGCGTCAGGACGGAACGCTGCTGAGCTGCAGCTGTATTCCGGCAGGCGATGTCGAACTGAAGTAGTCAGACCGCGCGGGCATAGCGCGGTGCGACATCCTGATACCAGGGCTGCAGGCGGTCGTTCATCACCTTGATGGCATCGCCGAGCACCATATTTTTGCCGGCCAGCGTCAGTGCTGGCTGAGCCAGCAGGCAGAGCGCCGCGTTACTGCCGCTTTCAACCACCAGCAGACGCGCCTGCGTTCCCTCTTCTGCCAGCGTAACCTGCACCATCTCACCGGGCCGCGGCTGCATAGCCGGGGCATATGCGGTGAAGTGCCAGCTTTTCGGCATCAGCGGTTTCAGGAAGCGCGCGGCGACCAGGGCATTCAGCACCAGTTCAGCGCGATGGCTGCCACTGAGTTTGCACTGACGGCAGGTCTCTTCAAAGGTGTAATAGAGGGCGGCATCATCAACACAGAAACCCGACTCTGAGAACGCATCGGGCGTGAGCATTTTGCGGGAATAGCGGGAGCGAAAAAGCATACCGTCTGCCAGGTCGAGCATCATTCGGTCGTGGCTGTTGTCAAAATACCAACGCCAGTTATCGTCGGGTTTAATGTTCATCGTCTGCCCTGTCTTTTACCGCTGCGCCATACGTCACGCAGAATTCAGCGAAAATAGAATATAAGGAAAAGCTGAAAAATCGTGCAACAGGACAAAATATAAACGAGCCGAGGGGATAAATAAACCCCCCGGCGAAGCATTGTGAGAATTGTCTTAGAGATGTGTGACGATATCTTTAATTAATCCTGGCCCCTGATAAATAAAGCCTGAATAGATCTGAACCAGCGTGGCCCCTGCCGCAATCTTTTCACGCGCAGCGGTCAGAGAATCAATGCCGCCTGCGCCGATAATCGGCAGGCGTCCCTGCAGTTCCTGTGAGAGGCGCTGAATGACCGCCGTGCTGCGCGACTGGACAGGCCGTCCGCTTAAGCCACCGGCTTCCTCAGCATGCTTAAGACCCGTGACCAGGGAGCGATCGAGCGTGGTATTCGTCGCAATCACGCCATCAATCTGGTGACGTACTAAACTGTCCGCTACCTGAATTAACTCCTCTTCAGAGAGGTCCGGAGCAATTTTTACGGCCAGCGGAACATATTTGAGATGACGCTGTTCCAGCGCTTTTTGTTTCTGTTTAATGGCGGAAAGCAGATCATCCAGAGCCTCACCATATTGCAGTGAGCGCAGACCGGGAGTGTTAGGTGAGGAAATATTGATGGCGATATAACCGGCGTGGGCATACACCTTTTCCATGCAGATCAGGTAATCCTCTTTTCCCTGCTCAACCGGCGTATCTTTATTTTTGCCGATATTAATCCCCAGTACGCCGTTAAAACGCGCTTTTTTCACGTTTTCGACCAGGTGATCGACCCCCAGATTATTGAATCCCATGCGATTGATAATCCCGCCCGCTTCAACCAGTCGGAACATGCGCGGCTTATCATTGCCTGCCTGAGCGCGCGGCGTGACGGTGCCAACTTCAACAAACCCGAAGCCCATCGCCGCAAAGGCGTCAATGCACTCCGCGTTTTTATCCAGGCCCGCGGCCAGGCCAAGGGCATTTTTAAAGGTCAGTCCCATACAGGTGACCGGACGCGACGGCAGATTCTGGCGATAAAACCGTTCCAGCGGGGTGCCATTCATAAAGCGCAGTTGCTGAAAGGTGAGTTCGTGCGCGCGTTCGGGGTCGAGCTTAAACAGCGCCGGTCGGACGATAGGATAAAACATGCACTCTCCTGAAGGACGGAAGCAATCGTGAAAATCGGTGCACGGGAAATTGTGCGCCAGAATGGTAAAGTGCTCTGGCGCAAAAGTAAATCGAAGGGCGGAAAGGCGGGAAGTTAAGTCACCTTGCTTTGATCTTACGCAGCGGAATCGTTTACGGGGCGATTTTCCACCTGAGAGGGAAAGAGATATTCCCGCAGGATACCGTGACGATGCATGATGCCAAAAATGCCAAGACAGACAAACGCTTCCGCACCCACCATCGACCATGCCGCGCCGATTGCGCCAAACTTCCAGGCCAGGAAACAGCAGAGCGGTACGTTAATCACCCCCGCCGCCATCATGACCCACATACGCTGGCGCGCCAGGCCGTGTGGGATCAGGATCTGTAATCCGGCCGGATAGGCGATGTTGCCAAACAGGAAGCAGAGCACGAAGACGCGCAGCACATCCGCCGACGGAATAAAGTCTTTACCCAGTAAAATTGAGACGACCAGGTCAGCAAAAAACCAGGTAAAGATGACAATCGACAGACTCAGAGAGAATGAGAGCAGCAGACTTTTGCGTGTTGCGGCAATCGCGGCGCGTTTATCCCGGCCAAACAGGTGGCTGACGCGCGGAAAGAAGGCGCTCCCGATCTGCTCCGGCACGGAATTTGCCGCTTTACGCAGGCGATCGGCACCGTTATAGATCCCCACCATATAGGTAGAAGTAAAGGTCGCCAGGATCACCACGTTGACGCTGTTAAACAGGTTGGCCCCGGCAATGGCAATAAAGACATCCATGCTGTCGGTGATGCGCTGTTTAATTTCACGCGGTTCAAAGCGGTAATGGCCAATGACTTTCATCTCCAGCACAAACTTCAGCGTTATCGCCGCACTGATCATGGAGACGACGCCAGGGATCAGCGCAGCCAGCCAGGTGTCCTGCGGAGATTTCACCAGCAAAAAGGTCAGCGGAATGGCGCAGAAGTTACCGAAGGTGGCGATAACTGCGGTTTTACCCAGCTTCTCAAAGCCCTGCATCAGCCAGCCAAAGGAAAACAGCGAACCAACCAGCGTCGTGCAGTTCGCCAGCACAATAAAGAACAGTGAGTGCCAGGCAGGATTAAACCAGGTGGCGGTGAGCAGCGTGCCACTGGTCAGCAGCAGCAGCATCAGCTTGGCGTTAAAGGTGGACCAGAAGAGCTGACTGACACGTTCCTTGTCGTCACGATGGTGCGCAATATCTTTGGTGGTAAAGACATTGAATCCCCAGTCGGAGATGGTACTGCAATAGAGCACGCAGGCGATCGCCAGCGCCAGCGTACCCATCTGTTCTACCCCCAGAACACGGGCCAGATAGGGCAGCGTAGCCAGCGGAAACAGAAACGACGCGCCGCGATACGCCAGCAGTGAAAAAATATTAATAATCAGACTTTTATCGAGTACTTTTGCCATGACGCAACAACCTTATACACATTGCATGTCTCACCTTCTCATTTCGCTAAGGCATAAACAATATCGCTTCAAATTTTTCAGAATCCGGCTGCTTTTGCAGGATCAGGCGGCACGACTGAGCTCTTTTTTAACTTTGTAATGCTGTAACGCAATAAAGAGTTCAGGGCGATTGAACAGTAGCCACTCCTTGACGTTTTCTGTTTTGACATTACGGCCCAGGAAGCGGATGGCATTCAGGACATATTCCGGCACGGGGGTGCCATTATAGAGTGACAGGTAGATCATCAGGCGAAACGAATGAACTAAATAGGCTTTCTCCAGCGAACTGCGCCAGGCGGATTTCGTGATCGAGCTGTTTAACGTACTGTAGGCGTGCATAAAAGCGTTATAACGCTGGTAGAAAAACTCATTACTTTTGGTACTGTTGGTCAGCGAGCCATTACGGATACGCTGTTTATAATAAACCTGACGGCTGACCCAGGCCTGCTGACTTTTTACAAACACGGATAGCGTGAAGTTGTGATCTTCATGAACGCGTCCAACAAAGCGTAATTTATGTTGCTCGACAATTCGCTTACTGACGATATAACTCCAGGCCGCCGAGGTATATCTGCCGTTTCGCAGCAGATGCAAAAAGACCTCCTGCGATTTCTGCTGGCCAAAAATTTCGTGTCTGACTTTAGGTGAGGTGACATCAATCTGCCCATCACGATAAACGCAGGAGTTGAAACAGAACAGGTCGTTCTCCGGGTGCTGTTCCGCGACCGTCGCGAGTTCCGCCACCAGGCCATCAACCACGACATCATCCGGGTCGCAGAAAAAGAGGAACTGGCCTCTGGCCTGCTCAATACCCACATCGCGAGCACGACCGGCGCCGCCGTTTTCCGTGGTAATTATTTTCACCTGAGAAAGATGCGCATAATTCTGTTCAAGTAAGGCCAGCGTTCCGTCGGTGGAGCCATCATTCACAATGAGAATTTCATTGGGAGATTTAACCTGGCGCAATAAGGAATCAACGCACTCGACAATATATTTCTCAACGTTGTAGGTTGGAATAATTACGGATAACAGGATGTCAGACATAGGTAATTCTCAGCTGTTAAAAATAACAAAACGATTCACCTGCCTGATGCAGGTCCTGACCAGAGGCGAAGCGATGAAAAGAGTGAGAGGCTGATATTCTGTTTCTTTGATTCAGCCCGATTATCTTAAACCGGCTTCGTAAAAAAAGACCAGTCGTAAAAAATATCTTAACGTTTCACAGGAGTATCACTGTTAAAAGACGTGCATCAATACCCCGCTGTAATGTTAAAACTGTTGAGGATTGATTTAAAAATAGGTGATAAAGCAGACGTAACCAGATTCAGGAATCTGTAAGCGAACGTCTGAATCAGTGAAAAACGTCACCATTCCTTCATTTTTATTACACTCTGCCTTATGGCATAAATCCTAATAGCAGACGAAGGAAGCCCACTACCAGTCAGTTTCCGTGCTGCTTCTGACCCGGCCGCTGCGCTTAATGGGGTTGTCGGTCACAATCAGAATGTTCAGGCAATCAGACGAGAGCGATTTTTTTTGGGCATCCCGCCTGTTTTTGCGATCTCGCATCACCCTCCTTAATGAATCGTTTCTCTGTTTGCCCTGAAATTAAGAATATTCGGAATGCCCCCGGATGCGTCCCGGTTTCCGCCGCTTCTATTTGCAGTTTTTACGCTTACTTTGCCGGATAAATCATTTAAGCCCACTGCCCTGCTCTGACAGTATGAAGGCATAAGTTCTCAACATTTGATAATCAATAACTTTTAGTTATAAGGAGTGATGATGCGAGTTATTACGCTGGCAGGCAGCCCACGGTTCCCCTCCCGCTCAACTTCCCTGCTGACGCTGTGTCAGCACAAGCTGGAGGCGCGTGGCGTTGAAGTCATTCCCTGGAATATTCACAACTTTCAGCCTGACGATCTGATCAATGCGCGCTTTGATGCGCCTGCCCTGCTGGCATTACGCGAGGACCTGGCCTCAGCGGATGGGCTGATTGTGGCGACCCCGATTTATAAAGCCTCATTTTCGGGGGCGCTGAAGACACTGCTTGACCTGCTGCCGGAACGCGCGCTGGAACATAAAGTGGTGCTGCCACTGGCCAGCGGCGGCAGTGCCGGTCATATGCTGGCGCTCGACTACGCCCTGAAGCCGGTTCTCAATGCCCTGAAGGCGCAGGAGATTCTGCACGGCGTTTATGCCGAGGATCATCAGGTGGTTCATTATGACCGGCAGCCTGAATTACAGGCCTCTCTGGCAGAGCGTCTGGATGAAGCGGTTTCCGCCTTCTGGCTGGCGCTGAACCGTCACCACCACCCCGTTGCGCAAGCGGTTTAAGGAACAGAGCAATGAAGCAGAGATTAGGAAAGTGGCTGGTTGCAGTGCTTCTGCTGGCGGGCCTTCAGGTTCAGGCCGCCGAATCCGACCCGGCTGAGATTCGTATCGGTTATCAGAAAGGCTCAGTCAGCATGGTGCTGGCAAAGTCGCATCAGTTACTGGAGAAGCGTTTTCCCCATACGCATATTAAGTGGGTCGAGTTCCCGGCGGGCCCTCAGATGCTGGAAGCGCTGAATGTGAACAGCATCGATCTCGGCAGCACCGGCGACCTTCCGCCACTGTTTGCGCAGGCCGCGGGCGCTGATCTGCTCTACGTAGGTTCTGAGCCGCCGAAACCGAAATCAGAAGTGATTCTGGTGCCGAAAAACAGCCCCCTGAAACAGGTGGCAGATCTGAAAGGGAAAAAAGTCGCCTTCCAGAAAGGCTCCAGCTCGCACAACCTGCTGCTGCGCGCGCTGCAGCAGGCGGGACTCTCCTTTAACGATATTACGCCGGTCTATCTGACGCCCGCCGATGCCCGCGCCGCTTTCCAGCAGGGCAACGTTGATGCCTGGGCTATCTGGGACCCCTACTACTCCTCCGTGCTCCAGCAGGGTAACTCGCGCCTGCTGATTGATGGCAGTTCGCTCAACCTGACCGGCTCGTTCTATTTAGCGACCCGCAGCTATGCCGAAGCCCATGGCGCCTTTATTCAGCAGGTGCTCGACACGTTCAGTGCGGCCGATGCGCTCACCATCAGCCAGCGGCAGCAGAGTACTACCCTGCTGGCTCAGGCGATGGGCCTGCCCGAACCGGTTATCGCCAGCTATCTGGATCACCGGCCGCCGACCCGCATTTCACCGGTCAGTGCCGAAACGGCCGCCGCGCAGCAGCGCACCGCCGATCTCTTTTATGCCAATCATCTGTTGCCAGTCAAAGTGACGATTCAGGATCGTCTCTGGCATCCCCACACCGTCACGCAATAAGGAGCAACAATGAGCGTATCTGTTTTCTGGTTCCTGCCAACCCATGGCGACGGACACTATCTTGGCACGGCTGAAGGGGCGCGACCGGTTGATCACGCCTATCTGCAGCAGGTGGCGCAGGCCGCTGACCGTCTGGGCTTTGGCGGCGTCCTTATCCCGACCGGCCGCTCCTGTGAAGATGCCTGGCTGGTGGCCGCCTCGCTGATTCCGGTCACTCAGCGTCTGCGTTTTCTGGTGGCGCTGCGGCCGGGTGTGATTTCACCGACGCAGGCCGCCCGTCAGGCCGCCACCCTGGATCGCCTCTCTAACGGGCGGGCGCTGTTCAACCTGGTGACCGGCGGCGATCCGGAAGAGCTGGCGGGCGACGGGGTGTTCCTCGATCACCGCGAGCGTTACGCGGAATCCGCCGAGTTTACCCGCGTCTGGCGTCGGGTTCTTGAGGGGGAAACCGTCGATTATGAAGGCAGGCATGTGCACGTTCGCGGGGCGCGGCTGATGTTTAAACCGGTCCAGCAGCCTCGCCCGCCGCTCTGGTTTGGCGGCTCCTCGGAACCGGCGCAGGAGCTGGCCGCGGAGCAGGTTGATGTCTACCTCACCTGGGGCGAGCCGCCTGCGCAGGTCAAAGAGAAAATTGAGCAGGTGCGCGCGAAAGCGGCTGCTCAGGGCCGGACCGTGCGGTTCGGTATCCGTCTGCATGTGATTGTGCGTGAAACTAATGAAGAGGCCTGGCAGGCGGCTGACCGGCTGATTGCCAATGTGGATGACGCCACCATCGCAAAAGCGCAGGCGGCATTCCAGCGCGCCGATTCTGTCGGACAGCGTCGCATGGCCGCGCTCCACGGGGGTCGCCGCGACAAGCTCGAAATCAGCCCGAACCTCTGGGCAGGTGTCGGTCTGGTGCGCAGCGGTGCCGGAACCGCACTGGTGGGTGATGGCCCGACCGTTGCCGCCCGGATCAAAGAGTATGAAGCGCTGGGTATCGAGACCTTTATTCTGTCAGGCTACCCGCATCTGGAAGAGGCTTATCGCGTCGGGGAACTCCTGTTCCCGCATCTCGACCTGCAGGTGCCGCTGGTCCCGCAGCCTCGCGTCGTTCAGGCGCACGGTGAAGCGGTAGCCAACGATTTTACCCCTGAGAAAAAAGTCGCCCGGGGCTGAGGAGAGCAGAATGGCCAGAACCCGAAAACGTCTTGCCGATACGCTGGTGCCGTGGCTGCTGCCTCTCCTGCTGATCGTGGTGTGGCAGATTGCCTCGCAAACCGGCTGGTTATCAACCCGCATTCTGCCCGCGCCGGAGAAAATCGTGACCACCTTCTGGCAGCTGACGGTCAGCGGCGAACTGTGGCAGCACCTGGCGATCAGCAGCTGGCGGGCGCTGGTCGGTTTCGCTATCGGCGGCTCTATCGGTCTGATACTTGGACTGATTACGGGCACCTCAAAAACCGGTGAGCGTCTGCTCGATACCTCGGTTCAGATGCTGCGCAACGTGCCGCATCTGGCCCTGATCCCGCTGGTGATCCTCTGGTTCGGTATTGATGAGTCGGCCAAGATTTTCCTGGTGGCGCTGGGCACGCTCTTCCCTATCTACCTCAACACCTATCACGGCATCCGTAATATTGACCGCGGGCTGGTTGAGATGGCCCGCAGCTACGGTCTCTCCGGCTGGAGTCTGTTTATCCAGGTGATCCTGCCCGGCGCGCTGCCGAATATCATGGTCGGCGTGCGTTTTGCCCTCGGCCTGATGTGGCTGACGCTGATCGTCGCGGAAACCATTTCCGCCAACGCCGGTATCGGCTATCTGGCGATGAATGCGCGGGAATTTCTGCAAACGGATGTGGTGGTGGTCGCCATTATTCTCTACGCCCTGCTCGGTAAACTGGCGGATGTCGCCGCGCTGCTGCTGGAGCGTGTCTGGCTGCGCTGGCATCCCGCTTATCAATTAAAGGAGGAGAACGCATGAGTCCGATTCTCTCACCGGCACGCCTCAACACCGGCACCCCGGTTGGCGTCAACGGCGTCAGCAAACAGTATGGCAACCGCACTATTCTTAATAAAATTGACCTGCATATCCCTTCCGGTCAGTTTGTGGCGGTCGTGGGCCGCAGCGGCTGTGGCAAAAGTACCCTGCTGCGCCTGCTGGCCGGACTGGAGCACTGCTCCAGCGGTGAGCTGCTGGCGGGCAATGCGCCGTTGCAGTCGGCGCGCGACGATACCCGTCTGATGTTCCAGGATGCGCGACTGCTGCCGTGGAAAAAAGTGATCGATAACGTCGGCCTGGGACTGCGCGGACGCGAATGGCGCGGCGCGGCGCGGGATGCGCTGGCGGCAGTCGGACTTGCCGATCGGGCGGATGAGTGGCCTGCTGCGCTGTCGGGAGGCCAGAAACAGCGGGTTGCGCTGGCCCGGGCGCTGATCCATCGTCCCGGTCTGTTGCTGCTGGATGAGCCACTGGGGGCGCTGGATGCCCTGACCCGCATCGAAATGCAGGGACTGATTGAGTCGCTGTGGCAGCAGCATCACTTTACCGTGCTGCTGGTCACACACGATGTCAGTGAGGCGGTTGTGATGGCGGATCGGGTGCTGTTGATTGAGGAGGGAGAGATCGGGCTGGATCTTCAGGTCGATTTGCCCAGGCCGCGGCGCCGGGGATCGGCACGACTCGCCGAGCTGGAAGCGGAGGTGCTGGATCGGGTGATGCAGCGTACAGAGCGCACTCCACCAGTGCGACTGGCGCAGCAGCGCTAAAAAAAGGCGGAGGCCGTCTCAGACGCTCCGCCTTTTTATTATCAGGCGTTCAGCGCCCGGGTGATTTTCTCGTAGAGATCGCCAGAGAGTTTATCCAGCGTCAGCAGTTCTTCCAGCGCCTCGCGCATCATCGCCTGACGCGTTTCGTCATAGCGTTTCAGGCGAATCAGCGGCTCCACCATCCGTGCCGCCACCTGCGGATTACGGGTGTTGAGGTCAGTCAGCATCTCGACCAGGAACTTATAGCCGCTGCCATCTTTTGCATGGAAAGCAGCAGGGTTCGCGGAGGCAAAGGCACCCACCAGCGAGCGAACGCGGTTCGGGTTACTCATCGTGAAGGAGCGATGCGTCAGAAGCTGACGCACGTTGCGCATCACGTTGGCAGCCGGGCTGGTCGCCTGCAGCACAAACCATTTGTCCATGACCAGACCATCCTGATGCCAGCGCTCATCATACGCCGCCAGCAGCGCATCGCGGCACGGCAGCTGCGCCGCCACAGCGGCAGAAAGAGCGGCCAGCGCATCAGTCATGTTGGTCGCCTGCTGATACTGCGCCTGCACCAGTTTGTCCGCCAGCTGCGCATCGCTGAAGGCGAGATAGGTCAGGCAGATATTTTTCAGGCTGCGCTGACCAATCGCCTCATGCTCCACGCGATACTCTGGCTGCTGATTGGCGTTGTAAATCGCAAAGAATTCATCGGCCAGTTCGCGCGCCAGCGTACGTTGCAACGCATCCCGCACCAGTGAGATGGCCTGCGGATCGATAACGTCAAACAGCTCGGCAATCTCATTTTCTGACGGCAGCGTCATGATCAGCGCGGTCAGTGCCGGGTCGCAGTCGGTATCAAGCAGCACTGCGCGGAACGCGTCGGCGACGTGCAGCGGCAGCGACAGATGCTGACCCTGCTGATAGCGGGCGACATTGAGGCGGATATAGGTAGCCAGCAGGCTCTGAGCCGCATCCCAGCGGGAGAAGTCGTTGCGGGCATGGCGCATCAGGAAGGTAAGCTGCGCGTCACTCCACTTATAGTCGAGCTTCACCGGCGCAGAGAATTCACGCAGCAGCGACGGCACCGGCTGGAAGTAGACGTTGTCGAAAATAAAGGTCTGGAACTCCTCGGTAACATTCAGCACATGATGCACCGGCTGCCCATTATGCTGCAGCGGGATCACCTTGCCTTCACCATCATAGAGTTCGATATCCAGCGGAATGTGCAGCGGCAGCTTCTCTTTCTGGTCGGCGGTGGCTGGCGTGTGCTGGGTAACATGCAGAGTGTACTGTTCCAGCTCCGGATTATAGTCGTCACGGACCGTCAGGACCGGTGTACCCGACTGGCTGTACCAGCGGCGGAACTGCGACAGGTCGACGTTTGAAGCATCTTCCATCGCCTGAACAAAATCATCACAGGTTGCCGCGCTGCCGTCGTGGCGCTCAAAATAGAGCTGCATGCCTTTCTGGAAATTCTCCTCACCCAGCAGCGTGTGCATCATGCGGATCACTTCCGATCCCTTTTCATACACGGTCAGAGTGTAGAAGTTGTTCATTTCGATCACCTGATCCGGGCGGATCGGGTGCGCCATCGGGCTGGCATCTTCGGCGAACTGTGCACCACGAACGATGCGCACATTATCGATGCGGTTCACCGCGCGCGAACCCAGATCGGAGCTGAACTCCTGATCGCGGAAGACCGTCAGCCCCTCTTTCAGGCTGAGCTGGAACCAGTCGCGGCAGGTCACGCGGTTACCGGTCCAGTTATGGAAATATTCATGACCAATTACGGCTTCAATACCGAGATAATCTTTGTCGGTCGCGGTTTCAGCTTTGGCCAGTACATATTTGGCGTTAAAGACGTTGAGGCCTTTGTTTTCCATCGCCCCCATATTAAAGAAGTCCACTGCCACGATCATAAAGATGTCGAGGTCATACTCCAGACCGAAACGCTCCTCATCCCACTTCATGCTGTTTTTCAGCGAGGTCATCGCCCAGTCAGCGCGGTCGAGATTGCCGCGGTCGACGAAGATCTCCAGCGCCACATCACGGCCTGAGCGGGTGGTAAAGCTGTCGCGCAGCACGTCGAAGTCGCCCGCCACCAGCGCAAAGAGATAGCAGGGTTTCGGGAATGGGTCCTGCCACTTCACCCAGTTGCGCCCCTGATCGTCCTGGCCGCCGTCGATCCGGTTACCGTTGGAGAGCAGGTAGGGATAGCGATTGCCGTCGGCATAAATGGTGGTAGTAAAACGCGCCAGCACATCCGGGCGATCGAGATACCAGGTAATATGACGGAAGCCTTCAGCTTCGCACTGGGTGCAGAGCGCCTCACCCGATTTGTACAGTCCTTCCAGCGCCGTGTTCTGATCCGGATGAATATCGTTGATGATTTTCAGGGTGAAGCTTTCCGGCAGCTGACTGATGACCAGCGCCCCCTCTTCTTCACGGAACGCCGTCCAGGGCTGCCCGTTGATTTCCAGCGCAATCAGCGTTAACGCCTCCCCGTCCAGGCGCAGCTCAGCCTGGCTGTCGCCCAGCCGTTTGACCTGGCTGATGGCCGTTACGCGGGTGGTCGACGCATCCAGTTCAAAGGTTAAATCGATGTCGGTGATGGTGTAATCAGGCGCACGATAGTCGTGGCGATACTTGATTTGGGGCTGTTGCGTCATATTCCGTCTCGCGTTGTTATAAGTTTACCGGCAAAGTCTAAGCTTGTTACAACAAGCTTGCCACGCACAATGCAGCTAAAGGGTGAAATGTCTACAGTTTGTTAACAAAGGCACAGATTGGCCTCGACCCGCCGGACTGAAATATGCTGTGATCGGCGTCAGATAGTGAATTATACTTTTGCGTCTTTATGACTGTGTACAACACCGGGCTCTGCGCCACCGAACAGGATGCTGAAACGCGCCATGACAGGACATGCTTCCCCGATACTGACCTCGCTGCTGGATACGGACGCCTATAAGCTCCATATGCAGCAGGCCGTTTTCCACCGCTACCACGACGTAACGGTGACGGCGGAGTTTCGCTGCCGCGGCGACGAACTGCTGGGTCTCTACGCTGACGAAATTCGTGACGCGATAACCGCAATGCAAAATCTGGCGCTGACTGAAGATGAAGCGATCTGGTTGTCTCATCTTCCCTTCTTTCGCGAAGATTACCTGAGCTGGCTTCGCCAGTTCCGCTACAAACCGGAGCAGGTTGAGGTGCGCAATCACCACGGCAAGCTGGACCTTCGTATTCAGGGGCCGTGGCGTGAAGTGATACTGTGGGAGGTGCCACTGCTGGCGCTGATCAGCGAGATTGTGCATCGTCATCGCACACCGCAGGTCACCACTCAGCAGGCGATTGACCACCTGCATCATAAGCTCAGCGACTTTAACGCGCAGGTGGCCGACCTCGACATGTCACGCTTCCGCCTGATGGATTTCGGCACCCGCCGTCGCTATTCACAGGATGTACAGCAGTCGATTGTCGCAACGCTGAAACAGGATTTCCCCTGGCTGATTGGTACCAGTAACTATGACCTGGCGCGCCGCCTGTCACTCACGCCAGTGGGCACCCAGGCGCACGAGTGGTTTCAGGCGTTCCAGCAGATTAGTCCCGTTCTGGCGAACAGCCAGCGGGCAGCACTGCAGGCGTGGCTGGATGAGTATGACGACCAGCTGGGTATTGCGCTGACCGACTGTATCGCCATGGATGCGTTCCTGCGCGACTTTGGCCCGGTGTTCGCCCGCCGTTATCAGGGTCTGCGCCACGATTCCGGCGATCCGGTTGAGTGGGGTGAGAAAGCGCTCGCCCACTATCAGAAGCTGGGTATCGATCCCTTAAGCAAAAATCTGGTCTTTTCTGACAATCTGAATCTCGATAAAGCGCTGGCGCTTTACCGCCATTTTGGTCAGCGAACGAATGTGGTTTTCGGTATCGGCACCCGTCTGACCTGCGATATTCCGGGCGTCACGCCACTGAATATCGTCATTAAACTGGTGCAGTGCAACGGTAAACCGGTGGCAAAACTCTCCGACAGCCCGGGTAAAACGATCTGTCAGGACAAAGCCTTTGTCAGAGCGCTGCGTAAAGCCTTTGACCTGCCGCTGGTGAAAAAAGCGAGTTAAATCCCCTCTTATCGGGGCGTCAATACGCCCCGCCTCTGCTGTAATAAATCTGTTTTCAGCCTGAATTTTGCTTGTTTCCTGAAGACTCGCAAGTAACATAGCAAAACCCCGGATGGGGCAACTTTTTTTACTCACTTCTTCTATATAGAGAGATATTTATGAGCGTAGTGCCTGTAGCGGACGTACTGCACGGTCGCGTCGCGGTTGACAGTGAAGTCACCGTACGTGGTTGGGTGCGTACCCGAAGAGATTCCAAAGCCGGTCTTTCCTTCATCGCCGTGTATGACGGCTCCTGCTTTAATCCCGTTCAGGCTGTCGTCAATAATTCTCTGAATAATTATCAGGATGAAGTGCTGCGTCTGACCACGGGCTGTTCGGTTATCGTCACCGGTAAAGTGGTGGCTTCGCCGGGTCAGGGCCAGGCGTTTGAGATTCAGGCGACCCATCTGGAAGTGGTGGGCTGGGTGGAAGATCCGGACAGCTACCCGATGGCGGCTAAGCGCCACAGCATTGAGTATCTGCGTGAAGTGGCTCACCTGCGTCCGCGCACCAACCTGATTGGCGCGGTTGCCCGCGTCCGCCATACTCTGGCGCAGGCGCTGCACCGTTTCTTCCATGAAAATGGCTATTTCTGGGTCTCCACTCCACTGATCACCGCGTCAGACACCGAAGGCGCAGGCGAGATGTTCCGCGTTTCGACGCTGGATCTGGAAAACCTGCCGCGTGACGATCAGGGCAAAGTCGATTTCGCTGAAGATTTCTTTGGCAAAGAGGCGTTCCTGACCGTATCAGGTCAGCTGAACGGTGAAACCTATGCCAGCGCCCTGTCGAAGATTTACACCTTTGGTCCGACCTTCCGCGCCGAAAACTCTAACACCAGCCGTCACCTGGCGGAATTCTGGATGCTGGAGCCGGAAATTGCGTTTGCTTCGCTGGATGATGCCGCAGCACTGGCCGAAGCCATGCTGAAATATGTCTTTAACGCGGTGCTGGAAGAGCGCGCTGACGACATGGCCTTCTTTGCTGAGCGTGTCGATAAAGAGGCTGTTGAGCGCCTGCAGCGTTTCATCACCACCGATTTTGCTCAGGTCGACTACACCGATGCGATTGAGATTCTGAAGAACTGCGGTCAGACCTTCGAGAATCCGGTATCCTGGGGTATCGACCTCTCCTCTGAACACGAGCGTTATCTGGCAGAGAAACACTTCAAAGCGCCAGTGGTTGTGAAAAACTACCCGAAAGATATTAAAGCGTTCTATATGCGCCTGAACGAGGATGGCAAAACCGTGGCGGCGATGGACGTTCTGGCGCCGGGCATTGGTGAGATCATCGGCGGTTCACAGCGTGAAGAGCGTCTGGATGTGCTGGATGCGCGTCTGGAAGAGATGGGGCTGAATAAAGAGGATTACTGGTGGTATCGTGACCTGCGTCGCTATGGCACCGTTCCGCATTCTGGCTTTGGTCTGGGCTTTGAACGTTTAATCGCCTATGTTACCGGCGTACAAAATGTCAGGGACGTTATCCCCTTCCCACGCACCCCACGTAACGCGAGTTTCTGACATTCGGCATTAAATATAAGAAAATCATATATATAAAGAGGTCGGCACTGCCGGCCTTTTTTTATTTTTGTAAATTTTGAGTTCTCTCACAAAGTTCCGTCTTTTTTACATTTTGTAATACATATTTTCCTTTAGAAACCAGATTACGAGTTTAGTAGCATTTTCGCGCTAGAATTACGGCGGGGGGGATGGAAAGATGCGTGCAGACACAGGAAGACACCAAACTTCGTTGAGGGTTCTGTAAAGATTTCCTTACGGCAGTGGCAGGTGTACAAATAACTCCAATGAGGGTAATGAATAATGATGAAGCGCAATATTCTGGCAGTGGTTATCCCTGCTCTGTTAGCCGCCGGCGCAGCCAATGCTGCAGAAATCTATAACAAAGACGGCAACAAACTGGACCTGTACGGTAAAGTCGATGCACGTCACCAGTTCTCTGACGACGCTGGCAGCGACGGCGATGAGTCTTATGTCCGCTTTGGCTTCAAAGGCGAAACCCAGATTAATGACCAGCTGACCGGTTACGGCCAGTGGGAATATAACCTTCAGGCGAACAACTCTGAGGGTGGTGACGCACAGAATGGCAACAAAACCCGTCTGGGCTTTGCCGGTCTGAAATTCGGTGATGCAGGTTCAATCGACTACGGCCGTAACTATGGTCTGGTTTACGATGCAATCGGCTGGACCGATATGCTGCCAGTATTTGGTGGTGACTGGGGCAGCTCAGACAGCTTTATGAACGGTCGCAGCACCGGCCTGCTGACCTACCGCAACACCAACTTCTTCGGTCTGGTTGATGGCTGGGACTTTGCTGCTCAGTATCAGGGCAAAAACGACCGTACCGCGATTGACCGTGCTAACGGTGACGGTTATGCGCTCTCAACTTCATACACCTCACCAATTGGTGTTGGCATCGTTGGTGCTTACAGCAGCAGCGACCGTACTAATTCACAGGCAGCGGGTGTTGCTGTTAATGGTAACGTAGTTGGTCAGGGCAAACGTGCTGAGAACTGGGCAACCGCGCTGAAATATGATGCGAACAACGTTTACCTGGCAGCGATGTACGGTGAAGGCCGTAACTCTACCGCTATTGGCGTCCCTGTAGCTAACACTGACGACTCAGTGACTGCATTCGCCAATAAAACTCAGACTATTGAGTTAGTTGCTCAGTACCAGTTCGACTTCGGTCTGCGTCCATCCATCGCATACGTGCAACAGAAAGGCAAAGATATCGAAGGTATCGGCGATGCTGACCTGTACAAATATTTCGATGTTGGCGCGACTTACTACTTCAACAAAAACATGTCTACCTATGTTGATTACAAAATCAACCAGCTGGATGACAACAACCGCCTGAATCTGAACACAGACGACGTGGTGGGTGTAGGCCTGGTTTACCAGTTCTAATCCTGCTTTCAACATGTTGAAAAACGGGGCCACGGCCCCGTTTTTTTATGGCTGTTAATCACAACCTCTGCGCTGCTTAATCCCCTTCCGCCCCACGTTAACGTCTTTATCTCCCCGTCGCGCAATCCGCACCGCAAAATAGAGCATTTTGATTCGCAAACGGTTGGCATTTGCCTGGCCGGACGTTAACCTGAGAGCCCTCTTGCAAACGTTCACGCTAATGGACCTGACACATGTTTGAATCGATCTCTGCTGCACCCGCCGATCCTATTCTCGGGCTCGCCGATCTGTTTCGTGCTGATGACCGCCCTGAAAAAATCAATCTGGGTATCGGCGTCTATAAAGACGAAACCGGCAAGACCCCGGTGCTGACCAGTGTTAAAAAGGCTGAGCAGTATCTGCTGGAAAACGAAACCACCAAAAACTATCTCAGCATTGATGGTCTGGCGGATTTCGCGCGCTGCACGCAGGCCCTGCTGTTCGGCAATGACAGCCCACTGATTAGCGCGCGCCGTGCACGTACGGCACAGACGCCAGGTGGCACAGGCGCGCTACGCATTGCGGCAGATTTTCTGGCCACGCAGACAGCGGTAAAACGGGTCTGGATCAGCAACCCCAGCTGGCCGAATCATAAAAATGTGTTCAATGCTGCCGGTCTTGAGGTGTGTGAATATCACTATTATGACGCGGCAAACCATACACTCGATTTTGAGGGAATGCTGGCGTCGCTGAGTCAGGTTCAGCCTGGCGACGTGGTACTTTTCCACGGCTGCTGCCATAACCCGACCGGTATCGATCCGACAGCGGAGCAGTGGCAGAAGCTGGCAGAGATCTCACAGGCGAATGGCTGGCTGCCGCTGTTCGACTTCGCTTACCAGGGCTTTGCCCGTGGTCTGGACGAAGATGCCGAAGGCCTGCGTATTTTTGCCGCGTCACATCAGGAGCTGATTGTCGCCAGCTCATACTCGAAGAATTTTGGTCTCTACAATGAGCGCGTGGGGGCCATCACGCTGGTAGCGGCCGACGCCAGCGTAGCAGAAACCGCATTCAGTCAGGTGAAATACACCATTCGTGCCAACTACTCCAATCCCCCGGCGCATGGTGCGGCCGTCGTCGCGACGATTCTGAGTAACGACGCACTTCGGACGATCTGGGAGCAGGAGCTGTCGGACATGCGTCAGCGCATTCAGCGTATGCGGCAGCTGTTTGTTAACACGCTGGCAGAGAAAGGTGCGCAGCGTGACTTCAGCTTTATCATTAAGCAAAACGGCATGTTCTCATTCAGCGGCTTAACCAAAGAGCAGGTTATTCGCCTGCGTGAAGAGTTCGCTGTGTATGCCGTTAACTCTGGCCGCGTGAATGTGGCCGGAATGACGCCGGACAACATGTCGGCGCTGTGCGAAGCGATTGTCGCGGTGCTCTGAGGCAGGCGATAAACAAAAATGGGCCTGAGGGCCCATTTTTTATGGCAGCAAAAGGTCTGATTTTACTGCAGGAAAGGATTGCTGATGCGTTCCTGTCCCAGTGTGGAGATCGGGCCGTGACCGGGCAGAAAAGTCACATCATCGCCCAGCGGCAGTAATTTAGTGTGAATCGCCTTAATTAACTGCTGATGATCGCCCTGCGGGAAGTCTGTTCGTCCCACGCCGCCATTAAAAATCACATCACCTGAAATCAGCAGCTTTCCGGGACGGTCAAAGAACACCACATGACCAGGGGAATGGCCCGGGCAGTGCAGGACCTCCAGCGTAGTCAGCCCGACCTGCACACTCTCCCCCTCCTCCAGCCAGCGATCCGGCGTGAAAGGGGCGCACTCTTCCAGTCCGAACATCCGGCTCTGCGTGGGCAGCGCCTCCAGCCAGAAAGCATCCCGCTTTTGTGGCCCGACAACAGGGATCTGATAGTAAGCCGCCAGTTCGACCGCGGCTCCGACATGATCGAGATGCCCATGGGTCAGCAGAATCTGAGCGGGTTTGAGTCTGAGCTGTTCCAGCGTTTGTTTAATCAGATCGGCATCGCCGCCTGGATCGACCAGAGCCGCTTCACGGGTGGTGTCGCACCAGATAACGGAACAGTTCTGGGCAAAGGCTGTAACAGGAATAATGTGGTAGTTCATAACGCTCCATGACCGGCTCACGCAGCGTCGCCGGTGTCGTTACCAGTGCCTGATCGGACCGGTATCAATATGTACAAAGTTACTGCGGGGATAATATCCTACACCACCCGCACGCAGAGATAACGCCGCTTTACGTACATTGGCTAATGAAACCCCTTCAATATGGAAATCCATCGCCTGGCCTTTGGTGTGATAGCTATGCTTCGCGACTCCCGGACCGCTCTCACGTAACATATTGTTGGTCGCCAGTGAACGGTAGCCCGAGACCAGCTGGACAGGTTTGCGCGTACCGAGCAGTGCCT
Organism: Pantoea sp. EKM101V; assembly: GCF_011800325.1. Classification (NCBI taxonomy): domain Bacteria; kingdom Pseudomonadati; phylum Pseudomonadota; class Gammaproteobacteria; order Enterobacterales; family Erwiniaceae; genus Pantoea; species Pantoea sp. EKM101V. Next base: position 233,012 of record NZ_JAALFP010000002.1, read on the forward strand.
GCAGGCGGAAAATCTGATCGAAGAGGTGCGGATCAATGCTTTTCACTTTATTGGCGCGGTAGTCACGGAAAAAGTGATTTAATCGTGTCAACTCATCCTTGTCGTAACTCTTACCATTAAAAAATTCAGTTTTAAGGGTTTCACCGGTGTGAAGATTGTTAAGCATCAATACACGCGGGCGAGATGTTGAAAGCGAAGCCCTTGCAGAAGCGGGCAATAATGCCAGTCCGGCGGCGGCACTACCGCAAAGCAGCAGGTTGCGACGAAAAGAATCAATAGTAGACATGTAGCGGTTTACCTGAGAGTGAAGCCATAGAAATGTGCAAAAAGCGCACAGGCCGAACCATAACTTTCTCTCAGGTAAGCGTCAACCCATCTGGGGCGTGTTTGAGAGGCGATTCCCGAAGGAATCGCCCTCAGAGGATATTTCTTACGGTGCCAGGTGCGCTGCTAACGATTTAAAATCAATCACTAGAGCAATAACTGTTTGGCCCGGCTCAGTGCCTGACTGCCCGAACGGGCGGTGTCATCATAATTGTAAATATCTGTTCGGAACTGCGGCTTGCCATCATCAGCAACCCAGGCCGTAAGGTAATAGAGATTGACCGGGATGCGATGGCGAATCGGCACATAACGGGTATCCCCCTCTTTCAGGGTGCTGGAAATACGGGAGTCGTTCCAGCCTGCATCCTGCAGTAACAACCCGGCCAGTTCTGATGCCTTATTCACACGCACGCAGCCTGAGCTGAGCGCACGAATATCACGCTGAAACAGGTTATGGTTTGGCGTGTCATGCAGATAGATGGCATCTGAACTAGGCATGTTGAATTTGTATCGGCCCAGCGCATTCGTCTGACCCGGAGCCTGAATCATCCGGTAAGGGAAGGATGCAGCGGAAACCATGCGCCAGTCGATCATACTGGGATCGATCACTTCAGCGTCAGCACTCCAGCCCGACAGCAGGGTATAACCGTGCTTGTAGAGATAGGTGGGGTCCTGTTTCACTTTAGGGATGATATCTTTACGCACCAGCGTCGTCGGCACATTCCACGGCGGATTGAGCACCACATTATTGAGCGCGCTGCGCATCAGTGGTGTTTTACGATCGGGGCGCCCGACAATAACCCGGGAAGAGAGGATCTTGTTGCCGTTGTTGTAATAGATCAGCGAGTAGTTGGCGATGTTGACCATAATGCCGTTGTGCATATCATCCGGCAGCAGGCGCAGTCGCTGAATATTCAGCGCCAGTAATGAAGCGCGCATCTGGGGTGAGACGTTCAGCCACTGCCGCGTTCTGGCACCGATAGCGCCATCGCCATCCAGCCCCTGCCACTGCTGAAAACGTTTGACCGCCGCCACCAGCGTCTCGTCATAGACATTAGCGGTGTTGCCGTCCAGCGTCTGGCTCTGAACGTTGCCGGGTGACTGCGGCGATGGCGCAGGCAGATCGTTAACCGGCGTGGCGGAAGGACTCACTGCCACCGGCTGATCGCTGTGGGTTACCGGCGAAGGAGCGACCGGCACGGCATCATCATCCGGTGCGGGCGCGTTGCTCTGTGCGGTCAGCATGCCGCTGCGCTGCAGAATTTCACGCAGTGCGGGCACATCGTCACTGACCTGCCCCGGACGCAGCGTTTCGCTGTTCTTCAGCTGCGGCCAGGGTTGTTTATCACTGAGCAGCGCTTTCAGCGCAGCGTGCATCGGCTGATACTGAGGATGCTGCGGCTGCAGGGAAGCAACAAACGTACTGCTCGCGCCCGCATTAACCGCATTCTGCCACTGATTCACCACGGCCACCGACGGCTGTGTCAGCCTGTAAGGAACATTACTGTAGAGCCAGGTTTCGCCCTGCGTCGGCACGTTAGAGACAAACTGCAGGTAGCCCAGCATGGCGTCGGAGAGGGTCACGTCACGGGCAAAGCCGGTGATAGCCGGGTTAGTCAGACGGTCAACCCAGCGCGTGAACTGCGGCTGGACGCCAGAGAGCGCCACCTCAGCCAGCTGCTGCTGAAACTTCTGAACCGCCTGCTCATCCTGCCAGAGCGGCTGCATGTGGCGGGACGCATACAGCGTCGCCAGCGGCGCAAGATAAAATGGCTGATCGGCGCTGGAAAACGCCTGGCGGATACGTTGCTGACTGTCGGAAACCGAAACTGACGCGTGCGCGGTGCCGGGCATCGCGGCGATAACAGCGGCCTGTGGTAGCGTAAATGGAACAACCGTTAGCGCCAGCGCTAACACTGATATAACACGATGATGATTAACCTTTTTTGCCAGCAACATCCCTGCCCCCTTATCTTCTTAACTGCGCAGCGTTCCCTGTATCCGCTGCGATCGGGCTGTGACTCATTATGTTGAGTATACAAACAAAAACGGCATTTGCCTCATGCGACAAATGCCGTTTCCAGATTAACCAATGGTTCGGTTTTTGACTACGTCTCAGCCTGAGATTTTTCAGTGGTCAGATCGGGCAGAGCGGCCTCCCCGCTCCCGGCACGAGTGGGCACGGGATCGGCCGCAAATCCACGCAGGCCGACAACATGCACGTGCTCGGTGTTGTTAAACACCTTACGCACCAGTTTGTAGGTCGTGCCTTTCTCCGGGCTGATGTTCTCCGGCGCAGCAATCACCAGCTGCATCTCCAGACGTTCACATAGCTCAAACAGCGTGGCGATAGAGCGGGCATCCAGACGAGCCGCCTCATCCAGGAACAGCAGGCGGCAAGGTGAGATATCCTTGCCTCGCAGACGGCGGGACTCCTCTTCCCAGCTCTGCACGACCATCACCAGAATCGACATCCCGGTACCGATCGCTTCGCCGGTTGAGAGTGCGCCACTTTCTGCACGCAGCCAGCCATCCGAACCACGGTTAACTTCCACCTCCATCTCCAGATAGTTGCGGTAGTCCAGCAGCTCCTCACCGATAGTCTGCGGCGTCCGCTGACCCATATCGATATGCGGGTTCAGACGCTGATAGAGCTTCGCCAGCGCCTCTGAGAAGGTCAGACGGTTACTGTTGAAGAGGTCCTGATGCTGCTCATGCTCTTCCGACAGCGTATCCAGCAGCATGGCATGGGTTTCGCGAACGTTAACGTTGAGACGTACGCTGCGCACCTGACCAAAGCTGACGGTCTGCAGGCCCTGATTCAGCTGACGGATACGGTTCTGTTCACGCTGAATGGTTTTACGGATAATGTTCGCCGCACTGCGAGAACTGATGGCCAGCATCTGCTCACGCGCGGTCAGCTCTTCCGTCAGGCGATTCAGCTCAATCTCCATCTGCTCAATCGCTTCCACCGGATCGTCAGTCCGGATAATGTCCTGACGAATACGCTCACGCAGATGCTGATAAACGGCGATAAAGAACTGAATTTTACGTTCCGGACGTTTCGGATCTTCTGACAGCCGCAGCACGTCGCGCAGATGCTCATTGTCCGCCACCGCCAGACGCAGCGCACCCAGCGCCTTATCCGACATCGAACGCAGTTCATCGCCACTCATGTAGGCGAGTTCACGACGATGCAGACGGCGCTCCACGCCATTCTCTTTGACCAGACGCAGCACCGTGCACCAGCCCGCTTTCGCGCTGACCACCTGTTCACGCACCTGATGATACTGGCGTTCCAGCTGGCGCAGTCGCTTCTGCAGATTATCCATCTCCGCTTCGCAGAAGGTCAGCTGTTTCTCCAGCTGATTCCGGCGTGCGCGGTTGTGGCTCAGTGCGGTATAAAGCTCATCGCGACGCGCCCGCGCCCGCGCTTCTGCGCTGCTGTCCGCATGGACGCCAATCGTCTGCATCTCCTGCTGCAGCTCTTTCAGCATGTCGCGCTTGGCATCCCAGGCGCTTTTCAGCGAGGCCAGCAGCTGAGCATATTGGGTCAGCTGTGCCTGATGTTCACGCAGACGTTCACGGCAGCGGCTGCGCTCGCCTTCAGCCTGCTCCAGGCGCTGACGCAGTTTGTCGCTGAGGTCATTGTTGCCACTGAGCATGCTGGCTGAATCGTCATAACTGAAGTGAGCACGACGCTGCACCACCTCGGTCAGGGCAAATGCCTGCTGACGGGCGTTGCGCTGCTGCTGCTGCGCCTGCTGATAGTCCGCCTGCAGCTGTTCGTGCTGTTCCGGGTCGCTCTGCAGAACCGCGATGATCGGTTCCAGTTTCGCCAGCTTAGCACCATGCTGATGCAGGAAGCGCGCCGCATCCTGAGCGGCATCAACCTGCTCACGAATCTCTTCGCAGCGATCGGCCAGGGTGTCATCCAGCAGCAGATTAACGCGCGGCAGCAGGCGGTTTAACTGCGATACGCCCTCTTTCGCCAGCTCATACTGCTGACGCTGCTGCTGATTGTTACTTTCATGCTGATTCAGTGCCCGCTCCAGCTCCCCGCGGCGCGCGCCCAGCTGACGAATCTGCGCTTCCGGGTCGGCATCAAAGGCGACGGCCAGATGACTGCCGATAAAGCGACTGAAGGACTGATGCAGACGCTGCGTTTTCTGCACATCGAACGACAGGGTCGCATAGCGTTCCGCCAGCTTGTCGCGCTCCAGATGCAGCAGCTCAAGCTGATTTTCACGCGCCGCGCGGCCAAACAGCGGTATTTTCGGGAAGCGGGAGTAGCGCCACTGACGCTCAGCCACTTTTACCACGACCGCATTCTGCAGCTCATCAACACTGAAGACGCTGTCGTCGAATGACTGCGGATCGCCCTCGATCAGATAGAGATCTTCCGGACACTCTTCCAGTCCGTCCAGCAACTCGCGCACTCGTGAAAGATCAGGTACAACAATCGCGTGACGTGACGGGCCATAGAGCGCCGAGAAGTACGGCGCATCGTCCAGGGTCACATCATCATAAATCTCTGACAGCAGCACGCCGCCAAAACGTTCTGCCAGCTGGGTCAGACGCGCATCCTCAGCACCGCCCGGCTGACTGAGCCGTTCAATCTGCTGCTCGATGTCACGTTTACGTGCTGCCACCTCGTCGCGCTCGACGGTGGTTTCACGCTCCTGTTCCAGCAGTTGCTGCATGTACTCGGTGACATCCTGGCTGCTGTTCAGCGCCTGGCCGGTCTGTTCGCTGAGCTGCGTCAGGATCTCCTGGGCGGCGAGCCAGTGCGGCGCGCGCGCCGTCAGGCCTGTAATACGTTCACGCAGCTGTTCGAGCTCCTGGCGCATCTTCATGCGCTGCTCACCCGCGTCCGCCACGCTGCTGTTCAGCTGTTCGATCTGCGCTTCCAGCTCCTGCTGCAGGCCAGCCAGCGCATCCGCGTCGTAGTGCTGCCCCTGACGCTTGCAGAACTCGGCCAGCAGACGCTCAGCCTCATGCTGCTCGCGCAGCCGCTGTTCCAGTTCATTTAGACGCAGACGCAGCGAGGAGAGCTGTTCGGCGTGATGGCGCTGATTGCTGGCATCCCGCAGCAGTTCGCGGCCGGTTTGCCAGGCATCCTGACGACTCACCTCACCGGCGATGCTGGTCACCAGCGCCAGCGCCTGTTCAAACTGACTGTGCGCCGCTTCCGCCACGCTCAGCTTCTGCTCAAGACGCAGCAGGTGCTCTGTCGCCTCCTCCTCTTTAGCCTGGAAGCTCTCCTGCCATTCGGCTGCATTGTCGATGCTCAGGTCGGGCAACTGGCAAAGGGTGCGGGCGCGCTCCAGTGCCTGCAGTGCCTGCTGATACTGAATGGCGCGGGTTTGCTGCACGTCGAGCGCCTGCTGGAAATCAGCCAGCTGACTTTTCAGCTCATCCACTTCCAGCTCAGCCGCTTCAGCCCGCGCTTCGTTCTCTTCCTGAATCTCACGCGCTTCGGCCACCACTTCGGTCTGCTCTTCCAGCCGCAGCGTCAGGTCTTCGATATCGGCATCGTAGCGTTCAATCTTCTCCTGCTGACGCATAGCCGTCTGCACAAGGTTAAGGTGATCGCTGGCGGACTGATAATCGACTTCGAGATCGTTTTCGGCGCCGCTGTGCTCAGCCAGTTCGCGCGCCATTTCAACATGACGATACTGCTCGGTGGCGAGTTGCTTGCGGCTGCTGAACAGTTCATTGCGCAGCTGTAACGCGCTGTCGAGATGAACCCGACGCTCGTTAGCATGGCGCATGTAGTCAGCCGAAACGTAACTGGTCGCCTCAGAGATCAGGTGTTTAAACAGATCGCGATCGGACTGAGTTACGCGGATTGCCTCCAGCGTCATGCGGTTCTCGCGCAGTGCGGCTTCCATATCCTGGAAGGCTTTGCGCACGCCGCTGTTTTCAGGCAGCAGGTAATCACGCAGCGATCGAGTAATCGCACTGGAGATACCGCCGTAGAGCGAGGCTTCAATCAGGCGATAAAACTTGCTGCGATCGCTGGCGGAGCGCAGACGACGCGGCACCACGCCCAGATCAAACATCATGGCGTGATAGTCAGTGACCGAGTTATAGGCGCGGAACTGTACCCCTTCCTGCGCCTCAACCCGCTCTTTCACCTCATTCAGCGGCAACACGCGCGCCTGACGGCTGTTCAGCACTTCAGTCAGCATGTCGGTCGGATTGGTGTCGGCAGGCAGACCGTGGATACTGAATGGCTTGATGTCCACCTTTTTATCCCGGCCGGCGACCTGCTGCAGGCGAACACCCACCACCACACGCTGGTGGCGTGAGTTCACCACATCCAGCATGGAGTAGCAGACGCCGGCGCGCAGTTTGCCGTGCAGGCCTTTATCGCGCGACCCGGAGGTCGCACCCGCTTCGGTGGTATTACGGAAGTGCAGCAGCGTCAGATCGGGGATCAGCGCGGTGACAAAAGCCGCCATCGTGGTGGACTTACCGGCCCCGTTACCGCCTGACAGCGTGGTAACTAATTCATCAAGATCAAAGGTGCGGGCAAAAAAGCCGTTCCAGTTGATCAGCGTAAGCGAACGAAACTTTCCGCGCTCAATCATGCCTGTTCTTCCTCTGCGTTCTCACTCGCGTCGCTCTCCTGCCCGTCACCTTCATCGGTGTCGACCGGTGCAGTGGCGTTTTCCAGTAGCATCGCTTCCCCGTCACGAATCAGACGAAGCTGCGCTTCACGAGCATCATCCCCGCCGCGCACGTCAGCGCCAAAGCGGAACACCGATTCCGTGATGCGGAATTTGCTGCTGTCGTTGCCGAAAAACCACACCATGCCGAGACGGCGCAGACGGCTCAGTGAGGCGCGCACTTTCTCCTGCAGCTTGGTGCGGTCCAGATCCGACCCGGTTGAACGCTGATTCACCAGCTTCAGCAGCCGGTTCTCGTCCGCCAGCGAGAGCAGTTCATCGTAGAGCTCCTGCTGGGTGAAAATCCCTTCATTGGCCAGCCGTTCCGGGCTGAGATAGAGATAGCAGAGAATTTTCCCGACCATCATATCCAGCTCAGAGAGTACCGAGCGCGGGATCAGCGTGGTTGAACGCGGACGCAGATAGAAGAAACCTTCCGGCGCGCGGATTAACTCCACATGATAGCGGCTGTAAAACTCTTCGAGAAACGACTGGTAGTCCATCAGAAAAGCGTGGTTATCCAGCTCTTCAATACCGATGTGGCGTCCCGCGCGTAACTGGCTGTCCAGCGCGGGGAAAATCGGGTTGGCCAGTGCCTGTGCCAGCTTAACCGGCATCACTTGTTCAATATTTGTCGATGACATGTGCCTGCACCTTGGCTCCGTAATCATTGATGGCTTGCCATTCCACAGGCAAGCCGGCTAAATCGGCTTCCGCTACGCCAAGACGCACCGCCTGGTCCACCACAATGCGCGCCAGATCGAAATGACGGGCGCGGGGATACTGGGCCAGGTAGTCGCGCATTACTGACGCGAGGTTGAGCGGTTTTTGTTGCAACTTGTAGACCTGCAGCGCTTCTTCAATCATGGCTGCCAGCTGTTCGCGGATTTCGTTGATCTCTTCGTACTCCATCTCCGGCGGCAGTTCGCCCATGACTTCGTCGTTACGCAGCGTCAGGGCCTCATCGCGCATGTCATAGAGACGGTCGGCGTTGGCATAGGTCAGCGCCCACGGCGCGTCGAAGTAATTCTGAACCGATACCCGCAGACGCTGCGCAAAGACGCGGTTTTTATCCATGTCGATGGCAGTACGAATAAATTTATGGACGTGGCGGTCGTAGCCGATCCAGAGGTCAATCGCCTGCTGGCCCCAGCTGGTGATTCGGTCAAGTTTGCTCTGCAGATCAAACACCAGCTTGTCGACAAACCCGAGATCCGGGCTGTTCAGCGTGGCATCCTGAATGCGTAACAGGTTTTCCTGCAGCTTGTCACCCGCGGCTTCGAGCGTATCCTGCAGTTCGCGCAGGGTTCCCGAGGTCTCTGAAAGCAGCATTTCGCAGCTGGAGATAGCCGCGCGCCAGTCTTTGTTCAGCAGCTCGGCGATATCGTTTTTAACCGCCTGCTGCTGCTCATCCATCAGACGCTGGGTCATATCGATGCTGTCGAATATCTCTGCCACCGAATATTTCAGCGGCGCGAAAACATTTCGGTGCCAGTGAAACTCATCGCCATTTTCCTGGGCGGCATCGGCGGCCCGCTTCAGCTCACTGGCCACAATGGAGAGCTGCATCGACAGGCGCAGGGTCGAAAACTCCCGCTGACGGATGTAGTAGTCGGTGATACCGATCGCCAGCGGCGTCAGGCGATAGATGGCGTTGCCTTCGGTGAGTTCACTGGTAAAGCGGTTGAGCAGGCGCTGTCGCACCATGTCATTGATGGCGTTATTGGCGCGAACCAGCACGGTTTCATGGGTTTGTTCAAACGCTTTACTGACGTGACGGAAAGCATCAATCAGATCGCCTTCGCTCATTTCGCCGTCCATCCGCTCCCCGTTGAGGGTGGCGATAGCCAGCAAAAAGGCCAGCCGTTCCACTGGCAGCGCAAGGGAAAAGTCATTTTTGCGCGCCCAGGATACCAGTTCAGGTACCGTCTGGGAAAATTCACTCATAATTCGTCCTTCTGCCCGGGTTTACGCGCGGTCACGTGGATGTAACGCCCTAAGCTTAAAAAGGGTTCCTGACGGCAGTAACGCCGCTCCATCTCAATAATTTCGTCGTCGCTTTTGGGCTCGCCCTTTGGCGGTTTCATGTAGTCGCTGAAAACCCGGATACCGGCACGCCGCTCAATCACAAAGCCACAGGCCTCCAGCCAGCGATAAACCTGATCGGGATCGCGGGGATAGTCAGGCGATAGCGTGCGCTTTTTGCGTTTGGTCAGGTTGGTGCGCAGATAGCCAAAGTTGCCCAGCGTTAAGGTGCGCAGTGTCAGGCCGTGCAGATTGTAAAACATCAGTGACATGACCCCACCCGGACGCAGCACATCATACAACGCTTTCAGCACCGCCTCCGGTTCGGCGACCCACTCAAGCACAGCGTGGAACAATACCAGATCCACCGGCTTATCCAAATGTTCACCCACCTGCTGGGCGCTAATTTGTCTGAATTGCATGTTGTGGCTCACACCCTGCGCCGTGGCATTTTCTTCCGCCCGGCGCAGCATCTCACCGGAGAGATCGCACAGCAGCACCTGATGGCCCTGCGCCGCCAGACCGCTGGAGACCTGGCCGATTCCGCCACCCGCATCCAGCACGGAGAGCGGGTGTGGCGACAGGCCTGGCAGGATCATCGCCAGCTCATCATGGAGAATGGCCTGGCGTATCCGTCCTTTGGTGGTGCCGTAAATATTTTGCGAAAATTTATCCGCGAGATCGTCAAAGTTACGATCCTGCATGGCATGCGCTCCGGTATGCTGCGGTAAGACTTGTGCTATTTTGTCACAGGCACCAGAAGAATGAACCTTTCATCCCCATCTTCCCTTCCGGGTGCTCTATTTTCGGACAACAGGACGCGTTTTTGATGTTATTTACCCTGAAAAAAGTGACTGGCGGGCTGCTTTTACCCCTGCCGTTTCTGCTTTTGCTGATGGCATTGGGCATTTTACTGCTTTGGCTGACTGACTGGCAGAAAAGCGGTAAAACCGTGATCTCTGTCAGCTGGCTGTTACTGCTGCTTCTGAGTCTGCAACCGCTGGCCGACGGCCTGCTGTTGCCGCTGGATAGCCGTTATCCGACCTGGAACGGCACCCGTGAGGTGGACTATATCGTCGTGCTGGGCGGAGGCTACACGTTCAATCCGGCATGGGCGCCGAGCTCAAACCTGCTGAACAACAGCCTGCCGCGCGTGGCAGAAGGAGTGCGTCAGTGGCAACGCAATCCGCAATCGACCCTGATTTTCACCGGCGCCGCAGGCGGTACCAATCCGAAGAGCAGCGCCTGGGTCGCGGCACAGGTAGCCGAAAGTTTGGGTGTTCCCCCGGCACATATTCAGCTTCTCGATCAGCCGCGCGATACGGCGGATGAGGCGCAGGCGGTGAAAGGCGTGGTGGGTGAACATCCATTCCTGCTGGTCACATCCGCGAATCATATGCCGCGGGCAATACGTTTTTTCCACGCTGTCGGATTGCAGCCGATTGCCGCACCTGCCAACCAGCTGGCAATTACCTCACCGCTGAATGGATGGGAGCGGGCGATACCCTCCCCGATCTGGCTGAGTCACAGCGAACGGGCGGTGTATGAAACGCTTGGCGCACTATTACAGCGGCTGAAAGGAGAGAAACCGGACTCAGCCGAGCCAGGGAAGTAGCTGCGCGCAGGCATGGTCAAAACGGGGACGATTAAAGGTGCCGGTCTGGATCAGCTGGTCGACGCAGTCCCACACCTGATAAACCCAACGACGCCAGACAAAGCCTTCTGAAACCGGTGCCCGCTGCAGATAGCTGTGCAGCAGCGCTGTTTCAGCCGGAGAGTCATCCAGATGGATGAGATCAATCTCACGCGGTGCCCAGAGGAGCGGGCCGGGCTGGGTCATCGCGATTAGCTGATCGCTGCGGCTGTTTTTCAGCATGCTTTGCAGCCGGACGTTGCCATGCACCATTACGCAGGGATCGTCAAAGCCGCGGAACAGATGCGCCAGTCGCGCCCGGCAGCGAAACAGAATCTGGCGATCTTCCAGCATCAAAGCCGCTGGTCGCAGATAATTCAGCGTCGCCCACAGCACCTCAATCCGCTGAGCATACCAGGCGGGCCAGCGATTCTGCTGAGTGCTGTCCACCGTACCCACCAGCCCATGGCTGTCGAGCCGATGCCAGGCAAGCAGCCCCTCGACTACCTGCTCACAAAACTGCTGCCAGCGCTGAGCATCCCGCGCCGGGGCCTCCGCCGTCACGCCATTGAGTCGCGCCAGCAGAAGCATTTCATGAACCGGAGGACGCTGGCTCATCACCAGACCATACACGACTGGCACCGCAATCCGTCCGGCCTGACCAAGCAACGTCAGCTTTTTCGCTTCTATCGCTGCCCGGCCCTGATGACGAAAATATTTTGCCACGACCGGCATAGGGAGGCCTTCCCGATCGTATAGCGCATAAAGTCGGGTGGGCGGCTGTTCGCTGATGATTTCGAGGCGGCTGATCGTTTCCCCCAGCGCCAGCGTGAGTTCCGATTTAAGCTCTTCCATGCGGCATCCTCCTCAGATGAGTATCACAATATCCTGAAGGAAGTGTTGGCGATAAGTTTAGTGGCGGATCAATAAGGTTGTGCGGAAACGGGGAGACAGGCTCCCCGATAATCAGGCCTGCATGGCCTCGCGGACACGTTGCAGATCGTCTGGCGTGTCTACCCCCACGCTGGGAATAGTTTGCGCAACAGCAACATGAATTTTCTCGCCGTACCATAACACCCGCAGCTGTTCGAGCAGCTCAATCTGCTCCAGCGGACAAGGTGCCCAGGCAACATAGCGGCGGATAAAACCGGCACGATAGGCGTAAATACCAATGTGGCGCAGCAGCGTGTCACCAATCTGGTCGCGTGACGCAGCATAGCGTTCACGATCCCAGGGGATAGTCGCCCGTGAAAAATAGAGCGCGTAACCCTGCGCATCCATGACCACTTTCACCGCATTGGGATTAAACGCTTCCTCCGCATCCGTGATGGGTACGGCCAGCGTCGCCATGCCCGCGGCCGACCCCGCCAGATTATTCGCCACCTGACGCACAATCTCTGCCGGAATCATCGGTTCGTCGCCCTGCACGTTGACGATGATTTCATCATCAGCAAACTGATACTTTTCGATCACTTCCGCCAGCCGCTCTGTGCCGGACTGATGATCGGCGCGCGTCATGCAGACTTCGCCGCCTGCCGCTTCCACGGCCTGCGCCACATCGGGATGATCGGTGGCCACAATGACCCGGCTGGCACCCGACTCGCGGGCGCGCTCCATCACATGCACCACCATCGGTTTACCATGAATATCGAGCAGCGGCTTGCCGGGTAAGCGGGTTGACGCATAACGTGCAGGAATGATGGCGGTGAAACTCATGGATGAATCTCTTCAACAGAGAGCGTACGGGCTTCTGTTTCCAGCAGTACCGGAATCCCCTCTCTGACCGGGAAGGCCAGGCCATCGGGTTTGCAGATCAGCTCCTGCTGAGCATTGTTAAAGTAGAGTTTGCCATTACAGACCGGGCAGGCAACGATTTCGAGTAAACGATGATCCATATGTCCTCCATCAGGGAGCAAATGCTTAAGGGGTAAAGCATACCATAGCCCGCTTCATGCGGGATGGGGTAAAACGTTCTCTGCGGCAGCTGCCGCAAAAGAGATTATGTCAGTGTCCACAGCGCAGGCCAGCAATCGCTAAGGGCCTCTGGCATGTTGAGGATGACAACGCTCTCTGCACCCTGCCATGCAGCGAAACGTTCAATCGCGCGCCGGATATCCACGACAAAGCGTGCCGTCACACGAGTCTTCTCTTCAAGCCAGATATTTTTAATTTCCAGCTGTTTAGCCTTGCGCAGCATGCGGGCATCCAGCCGGCCTTTCAGCTGGCCGCGATGAAGTATCGGCAGCACAAAATAGCCAAATTTCCGTTTTTCTGCCGGGGTATAGCACTCGATACGATAGTCAAAGCTGAACAGCTCCAGCGCACGTTTGCGATCCCAGACCATCGGATCAAACGGCGACAACAGCGCGCTGTGCGTCGCCTGCAGCGGGGTCTCCAGTAACGGCAGCAGGTCCCGGTGAAGCCACATCGCCCCCAGCCCTTCCGTGTTGACGGCCACCAGTTCTCCGGCTGCCTGCGCCTCCGCGATAAACGCGTTCAGTGGTGCCCGTTTCAGACGGTAGTAATCGGCCAGCCAGGCAGTGCGAAAGAGACCCAGACTGCGGGCACTGTTCAGCAACATCTGGTGGATGGCTTCCGCTTCGCTGATGCCATGGATGGCATCCTGCCAGTCAGGCATCACGCGGCTTCGCAGGTCATAGACACGCTGAAAATTGCGGCGTTCGGTAACCATCAGTTCACCGGCGCTGAAGAGATTTTCCAGATGGCGCTTATGCGGTTTCCATGCCCACCATCCCGATTTGGGGTTATCAGCATGGCTGAAGTCGGCGGCCCGTACCGGCCCCTTCTCCCTGATCTGCTGCAGGAGATCGGCTATCTCCTGCTGATGCTCAGCAACCCACTGCGCATTATATTTCCAGCCCAGCCGCTCCGGCGACAGCATGCGATGACGCAGAAGCCGGTAATCGTCGCGGGGAATAAAGCAGGCTTCGTGCGCCCAGTATTCAAACAGCTCCCCCTCAGCCAGCACCTGTTCCAGCCAGCGCTGTGGAAAGTCACCAAGACGGCTGAAAAGCACCAGATAGGGACTGCGGGCTACCACATGGATCGTATCAATCTGCAGCAGCGACATGCGGGAGATGCACGCGATCAGATCCTGATAGACCGCGCGCTTTGCGGGGGCGCGCAGCAGGCCCTGGGCAGCAAGATGAAGGTGACGGGCCTGCTGTAACGAAAGTGAATGCGTGGTGTTCATTCTTTTCCTTATCAGGCCTCACCTGAATGCGCATTGGGGGTCAGGACATGCGGCGGCTGAGCTGTTCTATATCGTCCAGTAAGGGCGTCACGGCCTGGCCGGATAACCGGGCATCTACCGGCAGATACCACCACGACGGCTGGGCAAACGGGCGGCATTTCACCGCATCTTTTTCGGTCATCAGCAGTTGCTGGCCCGGCTGCAGTAGGCGGGTCAGCTCATCTTCGCTGTAGGCGTGATGATCGGCAAAGGCGACTTCTGCCAGCGGCGTCATACCCTGCTGCTTCAGCGTGTTGAAAAAGCGGGGCGGATGACCAATACCGGCCATCGCCACCACTGCCTCCAGCTGCTGCAACGGACAGGTTTCGCCGGTCAGCAAATTAGTGGCCAGGCCAGGCTGGAGATGCATGGCAATCTCGCCGGCCAGTGCATCGCCGCCGTTGATGATTACCGCATCAACCTGCTGCAGACGACTGGCACGTTCGCGCATCGGACCGGCGGGCAACCACCAGCCATTACCGAAGCGACGCAGGCCGTCCACCACCACAATTTCCCGGTCGCGCTGCAGAGCGTAATGCTGCAGGCCATCATCCGTGATAATGACATCCAGCGGGCCCTGCTGCAGTAACGCCTCAATCGCCTGTTGACGCCGGGGGGCGACCGCGACCGGTGCCCCGGTGCGCTGGGCAATCAGGACCGGTTCATCCCCGGCCTGATCGGTGCCGGTCTGGGTGGTCACCCGCAGAGGATAGTGATCCGCCTTGCCGCCATATCCCCTGGAGACGACCCCCACACGCAGGCCGCGCTGCTGCAGCGCCTCAACCAGCCAGATCACCACCGGCGTTTTTCCATTGCCGCCAGCGGTTAAGTTACCCACCACCACAACCGGCAAGGGCGCACGCCAGCTTTTTCGCCAGCCCCGGCGGTAACTGAAACGTATCAGAGCCGTAATCGCCCCATACAGCAGGCTTAATGGCCAGAGCAGAAGCCACAGCGGTGAGCGACCACTCCAGATACGTTCAATCATTGGCCGAATTGCATTTTGTGCAGCTGGGCATAGGCACCACGTTCAGCCAGCAGCACCTGATGCGTTCCGCGTTCAACGATCTGACCATCTTCAATCACCACAATCTCATCCGCTTTTTCAATCGTGGAGAGTCGATGCGCAATTACCAGCGAGGTGCGGTTCTTCTGCAACTCATCCAGGGCTGACTGAATCGCACGTTCGGACTCGGTATCCAGAGCTGAGGTCGCTTCATCGAGGATCAGAATCGGACAATCGCGCAGCAGGGCACGGGCGATGGCAATACGCTGACGCTGGCCGCCAGACAGCAGTACGCCATTCTCACCAATGACCGTATCCAGGCCTTTATCCATTTTATTGATAAAGTCCATGGCGTGCGCCATGGTCGCTGCCCGTTCGATCTCTTCACGGCTGTATTGCTCACTGCGCGCATAGGCGATGTTATTGGCAATCGTGTCGTTGAAAAGATGCACATTCTGCGACACCAGCGCCACCTGATTACGCAGCGAACGCAGGGTGTACTCACGCAGGTCAAAACCGTCCAGCAGAATTTCACCCTGCTGGATGTCATAAAAGCGGGTCAGCAGGCTCGCCATCGTGGACTTACCGGAGCCGGAACGGCCCACCAGCGCGACCGTTTTTCCGGCGGGCAGCGACAGATTGATATTGCGCAGTGCCGGGACTTCACGGCCCGGATAGGTAAAGGTCACGTCGCGGAACTCAATATCGCCTTTGGCGCGGGTAATTTCGCGGGTGCCATTGTCCACTTCCTGTTCACTGTCCAGAATGGAGAACAGGGTCTGACAGGCTGCCATGCCGCGCTGGAACTGGGCATTGACGTTGGTCAGAGACTTAAGCGGGCGCATCAGAGCAATCATCGAAGAGAAGACCACGGTGATGGTGCCAGCGGTCAGGGTATCCATGACGCTCGGGAAACTGGCGGCGTAAAGAACAAAAGCCAGGGCCAGAGAGGCGATCAGCTGAATCACCGGATCGGAAATAGAGGAGGCTGAGACCAGCTTCATTCCCTGCTGACGCATACGGTTACTGACGCGGTTAAAGCGCTCTGACTCAATTTCCTGACCGCCAAAAATCAGTACCTCTTTATGTCCTTTCAGCATCTGCTCGGCGCTGGTGGTCACCTGCCCCATGGTGTTCTGCATACTTTTGCTGATTGAACGGAAGCGCTTAGAAACGGTGCGTATGGCAAAGGAGACGATAGGTGCCAGCACGATCAGGATTAACGACAGCTGCCAGCTGTAGTAGAACATCATGATAAACAGGCCAATAATCGACGCCCCTTCACGCACCACGGTGACCAGCGCACCGGAAGAGGAGGAGGCGACCTGTTCAGAGTCATAGGTGATGCGCGACAGCAGGGTGCCGGTCGACTGCTGGTCAAAAAACGAAACCGGCATGCCCATCATATGGCTGAACAGGCGACGGCGAATATTCATCACGACATTGCCGGAAACCCAGGAGATGCAGTAGCTGGAGATATAGCTGGTTACGCCACGTACCAGCATCAGGCCGATCACCACCAACGGCATCCACAGCATCACTGACCGGTCGGCTTTACCAAAACCATCATCCAGTAACGGTTTCAACAGGGAGAGCATTAAGGCGTCGCCCGCAGCATTAATAATCAGGGCGACAGAGGCCACAATTAATCCCGCTTTATTTGGCGCGATCATCGGCCAGAGTCGGCGGAACGTCTGCCACGTAGAGAGATCTTTATCTTGATGCATTATTTATTCACGCTGTTGGAAATAGCCGGCCATTCTACCTGGAATCACGTTTGACGCCAAACCACTGATGATACCAACGGGGCATTAATTGATCCCGCAGGCTGAAAACCTGCACGCTGCCCTGCTCTATCCTGATGCTGATTTGCCCTGACTGCCCGGTATCCAGCCAGTGAAAACCGGCGGCGTGATAGGCTTCCACGACCCGTTTTGCAGGCATACGCCATGCATTGTAGCGCGCCAGAGAGGCGATTGCGGTGTGGCCTGCCGCTTTGCGCAGCAGCAGTGAGGTGGACGAAGTGCGGCTGCCGTGGTGCGGCACCTGCAGGATATCGACCTTCAATCCCTCCTTTTCCAGGGCCACCAACTGACGCTCCGCCCTGGCTTCAATATCGCCGGTTAACATCAGCCGCACCTGACCATCATCAACAATCATCACGCAGGAGTCGTTGTTTCCACCGGGTAAAGGGGCCGTCAGCGGCCAGATGACCCGAAAAGTGAGCTGTCGCCAGCGCCACTGCGTGCCACGCACACAGGGTAAGTGCGTCCTGTCCGCCAGCGCACTTCTGATTTCCGCTGCGGGCCAGCGCTTTTTGATCGCATCCAGCCCGCCGGTATGATCAAGATGTTTATGGCTGAGGATCACCTGCTTCAGGCGCAGCTGCCTGCGCTCCAGCCACGGAATAATCACCCGACTGCCTGCATTATCGTTCTGCCAGCGTGGCCCGGTGTCATAGATCACCGCCTCGTCGCCCTGGCTGATCACCAGGCTCAGTCCGTGTCCGATATCCAGCATATCGATACGCCAGCCCCGTTCCTGATTGGGCTGGCGACTGAGTATCATCGCCAGGGCGATCGCGCTGCTGCTCACAGGAAAAGCGAAAAAGAGCTGCGCGCGCCAGAGGATCAGGCCGCCCCAGACCATGACCGTAAACCAGGTTGTGCCACTCAGTGGATACCAGCCCGTCGGCAGCTGCTTCAGGCAGTAAAACAGCGCTCGCAGGGAAAGATCGGCCGCGCTCCAGAAGAAGCCGGAGAGCTGTGTGACCGGCAACAGCATGGCGAGCGTCATCAGGGGCATGGTAATGAATGAGACAACCGGAATCGCGACGAAATTTGCCATCAGGGCCGTCAGGCTGATGCCGTTAAAAATCGCCACCTGCAGCGGTACCATTAAAATCATCATGCCCGCCTGCAGATGCAGCAGCTGAAGTGGCAGCCAGCGTCGTTGATGCCGAAGCGCGGCAGGCAAGGGAAACCAGTGATACCAGACCAGCAGCATGCCGACAGCCAGTACCGAGAGCCAGAAGCTGTCAGAAAGTACGGTTAAGGGGTCTGCCACCAGCAGCAGTGCAATACAGAATGTCCAGACCTGCCAGCTGTTCAGCTGAATACCGGCAGTCCGGGTTATTCCCCATAGCGTCAGGGCAAGCAACGAACGCTCTGCGGGCGGCTGCGCGCCTGAAAGCCAGGTATAGAGTGCGGCGAACAGCCAGCTCACGATGAGAGGAAAAAGATAGCCGACACAGCGGGCTGGCAAAAAGAACTGCACGCCGCGCGCAATCAGCCAGCCGGTGCTGGCCGCTAAGGCGATGTGCATACCGGAGATCGCCATCAGGTGCGCAGTGCCCGTCTCACGCAGAAGCTGACGCGTCTGCTGGCTCATCTCATCACGAACGCCAAACGCCAGCGCTTCCAGCGTCGCCCGTGAAGCGAGGCCGCGGGTGCTCTCCCGATGCCCCAGAATAAACCGCCAGCGCGCGTCACAGCGCTCATCAATTGCGACCTGCTTCAGGATCCGACCCTGTAGCGGCGTATTGTTAGCGAGTGCGAAACGCTGGGCATCAAAATCGTCTTCGTTGAGACGGGCATGGACCGGTCGCAGACGCAGTTGCATCGTCCAGCGCTGTCCGGGACAGTAGAGCGCTGAGTCAGCATCGAAATAGATCCAGGCGAAGCGCGGCGGAAATATCCTTCTGCCCTCTTCTTCCAGCAGGCGAACCTGGATTTGCCTGCGCGCCTGGCGCAGTTCAGCGATCTGAATCGTGTAGCTCCCGGTACGTGCAGAGAAATGTTCAATGTCCCGCACTATCAGACGGGCGTCGTAGCACGCCCAGCTCAGAAGCAGCAGCGTGATACCGATCAGACGAACGGGCTGATAAGGAGAATGCAGCAGCACCAGACCGGTAAGAAGGAACATCAGTATCATCTGGCCTGAAGGCAGCCGGGCCATCAGCAGTAGCGGCAGTGTGGCCACAATCGTCAGTCGCGCCAGAACAGTCCATGTCAGCATAATCATATCCATCGGGTCAGTTCGGTAAGTCTGAACCCCTCAGGAGAAAGTAACAGGAGAGAATTGCGCTGGCCCGAGCGGGCTCGCAAAGAACTTGTGATGGATAGCGTCAGATGAGAACAGCGTGGATAGCCGATCGCAGACAGGATAGCGGGCAAAAAAAAACGACATCCGGAGATGTCGTTTATCGGGTTCGGTATCGGCTTAGCCGTAAATATTTGCGCGATCGCGCAGCTCTTTACCTGGCTTAAAGTGGGGAACGTATTTACCTTCCAGATCCACTTTGTCACCCGTTTTCGGGTTACGCCCGGTGCGCGGAGCGCGATAGTGCAAAGAAAAGCTGCCGAATCCCCGGATTTCGATGCGCTCACCCTGTGCCAGCGTCGTGGCCATGTGCTCGAGCATCTCTTTTACTGCATCCTCAACGACTTTCGCCGGTATATGAGTATGCTGTCCCGCCAGTCTTTCAATCAGTTCTGACTTGGTCATGTAACCTCCGGTTTATCCCTCAGGGAAAGTATGACAGCTTTTACCGAAACCGGGTGGTTACCCACCCGGTGCTTCAGGTCGATTACTCGCCTTTAGCCGCTTTGAACGCTTCAGCCATCGCGTTAGAGAAGTTGCCTTCTTCCTGTTTGGTGTTAACAGTGTTGATAGCTTCTTTCTCATCAGCCTGGTCTTTCGCACGAACAGACAGGCTTACGACACGGTTTTTACGATCAACGCCGGTGAACTTAGCTTCAACGTCGTCGCCAACGTTCAGAACCAGAGTGGCGTCTTCAATGCGGTCCAGTGAAGCTTCAGAAGCGCGCAGGTAACCCTCAACGCCGTCTGCTAATTCAACTGTAGCACCTTTAGCATCAACTGCAGTCACTTTACCGGTGACGATCGCACCTTTCTTGTTCAGAGTGATGTAGTTGTTGAACGGATCTTCTGCCAGCTGTTTAACGCCCAGAGAGATACGCTCGCGCTCTGCATCAACCTGCAGTACAACGGCAGCGATTTCGTCGCCTTTTTTGTACTCACGAACGGCTTCTTCGCCAGTCGCGTTCCAGGAGATGTCAGACAGGTGAACCAGACCGTCGATGCCGCCGTCCAGGCCGATGAAGATACCGAAGTCAGTGATTGACTTGATTTTACCTTCAACACGATCGCCTTTGTTGTGCGTCTCAGCGAACAGCTGCCATGGGTTAGATTTACACTGCTTCAGACCCAGGGAGATACGACGACGCTCTTCGTCGATGTCCAGAACCATAACTTCAACCACATCGCCTACGTTAACAACTTTAGACGGATGGATGTTTTTGTTGGTCCAGTCCATTTCAGAAACGTGTACCAGACCTTCAACGCCTTCTTCGATTTCCACGAAGCAGCCGTAGTCAGTCAGGTTGGTCACACGACCGGTCAGGCGGGTGCCTTCCGGATAGCGTTTAGCGATAGCAACCCATGGATCTTCGCCCAGCTGCTTCAGACCCAGAGAAACACGGGTACGCTCGCGGTCGAACTTCAGCACCTTAACGGTGATTTCGTCGCCAACGTTAACGATTTCGCTTGGATGCTTAACGCGCTTCCACGCCATATCAGTGATGTGCAGCAGGCCGTCAACGCCGCCCAGATCAACGAATGCACCGTAGTCAGTGAGGTTCTTAACGATACCTTTAACTTCCATGCCTTCCTGCAGGTTTTCCAGCAGCTGATCGCGCTCTGCGCTGTTTTCAGATTCGATAACGGCACGACGTGAAACCACGACGTTGTTGCGTTTCTGATCCAGCTTGATTACTTTGAACTCAAGCTCTTTGCCTTCCAGGTGCAGCGTATCGCGCACCGGACGCACATCAACCAGTGAACCTGGCAGGAACGCACGGATACCGTTCAGCTCAACTGTGAAGCCGCCTTTAACTTTGCCGTTGATAACACCGGTAACAGTTTCAGCGTCTTCGTAAGCTTTCTCCAGCGTGATCCATGCTTCATGGCGCTTAGCTTTCTCACGGGACAGCAGGGTTTCACCGAAGCCGTCTTCCACTGCATCCAGAGCAACATCAACTTCGTCGCCAACCTGGATTTCCAGTTCGCCGGCTGCGTTCTTGAACTGCTCTGCAGGGATTGCAGATTCAGATTTCAGACCCGCATCAACCAGAACGACATCTTTGTCGATAGAAACGACGATGCCACGAACGATAGAACCCGGGCGGGTTTCGATTGTTTTTAAGGATTCTTCAAATAGTTGAGCAAAAGATTCAGTCATATTGATAATCTTCAGGATTCTTCAATTTAACGTCCATCTGACTTCATGTCGGATGGGGTTGTTTCACATGCCCTGCACCGGATCCGTGGTATAGGGTTATTAATTCAGTTAAGCCGGGATGCCCAGCTTTTCGCGGGCATAGTGTAGCGCTTTTTCAATGACCTGGTCGATAGACATCTCAGTCGAGTCTAATACCAGTGCATCGCCAGCGGCGACGAGAGGCGCAATTGCGCGGTTACGATCGCGGTCGTCGCGCTCTTTTATCTCGGCTAAAAGACGGTCAAAGTTAACATTAAAGCCCTTTTCCTGCAACTGTAGCATACGGCGCCGGGCGCGCTCTTCCGGGCCGGCATCCAGGAAAATTTTCACTGGCGCATCAGGAAAAACCACGGTGCCCATGTCCCGGCCATCCGCAATCAGACCCGGCATCTCGCGGAAACCACGCTGGCGGCGCAATAGTGCTTCGCGCACCCGGGGAAAGGCAGCGACACGGGAAGCGGTGTTGCTCACCTCCTGCGTACGGATCTCTCCGGTGACATCCTCCCCTTCCAGTATGACCTGCATTTCACCCTTTTGAGAGACAAAGCGCACATCAAGGTGTGCAGCAATCGGCACTAACGCCTCTTCCGATTCGATATCCACCTGATGATGCAATGCGGCTAACGCCAGCACGCGATAAATAGCACCGGAGTCCAGCAGATGCCACTGCAGCGATTCTGCCATGGCTTTGCACAGGGTTCCTTTCCCCGCGCCACTTGGCCCATCGATAGTTATGACCGGGGCAGTTACTGTCATTATTCCCTCCTGTTGCTGCGTGCTTCATGGCCTGTCGGCCACCCTTAATGGTTAGCATTATACGCTGCATAGCCGTGCTTGGTTACCCTTTCGCACTGAGCGGCTGGGAAAATTTAGTCAAATAAGAGGATATCCGGGCGATTAAAGCCAGATTAAATCAGGGAAAATCCGGTGCGGGAACGCACCGGAGAAGGTCTGTCAGGCGCGCAGGCTGATTTTCTCAAGCTGCACAAAATAGTCCGGGAAGGTTTTTGCCGTACAGCCTGGATCAAGAATGGTGACCGGCGTATCAGAGAGCGCCACCAGAGAAAAACACATCGCCATGCGGTGATCGTTATAGGTGCCAATATCCGCATGAATCAGTGTCGCTGGCGGCGTGATGCGGATGTAGTCATGGCCCTCTTCGACCTCTGCGCCCACTTTACGCAGTTCAGTGGCCATCGCGCTCAACCGGTCGGTCTCTTTTACCCGCCAGTTATAAATATTACGTAACTGCGTTGTCCCTTCTGCAAACAGTGCCGTGGTCGCAATGGTCATCGCCGCGTCCGGGATATGGTTCATATCCATGTCGATCGCCTGCAGTTTTCCGGCGGTGCAGGCAATATAGTCATCACCCCACTCAATGCTCGCGCCCATCTTTTCCAGCACGTCAGCAAAACGGATGTCACCCTGCACGCTCTTACGTCCGATCCCGGTGACCCGAACCGTTCCGCCTTTGATCGCGGCGGCGGCCAGGAAATAGGAGGCGGAAGAGGCGTCGCCTTCGACCAGGTAATCCCCTGGCGACTGATACTGCTGCGCACCTTTGATCAGGAAGCGTTGATAGTGCTGATTTTCAACGTCGACGCCAAAGCACTGCATCAGATTGAGCGTGATGTCGATGTAGGGTTTCGATACCAGATCGCCTTTAATGGTGATGCAGGTGTCCTGCTGAGCCAGCGGCGCAGTCATCAGTAGTGCGGTCAGGAACTGACTGGAGACGCTGCCATCCACACTGACGTCACCGCCGGTAAATCCCCCGCGTAAACGCAGCGGCGGATAGTGTTCGTTTTCCAGATACTCAATGGTCGCCCCACCCTGACGAAGCGCATCCACCAGATGGCCGATTGGGCGCTCTTTCATGCGTGGTTCGCCGGTCAGTTCGACATCGTGCTGACCCAGGCAAAGTGCTGCTGCCAGCGGGCGCATTGCGGTTCCGGCATTACCCAGAAACAGCGACAGCGGTTGTGCGGCATGCAGCGGGCCGCCATTCCCCGTCACTTCACACACGGTGCGATCGTCTGAAAGGGTATAGCTGACGCCCAGTGCGGTCAGCGCATTCAGCATGTGCTTTACATCATCGCTGTCGAGTAAATTGGTGAGTCGGGTGGTGCCTTTTGCCAGTGCAGCCAGCAGCAGTGCACGATTGGAAACGCTCTTGGAGCCAGGCAGATTTACCGTGCCGTCGACGCGCGCAATCGGTTGAAGAGTCAGGGAGTCCTGCATGTGAAACGAAATCCTCAAAAAATACAGAGACCTCGTCGCAGGACGAGGTCTGGCATCAGCATCAGCGCTGATATCTTATCGGTTAGCCGTGATGGCGTTCAAAATCGACCATGAAATCAGTCAGGGCCTTAACACCTTCCAGCGGCATCGCATTATAAATAGAGGCGCGCATACCACCTACTACACGATGTCCTTTAAGCGCATGTAATCCATTCTTAAATGACTCTTCCAGGAACAGCGCATCCAGTGAGGCATCGGCCAGCTGGAAAGGAATGTTCATCCGCGAGCGGTTTTCTGTCGCCACATCATTGCGATAGAAGTCGCTGCCATCAATCACACCGTAAAGCAGGTCAGATTTTGCCTGATTGATGCGATCAATTTCAGCTACACCGCCTTTCTCTTTCAGCCATTTAAACACCAGACCCGAAAGGTACCAGGCAAAAGTCGGTGGCGTGTTAAACATGGAGTCGTTATCGGCCAGAACTTTGTAATCGAGGATAGAGGGAACAGAGCTGTGTGCCTGACCCAGCAGATCTTCGCGTACGATGACCAGCGTCAAACCAGCCGGGCCCACATTCTTCTGCGCGCCGGCATAGATCACACCGTAACGGCTGACATCAATCGGACGTGAAAGAATGGTAGAGGAGAAGTCAGCGACAACGGTTTTGCTGCCAAAATCGGGCTGTTCATCAATAGCGATGCCGTCGATGGTCTCATTCGGACAGTAGTGCAGGTAAGCGGACGCTTCGCTGACGGCCCATTCGCGCATCGGCAGAATGGCACGTTTACCGTCACGGGTTGTTTTGACATCCAGCGTGCGCGGGGAGCAATACTTTTCCGCCTCTTTAATGGCACTGTGCGCCCAGTAACCGCCATCAACATAGTCGGCCGTTGTCGCGGACCCCAGCAGATTGCCCGGCACGGCAGCGAACTGCGCACGTGCGCCCCCATGACAGAATAAAACTTTGTAACCGGCCGGGATTTTTAGCAGATCACGGAAGTCCTGTTCGGCTTCCTCAGCCACCTGAATAAACTCTTTACTGCGGTGACTGATCTCCATTACAGAGGTACCCAGACCGCGCCAGTTCGTCAGTTCCTGTTCTGCACGACGGAGCACTTCTACCGGTAGCATCGCCGGGCCAGAGCTAAAATTATAAACCTGCGTCATTTCCCCTCACCACTGTCATATCGAACGGTTATGAATAATCATCCGGTTTTATCACTGCATTCTGATAGCTGCAATCATAAATCAGGAGGCGGTCACATTTTCTGACTCTGCCGCGCCGGATGTTATGTTACCAATGCAAACCTGCACGAAATTTTGTGAGGCGTCGTTCAGCACGATAAAAGTGCGTCTGGCCGGTAAAGCGAAGTAATGGAAAACTACAGCGGTAAATTTATCCCGCCCTGATAGCGGTCTTCAGGCAAAATCCGTATCATGGCGCGCTTTACGCACCCTATGACAACTGAGAGAGCGGCACTATGACGCAAACATTTATCCCGGGCAAAGATGCCGCACTGGAAGACTCCATTGCGCGTTTCCAGAATAAGCTGCAGGATCTTGGCTTTAATATTGAAGAAGCTTCCTGGCTGAATCCTGTTCCCCATGTCTGGTCTGTGCATATTCGCGACCGCGATTGCCCGCTCTGTTTTACCAACGGCAAAGGCGCCAGTAAAAAAGCGGCGCTGGCCTCCGCGCTGGGCGAATATTTTGAGCGTCTCTCAACGAACTATTTCTTTGCTGACTTCTGGCTTGGAAAAAAGATCGCGAACGGCGATTTTGTTCACTATCCCAATGAAAAATGGTTTGCTGCCCCTGAGGATGAATCCTTACCTGAGGGGATTCTGGACCCGCGTCTGCGCGCCTTTTACGATCCAGACCAGGCGCTGACGGCGTCCGGATTAATCGATCTGCAGTCCGGTAATGCTGAACGGGGCATCTGTGCCCTGCCGTTTACCCGCCAGTCCGACCAGCAAACCGTTTATATCCCGATGAATATCATTGGTAACCTCTATGTCTCTAACGGCATGTCGGCGGGTAACACGGCCAATGAAGCGCGTGTTCAGGGGCTCTCTGAGGTGTTTGAGCGCTACATCAAAAACCGCATTATTGCTGAAGCTATCAGCCTGCCGGCGATCCCGGATGAGGTGATGCAGCGCTACCCTGACGTGATCGAAGCGATTGCCCGTCTTGAAGCGGAAGGTTTCCCGATTTTCGCCTACGACGCCTCACTGGGCGGTAAATATCCGGTGATCTGCGTGGTGCTGTTTAACCCGGCCAACGGAACCTGCTTTGCCTCCTTTGGGGCGCATCCCGATTTTGGCGTTGCGCTGGAGCGTACCGTCACCGAGCTGCTGCAGGGCCGGAGCCTGAAAGATCTGGATGTGTTTACCCCACCGACGTTCGACGATGAAGAAGTCGCCGAGCACGCCAACCTTGAAACCCATTTCATTGATTCAAGCGGCCTGATCTCCTGGGATCTGTTTAAAGAGACGGCGGATTATCCCTTTGTGGACTGGTCCTTCGCGGGCAGCACTGAAGAGGAGTTTGCCACACTGATGGCGATCTTTGCTTCAGAAGATCAGGAAGTCTATATCGCTGACTATGAGCATCTGGGTGTCTACGCCTGTCGCATCATCGTGCCTGGCATGTCTGATATCTATCCGGCAGAAGACCTCTTCCTGGCAAATAACAGCATGGGAGCGGGCATACGTGAAACCCTGCTGGCACTGCCTGATAGCAACTGGAATCCGGAAGAGTATCTCGATTTAATCGGGCAACTGGATGACGAAGGTTTCGATGACTTTACCCGCGTCCGCGAGCTGCTGGGTCTGGCCACCGGTAAAGATAACGGCTGGTCGACGCTGCGTATCGGTGAATTAAAGGCGATGCTGGCTCTGGCAGGTGGCGATCTGGAGCAGGCCCTGATCTGGACGGAGTGGACAATGGAATTTAACAGCTCTGTCTTTACGCCAGAGCGGGCAAATTACTACCGCTGCCTGCAGACCCTGCTGCTATTAGCGATGGAAGATGAGCGTGACCCGCTGCAATACCATCATGCCTTCACGCGGATGTATGGTGAAAGCGCAGTGGAAGCCGCCTCGGCCGCCATCAGTGGTGAACAGCCGTTTAACGGACTTCAGGCGGTTGATGATGATCTGCTGGCATTCCCGGCTCATCAGTCTCTGCTTGCGGCTTACGAAAAACTGCAAACGGCCAAACGCCACTACTGGAAAAACGCGTAATTCCTGACGCGTCAGCGGGTCGATAGTCGATCCGGCATGGCACTGCATTTACCGGGTGCCATGCTATTTTCTTTTCATGAAACATTAGCTGCATTAAATCCCTTTCCCGCAACATCCCATTGTTTTATTTAACATACGGATGACCAATAAGTTACAAACGCCATTCCGGACAGGCAATCACAGACCTGATATTAAAATAATCCTGCATATTTTAAAAAATATTTAATTAAATAAATTCAATATCTTACAACAAAATTATTCAGTTTTCCTGTGACAAAATGGTTACCGTTCTGGCAAACATGATCCACATCAATTACTTGCTACTACTCCTTTGTTACTATTTTTTCAGACAACTTCTGGAGTAAGTTAGTGTGAAAACTGACAACCCTTTTAATCTATTACTTCCGGCCGCAATGGCAAAAGTTGCTGAAGATGCCGGAATTTATAAAGCCACCAAACACCCCTTTACCACTTTCTTTCTGGCGTTAACCGCTGGCGTATTTATCTCAATCGCATTCGTTTTTTATATCACAGCCACCACCGGCAGCGGCACAATGCCCTATGGCATAGCCAAACTGATTGGGGGTATCTGCTTCTCACTCGGCCTGATGCTGGTCGTCGTGTGTGGTGCCGATCTCTTCACATCGACGGTCCTCATCGTTGTGGCCAAAGCCAGTGGACGTATCAGCTGGGGCCAGCTGGCCCGTAACTGGATCAACGTTTATGTCGGTAACCTGGGCGGTGCCCTCTTCTTTGTCGCCCTGATGTGGTTTGCCGGACAACATATGGTTACTAACGGTGCCTGGGGATTAAATGTGCTGCAGACCGCCGATCACAAAATGCACCATACCTTTATTGAAGCGGTCTGCCTGGGCACATTGGCTAATCTGCTGGTCTGCCTCGCGGTCTGGATGAGTTATTCCGGCCGTAGCCTGACCGATAAACTGGTGGTGATGATTCTGCCCGTTTCGATGTTTGTAGCCAGTGGTTTCGAACACAGTATCGCCAACATGTTTCTGATCCCCTATGCCATCACTATCCGCGACTTTGCGACACCTGAGTTCTGGCAGGCGGCAGGGGCGACAGCAGCACAGTTTCACTCACTGACCGTCACTCGCTTTATTCTCGACAACCTGATCCCCGTAACTCTGGGTAACATTATTGGCGGCGGCGTTCTGGTGGGTCTGACTTACTGGGTGATCTATCTCCGTAAAGGTGACCCGGTACACTAAACGTATTTTTGATGGCACAGCCCATCCGCTGTGCCTGACCGTAACAGTCTCTTCATCTAAGGCAGGTATAGTATGACCGAACTTAATGCAAAACTGGCCACAGCATGGGAAGGATTTGCTGAAGGCGAATGGCAGAATAGCGTCAACGTGCGCGATTTCATTCAGAAGAACTACACCCCTTATGAAGGTGATGAGTCATTCCTGGCGGGTGCAACTGAAGCCACTACCAAATTGTGGGAAAGCGTGCTGGAAGGGATCAAAATTGAGAACCGCACCCACGCGCCTGTCGACTTTGACACCGATCTTGCTTCAACCATCACCTCACACGACGCTGGCTACATCATCAAGCCACTGGAAAAAATCGTAGGTCTGCAGACTGAAGCCCCTCTGAAGCGCGCCATTATTCCTTACGGCGGCATCAAAATGGTGGAAGGCTCATGCAAAGTTTATGGCCGTGAGCTTGATCCTTCACTGAAAAAAATCTTTACCGAATACCGTAAAACCCACAACCAGGGTGTGTTCGACGTCTATACACCAGACATCCTGCGCTGCCGTAAATCCGGTATTCTGACCGGTCTGCCGGACGCGTATGGTCGCGGACGTATCATCGGTGACTATCGTCGTGTCGCGCTCTACGGCATCGATTTCCTGATGGCGGATAAATTCGCGCAGTTCACCTCACTGCAGAACGATCTGGAGAATGGCGTAAATCTCGAAGCAACGATTCGTCTGCGTGAAGAGATTTCCGATCAGCACCGTGCGCTGGCGCAGATCAAAGAGATGGCGGCAAAATATGGCCACGACATTTCCGGCCCGGCCACCAACGCTGCCGAAGCGGTACAGTGGACCTACTACGGCTATCTGGCCGCCGTGAAATCACAGAATGGTGCTGCGATGTCCTTTGGTCGCGTATCCACCTTCCTGGATGTCTACATTGAGCGTGACCTTAAAGCCGGTAAGCTGACAGAAGAACAGGCCCAGGAGCTGATCGACCATCTGGTGATGAAACTGCGCATGGTCCGCTTCCTGCGCACGCCTGAATATGATGAGCTGTTCTCAGGCGACCCAATCTGGGCCACTGAATCCCTGGCCGGTATGGGCGTTGATGGCCGTACACTGGTCTCAAAAAGCACGTTCCGCTTCCTGAACACCCTCTACACCATGGGACCGTCACCCGAGCCGAACATGACCATTCTGTGGTCAGAGAAACTGCCGATTAACTTTAAGAAATTTGCCGCTAAGGTCTCTATCGACACCTCATCCCTGCAGTATGAGAACGATGACCTGATGCGTCCGGATTTCAACAATGATGACTACGCCATTGCCTGCTGCGTCAGCCCGATGATTGTCGGCAAACAAATGCAGTTCTTTGGCGCGCGAGCCAACCTGGCGAAAACACTGCTCTATGCAATCAACGGCGGTGTTGATGAAAAACTGAAAATGCAGGTGGGCCCGAAAGGCGACAAAATCAGCGACGACGTGCTGAATTTCGACACCGTCATGGAGCGTATGGATCACTTCATGGACTGGCTGGCAAAACAGTATGTGACCTCGCTGAACATCATTCACTACATGCATGACAAGTACAGCTACGAAGCGGCACTGATGGCCTTACACGACCGGGACGTCTATCGCACCATGGCGTGCGGTATTGCGGGACTCTCTGTGGCGGCGGATTCACTTTCCGCGATTAAATATGCCAAAGTGAAACCTATCCGTGATGAAGACGGCCTGGCAATTGACTTCGATATCGAAGGTGAATATCCGCAGTTCGGTAACAACGATCCGCGTGTGGATGACCTGGCCTGCGATCTGGTTGAACGCTTCATGAAGAAAATCCAGAAGCTGACCACCTATCGCAATGCCGTGCCGACTCAGTCTGTCCTGACCATTACGTCAAACGTGGTATATGGTAAGAAAACCGGTAACACCCCGGATGGACGCCGCGCTGGTGCACCGTTCGGACCAGGTGCTAACCCGATGCACGGTCGCGACCAGAAAGGTGCGGTAGCGTCACTAACCTCCGTTGCGAAACTGCCGTTTGCCTATGCGAAAGATGGTATCTCGTACACCTTCTCCATCGTGCCGAACGCGCTGGGCAAAGATGATAACGTGCGGAAAACCAACCTTGCCGGTCTGATGGATGGTTACTTCCATCATGAAGCCAGCATCGAAGGCGGTCAGCATCTTAACGTCAACGTGATGAACCGTGAAATGCTGCTGGACGCGATGGAGCATCCTGAGAAGTATCCACAGCTGACCATCCGCGTTTCCGGTTATGCTGTTCGCTTTAACTCGCTGACTAAAGAGCAGCAGCAGGATGTGATTACCCGTACCTTTACTCAGTCACTGTAATCACCGCCCTGCCCGCTTAAAAAGGCTCCGCGCGGAGCCTTTTATTTAAAAGTCTGTTCTGGTGGTCGTCTCTGTGAAGGTGTCCACCAGAATCGATTTCCTGCCCTGAGCGCAACAGAGATTGCGCCGTCTGTTACGGCAGACTCACTGGAGAAAACATCGCAATGTCAGTTAACGGTCGTATCCACTCGTTTGAATCCTGCGGCACCGTCGATGGTCCCGGCATCCGCTTCATTACCTTCTTCCAGGGCTGCCTGATGCGCTGCCTTTACTGTCACAATCGAGATACCTGGGATACCCATGGTGGCAAAGAGATCAGCGTCGAAGCCCTGATGGCGGATGTGCTCTCCTATCGCCATTTCATGAACGCCTCTGGCGGTGGCGTCACCGCATCCGGAGGCGAAGCCATTCTTCAGTCTGAGTTTGTGCGCGACTGGTTTCGTGCCTGCAAGGCGGAAGGCATTCATACCTGTCTCGACACCAACGGTTTTGTCCGCCGTTATGATCCGGTGATCGATGAACTGCTCGACGTGACCGATCTGGTGATGCTCGACCTCAAGCAGATGAATGACGATATCCACCAGATTCTGGTGGGCGTGTCGAATCATCGCACGCTGGACTTTGCCCGCTACCTGCAGAAAAAAGGCAAACGCACCTGGATTCGTTTTGTCGTGGTGCCAGGCTATTCCGACGATGATGATACTGCGCACCGGCTGGGTGAATTCACTCGCGATATGGAGAATGTTGAGAAGATTGAACTGCTGCCTTACCACGAGCTGGGTAAGCACAAATGGATTGCGATGGGGGAAGAGTACAAACTGGATGGCGTGAAGCCGCCGAAGAAAGAGACAATGGAGCGGGTAAAAAATATTCTTGCCAGCTACGGACACGAAGTCATGTACTGAACCATTTTATGCCAGAAAAGGGAGCCAGTGGCTCCCTTTTTGTTATTCCGCGATCAGGCATGCGCCACTGGCGTAGCGTGATGATTCGCTTTACGCAGCAGCATCACCAGATAGATCAGCGCCACCGTCGCAATCATGATAAACAGTGAGCGATCAGAGTAATTCTGCATCAGAACGGAGGTCATCGCCGGTCCCGCCAGACTGCCGACGGTATAACTCAGTAGCAGCGCCTGATTCATGGCAACCAGCTCATGGTGTGATACCGTCTCACAGGCCCAGGACATCGCCACCGGATAGAGTGTAAAGCCGGCGAGGCCGAGCACAAACAGCGACGGTGCCATTGCGGCATTGGCCAGCATCGCCATCGCCCCCAGGATAACCACAAAGACCTGCACCCGCAGCACCAGCATGCGACCAAAGCGGTCAGCCAGACGACCGATGGGCCACTGCCCCACAATCCCGGCACTGACCAGTAACGCCATCCAGTAGCCCACATGAGCATCACTCATTCCCTGATGCGACAGGTAAAGCGGCATCAGGCCGTAAAGTGAACCCAGGACGATACCGGAGATAATGCAGCCATTGATGCCAAGGCGCGAGCTGCGGCGACGAAGCATAGGCCAGATGCGGGCCGGTACGGGCTCCGCCGCTTCAGCGCTGGCGGAGACGCGGGTAAAGACCAGCGGCAGTACCGCGCAGAACACCAGCGACGTGACCCAGGGGATCACACTCAGCAACTCTGTTGAGAGTCTGCTGACCAGCAACTGACCGGCCACCGTGCCCAGGTAGTAGACGATCATATAGGCTGCCAGAAGCTGGCCGCGGTTACGTACCGTTCCACTGCAGAGTAGCGCACTCTCAACCACCACCCACATCAGCGCACAGCCCACGCCCGCAATAAAGCGCAGCGAACTCCATGCCCAGAAGCCTTCCAGAGTCGTAAGGCAAAGCGTGGCGACAGCAAAAAGTCCGGTTGCCAGGTAATAGCTGCGATTAAACCCGTAGTGTCTGATCAACCAGCCAGCCAGCAGCGTGCCTGCGAGATTACCGGTGTAATAAGAGGAGCTTACGATGCCCACCTGCCAGGTTGTCAGTAAGTCATGGGTCAGCCACAGTGGAACCAGCGTATTCAGTACGGCGATGGCTACGGTCATTAACATCAGGCCGCAAAGCAGCAAAATCACAGGGCGTGACCAGGTTGACATAGGGGATCGAAACCAGAACAGATAAAGGAAAATTGCGCGCAGTTTGCCACTGGCTTTTTTAAAGTCAATGGGTGCCATTTAACAGCAGCACATTTTGCTGCTCAACCATTTAATTTACTAATCTTCAGTGGGTTACAATCCGACAGGCCATCAGGACCTCAAATGCTATCCCTATGAAAATACAGATTTTTGAGCATTACGGCCTATCTGATGTCGATAACGTTTATTTGTGATGCATTTGACGATAATCAGGCAGGGTAGTTAAAACTGTGGGCATAAAAAAACCCGGCGGGCGCCGGGTTTAGTCCGTCAGGCTTACTCAGCCAATGATCTCAGCGCCATTCATATACGGGCGTAAAACCTCAGGCACAACAATGCGGCCATCTTCCTGCTGATAGTTTTCCAGCACCGCAACCAGGGTACGGCCTACAGCCAGCCCCGAGCCGTTCAGGGTGTGTACCAGCCGTGGTTTCTTATCCTGTTTATTGCGGCAACGTGCCTGCATACGACGCGCCTGGAAATCGCCCATGTTCGAACAGGAGGAGATTTCACGATAAGTGTTCTGAGCCGGTAACCACACTTCAAGATCATAGGTTTTGGTCGATCCAAAGCCCATGTCGCCAGTGCAGAGTAAAACCTTACGATAAGGCAGGTTCAGCAACTGCAACACTTTCTCGGCGTGCCCTGTCAGCTCTTCCAGCGCATCCATCGACTGCTCCGGGCTGACAATCTGAACCATTTCCACTTTATCGAACTGGTGCATACGGATCAGACCGCGGGTATCACGGCCGTATGAACCCGCTTCGGAACGGAAGCACGGCGTATGTGCGGTCAGTTTGACTGGCAGGCTCTCCTCTTCGAGGATTTCGTCACGCGCCAGGTTAGTCAGCGGCACTTCTGCAGTCGGAATCAAGGCATAGTGGCTGCTGTCTGATTCTTCTTCCAGCGGGCGGGTGTGGAACAGATCTGCGCCAAATTTCGGCAGCTGTCCGGTACCGTAAAGCGTTTCGTGGTTAACCAGATAAGGCACATAGGTTTCCAGGTAGCCATGCTGCTCAGTGTGCAGGTCAATCATAAACTGACTCAGCGCACGGTGCAGGCGGGCAATCTGTCCCTGCATCACGACAAAGCGCGAACCGGTCAGTTTTACGGCGGCCGCAAAATCCAGGCCTTTGGCTGCTTCACCCAGCTCAACGTGATCTTTAACCTGGAAATCAAACTGACGCGGGGTTCCCCAGCGACTGACTTCCTGGTTTTCGCTGTCATCTTTACCCAGCGGCACTTCGTCTGCCGGAATGTTCGGCAGTGCCAGCGCAAAGTCACGGATTTGATTCTGCAGTTCATCCAGTTCTGCTTTTGCGGCATCCAGGCGTTCGCCCAGCGCGTTCACTTCCTGACGCAGCGGCTCGATATCTTCCCCACGGGCTTTGGCCTGACCGATGGATTTGGATCGGGAGTTACGCTCTGCCTGCAAATTCTCTGTTTCTACCTGCAGGACCTTGCGACGCTCTTCCAGCGAACGCAGCGTTTCCACATCCAGTTTATATCCCCGGCGTGCCAGTTTTTCTGCGACTGCGTCTGGCTCGTTACGCAGCAGATTGGGATCGAGCATGCTTATCCTGTGTTTAAAAAGTTGGTTGAAAGAAGGGACGCACTCCGGCGGAATGCGTTGAAAACATTGCCCACATTACCGTAACGTCTGTTTCAGCGGTAGCGTTTTGTCGGGCTATTTTGATCCTGTTCAGCCAGCCAGCTTAGCTTTTCGCCAATCTTGCCCTCAAGCCCGCGCTGGGTTGGACGGTAATAGCGCGCGTCAGCCAGTTCCGGCGGGAAATAGACTTCACCTGCGGCATAGGCGTTGGTTTCATCGTGGGCGTAGCGATACTCTTTGCCGAGTCCCATCTCTTTCATCAGCTTCGTTGGCGCGTTGCGCAGATGTTCCGGCACATCAAAATCCGGATGATCACGGGCATCCCGCATGGCGGCCTTGAAGGCGGTATAAACGGCATTACTCTTCGGTGCGCAGGCCAGATAAACAATCGCCTGTGCAATGGCGCGCTCCCCTTCTGCCGGGCCTACGCGTGTGAAACAGTCCCACGCGGCAATAGCGACCTGCATCCCGCGCGGATCGGCATTGCCGACATCCTCAGAGGCGATAGCCAGTAACCGGCGCGCCACATAGAGCGGATCGCCCCCGGCGGTGATAATACGTGCATACCAGTAGAGCGCCGCATCAGGCGCAGAGCCACGCACGGATTTGTGCAGCGCCGAAATCAGATCGTAAAAGCGGTCACCTTTGTTGTCGAAACGCGCCGAACGCTCGCCAGACACTTCATTAAGCAACCGGGGCGTGAGCTCCCGCTGGCCGGATGCGGTGGTTTCAGCCATATCCGCCATCATCTCCAGCGTGTTCAGTGCCCGACGCGCATCACCATTCACCAGCTCAGCGATCATTCTGCGCGTGTTGTCCGGCAGGACAATATCTGTATCGCCGTAGCCGCGCGCCTTGTCCAGCATCGCCTGATCCAGCACCTGCTCGATATCTTCCAGCGTCAGGGATTTCAGCAGATAGACGCGGGCGCGTGACAGCAATGCCGAGTTGAGTTCAAAAGAGGGGTTTTCTGTGGTGGCACCAATAAAAGTAATAGTGCCATCCTCGATGTGGGGTAAAAAAGCATCCTGCTGGCTTTTGTTGAACCGGTGCACCTCGTCCACAAACAGGATCGTCCGTCGCCCGGCCTGCTTATTCTGCCTGGCACGCTCAATGGCCTCACGGATCTCTTTAACCCCGGAGGTCACGGCTGAGATACGCTCCACATCGGCATTGCCATAGTGCGCAATGATTTCAGCCAGCGTGGTCTTGCCGGTCCCGGGGGGGCCCCAGAGGATCATGGAGTGCAGGTGCCCTGCCTCAATGGCACGCGGCAGCGGTTTACCGGCACCCAGCAGATGTTGCTGACCAATGTACTGTTTCAACGTTTCTGGCCGCATACGCGCGGCCAGAGGTTTGAAATTTTCGGTGGAAAAATCCAGGGACAGGTTACTCACCGTGACCTCACTGACGTTGGTCGTCCACCGTCACGCCTTTTGGCGGTGTGAACGTGAATTTGTCCGGGCTGATTGCACCATTCTGCTGACTTTTCAGCTGATAATCGCTGCGCTGCCCATCCTGTTCCACCGCGCTGAAGCGATTGATGGTTCCGCCAGGCGTTACCTGAATCGTAAACTGTTTCAGATTGCCGTCACTGCTTTTCGGCGTCAGTTCGAAATTGTCGCCCTGCTGTTTGATGTTGTACTGCTTCCAGTCATTGGACTGATTACGGGCAATCAGCATAAACGGCGTGTTGCTGGTCGCATTCTGCAGCAGGCTGACCGTCGCCTGTTCAACAAACGGGTTGTAGAACCACAGCGATTTGCCGTCAGAGATGATGATGCTTTCGTCCGGGGCGGTCATATGCCAGTTAAACAGGCTGGGACGCTTGACCCACAGCTCGCCTTCACCATCCTGCACGCTGGCGCCACTGCTGTCCGTGACTTTTTGTGTGAAGCTGGCGTGGAAGCTGCTGACCTTATTCAGGCGCTGTTGCAGATCACTGGACGCATCAGCCAGCACGCTGGCTGAAGCAAAGGTGGCCAACAGGCCCAGAGCGATTACGCGTAATTTCATCTGCTTCAATTCCTTATTTAAACGTTCCCATCGATGACTGCTTTAAGCCTGGTCGCCGTTCCGCCATCAGGATAGAGGAAAAAACCGAAAGCTGATTCAGATATGGGGGATAAACCGCATAAAAACAATGAGCCAGTCGGAACTGGCTCATTAAGACGTGTTACAACCTGTTAACCGTTACATATCGTGTGGCGGTGGCGACAGCACTTCACGGTTGCCATTGTGTCCGGGTGCAGAGACGATACCCTGCGCTTCCATCTGTTCAATGATCCGTGCCGCGCGGTTATAGCCGATGCGGAACTGACGCTGCACGCCTGAAATCGACGCGCGGCGCTTGTCGATGACAAAGCTGACAGCCTGATCGAACAGCGGATCCAGCTCTTCATCACTCTCCATTCCACCGGCACTTTCGCTCTCTTCGCCCGCCGTAATATTTTCGATATATTGCGGACGGCCACGCGCTTTCCAGTCCTGAACCACCGCGTGAACTTCCTGGTCGCGAACAAACGCGCCATGAACACGAATCGGTATTGAGGAGTTTGGCGGCATGTAGAGCATGTCACCCATACCCAGCAGCGACTCTGCGCCACCCTGATCGAGGATGGTGCGCGAGTCAATTTTGCTGGAGACGGTAAAGGCGATACGTGTCGGGATGTTCGCTTTAATCAGACCGGTAATAACATCGACAGAAGGACGCTGTGTGGCCAGCACCAGGTGAATACCGGCAGCACGGGCTTTCTGTGCCAGACGCGCAATCAGCTCTTCAAC
Organism: Pantoea sp. EKM101V; assembly: GCF_011800325.1. Lineage (NCBI taxonomy): Bacteria > Pseudomonadati > Pseudomonadota > Gammaproteobacteria > Enterobacterales > Erwiniaceae > Pantoea > Pantoea sp. EKM101V. Next base: position 269,847 of record NZ_JAALFP010000002.1, read on the forward strand.
CTTTTTACCGACCGCCATGATCAGGTCAGCAAACTCATCGACCATCACCACGATGTAAGGCAGTTTCTCCAGCACCGGCGGCGTCATATCCATGCTGTCACCCGGCTTCCAGAACGGATCAGGAATCGGCCGTCCCATCGCTTCCGCCTGCTCAACTTTTTCGTTGTAGCCCGCCAGGTTACGCACGCCCAGCGCCGACATCAGCTTGTAGCGACGCTCCATCTCACCCACGCTCCAGCGCAGCGCATTCGCCGCATCCTTCATGTCGGTTACCACTTCCGTCAGCAGGTGCGGAATGCCTTCATAGACCGACAGTTCGAGCATTTTCGGGTCGATCATGATAAAGCGCACTTCTTCCGGCGTCGCCTTGTAAAGCATGCTGATGATCATGGCGTTTACGCCCACCGATTTACCGGAACCGGTCGTACCGGCAACCAGCAGGTGAGGCATTTTCGCCAGATCGGCGACGACTGGCTGACCGGCAATGTCTTTACCCAGCACCACAGCCAGCGGAGAGGTATTGTCACGGAATTTAGGACAATCCAGCACTTCACGCAGATAGACGGTCTGACGATGCTTGTTAGGCAGTTCCAGACCAACATAAGGTTTGCCTGGGATGACTTCCACCACACGCACCGCGACTGTCGACAGTGAGCGAGCCAGGTCGCGTGACAGGTTGGAGATACGTGCCGCTTTCACACCCGGCGCCAGGTCAAGCTCGAAACGGGTGATGACCGGCCCCGGTGAAATGCCGACCACCTCCGCCTTGACGCGATAGTCACCCAGACGCGACTCCACCAGGCGGGCAGTCTGCTCCAGCGAGAACATATCTACCGGCTCTTCCTCTTCCGGCGGTGCGGTCAGCAGATCCAGCGAAGGCAGCGGCGTGGAAGGTTTCTCCAGCGGCTGCTCATGGCGCATCAGGAACGGGTGGATCAGGCTGTCATGCAGTGACGGCTTCGCTTCTTCAACCGGCTGAACCGGTGCTGCTGGCGAACCATAACTGGGCGCAGCATTGTCTGCAGCCGGTGCACTATAAGCAGGAGCCGCGGGCGCAGCGTAGGCTGACGTAGAGGGGGCCGGAGCCTGAGGCGCGGCCGGGGCGCTGTAGGCAGGCGCAGCATAATCCGGCTCAGGCGTTGCCGCTGGCGGAGCATAGGCGGGCTCTGCCGGCGCATAGCGTGGGGGAGCAGGAACCTGAGCCGGAGCCTGCGGTTCTGACACCTCACGCACCTGCTGCCAGGGTTCATGTGAAACCGCCGGCGCTTCCGGTTCCGGCGTAGCGGCAATGGTGAACAGCGGTTCAGACGGGCCTTCATCAACCAGATCTTTCATTGGCGAAAAATCAAAGGCTGACGCGGTATCCAGATTAAAGACCGGTTCTTTTCGCTCTTGCGGTTCATAGCGCTGCTGCTGCTGTTCGGCGAACTGCCGCGCCAGGGCGGCCTGCTGCTGCGCCTCCTGTTCTTCCTCATCATCCTGCTGCCAGCCGGCGCCATACCGCTGCTGCTGTTCAGACTGGAAGGCCTGGCGCAGTTCAGCCTGCTGCTGCGCTTCTTCAGCCTCCTGAGTCGGAAGATCGGATGCAGCCGCAGTCGATTCAGCGCTTTCCGCTTTCGCTTTCTCTTCAGCCATACGCTGCGAAGGTAACTTAATACCATACGAGGCCAGCTCACGGCGGGTAGGCAGTTTTACCGGATTAGGACGCGGCAATGCCGGGCCAATACCCTGCTTAACCTGCGGATTCAGATTCGTTTCAGGTGCCAGGTCAAAGATCGGGGCCGTGCGCGTCGCGGTTCGGGAGGCGGCGGCAGCGGCGGTGACCGCGGCTGTTGCGGCGGGCACCACAGGGTTGACCGGCGTGTCGCGCCAGTTCCCCATTTTCGGCTCATCATCGTCATAGGCACTGAACGCCGGAGCCGCTGGCGCCTCGTCAGGCATTTCAAAGTGATAAAGCGGAGGTGCGGCAGCAGGAGCAGATGCACTCTGCGTTGCCGTCGGCGCAGACGCTGCCACATAAGCAGGGGCGCTCTGAGCCGGTGCCGGCTGCACAGGCGCAGCTGGCTGCGAGGCCGACAGGCTTTCTGCTGCTGCTGGATGCACCGCTGACGGCGGTACGGCTGCAGGTGCCGCGGACGCAGCAGTTCCTGGCGTTGCCGCTGCAACAGGCGCAGCCGGAGTCAGCAGCACATCGGCCGCTTCTGTGGTAGTGGCAACGGCCGCGCTGGTGGCTGCGGCGGCTTTAGCCAGCAACGGATCCTGCTCAGACGGTGAGGGTTCAGCGGCTTTGCGGGGGGCAGACAACAGCACATCATCATCCTGATCGCCGGTATACAGCACAGGCGCGTCATCATACTCACGCGTATCCTGTTCATCCTCTTCCTGCCAGGGTTCATCGTGACGGGAGCGGTTGCTGGCAAAGGTCAGCACGCCCATCACGACCCCACCAATTCTCTCGGCGATAGTGAGCCATGACCAGCCAGTGTACAGCGTGATACCTGCCGCCCAGACGCAGAGCAGCATCAGCGTGCCGCCAGCCGGACTGAACCAGGGAGCGATGGCATTACTCACCAGGCTGCCGATCACCCCGCCTGAGGCAAAGTACCAGATATCATCTGCGTTGAGTGCCGCCATGCCACAGGTGGTGACCACCAGCGCAAGAACGCCGATCAGGCGCAGCCCGACAGCAAAGTAGTCAAAATAGTCCTGATTATCGCGCTGACGGAAGGCAATCCAGCACAGACCCAGGATAACCGGCGGAATGGCGTACGCCATTACACCAAAGATGAAAAGTAAGGTGTCAGCCAGCCAGGCACCGACGCTGCCGCCGATATTGTGGATAGGTTCATGCCAGGCCGTTTGCGACCAGCTCGGGTCGGAAGGGTTAAAACTGACCAGTGAAACCATCAGGTAGATGGCAAACAGCGCCACCAGAATGAGCAACGCTTCCAGCAGACGACGTCCACTGCTCAGCGACTGTAACGTAATGTCTTTATCTTCTGTATATTCCTGGCTCAAGAGGACTCTCCAGGTGCCTGTAAAGTAAGAAGCAACAGCGTCGGGCAAGCCCGACGCTGATCCTGTATGAATTCACAGGAGTGTACCGAAATATCTCAGGTTTTGCACCTGCCCCGCATCAGCGAGTCTTGATTACCAGGCGATTGCTCTGTTTGACCTCTTCCATGACGACATAGGTTCGCGTGTCGTTTACGCCCGGCAGGCGCAACAGGGTCTCACCCAGCAACTTACGGTAGGCAGACATGTCAGGAACGCGCGTTTTCAGCAGGTAGTCGAAATCACCGGAAACGAGGTGACACTCTTGAGTTTCCTCAAGTTTTTGCACAGCGGCGTTAAATTGCTCAAACACATCCGGCGCACCACGATTCAGAGTAATCTCAACGAATACCAGCAGAGAAGCATCAAGATAGTGCGGGTTCAGCTGTGCGGTGTAGCCAAGAATAAATCCCTGACGTTCGAGACGGCGCACGCGCTCAAGACATGGCGTAGGCGATAATCCTACGCGTTTGGAAAGCTCTACGTTTGAAATACGACCATCTTTCTGAAGTTCGTTCAGAATGTTCCTGTCAATTCTGTCGAGGTCTTTCCCGGGGCGTTTCTTATTATCTACCATTATTATTGTCTCTCTTCATTCCTTCCCTTTACCTGCCACACCCTGAAAACGCTCATTGTTCGGGGCATTTTTGAAGTGAGCTAACAGAGCCTGTGGGTGAGACTTATCGATATGACGCATGCTGTCTGTCCACATCATGCGTCATTATCCATACCAGGCTGCTTTTATTCGGCGTTAAGTGCAAAACAGGCGATGAAAACCTGTTTTGTTCCGATAAATGTTATCCGCTTCTGATAATGTTTTCGCAAAAGCGCAGGCGATTGTCAAAGTAAAATCACCAAATTCAGGACAAGATGCCAGACAGACCGCTGGGTTACTGTTTTTAAATGAGGTTTTTTCAGCTATTGCACCGCTTAAGCGGAGTTTTGCCCCCTTTTGGCGCATTGCACAGGCAAAGTTGCCATTCATCGTCTACGCCACTTGCAGCTATCGTTAACAAAATTGCCTAAACCTTGTCATTGCTGCCGGATATTCCCTACAATCGCAGGCTATGTCAGCCGAATGAAACTGAGGAACGCATGAGTACGGCCAAACACAGTAAGCTACTCATTCTGGGCTCCGGCCCAGCGGGTTATACCGCAGCGGTTTATGCTGCACGCGCCAACCTGAACCCGGTGCTGATCACCGGTCTGGAAAAAGGCGGACAGCTGACCACGACCACTGAAGTGGAGAACTGGCCGGGCGACCCGCACGATCTGACAGGTCCATCACTGATGGAGCGTATGCATGAGCATGCCGAAAAATTCAATACTGAGATCATTTTCGATCACATCCACACCGTTGATCTGCAGAACCGTCCGTTCCGTCTGACCGGCGACAGCGGCGAATACACGGCTGACGCCCTGATCATTGCGACGGGTGCGTCAGCGCGCTACCTGGGTCTGCCTTCCGAAGAGGCGTTCAAAGGCAAAGGCGTCTCTGCCTGCGCCACCTGCGACGGTTTCTTCTACCGTAACCAGAAAGTGGCCGTGATTGGCGGCGGTAATACGGCCGTTGAAGAGGCACTCTACCTGGCGAACATCGCGTCTGAAGTGCATCTGATCCATCGCCGTGACAGCTTCCGTGCTGAGAAGATCCTGATTGATCGTCTGATGGAAAAAGTGCGCAACGGGAATATCGTGCTGCACACGCATCGCACGCTGGAAGAGGTGGTCGGTGACCAGATGGGCGTCACCGGGCTGACCCTGCGCTCGACGCAGAACGAGGAAACCGAATCGCTGGATGTGGCGGGTCTGTTTGTTGCTATCGGCCACAGCCCGAATACCGCAATTTTCGACGGACAGCTGGCGCTGGAAAATGGCTACATTAAAGTGCAGTCCGGCCTGCACGGAAACGCGACGCAGACCAGCATCCCGGGTGTATTTGCGGCAGGTGATGTGATGGACCACACATACCGCCAGGCGATCACCTCTGCGGGCACCGGTTGTATGGCGGCGTTAGACGCTGAGCGTTTTCTTGATGGATTGGTTAAAAACGATCAGTAACTTGTTAACCCGCTGATCTCAAATGTTCCAGGCGACGGTTTTTCAGTCGCCTTTTTTATTGCCCTCATGCTAGATTCTGGCGCCAGAAAGGAGGGAAATGCCTTTCCCTCTCCTCCCCATCATCGACATTTAGCATGGTCTCGCATGGATAAATCGCGGCAGCAGCATCTCACCCGCTGGCTTCGTCAGCAGCGTCATTTCGGCGGTCGCTGGTTGCGCCTGAATACGCTGCTGGGCACCGTCAGTGCCCTGCTGATTATTGCCCAGGCAGGTTTACTGGCCTCACTGCTTCAGACGCTGATCATCGGGCAACAGCCGCGTGAAACCGTAACGGCCAGCCTGCTGCTGTTGCTGCTCTGCTTTGTGCTGCGCGCCCTGATAAATTATGCCCGTGAACGGACCGGCTATCGTGCCGGGCAGGCGATCCGTCAGGCGTTACGTCAGCAGGTGCTGGACCGGCTCGCCGGGCTGGGTCCGGCGTGGATTCAGGGTAAACCGGCCGGTAGCTGGGCGACCCTGCTGCTGGAACAGATTGAAGAGATGCAGGAGTACTATGCACGCTATCTGCCGCAGATGACGCTGGCAGTGCTGATCCCCTGCTGCATTCTGCTGACAATTTTTCCGCTCAACTGGACCGCGGGTCTGATCCTGTTTGCCACTGCTCCTCTGATCCCACTGTTTATGGCGCTGGTGGGGATGGGCGCCGCTGAAGCCAACCGGCGGAACTTCCTGGTGCTGGCGCGTCTGAGCGGTAACTTCCTGGATCGCCTGCGCGGCCGGGAGACGCTGCGACTCTTCTATCGGGGTGCAGCAGAGCAGCAGGCAGTGGCAGACGCCACCACCGATTTTCGCCAGCGCACCATGGAAGTGCTGCGCCTCGCTTTTCTCTCCTCCGCCGTACTGGAATTTTTTGCCTCCCTGGCGATTGCCGTCGTGGCAGTCTATTTTGGCTTCTCCTATCTGGGCGAATTGCATTTCGGCGACTATGGCCGCGGCGTAACGCTGTTCGCCGGTTTTCTGGTACTGATTCTGGCGCCAGAATTTTTTCAGCCACTGCGCGATCTCGGCGCGTTTTATCATGCGAAAGCTCAGGCGGTAGGCGCTGCCGATGCACTCGAGGCGTTTATGCAGGCTACGCCAGCCGCCACACCTCAGCAGGGTCAGATCCCCTTTACGGCCAATCGATCCCTCTCGCTGACCGCCGACCAGCTGGAAGTCTGCGCTCCCGATGGTCAGGTACTGTGTGGCCCGCTCACGTTTACCATCGCCGCCGGTGAGCAGATTGCGCTGGTCGGTCAGAGCGGGGCTGGCAAAACGGCGCTGATGAACGCCCTGCTCGGCTTCCTGCCTTACCGGGGATCGCTCAGGGCTAACGGGGTTGAATTGCGCGATCTACAGCGGGCGGACTGGCATCAGCAGCTCAGCTGGGTAGGACAGAACCCTCAGCTACCGGCCGCCACGCTCCGTGACAACATCGTGATGAATGCAGCCTGGGAGGCGGAACGATTTGCCGCGCTGCTGGAGACGTGCGGAATTAATGAGTTCCTGCCGCGTCTGCCCGATGGCATCGGGACCCGCCCCGGCGAGGGGGGTCAGCTGCTCTCTGTGGGTCAGGCGCAACGGATCGCCGTCGCGCGCGCGCTCTACAAAAGGTCGCATTTTTTACTGCTTGATGAACCCGCTGCCAGCCTGGACGCACTCAGCGAACGACATGTAATGGCGGCGCTGAATCAGGCGGCCTCCCGACAGACCACGCTGATGATTACCCATCAGATTGATACGCTGAGCCGCTGGCAGACCCTCTGGGTTATGGAGGCGGGTAAGCTGGTGCAGCAGGGAGAGTGGCAGGCGCTGTCGCAACAGCCCGGTGCTTTTCGTGAGATGCTGCAACATCGTCAACAGGAGATCCGCTGATGTCCGCCCTGCGCCCCTTTCTTCGTCTCTGGCTGCGCCACCCTTTTCGCCTCGCGCTGGGCATCGTGCTGGCGATTGCGACCCTGCTGGCAAGTATCGGCCTGCTGACCCTGTCTGGCTGGTTTCTGGCCGCCTCGTCCGTCGCAGGCGTGGCCGGCCTCTACAGCTTTAACTATATGCTGCCTGCGGCCGGCGTGCGTGGCGCCGCCATTATTCGTACGGCGGCGCGCTATGCGGAACGCCTGGTGAGTCACGATGCGACTTTCCGGGTGCTTCAGCATCTGCGTCTCCACACCTTCAGCCGTCTGATGGCGCTTTCGCCCGGCCAGCTGTTGCGGTTCCGGCAGGCGGATCTGCTCAACCGCTTTGTGGCCGATGTGGACACGCTGGATCATCTCTATCTGCGCGTGATTTCGCCGCTGACCGGTGCCCTGGTGGTCATCGTGGTGGTCACCACGGGCATGAGTTTCATCGACATCGGGCTGGCCCTGACGCTGGGCGGCATCATGCTGGTCACCCTGACCGTGATGCCCGCGCTCTTTTATCGCCTAGGCCGGCCCGCGGGCGTCGCCATTGCGCGTGGCCGCGCCCGCTGGCGCTTACAGCTGATGCAGTGGCTGACGGCGCAGGCAGAACTGACGTTATACGGTGCGTCGCCGGCGTGGCGTCAGCGACTGGATGAGGATGAACAGCAGTGGCAGCAGTCGCAAAGCCAGCAGCAGCGTCTGCAGGCCCTGGCGCAGAGCCTGCTGCTGCTGATTAGCGGCGTGACGGTGACACTTCTGCTCTGGCTTGGGGCTGCGACAGTCAGTCAGCAGCAACTCCCCGGCTCGCTGATTGCGCTGGTCGTGTTTTGCGCGCTGGCAGCCTTTGAGGCGCTGGCTCCCGTCGCGGGCGCCTTTCTGCCGATGTCTCAGGTGACCACCGCGGCTCAGCGGGTCAGTGACATTATCGATCAGTCACCTGCCATCACCTTTCCGGCCCATTCCGCTGCCCGGCCCGGCAGCCTGACGGTCGATATCGATCGGCTCAACTTCAGCTATCCCGATCGGCCAGACCGGGTGCTTGATCAATTTACGCTTAAAGTGGATGCGGGCGAACACATTGCGCTGCTCGGGCCCACCGGCTGCGGAAAATCCACCCTGCTGGCGCTGCTGACCCGCGGCTGGAACAGCCAGCAGGGTGATATCCGCCTGAACGATCTGCCGATCGCCGCCTGGTCCGAATCAGCACTGCGCCAGCGCATCAGTGTGGTTACTCAGCGGGTGCATCTTTTCAGTCAGAGCCTGCGCGATAACTTACTGCTGGCCTCTCCCGGCGCCAGTGATGAGCAACTGAATCAGGTACTGAACCAGGTTGGCCTGCAGCGCCTGCTGGAGAATCAGGAAGGCTTAAATGCCTGGATGGGCGAAGGCGGCCGGCCGCTTTCCGGTGGTGAACTGCGTCGGCTGGCGCTGGCGCGCGCATTACTGCACGACGGCGATCTCTGGCTGCTGGATGAACCCACCGAAGGGCTGGATGCCACCACTGAACAGCATATTCTCGCCCTGCTGCAGCAGCTGACCGCCGGAAAAACCGTCATTATGATTACCCATCGCCTGAGCGGTCTGGAAAAGATGGATCGCATCTGTGTGATGGACAACGGGACGATTGTCGAACAGGGCAGCCATTGCGAATTAATCTCAAAAGCGGGTCGCTACTGGCGTTTCCGGCAACGGATTGCGCTATAGTCTTAGCGAAATGCTGACGAGTAACCTATCGCGATGAGACTGATACAACTGTCACGGGAATCTCTGCAATTTCCGCCTCCTGAAATGGCACTGCGTGAGCCGAATGGCCTGCTGGCCATGGGGGGCGACCTCTCCCCTGCCCGGTTACTGAATGCGTATCAGCGCGGCATCTTCCCGTGGTTTTCGTCCGGCGATCCTATCCTGTGGTGGTCACCCGATCCCCGCGCGGTTCTTCTGCCCGAGCAGTTTCATCTCAGCCGCAGCATGAAGCGTTTCCATAACCAGTCGCCCTATCGCGTCACGATGAATGAGGCGTTTGCCGAGGTGATCGAGGGCTGCGCCAGCGGTCGCGAAGAAGGCACCTGGATCACGTTTGAAATGAAGCGCGCCTGGCTGCGACTCTATGAGCTGGGCCACGCCCACTCTATTGAGGTGTGGGACGCGCAGCAGCTGGTGGGGGGCATGTATGGGCTGGCGATGGGACAGATTTTCTGCGGCGAGTCGATGTTCAGCCGCCAGCAGAATGCGTCGAAAACCGCGCTGTTAGTCTTTTGCCAGCATTTCATCCGCCATCAGGGGCGTCTGGTCGATTGCCAGGTGCTTAACCCGCACACCGCCTCGCTGGGCGCGCAGGAGATCCCCCGCAGTGACTATCTGCACTATGTTCAGAACTTTGCCAGCCAGCCGGTCAGCGAAGGCTGCTGGCAGACTCAGACCCTTTTTTAGTCACGCCGAGATGTTTTGCACACATAAAGACGGTTAAGTGGTATAATAGTCGGGTTTGGTATGTCGTCCGCGCTTCGCAATAACGAGCCGGAATTGCCAGGCTGGGAATCTCAACGCACTCTCGGAACTGTTTTCAATCGTGCGCGTGTAACCGGTTGATACAGATTCTTAGCCCGCTAATCCCCCGCAGACGCCACATAAACACCCTAATTTTACCGGATGCCCGCCACTGACGAGCACCCCCGGCAAAGCGTTGGCAAAATCGCCGACGGTTCTTTACATAAATCGTTGAATTGGGCATTATCTTGCCGGTTCAACTGAAAGGTAGTACACCCAGAGGATTCGATGGCCAAAGAAGACAATATTGAAATGCAAGGTACCGTACTGGATACGTTACCTAACACCATGTTCCGCGTAGAACTTGAGAACGGACACGTGGTTACTGCTCATATCTCCGGTAAAATGCGCAAAAACTACATCCGCATCCTGACGGGCGACAAAGTGACCGTTGAGCTGACCCCGTACGACCTGAGCAAAGGCCGCATTGTCTTCCGTAGTCGCTAACAGACATTAATTTCGCCGCCCTTCAGGTTGCAGCGAAAAAAAAGGCCGGATAATTATCCGGCCTTTTTCACATCTGCAGCAGGCGATTAATGCACCGTGCCTTCAGTTTTCCGTTTTTCCGCACTCAGGAAGTGATAGGTCAGTTCACCTTTCTCACGATCCAGCGCCACGGATACCGAGCCACCATCCACCAGCGAACCAAACAGCAGCTCATTGGCTAATGGTTTTTTCAGGCTGTCCTGCACGGTACGCGCCATCGGACGCGCGCCCATCGCCTTGTCGTAACCCTTCTCCGCCAGCCAGTCGCGGGCTTCATCACTGACTTCCAGCGACACGCCTTTGGCATCCAGCTGCGCCTGCAACTCGACAATAAACTTGTCGACCACCTGATGAATCACCTCTGGTGACAGGTGACTGAACCAGATGATGTTGTCGAGACGGTTGCGGAACTCTGGCGTAAAGATCTTTTTGATCTCTTCCATTGCGTCGGTACTGTTGTCCTGATGAATCAGGCCAATCGACTTACGTTCCGTCTCACGCACACCGGCGTTAGTGGTCATGACCAGCACCACGTTGCGGAAGTCCGCTTTGCGTCCGTTGTTATCGGTCAGCATACCGTTGTCCATCACCTGCAGCAGCAGGTTGAACACATCCGGGTGCGCTTTCTCAATCTCATCCAGCAGCACCACCGCATGAGGATGCTTGATAACGGCATCCGTCAGCAGGCCACCCTGATCAAAGCCGACGTAACCCGGAGGCGCACCAATCAGACGACTGACGGTGTGACGCTCCATATACTCGGACATATCAAAGCGCAGCAGCTCAATACCCAGCGCTTTCGCCAGCTGCACGGTCACTTCTGTCTTACCGACACCGGTTGGTCCGGCAAACAGGAAGGAACCTACCGGCTTGCGATCCTGCCCCAGACCTGCGCGGCTCATTTTGATCGCTTCGGTCAGCGCCTCAATGGCGTTGTCCTGACCAAAGACCAGCATTTTGAGACGGTCGCCCAGATTTTTCAGCGTATCGCGATCAGTTGCAGAGACGCTTTGCTCCGGAATACGGGCAATACGCGCAACCACGGTTTCAATGTCGGAGACATTGATGGTTTTCTTGCGCTTGCTGGCAGGCATCAGGCGCGCACGCGCACCTGCTTCATCGATGACATCAATCGCCTTGTCAGGCAGATGACGATCGTTAATATATTTCACCGCCAGCTCCACGGCGGCGCGCACCGCTTTCGCGGTATAACGCACATCGTGATGCGCTTCATACTTGGTTTTCAGGCCATTCAGGATCTGCACGGTCTCATCAACAGACGGCTCCGTGATATCGATCTTCTGGAAACGACGCGCCAGCGCACGATCCTTTTCGAAGATGTTGCTGAACTCCTGATAGGTGGTAGAACCCATCACCCGGATCTTGCCGCTGGAAAGCAGCGGTTTGATCAGGTTGGCCGCATCGACCTGGCCACCGGACGCAGCCCCTGCACCGATGATGGTGTGGATCTCATCGATAAACAGAATGCTGTGTTCGTCCTGCTCCAGCTGCTTCAGCAGCGCTTTGAACCGTTTTTCAAAGTCACCCCGGTATTTGGTGCCAGCTAACAGCGAACCAATATCCAGCGAGTAGATGGTGCACTCTTTCATCACTTCCGGCACGTCGCCCTGCTCGATGCGCCAGGCGAGACCTTCTGCAATGGCGGTTTTACCGACACCGGATTCCCCCACCAGCAGCGGGTTATTTTTACGGCGACGGCACAGCACCTGAATGGTACGTTCCAGCTCTTTATCGCGACCAATCAGTGGATCGATCCCACCGACGCGAGCAAGCTGATTAAGATTGGTGGTGAAGTTTTCCATACGCTCCTCCCCGCCTGCTTGCTCTTCGTTAACCGGATTTTCTGCGCCTGGCGCCTGGCCCGGCTCATCTTTGCGCGTACCGTGAGAGATGAAATTCACCACATCAAGGCGGCTGACTTCATGTTTGCGTAACAGATAGGCCGCTTGCGACTCCTGCTCGCTGAAAATGGCGACCAGCACATTCGCGCCGGAGACTTCGCTGCGACCGGATGACTGGACATGGAAAACCGCACGCTGCAGAACGCGCTGGAAGCTGAGCGTCGGTTGGGTATCACGCTCCTCTTCGCTGGCGGGCAGCACCGGCGTGGTTTGTTCGATGAAGGCTTCGAGTTCCTGCCTTAGAGCCACAAGGTCCACCGTACAGGCTTCCAGTGCCTCTCTGGCCGACGGGTTACTGAGCAATGCCAGTAACAGATGCTCGACGGTCATAAATTCATGACGGTGCTCACGCGCTCTGGCGAAAGCCATATTTAAACTGAGTTCCAGTTCTTGATTGAGCATTAGGCACCTCCCCCAATTATCGCCCTTACCAGTTTCCTATATGGAGACGTGTTCAGGCTTTTTCCAGCGTACACAGCAACGGATGATGATTTTCCCGCGCATAGTTGTTCACCTGGGCCGCTTTTGTTTCGGCGACTTCTGCAGTAAATACACCACAGATCGCCTTGCCGTGATAGTGAACTTTCAACATCAGCTGCGTTGCACGTTCAACATCATAAGAAAAGAACTTTTGTACAACGTCAATAACAAATTCCATAGGTGTATAATCGTCATTATTCAGAATGACTTTATACATTGAAGGCGGCTTTAACCCTTCGCGTACTTTGTCTTCGGCCAGATGTTCAAAATTAAGCCAGTCGTTTGTGTTTGCCATAGTGTTCCGTTGAGATTTCGCTTTGAGCTTTTACGTCGCTACATCCTGAGAGTTTAACATGTCTGTCAAGCCGCTGGCCGCTGCTGAAAATTTATTCAGAAATTTCCTCGCGCGACCTGCATCACAAAATTCGCAATAGCGTTAACTGCCTCAAATTTTGATGATTTTTTCCCCACCTGGCCCGGTGGTTTGCTTGACGCCAGCGGCGCTTTCTCTACATTCTACCTGCACAGGCTGATTGAGTTTTAATCAACTCTGACTCACAGCGTCTGAGACCTCACCTACTTATAAAATGTCTTGCGAGGGAAGTAAAAGCATGGAGACGGGCACCGTTAAATGGTTCAATAATTCCAAAGGCTTTGGCTTTATCTGTCCGATCGGAGGCGGCGACGATATTTTTGCGCACTACTCCACCATTCAGATGGAGGGCTACCGAACGCTAAAGGCAGGCCAGCAGGTTCAGTTCGATGTTCATGAAGGTCCGAAAGGCAATCACGCCAGCCTTATCGTCCCCGTTGAGGTGCAGGTTGTGGCCTGACACTTCTCCCCTTATGAACGGTGGACCCAAATGCCAGCCCGTGCCGCTGGCATTTTCATTTAGGGCATTCAGTCTGCCTGCCCCTGTGCCAGCCGGATAACCCGGGCAAACATCTGCCGCATCAGTGGCGGAATCGCCTCTGGCCCGCGCTCTGCCGCCGATGAGGCTACCGCAATCGCCAGCTCAGGTTTGGAACTGCGGTGAATCGCTTTGGTAATAATACGCCTGGAACTCATCGGAACGTTTAACGGCAGGTGCGCCATCTGATGATAAACCTCCTGGAAGCCGTGCTGATAAAGAAAATTTTCCATATCCAGCGCCGGTAGCTGCGTCAGAAAACGCGGCTCCGCGTCACCCGGCTGCAGCTGACTGCGCGCCGTAGCGGCATACTTATGCCCCGCCTGATCGCCATCGGTCAGCACATGCCAGGCGATGCCCATACGCCGGGCAAACTTCAGCAGGGGCTTGAGGCCGGACTGCGCAAACTCAATCACTTTGATCCCTTCAGCCGCAAAGTTGTAGCCACACTGCTGCGCCAGCTCATTCATGATCCAGACTTCGGTCTCCCCCTCCACCAGCAGCCAGCAGCGGGCGAACAGCGCTGCAGGACGGTTGACACGGATATGAAAGCCGATACGCCGACTCTCTTCGGCACTCAGTCCTTCCGGACCGATGCGCCAGGCCGCCACGCGTGACGATTCACGCACCAGACGGCAGACATTTTCCACCGGCACCTGCGACAGCAGCTCAGCGGAATTGGTGGTGGCAATTTTCTGCAGCGGCAGCAGCCTCAGCAGGTTCCACGCTACCGAGAGCATAATCGGGTGCAGCCGGGTTTCCGGGTCTTCAATCAACAGCAGCGGCCGGGCATCGGCGGCAAGAGGCAGATCGCCCCGCGCCGCGATCAGCAGGGTAAAGATCTGCAGCAGGATCAGCTGGCGGCTGCGGGAGTCCGTTCCGGCAATCAGCTGGTTAAGGTGATCCAGCGCCCGCCAGCCCTGCCCGCCGTCGCGCGTCTGCCCATCCCGCGGCCGCGCCGTCTGACCGGTTTCCGGCGTCTGCACCTGAAAGTAGTGCTGCATCAGCTGCTGCATGGTCTTTAGTCCCTGCCGCAGCGCCTCATCGCTGAGCTGCTGTGGGTGGCGCGCCAGATCGCGCGCCAGCGACTCCATCCCCGCCAGCAACGGGGTATGCGCAGAATCCAGCGGCGCACTTCCCCGGGTGCGCTTGCTGAAACGCGCATCGCGCAGTCGCAGAACCGGATGACGTTTCAGCAACCGATCGATGGCCGCGGCACAGCCCGGCTCAGGCAACAGCTGACCGTCAGCGTCTGTAAAACGGCGCTGGGTTTCAATACCGCTATCCCGCCAGATGGCGCTGACGCGGTAAAAGAGTCTGCGCTGTCCCTGAGCGTCACGCTGCCAGAAGGGAGCAAACAGCTCATCGGCGTCGCGGTCATCGTCGCGAAAGTGAAACAGAACCGACAGACGGCGCATCGGATCGTCCGCCTCACCCGGGGTAAAGTGAAAATCGGCGGGCGTAAAAACGTGCGCCGGTTGATGCGGCGACAGCAACAGGCTCAGGGCATCCAGCAGGCTGGATTTGCCCCAGGCGTTCTCACCAATCAACAGGTTGGTCCGGGTCAAAGGCAGTGAAAGCTTATTGATGCCGCGGAAACCCCGAATATCAATATGTTCCAGAATCACAGGCGTCCATCCTCAGTTTATAAGAAGCATGGTTGCCGTAAGCCAGCCGGTCAAGCCGCGTTTTCGGGGTTTACTCTGTCACCCTTTTTCGCTAGCTTGTCGCCTCTTTTCCCAGGGATGGAACCTGCTGTTATGTACTCCGGACTTCTGATTATTCTGCTGCCGCTGATCGCTGGCTGGCTGTTACCCTTCCGACAGACTGCCACCCTGCGCCGGGTCAACCAGCTCCTGGGCTGGATGGTTTACGTCATACTGTTTTTTATGGGCATCAGCCTGGCCTTTCTCGACAACCTCAGCAGCAACCTGCTGGCGGTGTTTCACACTGCGCTGGTGGCCGCATTCTGCATCCTGATCTGTAACCTGCTGGCACTGCGCGGACTGGAAAAATATGCCCCCTGGCAGCATGCGCATCGCCAGGAGAAGCTGCCGTCGCGGCTGCATATGGCGCTGGAATCGCTGAAGCTCTGCGGCGTGGTGGTGATCGGTTTTCTGCTCGGCCTGACGCAGTGGCCGCTGCTGCATCACGCCTCGACGGCCAGCGAATATGCCCTGATCTTTCTGCTGTTCCTGGTCGGTATTCAGCTGCGCGGCAGTGGGATGACGCTGCGCCAGATTATCCTGAACCGTCGCGGCCTGCTGGTCGCCAGCGTGGTGCTGGTCAGCGCGCTGGCTGGCGGCGTGATCGCCGCGCTGCTGCTTGGCATGCCGCTGAAAACCGGTCTGGCGTTGGCCAGCGGCTTTGGCTGGTACTCCCTCTCCGGGATCCTGATGACCGAAGCCTTTGGCCCGGTCATCGGCAGTGCCGCCTTCTTCAACGACCTGGTCCGTGAACTGGTGGCGATCATGCTGATACCGGCGCTGATTGGCCGCCATCGCTCGAGCGCGCTGGGCCTGTGCGGCGCCACCTCGATGGACTTTACCCTGCCGGTGCTGCAGCGGGCGGGCGGCAATGAGATTGTCCCGGCGGCCATCGTGCACGGCTTTGTGATGAGCCTGCTGGCCCCGATTCTGATCGCCCTTTTCTCTGCCTGATCCCTGTCTGAAATGCGCAGGTCACCATTTACCTGGCCGCGATAAATAAGCGCAACGCGCAGGGAACAGGGTCAGAGGTGAAAAATGACCCGTCCTCTGCCCGGCCCCCGGCTCTGCCAGCGCATTTTTTCACGCCTGCTTTTCTGCCGTGTCGTCTACGCTTCTTTTTTCAGTTCTGGTCACGTCATACATCAGGGCGAGCCGACAAAGGAGAAGAGCATGAAACAAACCGTGGCGGCGCTGGTCGCCAAAACGCTGGAAAGCGCGGGCGTAAAACGCATCTGGGGCGTCACCGGGGACTCCCTGAACGGCCTGAGTGACAGCCTTAATCGCATGGGCACCATCGAATGGATGCCGACGCGCCATGAAGAGGTGGCGGCGTTTGCGGCGGGCGCAGAAGCGCATATCAGCGGCGAACTGGCGGTCTGCGCCGGCTCCTGCGGACCAGGCAATTTACATCTCATCAACGGTCTGTTCGATTGCCACCGCAACCGCGTGCCGGTGCTGGCGATTGCCGCGCACATCCCCTCCAGCGAAATCGGCAGCGGCTATTTTCAGGAAACCCATCCGCAGGAGCTGTTCCGCGAATGCAGTCACTACTGCGAGCTGGTCTCCAATCCGGAGCAGTTACCGCAGGTGCTGGGCATCGCGATGCGTAAAGCGATCCTGAACCGGGGGGTTTCGGTGGTAGTCTTGCCCGGTGATATCGCGTTGCAGCCCGCGCCGGAGAGCGCCCGCACCGAGTGGTATCCACCGCAGCTGCCGCAGGTTCTGCCGCAGCCTGCCGAACTGGCTCAGCTGGCCAGTACGCTGAACGACGCCAGCGACATTACGCTGCTGTGCGGCAGTGGCTGCGCCGGGGCACATCAGGAAGTGGTCGCGCTGGCCGAAGCGCTGAAGGCCCCTATCGTGCATGCGCTGCGCGGCAAAGAACACCTGGAATATGATAACCCTTATGATGTCGGGATGACCGGCCTGATTGGCTTCTCATCGGGCTTCCACGCCATGATGAACGCCGGGACGCTGGTGCTGCTGGGTACCCAGTTTCCCTATCGCGCTTTCTATCCGGAAAAGGCGCGCATCATCCAGATCGACATCAATCCCGGCAGCCTGGGATCGCATTGCCACGTTGATGAGGCCTATGTCGGTGACGTGAAAACCACCCTGCAGGCGTTGCTGCCGCAGCTGACGCACAAAAACGATCGTACCCATCTCGACAGCGCCGTTAAGCACTATCGTGAGGCGAGGAAAAGTCTGGATGAGCTGGCACAGCCCAATGACAAACAGCCTATCCATCCGCAATATCTGGCGCAGCAGATCAGCCATTACGCCAGCGAGGATGCGATTTTCACCTGTGACGTCGGCACGCCTACCGTCTGGGCGGCGCGCTACCTGAAGATGAACGGCAGACGTCGCCTGCTAGGATCGTTTAACCACGGCTCAATGGCAAACGCCATGCCGCAGGCGCTGGGCGCGCAGTCCATCGATCGGAATCGTCAGGTGGTGGCCCTGTGTGGCGACGGCGGATTCAGCATGCTGATGGGCGATTTTATCTCGCTGGCGCAGCTGAAAATGCCGGTGAAGCTGGTGATTTTCAACAACAGCGTACTGGGCTTTGTGGCGATGGAGATGAAAGCGGGTGGCTACCTGACCGACGGCACCGAACTGGACAATCCCGACTTTGCCGCCATCGCTCAGGCCTGCGGCATCAAAGGGATCCGGGTGGAGAAAGCGTCAGAACTCAATGGCGCGCTGGAGCAGGCATTTGCTCATGACGGGCCGGTGCTGGTCGATGTCATCACCGCCAAAGAGGAGCTGGCGATGCCGCCGCAGATCAAACTGGAGCAGGCCAAAGGCTTCAGCCTCTACATGCTGCGCGCCATTATGAACGGTCGCGGGGATGAAGTGGTAGAACTGGCGAAAACGAACTGGCTGCGGTAAAACAGGGGTTCCATCCAGGCGGGCGCGATGCCCGCCTTTTTTTTGTCTTCCGCTACGTTCAGGAGCATAAGGTGATCGATTTACGCAGTGATACCGTGACCCGGCCCAGCGCCGCCATGCTGAACGCGATGATGTCTGCCGAAACCGGTGATGATGTCTACCGTGACGATCCGACCGTGAATGCGCTGGAGGCGGAGGCGGCACAACTCAGCGGCAAAGCCGCCGCGCTCTTTTTTCCGACCGGTACCCAGGCAAACCTGGTGGCGCTGCTGAGCCACTGTGAACGCGGCGATGAATATATCGTGGGTCAGCAGGCGCACAACTACAAATATGAGGCGGGTGGCGCGGCGGTGCTGGGCAGTATTCAGCCCCAGCCGGTGCTGGCCAGCGAGGACGGTACTCTGCCGCTCGATGTGGTGGCAGCCGCTATCAAGCCGGATGATATTCACTTTGCCCGCACCCGTCTGCTGAGTCTGGAGAACACCCATCACGGCAAAGTGCTGCCGCTGGCTTATCTGGAACAGGCCTGGGCCTTTACCCGCGCGCATCAGCTGGCGCTGCACATTGATGGCGCACGGATCTTTAATGCGGTGGTGGCGCAGCAGACCACGCTGGCGGCGATTGCCCGCTACTGCGACAGTCTCACTATCTGTCTCTCAAAAGGTCTGGGGACACCGGTGGGATCCCTGCTGTGCGGCGACACTGCGCTGATTGAGCGCGCACGTCGCTGGCGGAAAATGACCGGCGGCGGCATGCGTCAGGCGGGCATTCTGGCGGCAGCCGGCCTTTACGCGTTAGAACACAACGTGGCGCGGCTGCAGGAGGATCATGACAATGCCGCCTGGCTGGGTGAGCAGTTGCATGAGCTGGGTGTCAACGTCATTGAGCAGCAGACGAACATGCTGTTTGTTGCCGTGCCGGAGGCGCAGGTCAGGCCGCTGGGCGAGTGGATGAAAGCGCGTGGGGTATTAATCAGCGCGGGCACCCGCACCCGTCTGGTCACCCATCTGGATACGGATCGTGCCGCGCTGGAACAGGTGGTCGCACACTGGAAGGCGTTTCTGCAGCAGTAACGGCTACTGCGCCGCGCCATAGCGTTCCAGCAGCGCGGCGGCTATCGCAGCCGTCTCAGCATCAGGCAGCCCACGATAATCCGCGGGCCGGAAATGCATCTGGAAGGCGGCAATCACCTTCTGCTGCTCACGCGCGCTCATCCCGTCACTCACCGGATAGCCGTAGCGGCTTAACAGGGTCAGAACCTGCTCTGCGGGCACCGCCGCGTGCGGCGCCTTGCCAGCCAGCCAGAACTGCACCCGACGGCTATCCGGCCAGGCACCGAGTCCGCGCTGCGCCAGCTGTTGCCAGGGAAAGCACGGCCCCGGATCCTGCTTGCGCTGCGGCGCGATATCACTGTGGCCAACGATATTTTCCGGTGGGATCGCGTAACGCCGGGCAATATCCCGCAGCAGCGCCTCCAGCGCCGTCATCTGTGCAACCGTAAAGGGCTGCCATTCGGGACCGGTCGGCGTGCGACGATAGCCCCGGTTCACCAGTTCAATCCCAATCGAGGTGTCATTGATACGGGTGGCCCCGCGCCAGAAGCTGGGCCCGGCGTGCCAGGCCAGCTGCTGCTCCGGCACCAGCTGCCAGATAATCCCTTTCCCGGCGCGCTGTGGCGGCTGACGGGGGATCAGATAGTGCGCGCTGACCTCCCGATCCGTCAGCGTTGCCAGCGACGACGAAAAGTCTTCGGCCGTGTAGTGGATCACGATCACCTTCACCCGTGGGCGCGCACCCTGTGCCGGATGCCGCAGGTCGGCCCAGTAGCCGTCGCGGGATTCTATGCCGGTCTGGCAGCCGGCCAGCAGCAGCGCCGTCAGCAGCAACAGCAGGCGTCTCAACGCAGGATCACCGCCGTGCCGGTGACGCTGACCATCAGCATGCTGCTCTCTTTGCCCACCGTTTCGTAATCAATGTCGATGCCGACCACAGCGTTGGCGCCCAGCGCTTTCGCCTGCGCTTCCAGCTCGTCAAAAGCGATCTCGCGCGCCTTGCGCAGCTCTTTCTCATAAGCACCGGAACGGCCACCGACCACGTCGCGGATCCCGGCAAAAAAATCACGGAAGATGTTGGCACCCAGAATCGCTTCACCGGTGACCACGCCGCAATAGTCGCTGATGCTGTGACCTTCCAGAGTTGGGGTGGTTGAAAATTTCATCGCATTCTCCTTGTTGAAAACCGGACTAAGGCTCTATCGACTAAAAAGCATGGCTATACTCTATGCTAAAAAAGGCACCTTGCCAGAGAACCATAAGGAAATCGAGATGAGAAACAATGCGTTTGCGCTGATGATCCCGGCTGCCCTGTTGCTCAGCGCCTGTACCACCGTGGAGCCCGTGATTAAGGATAATGGGCCGCGAACCGCGCCCTGCATTGAGGGCGGTCCTGACCAGGTCGCTCAGCAGTTTTATGACCTGCGGATCGAACAGCCGGTGCCGGGACTGCCCGACAGCAACACGCTGGCGAAATACCGTCCCTACCTGAGTGACGCGCTTTATCGTGCGTTACAGGCGGCCAGCGGCAGCAACGCCGGGGCGCAGTGGCGCAATGGCGATATCTTCTCCAGCCTCTCGCAGGGTCCGACAGCCGCCAGCGTGGCCGATGCCTCAACGATTCCGAACCGCGATGCGCGCAACATTCCGTTGCGGGTTGACCTGACCCGTGACAACCGTCAGTGGCAGGATGAAGTGCTGATGATCCATCAGGGCAGCTGCTGGGTGGTGGATGACGTGCGCTACATGGGAAATCCTGCGCATGCCGACGGTGGCAGCCTGAGCCAGATGCTGGAAAAAACGCGAAAATAGATCAGACAGTCATAAGAAGCGCGGCCAGCCTCACTGCCGCGCTTTTTTTATCTCTGCCTCCTGGCCAGCCCCCCCGTCAGCCCCCGGACAGGGCATGATTTTGTGCTAAGCTTTTGCTGTTTACCCCCTGTTTTACAAATTTTAACCCGCCTGAATTGCATAACTATTCTGGTGACGTTAAAATCCGCGGCACTAATAGCTATTCAAATCTGGCGCATGAGTATTCAACTAAACGCAATAAACTGCTTCTACGGTGCTCATCAGGCGCTGTTCGACATCAACCTTGAGTGCCCTCAGGGCGAGACCCTGGTGCTGCTGGGCCCCAGCGGCGCGGGCAAAAGTTCCCTGCTGCGGGTCCTCAACCTGCTGGAGCAGCCGCGTTCAGGTCAGTTGCAGATTGCCGGTAATCAGTTCGACTTCAGTCAGAAGCCTTCCGATGCCGCGATTCGGGAGCTGCGTCAGAACGTGGGTATGGTCTTTCAGCAATATAATCTCTGGCCGCATCTCACCGTGCTGCAGAATCTGATGGAAGCGCCCTGCCGGGTGCTGGGGCTCAGCAAGAGCGATGCCCGCGCCCGCGCCGACCGGCTGCTTGACCGGCTGCGTCTGACCCCTTACAGCGACCGCTTTCCGCTCCACCTTTCCGGCGGTCAGCAGCAGCGCGTGGCGATTGCCCGTGCGCTGATGATGGAGCCGCAGGTACTGCTGTTCGATGAGCCAACCGCCGCGCTGGATCCCGAAATTACCGCACAGATTGTCTCAATTATTCGCGAACTGGCGCAGACCCGTATCACCCAGGTGATCGTGACCCATGAAGTGGAAGTGGCACGTAAAACCGCCAGCCGCGTGGTTTACATGGAGAACGGTCATATTGTGGAACAGGGCGATGCCAGCCGCTTTACACAGCCGCAAACCGAGGCGTTTGCTCACTATCTTTCGCACTAAGTCAGGATGCTAAAAATGAAAAAAATGGTACTTGCTGCACTGCTCGCTGGTTTTAGCCTGACCGCTACGGCGGCGCAGACGATTCGTTTTGCTACCGAAGCCTCCTATCCTCCGTTTGAGTTTGTGGATGCGGACAATAAGATTCAGGGCTTTGATGTCGATCTGGCCAATGCGCTCTGTAAAGAGATCGACGCAACCTGCACCTTTACCAATCAGGCGTTCGACAGCCTGATCCCAAGCCTGAAGTTCCGCCGCTTTGATGCGGTGATGGCCGGCATGGATATTACTCCGGAGCGTGAAAAGCAGGTCCTGTTCACCAAGCCTTACTATGACAACTCAGCGCTGTTTGTTGCCCAGAAAGGCAAAGTGGCCAGCGTTGAGGCGCTGAAAGGCAAGCGCGTAGGCGTTCAGAACGGCACCACCCATCAGAAGTACCTGACGGAAAAACACAGCGAAATTACCACTGTGCCTTACGACAGCTATCAGAATGCCGTTCTGGATCTGAAAAATGGCCGTATTGATGCCGTGTTCGGTGATACCGCCGTGGTCAACGAATGGCTGAAGCAGAACCCTGCGCTGGCGGCTGTCGGTGACAAAGTAACGGACAAAGCCTACTTTGGTACCGGCCTGGGCATCGCGGTGCGCACCGGTAACACCGAGCTGCAGAGCAAATTCAACGGCGCACTGGATAAGATCAAAGCTGACGGGACGTACAAAACCATCTACAGCAAATGGTTCCAGCAGTAATCTCTGATGAATGAAATGATGACCCTTGCAAGCGCCGCCGGTATGACCGTCGGCCTTGCCGTTTGTGCTCTCATCGCTGGCCTCGTGCTGGCGATGCTGTTTGCTGGCTGGGAGTCACTGCGCCTCAGACCGCTGGCGTGGATCGGCACCGGCCTGGTGACCCTGATTCGCGGCCTGCCGGAAATTCTGGTGGTGCTGTTTATCTATTTCGGTGCCTCTCAGCTGCTCCTGACCCTGTCCGACGGCTTCACGCTTAACTTCGGCCTGTTTCAGCTGCCGGTGCAGATGCAGATTGAGAACTTCGATGTCAGTCCGTTCCTGTGTGGCGTGATTGCGCTGGCGATGCTCTATGCCGCCTACGCCTCACAAACGCTGCGCGGCGCGCTGAAAGCGGTTCCGGTCGGCCAGTGGGAGTCGGGCCAGGCGCTGGGCATGAAAAAATCGGCCATTTTTTTGCGGCTGATTATGCCGCAGATGTGGCGTCACGCCCTGCCCGGTCTGGGGAATCAGTGGCTGGTTCTGCTGAAAGATACCGCCCTGGTTTCGCTGATCAGCGTTAACGATCTGATGCTGCAGACCAAAAGTATCGCTACCCGCACCCAGGAGCCCTTTACCTGGTTCCTTGTGGCGGCGGCAATCTATTTAGTGATTACGCTGTTCAGCCAGGCGGTACTGCGCCGCATCGAACTGCGCACTACCCGCTTTGAACGGGGGAACAGCTAATGCTGGCCTACCTGCCTGAACTCCTGAAAGGGCTGCACACCAGTCTGACGCTCACCGCGGCCTCGCTGATCCTGGCCCTGCTGCTTGCGCTGCTCTTCACCGTGGTGCTGTCACTGAAAACCCCGCTGTTTTCGCCGCTGGTAAAAGGATTTATTACGCTGTTTACCGGCACCCCGCTGCTGGTGCAGATCTTCCTGATCTACTACGGGCCGGGACAGTTTCCCTCGCTTCAGCAGATCCCCTGGCTGTGGCATTTACTCTCACAGCCCTGGCTCTGCGCGATGCTGGCCCTGTCGCTGAACAGCGCAGCCTATACCACCCAGCTCTTCTACGGTGCCGTGCGAGCGATCCCTGCCGGGCAGTGGCAGTCGTGTGCGGCGCTTGGCATGCGCCGAAAAGATACCCTGCGTATTCTTCTGCCTTATGCATTTAAACGCGCCCTCTCCTCCTACTCCAATGAGGTGGTGCTGGTCTTCAAGGGCACCTCACTGGCCTACACCATCACCCTGATGGAAGTGATGGGCCACGGTCAGCTGCTCTATGGCCGGACCTATGACGTCACCGTCTATGCCGCAGCCGGCCTGATTTATCTCTGCGTGAACGGTCTGCTGACGCTGATGATGCGACTGATCGAAAGGCGTGCGCTGGCCTTTGAAAGGCGCAACTGATCCCCGGGCGAGCTCGCTCGCCCTTCCCGCCTGGAAAATCACAATAATTGCATAATAATTCAATCTGTGGCAGGGTATCGCCTTCTCTGGCTGACCACAACACAGGATTTTTACAATGAAAAAATGGATTATTGCCGCGGCGCTGGCGTCACTGGCGATTACCGCTCAGGCAGCGGAAAAAATTCGCTTCGCCGCTTCCGCCACCTATCCGCCGTTTGAATCTCTCGACGGGGAAAATAACCTGGTCGGTTTTGATATCGATCTGGCTAAAGCGCTCTGTCAGCAGATGAAAGCGGAGTGTACGTTTACCAATAACGCCTTCGACAGCCTGATCCCTTCCCTGAAGTTCCGCCGCTATGACGCGGTCATCTCCGGCATGGATATCACCGCAGAGCGCAGCAAACAGGTCGATTTTACCCAGCCTTACTATGCGAACTCAGCGATCGTGATCGCCCGTAAAGGCCAGTTCAGTCAATTCAGCGACCTGAAAGGCAAGCGCATCGGCGTGGAAAACGGCACCACGCACCAGAAGTACCTGCAGGAAAAACATCCGGAAGTGAAAGTGGTGGCCTATGACAGCTACCAGAATGCGATTCTCGACATGAAGAGTGGCCGGCTGGATGGGGTATTTGGCGACAGCGCGGTGGTGAATCAGTGGCTGAAGAGCAATCCGGAGCTGGCTACGGTCGGTGAGCATGTGACCGACACGGACTACTTTGGCACCGGCCTTGGCATTGCCGTACGTAAGGGTAATACGGCGCTGCGCGATGAGTTTAACCAGGCGCTCGCCGCGCTGAAAGCTAACGGCAGCTGGCAGCAGCTCAATCAGAAGTGGTTCCCGGAGTAATCCTCACGATCGCAGCGCCCGCCTCCGCGCTCTACGGCTGCTGGCGGCGGGTTAACAGCGTCAGCACCTCAAAATGGGCGGTATGAGGAAACATATCGAAGAGCTGCACCTTCGTGATCTCATACGCGCTCAGTCGGGCGATATCCTGCGCCATGGTCTGCGGATTACAGCTTGAGTAGAGCAGATAATCGGGTGCCATCTGGCTCAGATAGTCACACAGCGCCTTGCCAATCCCGCGACGGGGCGGATTGACGAGCACCAGCTGCGGCACCGCGTCCCGTCCGGTGGCAAACGCCGTCGAATCCAGCGCCGCAAACTGCACCTTCTCCAGCCCCAGCATCGCGGCGGAGCGCTGAGCGCAGGCAATCGCCTCGGCGCTGATCTCAATCCCGGTCAGCTGCATCGCCGGTGTCGCACAGTGCAGACCGAAACCGCCCACGCCGCAGAAGAGATCCCACATGCTGTTGACCGGCAGTGCGCGGACCCAGTCGCGGGCAGTGGCATAAAGCGTGCTGGCAACCTGCGGGTTGGTCTGAAAGAAACTCTGCGGTCGGATCCAGAGCGGCACGCCATTGAAGTTCTCCGCCAGCGACTGATCCGGCGTCAGCGCTATCTCCTCATCGCCCTCCAGAATCGCCATATGTACCGGCTGAATGTTGGCAGAGATGACCGTCAACTGTGGCAGCTGCTGTTGCAGCCACGGCAACGCCGCACGCAGCTGTTCCAGCTTCGCCGTCGATCGCAGGACAAAGCGCAGCATCATACCCCCCTGCTGACTTTCGGTAATCAGCAGAAACTTCAGTTCTCCACGCTTGCGCGCCACGTTATAGGGCGTCAGCCCGGCACGCGCGATAAAAGGTTTCAGTGCGGCAAAGACGGGCTGAAAACTGTCCGGATAGAGCGGGCACGCACACAGATCGACCGCCTCCCCCTCCCGGGACAACAGGCCCAGCACCGGACGCTCAACGCTGCCGCTGACGACCATTTTCGCTTTATTACGGAACGCCTGCTGCGGTGATACCACCGGCGGCAACCAGGCCGCGACCGGCTGTTCAGTCAGCAGCTGTTCCAGCAGTGACTGTTTGTCGCTGAGCTGAGTGGAATAGGGTTTGTCAAGCCACTGACAGGAGCGGCAACGGTTGGCGTCATAAAGCGCGCAGTGCATGGTAAAGCCTTAACGATCGGGTCGGGCGGAGCGCGATTGTATCACCGCTTTCTGAAAAAAGCGCGGCTGCTGGCAGGCAGAAACAGCAGCATCAGCACCAGCAGATCGGGGATTTTCTGCGTCAGAGTGTGGTGAATAATCTGGACATTGTTGTCGCCGTCGATACTGAAAATCTCAGGGTAGATCCAGCCCAGCGAGGCCACCAGCATGTAGCCCAGTACGAGCACCTGGGTCGCCACATAGCCCCAGCGTCCGGCATTACTGCCGCGCATCAGGGTAAAGGCGCAGCGCAGTTCAAACAGGAAGATCAGCTGGCTGGCGATAAAGATAAGCGTAGAGTCCCAGGACTGAGCACTGCGGTGAACAAAGTTGGCGATTTCGCTGTAGCCCAGCTCATTGGCCAGCATCAGGACGCTCAGGCAGCGGGTGGCAATGATGGCAATGCCCGCCACACTGACCGGCACCGGCGCATCGGAAAGCGTGGCACTGCTTTTAAAGATTTCTGACATAGTCCGTGGCTCCACCCGATCGAAAAACGGGCCGGTTAAACCGGCCCGTTCATATAGTGGCAAAGGTTAACGATTTCAGCCACGTTTAGCTTTCTGAATATCGCTTAAACGCTGTTTTTCTTCGTTCGCCATTACCCGCCAGGCGATAAAACCTACTAAACCGACCACAAACAGAATCAGCGACGCCAGCGCGTTGATTTCCGGATTCACGCCGCGCCGCACGGTGGCAAAGATCGCCATGGGCAGCGTGGTGGCACCGGGCCCGGTGACAAAGCTGGCGATCACCAGATCGTCGAGTGACAGGGTAAACGCCAGCAGCCAGCCGGTCACGATAGCCGGCGCAATCATCGGCACGGTAATCACGAAGAAGACCTTCAGCGGCGTGGCGCCTAAGTCCATCGCCGCCTCTTCAATCGAGCGGTCCAGTTCACGCAGACGCGAGTTGATCACCACCGCCACATAGGCGGTACAGAAGGTCACGTGTGCCAGCCAGATGGTGAGCATGCCGCGTTCGCTGGGCCAGCCAAAGGCGTTGCCCATCGCCACAAACAGCAGCAGCAGCGACAGTCCGGTGATTACGTCGGGCATTACCAGCGGCGCGGTGAGCATAAAGGCAAACCCGTTATGTCCGCGGAACCGCCCGAAGCGCACGATGATGACCGCCGCCAGCGTGCCCAGCACCACAGCCATGGTGGCGGAAAGCCCGGCAATGCTCAGACTCAGCAGCACCGCATCAATCATCGCGCTGTCCTGGAAGAGCACCCTGTACCAGTGGAAAGAGAAATTCTCCCACACCGTTACCAGCGGTGAGCTGTTAAAGGAGTAAACCACCAGCAGCAGCATCGGCGCATAGAGGAACAGGAAACAGCAGACCAGAATACCGGTTCGCCAGGGTGAGCGAATGGTGGGCAGATTATTCATGCCTTCTCTCCCATTTCACGGTTTTGATGCTTATGGAACCAGATGATCGGCAGAATCAGGATCAGCAGGATAATCACCGCCAGCGCAGAGGCCACCGGCCAGTCACGGTTATTGAAGAACTCCTGCCACAGAATACGGCCAATCATGATGCTGTCCGGCCCGCCCAGCAGTTCAGGAATCACATACTCCCCGACCGCCGGGATAAAGACCAGCATCGATCCGGCGATAATGCCGCCTTTAGTCAGCGGCACGATGACGCTGAAAAAGGTTTTGAGCGGACGCGCCCCCAGGTCCAGTGACGCTTCCACCAGCGAGTAGTCGATACGGGTCAGCGCGGTGTAGATCGGCAGCACCATAAACGGCAGATAGCAGTAGACGATACCGATATAGACGGCGGTGTTGGTATAGAGGATCACCAGCGGATGATCGATCACGCCGAGCCACATCAGGAAGCGGTTGAGAATCCCGTTATTGTTCAGCAGTCCCATCCAGGCGTAAACGCGCACCAGAAAGGAGGTCCACGACGGCAGGATGACCAGCAACAGCAGAATCGTGCGCATCGACGGCTTGCTGTGTGCAACAGCCCAGGCGAGCGGATAACCAATCAGCAGACAAATGACCGTCGAAATCGCCGCTACCTTCAGAGATTGCAGATAGGCGTCGATGTAGAGCGGGTCGTCGGTCAGCGTCAGGTAGTTGCCAAAGTTGAGTACAATGCTGAACTGATCGTCCGCCCAGCTCACCAGCTCGGTGTAAGGGGGGATCGCCCGCGCGATGTCCGCGAAGCTGATCTTCAGCACCGTCAGAAAGGGCAGCAGAAACAGCAGCACCAGCCACAGGTAAGGCAGCGCAATGACCAGCTTGCGGCCATGCTGCATTTTGACCCGGGTGGCCCAGCGTTGCAGCGGCGTGCCGACCAGCCGGGCGGGCGCTTTGGCGCGTTGGAAAATCTGGCTCATAGCCGCTCCTTAAACCGTCAACACCACGCAGCTGTCGCTTTCCCAGCAGAGCCGGACTTCGTCACCCCAGGTGGGCAGCCCTTTGCGGTAGCGATGCGCGTTCTGCAACTGTGCACTGATCATCTGTCCGCTATGCAGACGGACATGGAAGATAGAGAGGTCGCCAAGATAGGCGATGTGAACCACCTCACCCACCGCAAAGTTGCAACCATCGGCAGGCACCTCATCGCACAGCATCACTTTTTCCGGACGCAGCGCGACATGAACCGGGACGTTATCCACCACCGAGACATCGGAGTCGACTTTTAACGGATGCATCAGGCCGGGGCTGTCGATCACCAGGCCGTCCGCCTGACGTTCACGCAGCAAGCCTTCGAAGACGTTAACCGAACCGATAAACTCGGCGCTGTAGCGGCTGGTTGGATGCTCATAGATCTCTTCCGGCTCACCGATCTGCACGAACTTGCCGCGATTCATGATCGCGATACGGCCGGCCATGGTCATCGCCTCTTCCTGGTCGTGCGTCACCATCACGCAGGTCGCACCAACCCGCTCCAGAATATCGACCACCTCCAGCTGCATCCTGTCGCGCAGCTTCTTATCCAGCGCGCCCATCGGCTCATCCAGCAGCAGCAGTTTAGGCCGCTTCGCCAGGCTGCGTGCCAGCGCAACACGCTGACGCTGCCCGCCGGAGAGCTGGTGCGGTTTGCGTCTGGCAAACTCCTGCATGTGCACCAGCGACAGCATCTCGGCGACCCGGCTGGCGATCTCCCCTTTCGGCAGACGATCCTGCTTCAGGCCAAAGGCGATGTTCTGCTCCACCGTCATGTGCGGGAACAGCGCATAGGACTGGAACATCATATTGATCGGGCGCTGATAGGGGGCCACGTGCGACAGATCCTGACCATCCAGCACAATCTGGCCGCTGGTCGGTGGCTCAAATCCGGCCAGCATCCGCAGCAGCGTTGATTTGCCGCAGCCTGACGCGCCCAGCAGCGCGAAAATTTCACCTTTGTAAATGGTCAGACTGACATCATCCACGGCGTGCTGGCCGTCAAAGGATTTGGTCAGATTGCGAATCTCCAGCAGCGGCGTTAACGCCTTTGCGGTTTTGTTTTGAGGACGGGGAATGGCATCGTTCACTACTATCTCTCTCCGGAGCCAGGCGGAACATCGCGGCAAAATCCGCCGCTAAAATGGCACAACAGAGGCCGACACTGCGCCTCTGTTGCTGTTACGTGACAGGTCAATCCGTTCGGGACGAACTACTTACCACTTTTTACTTTAGTCCATGCACGCGTACGCACACGATCCAGTTTCGGATCCTGGACTTTCAGCACAAACAATTTCGACATCGCTTCCGGCGTCGGGAAGATACCCGGGTTGTTACGGATGTCGGCATTGATCAGCGGTAGTGACGCTTTGTTGCCGTTGGCATAGTTCATTTTATTGGAGACATCAGCGATCACTTTCGGATCCATGATGTAGTTCAGCCAGGCATAGGCGCCGTCGATGTTTTTCGCATCTTTCGGAATCGCCATCATGTCGAAGAAGGCCAGTGCCCCCTCTTTCGGCACGCTGTAGCCCAGGTGCACACCATTTTTCGCCGCAT
The DNA here is from genome assembly GCF_011800325.1 of Pantoea sp. EKM101V. Classification (NCBI taxonomy): domain Bacteria; kingdom Pseudomonadati; phylum Pseudomonadota; class Gammaproteobacteria; order Enterobacterales; family Erwiniaceae; genus Pantoea; species Pantoea sp. EKM101V. The sequence continues at coordinate 299,809 of NZ_JAALFP010000002.1, forward strand.
CCGCACGGTTTTTCGCCTGCAGGATGTCACCTGACCAGCCGATCGCCACGCAGATATTGCCGTTGGCCAGATCGTTGATGTACTGAGACGAGTGGAAATAGCGGATATTCGGACGCAGCTTCAGCAGCAGATCTGTCGCCGCACCGGAATAGTCTTTGGCATCCGAAGAGTTAGGATCCTTGCCCAGATAGTTCAGCACGGTAGCGAAAATCTCTTCCGGCGCATCCAGGAATGAGACACCACAGCTTTTCAGCTTCTCAAGGTTTTCCGGCTTCATCACCAGGTCCCAGCTGTTGAGCGGCGCATCGGTTCCCAGCGCGGCCTTCACCTTGTCGACGTTATAGCCGATCCCGGTGGTGCCCCACAGGTAAGGAATCGCATATTTGTTACCCGGATCGTGCTGCGCGACTTTTTCCATCAGCGCCGGATCGAGGTTTTTGTAGTTTGGCAGCTTGCTCTTATCCAGCGGCTGGAAGACCCCGGACTGAAGCTGACGCGCCAGGAAGCTGGAGGATGGCACCACGACATCGTAGCCGGTACTGCCCGCCATCAGTTTGCCTTCCAGCACTTCGTTGGAGTCAAAGACATCGTAGACAACCTTGATGCCGGACTGCTTTTCAAAGTTCGGCACGGTATCTGGCGAAATATAATCAGACCAGTTGTAGACGTGCAGCGTTTTATCTTCCGCCATGCTGCTGGCCGACGCGACCATCAGCGAAGCCGCTACCACAGCTGACAGCCATTTCTGACGTGAGTTGAACATGTTTTCCATCCTCCTGAGCGGGTCATAACAACGCTGCAAACCTGAGATCCCTGCATTGCGTTCTGTACAGGACGTCAGTGACACAATGAATCATTATTCAGCGGGAGTTTAATAGCAAAATCCTATATCTGAAGCGCAGTTACGCGCCTGTTACAGCCCCGCAAGCATAGCCCCCCTGCTCATGCTGCACCAGACCCCAGCGTAAAAAACGCCTGAAACCGATATTTTATGCATGTTTGAGCTATGAGGTTCGGCTTTGATGGCATAAACGACGACAGATATCTGGCATTAAAGGGCAAAATGCAGAATAAAAAAAGGTGGCGGCAGGCGGCGGGTATAAAAAAGCCGTCTCAGGGACGGCTTAGTCTGGAGGGGTCGGGCTAGTGCAGCACCGAATGCACGCTGGAGACCGCAACGTGCTCTTCTTCCTCGCCGACAATCAGCAGATTGTTGGCAAAGGCTTCCAGGATCACCATCGAGATCTGCTCTTCGCTCTGTTTCATAAAGTGCGAGAACTGACCAAACGTTAATCCGGCGGTGGTCGTCATTGACTGGCAGACAATCAGCTTCGGCAGATTGTCATCCTGAATGTCGATAAACGCTTTTACCGTCAGCGAGCTGGCGTTGATCTGCGACAGATCGCCGACCAGCGGAATCAGCGCCGTGGGCTTTACTTCAGCCAGCGCCGAGAACAGGATGACGTTGTCGACCAGATCGATTTTGGCGTCAAACACCCCATCAAAGTTTTGCATGTGCGGCAGATGAAGTGCCTGACAGGCATCGCATTCGAACCAGGTGATATTTTGCTGATCCAGCCAGCGACGCAACAGGTCGATATCCGGAACGACAAGAGAATCCATCGTAAAATCCCAGTGGGGTGATAAACAGGCGACTTAGCTTACGGAAAAACGGGCGACGATGCCACGAAAACTGCTGAAAAGCGCGTTTCAGCCTGCGGTTTTAGGACGGAGCCCGGGGATGGTTTGCTGTTCAATGCGCGCGATCATCAGCGCGGCGAGGTTCAGTTCACTGCAGGTTTCAATACCTTCCAGACCGGGGGAAGCGTTAACCTCCATCACCAGCGGACCGCGATGCGCGCGCAGAATATCGACACCCGCAACCTCCAGCCCAAGCGTAGCGGCGGCTTTCACCGCAATTTCCCGCTCCTGAGGGGTTATCTCCACCGGACAGGCTTTGCCGCCGCGATGCAGATTGGAGCGAAAATCGCCCTCTTTCGCTACCCGCTCAATCGCCGCCACCACCTGATTGCCGATGACCAGACAGCGCACATCGCGTCCCCGGGCCTCTTTGATAAACTCCTGCACCAGGATATGGGCGTTGAGGCCGCGAAAGGCATCGATAACGCTTTCTGCCGCCTGCCGCGTTTCCGCCAGCACCACACCGATACCCTGCGTGCCCTCCACCAGCTTTACCACCAGCGGCGCGCCGCCCACCATGGCGATCAGATCGTCGGTGTCATCGGGTGAGGAGGCAAAGCCGGTAACCGGCATGTCGATGCCCTCCTGCGCCAGCAGCTGCAGCGAGCGTAATTTGTCGCGGGTGCGGGTAATCGCGGCGGAGGCATTCAGCGTGTAACTGCCGCACATCTCAAACTGTCGCAGCACCGCCGTTCCGTAAAAGGTGATGGCGTTGCCGATGCGCGGGATCACCGCATCAAAATGGCCCAGCGGTTCACCGCAATAGTGAACCGCCGGAGAGGCCGGATTGATGTTCATATAGCAGGAGAGCGGATCGATGATTTGCACCTCATGACCGCGAGCTACCGCTTCATCCTGCAGCCGGCGACTGGAGTAAAGCGTGGCATCACGGGACAAAATGGCGATTTTCATCTCTGCTCTCCGCTCCTGGCTTAGCGTGTTGCCCAGCCCTGCTGATGCAGATAATCCAGCATAAACGGGCGTGTCTCTTTGATGATCAGGCGCTGAATCAGCTCACTCCAGGTTTCGCTACGCTGGTTGCTGTCTCGTTGCTGATAATAGAGTTCAGTGCGGCTATCGTATTCGGCCAGCACGTTTTTATCCAGTGGCTGATAGCGGTTTTCATGCACCAGCATGGCGTGTGGCATGCGCGGTTTCACGTCCGGCTTTGACTCCGGATGACCCAGGCAGAAACCAAAGAGCGGCAGCACAAATTTCGGCAGGCCCAGCAGCTCGGTCACCTCGGCGATGTTGTTACGGATCCCGCCGATAAAGACGCCGCCCAGCTCCAGCGACTCTGCGGCCACCATTGCATTCTGCGCCATCAGCGCGGTGTCGACGCAGCCCAGTAGCAGCTGCTCGGCACGACCCAGCTGGGCATCCGGGCAAATCTGCAGATGACGATTGAAGTCAGCGCAGAAGACCCAGAATTCGGCAGCCTCTCCGACCCAGGTTTGTCCGCCCGTCAGCGTGACCAGCTTGTCGCGCAGCGCTTTGTCGGTGATGCGGACAATGGAGGAGCATTGCAGAAAACTGGATGTGGACGCCGATTGCGCCGCAGTAATAATCGCTTCGCGCTGCGCTTCACTGACCGGCTGGTCGGTAAAGGCGCGGATTGAACGGTGGCTGCACAGTAAATCAATGGTCGGTGTCATAAAGTCTCCAGCAACATTATTTTCTTTTATCGGTTTGGTTAAACAGCTGTGGGGCTATCGCTTTTGCGGTGCGCCACATCAACAGCCAGGCGGCGGGCAGCATCAGCACGACCCCGGCGATAAACAGCAGCGTGGCCAGCGTTTTTGGCTCAGCCAGACCTGGCACAGGCAGCCAGTGGTTTATTAGCAGCAGCGCCCCCAGAATTAACAGGCCGCCAGCCGCCTCCATCACCACCACAAATCGCGGTAATCTGGCTACACTCTGCATCACACTCTCCTGCCTTCACGGGCTACTGAGGGTCAATTATGGTCAACAACCCAAAATTTGCGCGGGCTGTGGCCGCCGCACCGGCAAAAAAGCCTCTGTTTCAGACGCTTCCTGACGCTTAACATAGCGTGCGGGCATCAGACTAACAGGCAAATCCTGCTTTCTTTAAGCGATACGAGCGGGCATCATGGTTGCCATTCTCTGTTTAGTTGTGTGACGTACATCACACAACAGTCGCTGCAAGGAGTTTTCTATGATTGCTGTTATTTTTGGTCGTCCAGGCTGTCCCTACTGTGTTCGCGCTCATGAACTGGCTGATAAGCTAACTGCCGAGCGGGACGATTTTAGCTATCAGTATGTCGATATTCAGGCGGAAGGCATCACTAAAGCCGATCTGGAAGCGAGTGCGGGCAAACCGGTTTCTACCGTGCCGCAGATCTTTGTGGATGAAAAACATATCGGTGGTTACACCGAGTTTGCGGCCTGGACCAAAGAGAATCTGGGTTTTGCCGCATAGGGGCGGAAAGCCTCGATAAAAAAGGCGAGACACCAGTGTCTCGCCTTTTTACTTTCGGGCGTGAGCAGCACGGCTGAGCTTAGTTAAGTGACGCCATCACGATCTGCATCAGCCGCACCAGTAAGGCGCCGCAGCCTGCCCAGAACAGCGCGCTGAGGCTCCAGGCGAGCACAAAAAATCCGTTGCCGTGGATAAAGAGACTGCTGTTCAGCAGTAGCGCGGCCAGTAACGTCCCCCACAGCCCCATCAGCAGCGTGCTTTTCAACGGGCTCTCCACCTGCAGCAGCGCCATCAGAATGCCGGGAAGCATAAAGAGCAGTAATTCGGGCTGACCGCGAAGCGGGCCGGGTCCCACCTGCCAGGCGTGACAGGTAAAAACAAACACCAGACTGTACAACACCACGCCGCACAGGCGGGTCGTCCAGAGATAAGAGCGCTGCGGCATACCACCCCACTGATTAAAAGTAATCCCGACAATAACCTGCTGATAACCCTGCTGCGTTCAGATGGAAATAAAAAGAAACAGTTCGTTGTGACAACGAATGAAAACAGCCAATGGCTGTAGAAGATATTTGTGATTAGAATAGCGCCGCGGAAAAGGTTCCATTTGCAGTACTGATACAACAGCACCTCAACGGCCTGCTCAAGATAGCGAAAAACAGGCCTCTCTTCAACAGGTTACAAGTAAACAAGAAGTTAAACAGTGAATATTAACGTCGCAGGATTGTTAAGCGGAAATGACATTTTGTTATTATTTGTCGTTTTAGCGCTCGGCCTCTGTCTGGGTAAGTTGCGTCTTGGCTCAGTTCAGCTGGGAAATTCGATTGGCGTATTAGTGGTTTCGCTCTTATTAGGGCAGCAGCATTTCACCATCAATACCGATGCATTAAGCCTGGGCTTTATGCTGTTTATTTTTTGTGTCGGCGTCGAAGCCGGCCCTAACTTCTTCTCTATTTTCTTTCGCGACGGCAAAAACTATTTCATGCTCGCCATCGTTATGGTGGTCAGCGCGCTGCTGCTGGCACTGGGACTCGGCAAGCTCTTCGGCTGGGATATTGGCCTCACCGCCGGGATGCTGGCTGGTTCCATGACCTCAACACCGGTGCTGGTGGGCGCAGGCGATACGCTGCGGCAGAGCATCAGCGATCCTAAACAGCTTGGACTGATGCAGGATCAGCTGAGCCTGGGCTATGCCGTAACCTATCTGATTGGCCTGGTCAGTCTGATTTTTGGTGCCCGTTACCTGCCCCGCCTGCAACATCAGGATCTGCCCACCTGCGCCCAGCAGATCGCCCGCGAGCGCGGTCTGGATGCAGACAGTCAGCGCAAAGTTTTCCTGCCGGTGATCCGCGCCTATCGCGTTGGCCCGGAGCTGGTGGCGTGGAGCGGCGGCAAAAATCTGCGTGAACTCGGCATCTATCGTCAGACCGGCTGCTACATCGAGCGTATCCGCCGCAACGGTATTCTCGCCAGTCCCGATGGCGATGCGGTGTTACAACTGGGTGATGATATCTCGCTGGTCGGCTATCCCGACGCACACGCCCGGCTCGATCCCAGCTTCCGTAACGGCAAAGAGGTGTTTGACCGCGACCTGCTGGATATGCGCATTGTCACCGAAGAGATCGTGGTGAAAAACCACAACGCGGTGAACAAACGCCTCAGTAAGCTCAACCTGACCGATCACGGCTGCTTCCTGAACCGGGTCATCCGCAGCCAGATTGAGATGCCGATCGACGACAGCATTATGCTGAACAAAGGCGATGTGCTGCAGGTCAGCGGCGAGGCACGCCGGGTGAAAAGCGTCGCGGACCGCATTGGCTTTATCGCCATTCACAGTCAGATGACCGATCTGCTGGCGTTCTGTGCCTTCTTTATTGTGGGGCTGATGATTGGTCTGATTACCTTTCAGTTCAGCAATTTCAGTTTCGGTATCGGTAACGCCGCCGGCCTGCTGTTCGCCGGGATCATGCTGGGATTCCTGCGCGCCAACCACCCGACCTTTGGCTATATTCCGCAGGGCGCCCTGACGATGGTGAAAGAGTTCGGTCTGATGGTGTTTATGGCGGGAGTGGGGTTGAGTGCCGGCAGCGGCATTAATCACAGCCTGAGCAGCGATGGTGCGCTGATGCTGCTGTGCGGCCTGCTGGTCAGCCTGCTTCCGGTCATCATCTGCTTTCTGTTTGGTGCCTATGTGCTGCGGATGAACCGCGCCCTGCTGTTTGGTGCCATCATGGGCGCACGCACCTGCGCCCCTGCAATGGAGATTATCAGCGATACGGCTCGCAGTAATATTCCGGCGCTGGGCTATGCCGGGACCTATGCCATCGCCAACGTGTTACTGACACTGGCGGGGACGCTGATTGTAATTGTCTGGCCGATATTGCCCCTATAAAAATTTTTTGGCTACGTCCAGAACTTTTTTGTCAGCGGGCAGTCCTAATAAGTGCCACTGCTTTTCTTTGAAATCCCCAGATTGTGGAGCCCGCTGGTCTTTTTCCCGGCGGGTTTTTTTATGCCCTTTTTTCTTGCGCGCCGCGCTGCCGCGTCCGAATCCCGCCATTCCCCTGCCGAACTTAAACCGTAGCACAACTCAGTAACAGATTAAGAGCGCGATGATGGACGAAACGCATCGCAATCAGCAGGATAGAGTGCTGTGAAATTAGCTTTTTGTGCTGATTAACTGGGCGAGCGCGCTGGTGCTGACTGTTTTTATTGCCGCTGTTATCAGAAGGCTGACCGGGTAGCGTCAGCCACTGTTAGCCGGGCTGTCTGCTGAGGAATCTATCCCGGAATGGAAGAACTGAACCACTCACTGTTTACTGCCATTAATGCCACACCAGCGTCACCTGCCTGGTTACTGCAACTGGCGACCTTTATTGCCAAAGATCTGATTGCCATCGTGCCGCTGCTCATCGTGGTGATGTGGCTGTGGGGGCCACGCGATCAGCTCTCTTCGCAGCGGGCACTGGTGCTGAAAACCGGCATGGCGCTGATCTATGCGCTGACGATCTCCTGGTGTGTGGGCCAGCTGCTGCCTCATCCGCGTCCGTTCGCCATTGGTTTCGGTTATCAGTTCCTGCATCATGCGGCGGATGACTCCTACCCCAGCGATCACGGCACCACGATTTTCACTTTTGCCCTGGCCTTTATTTTCTGGCATCGCCTCTGGTCGGGGGTAGTTCTGATGGGTGTGGGTTGCGCTATCGCCTGGTCACGGGTCTATCTTGGCGTTCACTGGCCGCTGGATATGCTGGGTGGATTCCTTGTCGGGCTACTGAGCTGTCTGGCTTCGCATCTGGCATGGCAGTTCTATGGCGAGCGGATGCTGGCTGTTATCCATCCCCTCTATCGGGCGCTGTTTGCGGTGCCGATTCGCAAAGGCTGGACGCAGGACTAAGCGCCCTGTTTATTCAGCTCAGAAACGTCAGACAGCGTAATTTTTGCAGCGATAAATAAACCTGAGGCACAGGGAGCAGGGTCAGAAGAGGAAAGCGTCCCGCGCCAGGGATGGCGCGGGCCGAGCAGTCAGGGATGACGGTTTTGCGTCTTTCCGATCTGACCCTGCTTCCTGTGCAGGCACGATCTTACCGCCAGAGGAATTTCTGTTATCAGGGACGCGTCAGCGTCCCGGATAACTTATGAAAACCATTTCCCAAACCAGCCGTTAAATTTCATCATCACGAAGTCAATCATCCGGCTGAAGAATCCGCCTTCCTGCACATCCTGCATCACCACCAGCGGGCGCTGTTCAATGGTTTTACCGTCCAGCTGAAAATCGATCGTGCCCACCACCTGATTCTTCTTCAGCGGTGCTTCCAGCTGAGGTGTGGTCAGTTTAAAACTCGCCTTCAGGTTCTTCATCTGCCCTTTGGGGATGGTCAGCGCCGCATCTTTGGCGACGCCGAGATTGACCTGGCTACGATCGCCGAACCAGACCCGCTGCTGAGCAAAAGGTGCATCGGCTTTAATGGGGGTTACCGTTTCAAAGAAGCGGAAGCCCCACGTCAGCAGCTTTTCACTTTCGCGGAAGCGGATCGCATCGCTGGTGGTGCCCAGCACCACGGAGATCAGGCGCATGTCACCTTCGGTCGCAGAGGCAACCAGATTGTTGCCCGCCCCGGAGGTGTGGCCGGTTTTAACGCCATCGACCTTGAGATTGGTGCTCCACAACAGACGGTTACGGTTGATCTGGCGGATATTATTGAAGGTGAACTCTTTCTCTTTGTTCAGCGCATACTCATCGGGGACATCGCGGATCAGCGCCTGCGCAATCAGGGCCATATCCCGTGCGGTGCTGTACTGCCCTTCTGCATCCAGGCCGTGAACCGTCATAAAGTGGGTGTTCTGCAGGCCCAGCGCTTTCACGTAGTTATTCATCAGGCCGATAAACGAATCCTGACTACCCGCCACGTAATCCGCCAGCGCAATACAGGCATCGTTGCCGGACTGGATCACGATGCCTTTATTCAGCTCATGCACCGGGATGCGGTCACCCGGCTTGAGAAACATCAGGGATGAACCGCGCAGCTTAGGATTGCCGGTCGCCCAGGCATCCTGTCCTACGGTAACCATATCATCCGGTTTAATTTTGCCCGCTTTAATCGCCTGACCCACCACGTAGCTGGTCATCATTTTGGTCAGACTGGCGGGATCGAGACGCTGATCGGCGCTGGATTCAGTTAAGACTTTACCGCTGGCGTAATCCATCAGGATCCACGCTTTTGCGTCAATGCCTGGCGCGGCGGGAGCCTGTTCAGCATAGGCGCTGATCGGGGCGATAATCAGTAATGAGGTAGCAGCGAGAAGCCGCAGGCGTGATGGGAAGCGAGTGTTTGTCATGGGCGTGGCCGGATTGTCCTTGTTAACGCGAAATTCCAGGGGCAGAAAATTCTCACTCAAACGCTAACCGTTGACGGCAGCGAAAAAAACCGCCGAATCGTAAAGTTTTTTAGAGTTTAGTCGATTTACCCTGGCACAACGGCCGCGCGCGTGCCCTCTCGCCTCGATTCTGTCATCCCCGAAACTGCGTGAAATTCCGATTTTTCGCAGAAGAGTTAAGTCGGTCACAATTATCCGCTAACCTGAAAGCCAGTCAGCCGAGGAGACCGACCATGGACTTAGCCCTTTTTGATCTGGATGAAACACTTATTTGTGAAGACAGCACCAGCCTGTGGCTGCGCTGGCTGGTATCACAGGGGTTCGCCCCCAGCGAACTGATCGATCAGGAACAGGCACTGATGGCCCAGTACTATGCCGGCACGCTCTCAATTGAAGAGTATATGAATAAAACCCTCTCACCGCTGTCGGGTATGGCTACCCTCACGGTAGAAGGCTGGGTGCGCCGCTTTATTCATCGCGACATCATGCCCCGCGTTTTTCCCGCGGCGCGGGAACGCATTGAGTGGCACCGGGCGCGCGGCGACCGTGTCATGATTATCTCTGCCAGCGGTGAGCATCTGGTGGTGCCGATTGCTCAGCAACTGGGGGCCTGCGGTGCGCTGGCGATTGGCGTTGAAATCGTAGACCAGCGTTACAGCGGCAATACCTACGGCACCATGACCTATAAAGAGGGCAAAGTGACCCGGCTGGGTGACTGGAAAGCGCTGCAGGCGGAGGAGACGTTTGACTGCACCTGGGCCTACAGCGATTCGATGAATGACCTGCCCCTGCTGGAGCAGGCCGATCACGCCCATGTCATCAACCCGGACGAAAGACTGCATCAGGAAGCGGTCAGCCGGGGATGGCAGGTTTATCACTGGGCACGCTGAATCAGCCGCGGGACGCGCCAGCGTCCTGCGCTAATCCCACTTTCAGCAGTTTGCCGTTAGCCTCATCGGTCAGCACATAGAGCCAGCCATCCGGTCCCTGCCGCACATCGCGAATCCGCGCATTCTGGTCGCCCAGCAGACGCTGCTCTTCCACCACTTTTTCACCGTTCACACTCAGCCGAATCAGGTTCTTCTCTTTCAGCGCGCCGATAAACAGCGAATTCTTCCACTGCGGAAAACGGGCGCTGTTGTAAAACGCCATGCCACTGATGGCCGGAGAGACTTTCCAGTGCCAGATCGGCTGCTCGGTGCCTGCAACATGGGTACCCTTTGACTCCGGCACTTTATCGCCGCTGTAGTCAATGCCGTACGTCGCCTGCGGCCAGCCATAGTTTTTGCCACGGCTCATGATATTCACTTCATCGCCGCCGCGTGGGCCATGCTCATTTTCCCATATCATGCCGGTCCAGGGATTCAGCGCCAGCCCCTGCGGATTACGCAGGCCAAGCGCCCAGATCTCCGGCCGCGCGCCGGGCTGTTTCACAAACGGATTATCATCCGGCACGCTGCCGTCGGCATTCAGCCGCAGCAGTTTGCCCTGCAGTTTATCGAGGTCCTGCGCGGCGCTGCTGACAAAATTATCGCCGAAGGCAATCCAGAGATAGCCCTGAGTATCAAACGCCAGCCGGGTGCCGATATTGTTGCCGCTGGAGAGCATCGGCGTCTGCCGGATCACCTCGCGGAAATTGCTGAGCTGGCGATTATCCCTGCTCAGTGTCCCGACACCGACCACCGCCCCCGCTTTGCCCTTGCTGTCAGCCTCGGTGTAACTGAGCCAGACACGACGGCTGCTGGCGAAGTCGGGAGCCAGCACCACATCCAGCAGGCCACTCTGCCGCTGTGCCCAGACCTCTGGCACGCCCTGAATCGGCTGCGACAGACCGCTCTCCGGGTTCCAGCTGCGCAGCTGCCCGCTCCGTTCGGTTATCAGCAGCGTTTTGTTGTCGGGCAGAAAGGCAACCGACCATGGATGTTGTAACTTATCCTGTAACACCTCAACCTGCAGGTCAGCGGCAAACAGCGGCGGGACTGAGAGCAGCGAACCGGTCAGCAGCAGAACGGTTGAAAAACGGGACATAGAGTTCTCCTCATGGGATAGCGTGCCTTAAGCGTAGTCAGCCCGCGCGCAGTGAACCTGAGGATTTACAAAAGATTAAACAGGAAACCCGCCGCAGGACGCAGCGGGCGAGAGGCATTACTCGAAGCAGGTATCCGGATTCTCAGACAAGGTGATGAACTGCTTGCCACCCTGGGTCAGCGCCATAATGGTGCCGCTTTCGATATCGTAAACCCAGCCATGCAGACGCAGTTTGCCGTTACGCAGTGCGACGGAAACCGAAGGGTGGGTTTTCATGTTGTTCAGCTGCGCGATCACGTTCTCTTTGACCATCTCATTCAGCTTCTTCTCCGGTGAGTCATACTCACGCTGCTCGACCACCGCTTTTGCCGCATCGGCATAGCGCAGCCAGTGCTCTACTGCGGGCATGGTGTCCATGCAGGCGCAGGAAGCAATAGCGTTCATAGCACCACAGTTGGAGTGACCGCAGATGATGATGTCGGAGACGCCCAGTGCGACCACGGCATATTCGATAGTCGCGGACACACCGCCAGGCTCCGGGCCAAATGAGGGAACGATGTTGCCCGCGTTGCGGATAACGAACAGCTCTCCTGGCTCCTGCTGCGTTACCAGCTCAGGCACCAGACGGCTGTCTGAACAGGAGATGAACAGGGCTTTCGGATTTTGATTTGACGCCAGGCTTTTGAAAAGATCCTTCCTTTCAGGAAACACATTCTGCTGGAAATTCAGAAATCCTTTGATGATCTCTTTCATTATTTAGCTCTCACATTATCCATTTCATTACCTGAGGGGCATAGCCCCCTCAGTGGGGTTAGCGGGTTTATTATTAATGAAAACAAGTGAATATCAACCCGCGTTTTTCATTCACTGTTCAGCCGGGGTTACGGACAGCGCTTCGCTTATCCGCCAGTCAACGGTCCAGGCGGCGATTTCTTTTTATAGCACGGTGAGTTACCACGACGCGCCCGTTTTTCTCTGAGCCTGATGCGGGTCTGCAAAGCGGACAGGCTTTTACGCGTTTTTTCACTACTTTACGTCGTGCGCCAAGCTGAAATCGTTTTCAGTCATTCACGCTCAGCGGACGCATCGCATCCGGCGGATTGCTGCGCCGTGAGCGTAATCCGCCGGTTTCAGTCCGCCGGCAGGGTTTTGACGGGAAGAAGCAGGAAAGATGAAATAGCGCGGAAAGCGGAGGCACTGCGGCGTGAAATAAATTTCGCCTCCCCGGCGCTACAGACGCGCCGGGCAGAAAAGCGGTCATGCTGGTTCAGCGCTTAGCCATAAAGTTGCTGATGCGCCTTTTTCCGTTGCAGATAGTCCTCATCGGCCCGGAGACGGTCCCAGTAAGCTTTGAAAATGGCCGCCGCCGCGGCTTTTTCTTCGTTGACGCCACGCGGCAGCTCCTTGCCTTCCGCGTCATATTTTCGTCCGCCCTTGTGATTGCTGTAGCGGCGGGCACGGGTATAGCCCATCTGGATAAACTTGCGCGCCATATCCATGCCGACAAAATCATCCTGACGCCGGTAATCTTCAAACAGCGCCATGATCTTTTCTGCCGACTCTTCAGCAATGGGAACGGTGCGAAATCGCCAGTGAGGCAGTATTTCGCTCTTATAAGGCTCGACCATCAGCACACCCTGCTCCCCGCGGCCGACCTGATATCGCTCAGGGTGCTTACGGAAGTCGATAGTGCTGAAGTCCTGATCATAATCGAAAGGTTTCATGTCTTTAGTTTAGGATCAAGTGCGTCGCGCAGCCCGTCTCCGAGTAAATTAAATGCCAGAACAGTGAAGAAGATCGCCAGACTGGGGAAAATCGCCACGTGCGGCGCGATAACCATGTCGGCGCGCGCCTCGTTCAGCATGGCGCCCCACTCCGGCGTGGGCGGTTGTGCCCCTAAACCCAGAAAGGAGAGACTGGCAGCGGTGATGATGGAGGTGCCGACGCGCATGGTAAAATAGACCACAATCGGTGAGACCGTCCCCGGCAGGATATGTCGCATCAGAATGGTCCAGTCAGAGGCGCCGATGCTGCGCGCTGACTCAATAAAGGTCTGATGCTTGAGTACCAGCGTATTGCCGCGCACCAGGCGGGCAAAAGCCGGGATGCTGAAGATGGCTACCGCCACAATCACATTGCTCATGCCGCTGCCCATAATGGCGACGACCGCTATCGCCAGCAGAATGCCGGGAAAGGCAAACAGCACATCACAGATGCGCATGATGATGCGGTCCCACCACCCTTCATAATATCCCGCCAGCAGGCCAGAGAGGGTGCCAATCAGCGCGCCGATCAACACAGAGAAGAAGCCCGCAATCAGGGAAATACGCGTGCCGACCAGTACCCGGCTGAAGATGTCGCGCCCCAGCGAGTCCACACCAAACAGGTGCATCAGTGACGGCCCCTCATTGAGCCGGTCATAATCGAAATAGTTCTCCGCATCGAACGGCGCAACCCACGGTGCGATAAATGCCAGTACAATCAGCATCAGCACAAACAGGCCCGCCAGCAGCGCCACCGGCTGCCGTCTGAAACGCCGCCAGAACTCACGCCACGGTGTCCGCACCCGATTCTCCGCGAGCAGCGGCATGCTTTTCAGTGCCGCTTCGCGTCGCCAGTTTTTCATCGCGACTCCTTAAAGCGAATAGCGGGATTGATAACCGCATAGAGCATGTCGGTAAACAGATTGATCAGAATAAACTCCAGTGAAAACAGCAGGACCTCTGCCTGAATCACCGGGTAGTCGCGCATCGTCACAGAATCGACCAGCAGACGTCCCAGGCCAGGCCAGTTGAAAACCACTTCAACCACAATCGAGCCGCCCAGCAGAAAACCGAACTGCAGGCCCATCATGGTCACGACCGGGATCATGGCATTGCGCAGGCCATGTTTGACCACCACCAGCGACTCGCGTACCCCTTTGGCCCGCGCCGTCCGCATGTAGTCTTCCTGCATGACCTCGACAAAGGAGGAGCGGGTAAAACGGGCCATCACCGCCGCGACCGCGGCACCTAAGGTGATCGAAGGCAGGATGTAGTGTTTCCAGCTCTCTGCACCTACCGTCGGCAGCCATCCCAGCTCAACCGAGAAGACCTGCATCAGCAGCATGCCGAGTGCAAAGGCGGGGAACGAAATGCCCGACACCGCCAGCGTCATCCCCAGCCGATCGGGCCAGCGGTTGCGCCAGACGGCAGAGACAAGGCCAATCGCCATGCCAAAAATCACTGCCCAGACCATGCTGACCAGCGTCAGCCAGAGGGTCGGCATAAAGCGCGTGGCGATCTCTTCAGCGACCGGCCGTTTCGACACCATCGACTGGCCAAAATCGCCCTGCAGCGCATTCAGTAAAAAGTGCCAGAACTGCTGCGGCAGCGGCAGATCCAGCCCCAGTTCCTGGCGCACCAGCGCCACCACGGAGGCATCCGCTTCCGGCCCGGCGATCAGGCGTGCGGGATCGCCCGGCAGCAGGTGCACAAACAGGAACACCAGCACCGCCACAATCAGCAGCGTCGGGATCAGCCCGAAAAGTCGTTTAATGAAATAGTTAAACATGCAACATCCTGCAGCTGCGGCCAGCCCGCAGGCTGGCCGGCTCCGTTACTTCAGAGTCGCCTCATCAAAATTGAATGAGGTATCGGGCATCACATAAAAACCGCTGAGGTTTTTGCTGTTAGCAGAGACCAGCTGCTCAACCACCAGCGGGATCCACGGGTGATCCTGCCAGATGGTATCCTGCGCATCTTTGTAGAGGCGCGCTTTCTCAGTACGGTCGGTGGTTTTCAGCGCATCGGCCAGATCTTTATCGACCTTTGGATTGCTGTAAAACGCGGTGTTGAAGATGGCCGGTGGCCAGGCTGCAGTGGCGAACAGCGGCGTCAGCGCCCAGTCTGCTTCGCCGGTTGAGGCGGACCAGCCGGTATAGAACATCCGCACGCCGCTCTCTTTCTGCCCTTTGCCCTCCACTTCCGCCGCACGCTGACCGGCATCCATCGCCGTGACCTTAACCTTCACGCCCACCTGTGCCAGCTGCTGCTGGGTGAACTGCAGCACCTTCTGCGCAGTACTGTGGTTGTGCGACGACCAGAGCGTGGTCTCGAAACCGTTCGGATAGCCCGCCTCTTTCAGCAGCGCTCTGGCTTTAGCCGGGTCGTAGCTTATCGCCGGATAGCTCTGCGCAAAGTCGATGGAGGGCGGCACAACGCCGGTCGCTGGCGTCGCATATCCGGAGAACGCCACTTTCGCCAGCGCCTGACGGTTGATGGCGTATTCCAGCGCCTCGCGCACTTTCGGGTTATCGAACGGCTTCTGAGTAACGTTGAGGCTGATGTAGCGCTGCATGATGGATGGCGTGGTCACCACATCCAGCTTGCTGTTCTGCTCCAGCCGCTTCGCCTGCTCATAAGGCACCGGGAAAGCGAAGTTCGCCTCACCGGTCTGCAGCATCGCCGCACGGGTGTTGTTATCCACCACCGGACGCCAGGTGATGCTGTCCAGCTTCGGATAGCCCGGCTTCCAGTAGCCATCCCACTTCTTCACCTTCACAAAGTCGGTCTGATTCCAGGTTTCAAACAGAAACGGACCGGTCCCGACCGGATGGAAACCGATCTCTTTGCCATATTTTTTCAGCGCAGTGGGCGAAATCATCGCCGCCGCCGGGTGCGCCAGGATGTTGATAAAGGCGGAGAACGGCTCCTTCAGCGTCACTTTAACCGTGGTCGGATCCACCACGTCGGTGCTGGCGATATGTTTAAACAGGTTGTAGCGCTTGAGGTGATTATCGGGATTGCTGGCGCGATCGAGGTTGACCTTCACAGCTTCGGCATTGAAGTCCGTGCCGTCCTGGAATTTGATGCCGGAACGCAGCTTAATGGTGTAGGTCAGTCCGTCCGGGCTGGCCTGATAGCTTTCCGCCAGCACGTTGGTCAGCTTCATCGCTTTATCAAAGCCGAACAGGCCCTGATAGAAAGATTTGGCGACCGCCTGCGACAGCGTGTCGTTGGCATCATAGGGGTCGAGCGTCGTGAAATTGGACGCGACGGCAATCACCGCATCCTGTGCTGCCCAGGCGGGCAGTGCCATTGCGCTGCTTAACACGCCAGCCGCCAGTAACCCTTTACGCATCGTCATCTGCATCTTGTTCTCCTGTAATCCCTGTCGGGTTGGTCGCCGGGGCGACATCGTCACTGTTCAGGTCGCACTGATAACGTGGCGCGCGACGAAATGGCCTGGCGCCACCTCCATCAGCGGCGCCACTTCAGGCTCATCCCCTAAGGCATGGATCGGGCTGGGGATCTCATCGACCAGTAAGGCTCGTTCACGACGGCGGTGAGCCGGATCGGCTACCGGCACCGCCGCCATAAGTTTGCGGGTATAGGGATGCTGCGGCTGCTCAAAGACCGCCTGACGCGGCCCTATCTCGACAATCTGACCGAGATACATCACCGCCACGCGGTGGCTGATCCGCTCGACCACCGCCATATCGTGAGAAATAAAGAGAAAGGCGATGCCAAACTCGCGCTGCAGGTCGAGCATCAGATTGATAATCTGCGCCTGAACTGACACATCCAGCGCAGAGACGGACTCGTCGGCGATCACCACTTTAGGGTTCAGCGCCAGCGCACGGGCGATGCAGATTCGCTGACGCTGTCCGCCGGAAAATTCATGCGGATAGCGCTGAGCATGCTCCGGCAGCAGGCCCACTTTATCCAGCAGCCAGGCGACGCGCTGCTCCGCCTCGCGTCGCGGCATCACCTTATGTACCAGCAGCGGCTCCATAATTGAAAAACCCACCGTCAGGCGCGGATCGAGTGAGGCATAAGGGTCCTGAAAGATAAACTGAATGTCGCGTCGCAGATGGGCCAGCGCGGCACCGGAAAGCGTATCTATCCGCTGTCCGTCGAAGGTCAGCGTACCGCCCTGGCTCGCCACCAGCCTGAGCAGTGAACGTCCGGTGGTGGATTTACCGCAGCCTGATTCGCCCACCAGCGCCAGTGTCTCACCGGCATAGAGGTCAAAACTGACTTTTTCGACGGCGTGAACCCGGCTTTTAACCCGATTCAGCAGCCCGCCGCGAATATCGAAGCGGGTCACCAGATCGCGCACCTGTAAAATCGGGGGCTGCAGACGGCGTACCGTATCCTGCGGCACGTCGTCGGCCGCGTCGCTGTGCAGCAGGGGAAATTTCGCGGGCAACGGCTGGCCCTGCATGGCACCGAGCTTTGGCACGGCGGCCAGTAGCGCCTGGGTGTAGGGCTGTTCCGGTGCGCTGAACAGCCGGTCGACCGGGGCTTTTTCCACCACCTCGCCGCGGTACATCACCTGAACCCGGTCAGCCATTTCAGCCACTACGCCCATATCGTGAGTGATAAAAATCACCCCCATCTGCATCTCTTTCTGCAGCACGCGGATAAGCTGCAGAATCTGCGCCTGAATCGTCACATCGAGCGCCGTGGTTGGCTCATCGGCAATCAGCAGGGCGGGTTTGCAGCAGAGTGCCATTGCAATCATCACCCGCTGGCGCATCCCGCCTGACAGCTGATGTGGAAACCGGGAGAGGACATTTTGCGCATCAGGGATCCGCACCAGGTCCAGCATCCGGCGCGCTTCCGCCAGCGCGGCGGCATGACTCTGTCCCTGATGCAGACGAATCGATTCGGCGATCTGCTCGCCGACGGAGAAGACGGGATTCAGCGAGGTCATCGGCTCCTGAAAGATCATCGCCATATCGGCGCCGCGCACCCGGCGCATCTGCTGCTTTGAGGCACGCATCAGATCCAGCACCTCCCCATTGCGACGGCGCAGCAGCGCTTCGCCACTGACCTGGCCTCCCGCCTGCTCGATGAGTCGCATCAGCGCCAGAGACGTGACCGATTTGCCTGAACCTGACTCGCCCACCAGCGCCAGCGTCTCGCCGCGAAACAGATCGAGTGACAAATGGCGCACCGCGCGGGTCAGGGTCGCCTCATGCTGAAATTCTACGCTGAGATCGCGCACCGCCAGCACCTGCTCAGGGGCCAGGGTCGGATGCGTTTGCCTGTCGCTCATCTCTGCTCCTTAACTTTCGCGGTAGATAGCGACTTCCGCTGGCTCGCCCACCCGGGCGACGCCGCGGTACATTCCCTCGCTGTTAAACGGCAGGGCCACATTACCCGCACGATCGACAGCAATCAGGCCACCGCTGCCGCCCAGCTCCAGTACGCTGTCATGAATGACATTGACGCTGGCCTGCTGCAGCGTACGACCGGCATAGCGCATCTGTGCCGCCACGTCATAAGCGGCCAGCGTGCGCATAAAGACCTCACCGGTGCCGGTACAGGAGACCGCCACGCTGTCGTTGCTGGCATAGCAGCCCGCACCCGGCAGCGGCGAGTCGCCTACCCGTCCGGCCTGTTTATTGGTCATGCCACCCGTTGAGGTCGCCGCAGCCAGATTGCCCTCCAGGTCCAGCGCCACCGCGCCCACCGTGCCAAACTTGCGGTCAGGGTCGAGCGGGTCGTCGTGGTGAGCCGCGCCATCATGGTCCAGCACCGCCGAATCGCTATTCAGCGCGCGCTGCAACTGTTCCCACCGTTCCGGCGTCGAGAAGTAGTCGGGGCTCACCGGCGCCAGCCCGTTCGCCACCGCGAACTGTTCAGCACCCTCACCGATGAACAGCACATGCTCGCTTTTTTCCAGCACGGCACGCGCCGCCAGAACCGGATTGCGCACCCGCGTCACGCCGGCGACGGCGCCCGCCTCCAGCGTGCGCCCATCCATGATGCAGGCATCGAGTTCATGCGTGCCCTGATGGGTAAATACCGCGCCCTTACCGGCATTAAACAGCGGACACTCTTCAAGTAGCCGCACCGCCTCCGTTACCGCATCCAGTGCGCTGCCACCCTGCGTCAGGATCTGCTGGCCCTGAGTAACAATCTCCTGCAGCGCCTGACGATATGCCTGTTCTTTTTCAGCGCTCATCGCTGAGCGCGTAATGGCACCCGCGCCGCCGTGAATGGCAATCACTGCTTTAACCATAACGCTCTGCCCTGTTGCATCCGCATGAAAAACACTGATTTAAAATGGTTTTCATCCATTTTTGATGATTTTTGACTATAGAAAGCCTGCTAAGGGTTGTAAAGCGGAAACTGTTCCTGTGGTTATAACCTTTTCTTACCACCCTATATCATTTTGACCCTTGTCGCGGGCAAGCCCGGGGTGACACCGATGTGACTCAGCGGCCAATTGCCACCATAATAGGCAGCATCTGAATTCACCAGGCTGGATCCTTATGGAAAGTTTTACTGCAGGTTTGATCTCCCTTGAGGAGGCGCAACAAAAAATGCTCGCGCAGCTGACGCCCATCGCCGACGCTGAGAACGTGTCGCTGGCCGCGGCGGCTGGCCGCATCACGGCAAAAGCGGTGACCTCCCCTATCGCCGTACCGCCCTTTGATAACTCCGCGATGGATGGTTACGCCGTCAGGCTGGCAGATATCAGCCGCGGTGAGCCGCTGCCGGTGGCCGGTAAAGCCTTCGCTGGCGCACCCTTCAGTGGTGAGTGGCCGCATGGCAGCGTGATCCGCATCATGACCGGTGCGCCGGTTCCCGCAGGCTGTGACGCGGTGGTGATGCAGGAGCAGACGGAAACGCGTGAGGGGGCCGTTGTGATCACCGCACCGGTGCGTCCCGGCCAGAATATCCGCCTGACCGGCGACGATATTCAGCCCGGTCATGTCGTGCTGGAAGCGGGCACGCGGCTGGGCGCGGCGGAACTGCCGCTGCTGGCTTCGCTGGGGATCGCGCAGGTCAGCGTAGTGCGAAAAGTGCGGGTGGCGATCTTCTCCACCGGTGATGAACTGCAGCCGGTGGGGGAACCGCTGGCCGAAGGCGCAATTTACGATACCAACCGTTTCGCCGTGTCGCTGATGCTGAATAAGCTCGGCTGCGACGTCATCGACCTGGGGATTATCAAAGACGATCCGGCGGCCCTGCGGGCGGCTTTCGCAGAGGCGGATCGGCAGGCGGATGTGGTGATCAGCACCGGCGGTGTCTCGGTCGGGGAAGCGGACTTTACCAAAACGATGCTGGAGGAGCTGGGGGCGATCAGCTTCTGGAAGCTGGCGATCAAACCCGGCAAACCTTTTGCTTTTGGCCGCCTCAGCCACAGCTGGTTCTGCGGTTTACCGGGTAATCCGGTCTCGGCTGCTGTCACCTTTTATCAGCTGGTTCAGCCGCTGCTGGCGAAACTTACCGGCCTGCAGAAATCGGCTCTGCCGCCGCGTCAGAAAGTGCGCTGCGCCTCTGCGCTCAAAAAATCACCGGGCCGGCTCGACTTCCAGCGTGGCATCCTGCGCCAGAACGCGCAGGGTGAGCTGGAGGTGCAGACCACCGGCATGCAGGGTTCCCACGTCTTCAGCTCTTTTGCGCAGGCAAACTGCTTCATAGTGCTGGAGCGGGAGCGCGGCAATGTGGAGCCGGGCGAATGGGTTGAGGTGGAACCCTTCAACGCCCTGCTGGAGGCGTAAATGCTGCCTGAATTAAACGATGAGGAGATGCTGCGCTACAACCGGCAGATCGTCCTGCGCGGTTTCGATTTTGACGGTCAGGAGCGACTTAAAGCCAGTCATGCGCTGATCGTCGGGCTGGGCGGACTTGGCTGTGCCGCCGCGCCCTGGCTGGCGTCAGCCGGGATCGGCAGCCTGACGCTGCTTGACTTCGACACCGTGTCGCACTCTAACCTGCAACGGCAGATACTGCATCATGACGCCGATATTGGCTGTGCCAAAGTGGAATCGGCGGCACAAAGCCTGGCGGCCATCAATCCTCACTGTCAGCTGCATCCGGTCAACGGCCAGCTGGATGATACGGCGCTGCTGGCGCTGATAGCCCGCCAGCAGGTGGTGCTGGACTGCACCGACAATGTTGCGGCGCGGGAGCAGCTCAACCGGCTCTGTCGCCAGCAGGGCGTCCCGCTGGTCTCCGGGGCGGCAATTCGTATGGAGGGCCAGATCAGCGTATTCAACTGGCAGCCCGGCACGCCCTGCTATCGCTGTATCAGCCGCCTGTTTGGCGAACAGACCCTGAGTTGTGTCGAAGCAGGCGTCATGGCCCCGCTGGTGGGGGTGATTGGTGCAATGCAGGCGATGGAAGCGATTAAGGTCCTGACGGCCTTTGGCACACCGGCCACCAGCCGGTTGCTGATGTACGATGCCATGAGTGCAGAATTCCGCAGCATGAAAGTGGCGCAGGATGCGCACTGTGAAGTGTGTGGCGATGGAGCATATACTCCCTGAAGCGGGCTCCAGCCTCAGAGTGATTACCTTGCGGCCCATTCCGGGCCAAAAAAAGGGGTGGCCTGCGCCACCCCCTTTTATCAGACGATTCCCTGACTGCGCAGGTAGTCTTCATAGTTGCCGGTGAAGTCCACCACCTTGTCTGCTTTCAGCTCAATCACGCGGGTTGCCAGCGAGCTGACAAATTCACGGTCGTGCGACACAAACACCAGTGTGCCTTCATACATCTCCAGCGCCATATTGAGCGATTCAATCGACTCCATATCCAGGTGGTTAGTCGGCTCATCCATAATCAGGATGTTCGGTTTCTGCATCATCAGTTTGCCGAACAGCATGCGCCCTTTCTCACCACCGGAAAGCACTTTCGCCGGCTTCTTAATATCATCCTGTGAAAACAGCAGGCGACCCAGAATACCGCGAATCGTCTGCTCATCATCACCGGGCTGTTTCCACTGACTCATCCAGTCAAATACGGTCAGATCATTAGCAAAATCTTCGGCGTGATCCTGCGCGTAATAACCAATGCGCGCATTCTCTGACCACTTAACGCTGCCATTATCGGGCTCAAGTTGCCCTACCAGCGTCTTCAGCAGCGTCGATTTACCAATACCGTTGGCACCGATGATCGCCAGCTTTTCGCCCACTTCCATCAGCAGATTTAAATTCTTAAACAGCGGACCGTTATCAAACCCTTTGGTTAATCCTTCCACTTCTAGGGCATTTCGGAACAGCTTCTTATCCTGCTCAAAACGGATAAACGGGTTCTGACGACTGGACGCTTTCACTTCTTCCAGTTTAATTTTATCCATCTGTTTTGCGCGCGATGTCGCCTGACGCGATTTAGAGGCGTTGGCGCTGAAACGGCTGACGAACGACTGCAGGTCAGCAATCTGCGCTTTTTTCTTGGCGTTGTCAGATAACAGACGTTCACGCGCCTGGGTTGCGGCGGTCATATATTCGTCATAATTACCGGAATAGACACGCAGCTCGCCATAATCCAAATCCGCCATGTGGGTGCAGACCATATTAAGGAAGTGACGGTCATGCGAAATGATAATCATGGTGCTGTCACGTTCATTCAGCACCTGCTCCAGCCAGCGAATGGTATCGATGTCCAGGTTGTTGGTTGGTTCATCGAGTAACAGAATATCGGGATTGGAAAACAGCGCCTGCGCCAGCAGCACGCGCAATTTAAAGCCCGGCGCAATTTCGCTCATCGGGCCATAATGCTGTTCAACCGGAATACCGACACCAAGTAATAACTCACCAGCACGGGATTCGGCGCTATAGCCATCCATCTCACCGTAAAGCGCCTCAAGGTCACCGACCTTATACCCCTCTTCTTCGCTCATTTCTGGCAAAGAATAAATACGGTCGCGCTCCTGCTTAACTTCCCATAATTCATGGTGACCCATGATCACGGTGTCCAGCACGCTGAATTGTTCAAAGGCGAACTGATCCTGACGCAGCTTACCGATACGCTCGTTGGGATCGTAAGAGACGTTGCCGGCTGAAGGCACCAGATCGCCACCCAAAATCTTCATGAAGGTGGATTTTCCGCTGCCGTTCGCACCGATTAAACCGTAACGATTACCGCCGCCAAATTTAACGGAGATATTCTCGAACAGTGGCTTACTGCCAAACTGCATGGTGATATTGCTGCTAACTAACACGGCATTGACCTTTGTGAAGAGAGTGGATGAAAAAACGGCGGCTATTATGCCAGATGTGACGCAGCGCACGCCAGCGTCGGGGATGGATTGCTGGCCGGGTGATTGATATCCCGACAGAAATAAAAAAGCCGGCAGGCCATCATGGCCCCCGGCTCCCACTTACAAGGATTGTGTCGATCAATCGATCAGGAAGCTGTCCAGGCTTTTACCGGAATCCAGCGCTTTTTTAATCGCTGCCGGGGTACGGCCCTGGCCAGTCCAGGATTTCTGCTCACCGTTTTCATCGGTGTAAGTATATTTAGCCGGACGCGGCGCACGCTTGGTGCGTTTTTTTCCGCTTTCCAGGGCACCTAATAATTCATTAGGATCGATGCCGTCAGCCAGCAGCATTTCGCGATATTTAGAGAGCTTTTCTTCTTTTTCGCGATTCTGCGTCTCTTCTGCTTCTGCTTCTTCGCGGCGCTCAGTCACAACAACAGTTAATTTTTCCAGGATCTCTTCAAGATCGGTCAGTGGCAGTTCACGAGCCTGGGCACGTAATGTGCGAATATTGTTCAGTACCTTAAATGCGTCACTCATCACAATGTCCTTGATTAAGGGGGGTTAATAAAACTGTAGCGGCAAGATTACCTAATTCAAATAAAAAAATAAATTATTTTTACGCCCCAGATAATTCTTAAGTATTAATTATGCCGAAATATGGCTTTTAAAATCGGACCCGCCTGAGGTTTATTAACGATGAATTAACAACAAACCGGGCCTGTGTCCCTGTATTGAAAACGATTTCAGCCGGACGATACCGCCTGCAGAGGCATAACCGCATCTGCGAAAGCGTGCAGGCTCAGGCCCGTTATTTCCGGTTTACCGCCCATACTCGGGCGATAAAAAAAGGCCGGAAAGGCTACCTCTGTCACAATAGTTTACAGTTCATGATTAAAAATTGCCCTTCTCATCGGGCAATAACGTTAAAGAATTATCGCCCTATTCGATTTTATTATGACAGTCGCGACGTTCCCGGCATGTTTTACCGCTGCGTTTTTCAGCAGCGTCAGATTATTCGCAGAGAAGAGCGTTGAACAACAGCGGTCGCGTTCTGCAGACGCTGGCGAATTGTCATGCGCGTTCTGAGTGGCATTAAAAAAGCATCCTGAAATAAACGCAGAAAGGTGACGCAGCTCAAAATCTTAAATTGAACTGATGCCAGCCACATAAATAATAACGCCCTGACCGCTGCGCAGATAATAGCCCTGCTGTCAGGCCTGTTTTATTTTCGGCCATTTTATCCTGTCGAATTCCGGCAACGATTGCCGCTGATTCAATGAGTTAGATTATCGGTAAACGGAAGATGGCGGGCTGACCGCGCAGCGGAGAGGGATAAGCAGGCGGTCACGGCAGCAGCGCCGCGACCGCCTGAGAACTAATTGGCCTGGGTGGCCGGACCGAAGACGGAGTAGTGCGGCATCTCAACAGTCTGGTATGTTTCCCAGCCGCCGCCCAGTGCTTTATAGAGCGCCACCAGATCGAGCGCGCTCTGCATCCGTGCCTGGGTTGCCTGCTCCTGTGCCTGTGCCAGCTGGCGCTGTGCATCCAGCACCTCCAGGAAGGTGGAGAGCCCCTGACGGTAGCTGTCGCTGGCGAGATCAAAGGCACGCTGAAGAGCACCGGTTGTCTCATCCAGCGCGGTGACACGCTGCTGATCGGCGCGATAGCTGACCAGCGCATTCTCCACATCCTGCAGCGCCGTCAGCACCGTCTGACGATAATCCAGTGCGGCACTCGCCTGCTGCGCCCGCGCCAGCTTCACGCTCGACACCAGCTGTCCGCCCTGGAAAATCGGAATCGATAACGAGGGGCCAAAGCTGTAGAAATGGCTGCTCCAGTTATCCAGGTAGCTGACGTCCGTGTTACGCACGCCCAGCTGGCCGGTCAGCGACAGGCTCGGGAAAAGCTGCGCGACAGAGACGCCAATTTCCGCGGTCTGCGCATGCAGTGTCGCTTCAGCCTGACGAATATCAGGACGACGGCGCGCCAGCGTTGAAGGGATACCCACCTGCACAAACTGAGGCAGCGGCGGCAACGGTTTCGGCGTACTGAGTTCCGCATCCAGCGCGCCCGGCGTTTTGCCAAGCAGCACCGCCAGGCCGTTCATCGCCTGCCGCGCCTGCGACTGATACTGCGGCAGTTGCGCCTGCAGCGTGCTCAGCTGGGCCCGGGCATTCTCCACGTCGGTCAGCGGCGCCAGACCATTACGCTGCTGGCTCTGCGTCAGCTCGGTCGTCTGCTGCGCCACGCTGATCTGCTGCTCCAGCGTCTGGATGGTGCTCTGCGCGCCGCGCAGCTGCAGCCAGGCGCGCGCCACTTCCGCTTCCAGTGAGACCAGCGCATCATTGCGCTGCTCAATCGCCGCCTGCTGCTGGGCACTGGCGGCCTCAACCTGACGGCGCACTTTGCCCCACAGATCCAGCTCCCAGCTCGCATCGAAGCTGCCCTGGTAGAGATTGACCGGCTGGGTCAGGCCGTTGAGCTGACTGGCTACGTTACTGTCGAGCTGATCGGTGGCCCCATTGGCTTTCAGCAAGCCTTCCAGACCGAGCTGCTGACGCGTCACTTTGGCCGAACCGCTCAGGCTGGGTAACAGGCTACCCTGGGCCTGTGTCAGCTGTTCGCGTGCCCCGGCAATACGCAGTACCGTCTGCTGCAGGCTCAGGTTGCCCGCTATCGCCCGCTCAATCAGGCTGTCGAGCTGCGGATCGTTAAAGCTTCGCCACCAGCGGGAATTAATCGCGGCGCTTTGGGGTACGGACGCCTCCTGCGACGCCATGGCGTTAAAACTGCCCGGCACGGCCGGTTTTGGCGCCTGATAGTCAGGCCCGACGGCGCAACCCGCCAGAGCGAGAGCCAGCAGTAAACTCACGGGTTTCAGGCGATGAGAGTAAAAAACCTTCATGTTAGTGTGCTCCTGCACTGCCTTCGCTCTTAATCGGCGACAGCAGCCAACAAAATGGAATCAAAATCAGGGCGACAATACTCAGGCCTGAGAAGACATCGATATAAGCGAGAATGCGCGACTGCGCGATCATCTCCTGATAAAGCTGACCGGTTGCCAGCGTAACGGGATCGCCAACCGCCGAAGTAAAGTCGCGTATCGCCTGCGCCCAGTGCTGCAGCGTGATGTTGAATTGCTCGTTCAGCGGCGTCATGTTGTGCACCATGTGCGCCGAGCGAACCTGCTCGCGCTCGGTAATGGCCGCGGTCGAGAGTGAAATCCCGATCGATCCGGCCACGTTGCGGAACATGGTAAACAGCGCCGAAGCGTCCGCATTGAGTCGCTGCGGAATGGTGACAAACGCGATGGTGGTCAGCGGAACAAACAGGAAGCCCAGCCCGATCGACTGCGCGCTGCGCATCATCACCAGCGTGGCAAAATCGACATTCGGTGCCAGGGTGGCGGAGTAGAAAAACGCTACCGCCAGACAGCTGAAGCCAAAGGCGATGATGTAACGCGTCTGAACAATCGGCATCAGCTTCAGCACCAGCGGGATCGTCAGCACGATCAGCACCGCACCGGGCGACAGCACCAGACCTGACCAGGTGGCGGTGTAACCCAGGTCCTGCTGCGCCAGCTGAGGCAGTACGACAGAGCTGCCATAGAGGATCATCGCCATGCCCGCCATCAGCAAACCCGCTACCCAGAAGTTGCGATCCTTCATCACCAGGATATCGACCACCGGTTTGCGGGCATACATCAGCCAGTAGACGGCCCCGACGATGCCGACCAGCGCCAGAATGGCGAACAGCACGATAAAGTGAGAGGCGAACCAGTCCTCATCTTCCCCGCGATCCAGCATCACCTGCAGGCAACCCAGCCCCAGGGTAATCAGGCTGATACCGATGTAATCGATCTTAAGTTTGCCTTTGGCCCATTTGCGCTCCCACGGTGGATCTTCCAGCAGCTGATAGATTGCCAGCACGGTCAGCACCCCGACCGGGATGTTGATAAAGAACACCCAGCGCCAGCTGTAGTTATCCGTGATCCAGCCACCCAGCGTCGGGCCAATCACCGGCGCAACGATGATGGCGATAGAGGAGAGACCAAAGGCTTTGCCGCGATCTTCCGCTTTAAAGTAGTCGAGCAGCACAGACTGCTGAACCGGCTGCAAGCCGCCGCCGAAAAAGCCCTGCAGGACGCGGAACAGAATGATCTGCCACAGTTCGGTGGCGATTCCGCACAGGAACGAACAGATGGTAAACATCACAATGCAGATCAGGAAAAACTGTTTACGACCAAACAGACGGCTGAAGAATGCAGAGATAGGCAGCACGATGCCGTTTGCCACCAGATAGGAGGTCAGTACCCAGGTTGACTCATCGTAACTGGAGGAGAGTGAACCGGCGATATGCGGCAGCGCCACGTTGACGATGGTGGTGTCGAGGATCTCCATAAACACCGCCAGCGTCACCGTGATCGCCACTAACCACGGATTGCTGGCAGGTTTCCAGCTCTGCGCCGTACTCATTCCACCGTCACCTTGGGTTCAACAGAGAGACCCAGTGGCAATGGATGGTTGGGATCGAGCCCTTTATCAATCACGATTTTAACCGGCACGCGCTGCACGATTTTCACATAGTTGCCGGTGGCGTTTTCTGACGGGAAGGTCGAAAAGCGTGAACCGGAGCCCATCTGAATGCTGTCGACATGCCCTTCCAGCTTCATATCCGGCCAGGCATCGACGCTGATTTCAACTTTATCGCCCGGATTCATGCGCTCAAGCTGAGACTCTTTAAAGTTTGCGGTGATCCAGATGTCCGGTGAGACCAGCGAGAACAGCGAAGAGCCAGCCTGCACCAGGGTACCCAGCTGAACATTGCGCTTGGTGATGAAGCCATCATAGGGCGCACGAACCTGGGTATAGGAGAGATTAAGGTCAGCCGTGCTGAGCTGCGCTTTTGCCTGCTCAACCTGCTGCTGACGCGCTTCAACATTGGTTTCCTGCTGACGAATCTGCAGGGCAACCTGTGATGCGACTTCAACCTGCGCTTTAGCGCTCTGTAACTGCGCCTGCGCCGAGCGTAACTGCGCCGAGGCGCTGTCGATATTGCGCTGACTGGTGGCACGCGGGTCGACGCCGCGCTGGCGACGGTAATCGGCCTGGGCGTTCAGCAGGTTAGCTTCCGCTTTCGCCTGGTCCGCCAGCGCCTGATCGCGCTGAGCCGGATACTGAACCCGGGACAGGGCCAGCTGCGCCTGCGCCTGATGAAGCTGCGCGACAGCTAAGCCGAGCTGCGCCTGCGCCTGTTCACGCTGGGCACGGTTGTCGCTGGGGTCGATTTCCACCAGCAGATCGCCCTTCTTCACCCGCTGGTTATCGTTTACCAGCAGCTTCACCACATAACCGGACGCTTTCGGCGCAATGGTCACCGCATCGCCTTCGGTAAAGGCGTCGTCGGTGGTTTCAATATTGCGGGTCGTAAACCAGAACCAGAATCCAACGATCAGCATGATCACTACCACGACCGCCAGAATAATCAGCGGCTTTTTACCGGGGCGTTTGCGTTCTGGCTGCTGGTCGTTGTCCTTGTTTTCATCTGACTGACGGTTTTTATCCGTCGCGTTATCGGCATCCTGCTGGTGTTGATCGTGTTGGTTGTTCTCGCTCATAGTTCCCATCACTGGCTAAGGCCCTGATTCCGGGCATAAAGGTCTAGTTAACCTTATATCGGAACCTGACAAAATCCAGCGCAACTTTACGAAACTTGAGAAATGGCGCACGTCCTGCCACCTGATGAGGGTGGCAGGCGGGGTGGGACTAATTGAGCAGCCGCAGCAGCAGCCAGCCGCTGGCCATCGACCAGGCGAGCAGAGGGAGTGAAAACAGGTGGAAACGCCACCAGACGGCCCGATCTTTTGCCATACGCAGCGCAATCAGATTGGCCAGGGAACCCGGCAGCAGGCCGAATCCACCGATGTTCACCGCCCAGGCGAGCACATCCGTGGGTGGCACCTTTTGCAGCAGCAGGATCGTTGCCGGCACATTACTGATGACCTGTGACAGCCCGATAGCCAGCAGATAGAGCTGTCCATGACCGAAGTGGGAAACCGCATCAAAGTGCGCCTGCATCACCGGCAGACGGGTCAGCAGGAAGACATCAATGAACATGGCGATAAACACCGCCAGCAGGCTCCAGTCAATGCGCAGCAGCACCGGGCGCGCCATGACCAGGAAAGTGGCGAGAATCAGCAGCAGCACCCAGCCGGTGATTTCCAGCTCCAGGCCGGCGATAAACAGCAGGTAGAGCACCACGCTGACAATAAACAGCGGTTTCTGCCACTCAGGCTGTTCAGGATTGTCATGCTTATCAATCGACCGCTTTGGAAAGCTGAACCAGGTCAGGACCATCAGGCTCAGCAGCAGCCATGCCGCCAGCGGCAGCATCTGCACAATAAACGCGACAACACTGAGCTTGCCGTGACTCCATAACAGAATATTCTGCGGGTTGCCGACCGGCGTAAGCAGCGATCCGGCATTCACCGCCAGCGCTTCAAAGATGATTAGCCGCGAGATGGGCAGATGAGAGAATTTGCGCAGCGTCAGGGTCAGCGGCACCAGAATAAACAGCGCCACATCATTGGTCAGAAAGGTCGAGAGCAGCGCAGCAGCCAGCACCATAAACAGCGCCAGCGCGCGTTCATGCCGGAAACGCGCAATCAGCCGTCCCCCCAGCACATCAAAATAGCCGCTGGTTTCCAGCCCTTTGGTCAGGATCAGCAAACCGGTCAGCGTGATGATGGTGTGCCAGTCTACGGCACCTGGCAGATCGCCCCAGCGGAAATCCGCCAGAAAAGCCAGAACCACACCCAACACGATTAATAAATGCAAAATAGAGTCGTGCAAAAAAGATCGAAGCAGTTGAGGCATGATGAGGGTACGCCTTAGCGTTAACGGGTTTCGGAGAACTTCTTAAACACAGCCAGAGTTTCATCACTGACGTGATGCTCAATCCCTTCTGAATCGCGTCGGGCAGTTTCAGGACTGATGCCTAACGCCAGCAGAAAACTTTCAACAATATGATGACGGGCACGACTCTCTTCGGCCAGCTTCTCCCCTTCGCTGGTCAGAAAGACCCCGCGATAAGGGACCTGCTCGACCAGTCCGGCACTGCCCAGTCGTTTCAGCATTTTTGCCACGGTCGGTTGTGACACACCCAGGCGGGCTGCCATATCGACCTGACGTGCTTCGCCAAATTCACCAATTAAATCAGAGATTAGCTCAACGTAGTCATCAATTAACTCCCGACGATGCGCTTCACGCACCTGCCGAAAACCTTCGACATGCTCTTCAATATCTTTCAGTGGTCCTTTTGGCGCAGAAACCACGCTTTTAGCACGACGACTCATTCAGCTTCCTCATTATTATTTCCCGTACGGGCACTGCTGTACGGATTTAGCTGCGCTTATTGTAAACCAGCCGCAAAGAAGCTCAAATTTTTCCTCGTTAGCCTTGGCTAAAGGATATAGCCAGTGCTATATTTGTTGATAATGTAAGCAGCACACAGAGGATCCTTTGCGATCCTGGGTGGATCCGGTGATGACGTATCTCACTCCAGGCTGCTGACGACCGCGTCGACAATGATTGGGAGGTGATTCTATGAGCACCCTGAAATGTTGCTTAGATTGCAGCAAATGCTTCCAGGCTGAGAAGAGAACAACCACGGAGATGAAATCCTGGCTGTGCCTGCTGACGCGTTCCCCCTTCACGCTGCGTCTGATGTTGATTGAGAAACTGCTGGGCCACAAACCCGCCGATCGTCGCTGTCAGAAGCTCATCTGGCGCGGCTGACCCCTTTTCAGCGCCTCTCAGCCCGGGAGGCGCTCTCCCCTTCTGCTTATTTTCTTTTCTCTTATTTCGCCTGACACATCGCGCGCTCAACGGGCATCACGCTGCCTGCTATGAGGGCACAGAGATTGTCAGTGGGGGAAGAGAAAGGCGGGAGCCTGCATGGCGGGGAGAATATCGGCACAATAAAAAACGGCCCCATAAGGGGCCGTTTTTTGGCGGGTCAGCTAAGCTAAACTTAGAAGCTGTAACCTACGCCAGCGATCCAGGTACCCACGTCCACATTGCGGATGCGGCTCTGCTCGTAGCCAACGTCCAGCGCGACGTCCTGAATTGGGTTAAACTGCAGACCAGCACCGTAAGAGAAACCTACGTCGCTTGAATCAGTTTTAGCGCGTGAAGAAGTATCGTTCTGCTGGAATTTACCGTAGCCGATACCTACAACACCGTAGATGCTCGCCCAGTCGTTCAGACGGTAAGCAGGACCACCGGTCACACCGTAGTACTGGCCTTTGTTGTAAACGCCAGCTTCAGTGCGGTCTTTTTCGGTGTAGGTGAATGAACCGATCCAACCCAGTGGGTTAGAACCGTCTTCATAGCGGTATTTCAGGTTGAAGCCGTTAGCTTTGTTAGCCACGCCCTGATAGTCGCTCTGCGCGTAACCACCAGTTACGGTGCTCTGTGCCATTGCTGAACCTGCAGATACTGCCAGTACACAGGCTAATGCTGAAAGACATGCAATTTTTTTCATAACCACCTCAAATGTGAAAATACTTCTCTCCTGACAACGCTGAAAATATAACAAAAAATAGCGAGAAACTCTGCCCGGATTTTGTTGTCTAACAGAAAGTTTGGTGTAACAGGACGTTAATGCGACATCCTATGTCATTCATTTTTCTTATAAAATCCGTCATCTTCCTGCAACAATCATTTTGTGCTGAATTCCCTCTTTAAGTTAAATCCTAAAAAATCCTGACATTTCTTTACCAAAATGGCACTGAATTCGGGCAAAAACTGCGCAACCCGTTCGCATTTAAAACGCAAATTCGTGATTTTTTAGCCGCTCTTTCCTTTACACTGGTCGACTGATTTCGTTGATGACCAGGAAAAGTGAACAGGATGTCTGCCTCTCCCGCTGCTAAAAACCTTACCCCGATTTTATTGCCGGTCGCCGTACTGCTGATTGCGATGCTGTCGCTTCAGGGCGGTGCATCCCTGGCGAAGTCACTGTTTCCTGCCGTTGGGGCGACCGGGATCACCGCCCTGCGCCTGGGATTTGGCACACTGATACTTTGCATAATTTTCAAACCCTGGCGTTTACGCTTCAGCCGCGAGCAGCGTCTTCCCCTTCTTATGTATGGCCTGGCGCTGGGCACAATGAATTTCACGTTCTATCTGGCCATCCGTACGGTGCCGCTGGGTGTGGCGGTGGGTCTGGAGTTTACCGGCCCGCTGGCGCTGGCGCTGTTTGGTTCACGCCGGCCGCTCGATTTTGTCTGGGTGGTGCTGGCCGTGATTGGCCTGTGGTTCCTGCTGCCGTTTGGCACAGGCATGACCGCCATTGACCCCGTGGGGGCCGCGCTGGCTGTCGCTGCCGGAGCCTGCTGGGCGATCTATATCCTGGCCGGACAACGGGCAGGCGCCGAGCATGGTCCTGCTACCGTGGCAATCGGGTCGCTGATCGCCTCGGTTATTTTTGTGCCACTGGGACTGACCTTTGCCGAGAGTGGCATCTGGAACTGGGCGGTTATGCCCATCGCGCTGCTGGTTGCCCTGCTCTCCAGCGCCATCCCCTACTCGCTGGAGATGGTTGCACTGACCCGCTTACCGGCGCGCATCTTCGGCACCTTGATGAGTCTCGAGCCGGCGATGGCTGCCTTTTCAGGGATGCTCTTTCTGGGGGAAACGCTGAGTGCACTCCAGTGGCTGGCGCTGCTGGCTATCATCATCGCGTCGGCAGGATCGACGCTGACGATGCGGCCGAAAAAGAGCCAGCTGAACAACGTGGAATTATCCGGCGACACTCAGAAATAAGCGCGTCCTGCCCGCTGTTATGGCGGGCTAAATAACAATCATGCTCAACATGAGAATTATTCTTAACCGATTCATTCCGCTGCACTTTCTATTTTGAAACAGTCACTTACCGGTTATTTACAAAATAATTTAACTTACTGATTCATAATAAAATTTTCTTTATTTTATATTTTAACATAGTAGTAACCTTCCTGAACCCGCGCGGCACCAGACAAAGAGAGACACTATTTCATCCATTGATAAAGTCGTTTCTGCAAAGTTAAAAAGCGCTGCTATACTTATCCGGTACTTGATTAGGACAACCATCAAAGAGAGGACTGAAACGATGAGTACCGCTAAATTGGTTAAAACTAAATCTTCTGATCTGATTTACACCCGCAATGACGTAGCCGAAGACGAAAAGAAAGCCACCATCGAGGTGCTGAATCGTCTGGTCGTCGAGTTTATTGACCTGTCATTGATCACTAAGCAGGCGCACTGGAACATGCGCGGTGCTAACTTTATCGGTGTACATGAGATGCTGGATGGTTTCCGCACCGCGATTACCGATCATCAGGATACGATTGCTGAACGTGTTGTGCAGCTGGGCGGCGTGGCACTGGGCACCGCACAGGTCGTGAACGACAAAACCCCGCTGAAAAGCTATCCGCTGAACATCCATAGCGTGCAGGATCATCTGAAAGCACTGGCCGATCGTTATGCCATCGTTGCTAACGATACCCGCAAAGCGATTACCGAAGTGAAAGATGAAGATACTGCTGACATCTTCACTGCGGCCTCTCGCGACCTGGACAAGTTCCTGTGGTTCATCGAAGCCAACATTGAATAAGACTTAATGCAGTGACTGTGCAGTCAATCAGGCGGGGAAACCCGCCTTTTTTACGTCTGTATAACCCCGTTTTATGACCCTGTTAACAGTTCTTCTCTTCTTCGCTTCAAAGCTTCAACAACTGAGGCACACTACCGCTTGCACCAAAATCGCCACCTGCACCACAATAGAGCACCAAAACGGTGCAAATGCAGAATAACCTGCAAAATCGCTTCAGCTGTGATATTTAACTCACTGATTTCGCGTATCTTGCAAAGTTGGCATAATTTTTTCATATGACAAGCCGAAAACGCAGGTCCTGCCGCCTGAGTGTAAAAAGGAAAAAATGATGAAGTCACTGTTAAAAGTTTCTGTGGCCGCGCTGGCGCTGGCCTTCTCCCTCTCCTCCACCGCAGCAGAAAAGAAGCTGGTCGTCGCGACCGATACCGCCTTTGTTCCGTTTGAATTCAAACAGGGTGACAAATATGTCGGCTTTGATGTGGATCTGTGGGATGCGATTGCCAAAGAACTGAAGCTCGATTACACCCTGAAGCCGATGGATTTCAGCGGCATCATTCCTGCCCTGCAGACACGTAATGTCGATCTGGCGCTGGCGGGTATCACCATTACTGAAGAGCGTAAGAAGGCGATTGAGTTTTCTGACGGCTACTACAAAAGCGGTCTGCAGGTGATGGTGCGTAACAATGAAAACAACATCAAAGGCATCAGCGATCTGAATGGCAAAGTGGTCGCCGTCAAAAGCGGCACCGGCTCTGTAGAGTATGCGAAAGCCAACATCAAATCGAAAGATCTGCGTCAGTTCCCGAACATCGACAGCGCCTACATGGAGCTGGGCACCAACCGTGCTGACGCCGTGCTGCATGACACGCCAAACATCCTTTACTTCATTCACACCGCCGGTAAAGGCCGCTTTAAAGCGGTGGGCGATTCAATCGAAGCGCAGCAGTATGGTATTGCCTTCCCGAAAGGCAGCGACGATTTACGCGAGAAAGTCAACGGCGCGCTGAAGACCCTGAAAGAGAACGGCACCTACAATCAGCTTTATAAAAAATGGTTCGGCACTGAACCAAAATAATAATTTGTCCGTGAATTAATTTGAGCAGGGAAACTTTTCCCTGCTTTTTTCCATCGCAACATATCTGGAGTGACACCATGGAGTTTGACTGGAGCGTCATCTGGCCCGCCATGCCAGCGCTGCTCGAAGGCGCTAAACTGACCTTAATTATCTCAATCATCGGCCTGTGTGGCGGTCTGCTTATCGGTCTGGTGGCCGGTTTTGCCCGTGCTTACGGCGGCTGGATCACCAATAACATCGCGCTGGTGTTTATCGAAATCATCCGCGGCACGCCTATCGTGGTGCAGGTGATGTTCATCTACTTTGCCCTGCCAATGGCGTTTCCCGACCTGCGAATCGATCCCTTCAGTGCGGCGGTCGTAACCATCATGATTAACTCCGGCGCTTACATTGCCGAGATCACCCGTGGTGCCGTGCTGTCAATCAACAAAGGCTTCCGCGAAGCGGGTCTGGCGCTGGGACTGTCGGGCCGTGAAACGCTGCGCTACGTGATTATGCCGCTGGCGCTGCGCCGTATGCTGCCGCCGCTGGGTAACCAGTGGATTGTCAGCATTAAAGATACGTCGCTGTTTATTGTTATCGGTGTGGCTGAACTGACGCGTCAGGGTCAGGAGATTATTGCCGGTAACTTCCGCGCTCTGGAAATCTGGAGCGCCGTCGCGATCATCTATCTGGTGATTACGCTGGTGCTGAGCTTTGTGCTGCGCCGCATTGAGAAAAGGGTGAAAATCCTGTGATTGAATTTAAAGATGTCTCCAAGCATTTTGGTCAGACCCAGGTGCTGCACAATATTGACCTGAAAATTAACCAGGGCGAAGTGGTGGTCATTATCGGTCCTTCCGGTTCCGGTAAATCAACCCTGCTGCGCTGCATTAACAAGCTGGAAGAGATCACCAGCGGCGAGCTGATTGTGGATGGTCTGCGCGTCAACGATCCGAAAGTCGATGACCGCCTGATTCGTCAGGAAGCGGGCATGGTGTTTCAGCAGTTTCATCTGTTCCCGCAGATGAGTGCGCTGGACAACGTGGCGTTCGGTCCGATCCGGGTGCGCGGTGCCAGCAAAGAGTCGGCACGCCAGCTGGCACGCGAGCTGCTGGGCAAAGTGGGCCTCGCCGAGCGTGCGCATCACTTCCCGTCTGAGCTTTCCGGCGGTCAGCAGCAGCGTGTCGCGATTGCCCGTGCGCTGGCGGTGAAGCCGAAGATGATGCTGTTTGATGAGCCGACCTCCGCGCTTGACCCGGAGCTGCGTCACGAAGTGCTGAAGGTGATGCAGGACCTGGCGGAAG
The DNA here is from genome assembly GCF_011800325.1 of Pantoea sp. EKM101V. Lineage (NCBI taxonomy): Bacteria > Pseudomonadati > Pseudomonadota > Gammaproteobacteria > Enterobacterales > Erwiniaceae > Pantoea > Pantoea sp. EKM101V. The sequence continues at coordinate 335,858 of NZ_JAALFP010000002.1, forward strand.
AAGGCATGACGATGGTGATTGTGACCCACGAAGTCGGCTTCGCTCAGAAGGTGGCCTCGCGTCTGATCTTTATCGACAAAGGCCGGATTGCGGAAGATGGCGATCCCGACAGCCTGATCAGCAATCCCCCGAGTGAGCGTCTGCGCGAATTTCTGCAGCACGTCTCCTGATCAAAACGGGCCGCTTAGCGGCCCGTTTTTATTGTTGGCAAAGTCTGCCCTGCCCAGCTGTGAGACCGACCCTGCGAAGGGAACATGGGCAGATCGGAAAGTCGCTTAAACCATCCCTGGTCGCTCGGCCCGCGCCGTCCCTGGCGCGGGACGCTTTCCTCCTCTGCCCGGGTTCCCTGCGCTATTAGCTAATGTGTTGCTGCAAGAGCAACCCCGATTGGGTTTGTCAGCACTCTGAAACGGCCGCATCGCAGCACGTCCTTTTTTCTCAGCAGATAGATTCCTGCTACCTGCGTAATGAGATGCCTCAGTTCCCCAGGCGACTCAGCAGTTTGCTGCGCTGGGCAGCAGGCATAAAACTCCACGCCAGGAAGCGGCTCTGCTTCTGACCCTGCGCCATATTGACCACCCGCACTTCAGCCACGTCGAGCGCCTGCAGCTGTTTTTCCAGCGCGGGCAGATTCTCTTTGCGCGATACCAGTGAGGTAAACCAGCCGATCTGACGACCAAAGGCCACGCTCTCGGCGATCATCCTGCCGATAAAGGCTTTTTCACCGCCGGGATACCACAGCTCATTATGCTGACCGCCAAAGTTGAGCGGCGCCGCTTTATCGAGTCCGAGATTGCGTGATTTACGTTGCGATCCCGCCGCGGCCTCCTCCGCCGAGGCGTGGAAAGGCGGGTTGCACATGACAGCACTGAAAAATTCGTTTTTGCTGATCACGCCCGCCAGCACCGCGTCGCTGTTTTTCTGACGACGCAGACGGATCTGGCGCGTCAGGCGCGGATTCGCGGCCAGGATGCGGTTGGCCGCTTTAAGTGCAACCTCGTTGATTTCGGTACCGGTAAAGCGCCAGCCATATTCCGCCGCGCCAATCAGGGGATAGATGCAGTTTGCGCCGCAGCCCACATCCAGGATGTCCGCCGCAGGGATTACGTCGTTGTTATCCAGCGCCAGCAAATCCGCAAGGTAGTGCAGATAGTCGGCTCGTCCCGGCACCGGCGGACAGAGTGAGCCGGGGGCCAGCTGCCAGTCGATATCATAAAACAGTTTGATCAGCGCCTGATTCAGCAGCATCACCGCCTCGGGGTCCGCAAAATCCACCGACTGCACGCCATACCCGTTGGGCCGGACTTTGGCCGCCAGTGGCGGATGCGCGGCGGTTAACGCGGCAAAATCGTACTCTCCCTGATGGCGATTGCGGGCGTGGAAAGGCGAGGTGCTGGCTGACTTTTTCATACGTTCTCTCAGTTATTCAGGCGCGCGTACAATACGCTGTAGGCGAGTGAAAATAAACCCGCACCATCCGCTTACCGCTTTCCGATTCGACAGGCCATGCTGTCGCGCTAAGATTAATCATTATTCCCCGTTGGAGAGGTTATGAGCCAGAAACGCTATTCTTATCAACCCCGTGCCGGTCATGGTCTGCCGCACGATCCGCTGAATGCCATTATCGGCCCGCGCCCGATCGGCTGGATTAGCTCAGTCAGCGCCAGCGGCCAGCGCAATCTGGCACCCTACAGCTTCTTTAACTGCTTCAGCTATCATCCGCCGATTATCGGTTTCGCCAGCAGCGGCTGGAAAGACAGCGTCCGCAATATTGCTGAGACCAGAGAGTTTGTCTGGAATTTGGCGACCCGCCCGCTGGCGGAAGCGATGAATGAAAGCTCAGCGTCGCTGCCTGCCGATCAGGATGAGTTCACCTTTGCCGGTTTAACACCGCAGGCAGGTTCCCAGGTCAGCGCCAGTCTGGTGGCGGAGAGCCCGGTCAACTTTGAGTGTCGTTTAACACAGCTGATACAGCTGCAGGATGCCGATGGCAACCCGCTCGACAGCTGGCTGGTCATGGGTGAAGCGGTGGCGATCCACATCAGTGAAACGCTGCTGGAAGAGGGCATTTATCAGACGGCCAAAGCGGAGCCGATTCTGCGCGCCGGGGGACCCAGCGCCTATTACGGCATCAGTGAAGCCCAGCGCTTCGACCTGGTCCGTCCGGACGCCCGCCGGTCGTAACCCGCCTATCCCTCAAGCGCATCGCACCGGTGCGCTCTGATCTGTTCTGCCGCGCGGGCGATATCAGGCGCCAGCCAGCGATCCTGCTGCCAGCACGCCACCACCTGCCGTAACTGCCGCCAGGCACGCCGCGTTCCTGCGGCCAGCTGGGATTCACCGTGAAACTCCAGCGCCTGCGCCGCCAGCAGATACTCAATCGCGAGGATGTGCCCGACATTGCTGACCAATTTCAGCAGCTTCAGTGCCGCACCGGTGCCGAGGCTCAGATGATCCTCCTGTAATCCCGACGTGACAAAGTTGTCAAGCACCGCCGGCTGAGCGAGCTGGCGGTTCTCCGCGCAGAGCGACGCCGCCACATATTGCGCAATCATCATGCCGGAGTTGACGCCCGGCTCGGCCACCAGAAACGGCGGCAGACCGCTGACCAGCGGATTCACCAGCCGATCAAGCCGTCGCTCCGCGATGCTGCCCAGCTCCGCCAGCGCAATTGCCAGCAGGTCGCAGGCCATCGCCACCGACTCGCCGTGCGGGTTTGACTGCGACACGACGCGCCAGGCGTCGGGGGTGCCCAGAATCAGCGGATTGTCGGTAGAGGCGTTGAGTTCGGTCTCCACCTGACGGACCGCATGGGTAAACTGATCGCGGCAGGCACCGTGAACCTGCGGCATCGAGCGCAGGCTCAGCGCATCCTGTGTCCGGATACCGACGCTCGCTTTCAGCAGCGGGCTGTCACTTAACAACTGGCGCAGACGTTCGCCGCTGCGCTGAATCCCCGGACTGGCTTTCAGCGCCAGCACCTCAGGATCAAACGCCACCAGCTGGCCACGCAGCGCTTCAAAGCTCATCGCGCCCGTGACATCCGCCCAGTCCAGCAGACGCGCCGCATCATCCAGCGCCAGGCAGGCTAAGCCGGTCATGCACGGCGTGCCGTTTACCAGACTCAGCCCCTCTTTCGCGCCAGGCCGGTAGGGCGTCAGCCCTGCCTCCGCCAGCGCCTGCTCTGCCGGGACGACGCTGCCCTGCCACTCCACCTCACCGATGCCGATCAGCGTCAGCCCGATATGCGCCATGTGGGTCAGATAACCGACCGACCCCTGTGACGGCACCTGCGGCGTAATCCCCCGGTTGAGCAGCGCCAGCAGCTGCTGCACCAGCGCCACCGAGACGCCTGATTTACCGTGGCTGTAGTTGGCGATCGCGGCACACAGGATGGCGCGCACCTCGGCTCTGGCCAGTTTCGGGCCAACGCCACAGGCATGGCTCAGCAGGGTATTACGCGACAGCTGGCTCAGTTCATCCTCAGAGAGGGTGATGTTGCACAGCGCACCCAGCCCGGTATTGATGCCATAAGCGACCTGCCCCGTCGCCACGATGGTGCCGACGATCTCGCGGCTCTGCGCAATCCGCTGCCAGGCGCTGTCGCTGAGGGTCAGAGGGGCATCGTGCCGGGCGACCTGCACCAGCGACGGCCAGGTCAGCGGGGCATCGCCCCACACCTGGGGAGGATTCAGCGTGCTGCTCATAACACCGGCTCCACCTGATGATGACGGGAGATAAACTGCCTGAAGCGCGCCGAGCCGCCGTCGCTAAACATCACTTCCGGCGTGCCCTGACAATCAATCGTGCCCTGATGCATAAACACCACCCGGTTAGAGACGTGGCGGGCAAAGCCCATCTCATGCGTCACCACCAGCATGGTGCGCCCCTCCTCCGCCAGGCTGCGCATCACCTTCAGCACCTCACCGACCAGTTCGGGGTCGAGTGCCGAGGTCGGCTCATCAAACAGCATCACCTCCGGGTCCATCGCCAGCGCGCGGGCAATCGCCACGCGCTGCTGCTGACCGCCGGAAAGCTGAGCGGGATAGAAATCTTTGCGGTTGAGTAAGCCGACCCGGTCCAGCAGCTGTTCCGCCTGAGCGATGCAGGCTTTTTTGTCGCGCTTCAGTACATAGTGCGGCCCTTCAATCACATTCTGCAGCACCGTCAGATGCGACCAGAGGTTAAAACTCTGGAACACCATGCCAAGCCGGGAACGCAGCCGTTCAATCTGGCGCGGATTAGCGGCCAGCTGATGCCCGCGGGCATGGCGCTTCATCTCAATGGTCTCACCACCGACGCTGACCACGCCCGAATCGGGCGTCTCCAGCAGATTAATGCAGCGCAGCAGCGTACTTTTGCCCGAGCCGCTGGCTCCGAGAATCGAGATGACATCGCCTTTGTGCGCCTGCAGTGAGATGCCCTTCAGCACCTCCATGGCACCAAAAGATTTGTGGATATCGCTGGCCGACAGCGTGACGGGCGACAAATCAGACATATTACTCTCCTCCGGGGATCGGCTTAGCGGACGGTAACGGCTTTTTTTCCGGTTTGTGCACCGGCGTCAGACGCCGCTCCAGCAGGGCATAGAGTTGCACAATGATGAAATTAAGGATCAGGTAGATTGCCGCCGCACAGAGAAAGACCTCCATGGTGCGGTAGGTGCGCTGGATGATCTGCTGCGCCACCCCGGTGACATCCCACACCGTCACCAGACTGGCGAGCGCGGTCGATTTCACCAGCAGAATCGCTTCGGTAGAGTAGGCAGGCAGCGCGTAACGCAGCATGACCGGCGCGATAATGCGCCGCAGCAGCAGCCCGCGTGACATCCCACACGCCAGCCCCGCCTCGACCTGGCCTGGCGGCACCGCCAGCAGCGCCCCGCGCAGGATCTCTGCGGTGTAGGCGGCGGTGCAGAGCGAGAGCGCGAGCACCGCACAGGTGAACGGCTCACGCAGAAATGGCCAGAGGAGGCTGTGGCGGATCACGCCAAACTGCCCCAGACCGTAGTAGATCAGGAACAGCTGGATCATCAGCGGCGAACCGCGAAACACCAGAATGTAGCCGCGGGCAAAGCCGCTGAGCAGCCGCCAGCGGCTCATGCGCAGCGCCAGAATCCCTGTCGCCAGCACGCCACCGCACAGAAAGGCGCTGATAAACAGACCGAGCGTCACCGGCAGCGCGGCGCTGAGTTTCAGGAAGGTGTCTGTGAGAAACGCAAAATCGATCATCAATCCCCCTAATGCTGTGCAGCGGTGCGGCTTTGCCAGGCGCGCCCCAGACGGGATTCAGCGCGCAGGAAGGCACGGTTGGACAGCAGCGTCAGCAGCAGATAGCAGCCTCCGCCCACCAGATAAAAGGCGAAGTAGTCACGGGTCGAACCGGCGGCAATCTGGCTCGCCCGCATCAGCTCGACGATGCCGGTGACCGACACCAGCGCCGAATCTTTCAGGCTCATCTGCCAGACGTTTGATAAACCCGGCAGCGCATAGCGCGCCACCTGCGGCAGCAGGATGCGTTGCCGGATGCGCCAGCGGGGCATGCCAATCGCGACCGCCGCTTCGATCTCCCCTTTCGCCAGCGCCAGCCGTGCGGCGCGATAGACTTCCGCCTGATAAGAGCCGGAGATAAGCCCGATGGCCAGCGCCCCGATCAGAAACGGCGGCGCTTCGATAAATCCGTCGGCACCAAACAGCTGGCCGATCTGCGTGATCAGCCCCGATCCCCCGAAGTAGAACAGGTAGATCACCAGCAGCTCAGGAATGCCGCGAAAGATCACCGAGTATCCCTCCCCCAGCCAGCGAACCGGCCGGTGGGGAGATAACTTCGCGGCGGCAACGCCCGATCCGACCACCGCCCCCACCACCAGCGCGGCAAACGACAGCAGCAGCGTGGTCAGCGCGGCACTCAGAATCAGCCGTCCCCAGCCGTCCGGGCCAAAACTCAGCAGGCTTATCATCAGTTACCTCACTCAGGGTGTGACATCCGTTTTGAACCACTTCTCGCTCAGCTTTTTCACTGTGCCATCGGCCAGTGCGGCTTTGATCGCCTCATCCAGCCGGGCTTTCAGATCGTTATCCGCCATGCGCACGCCCAGCGCCTCTCCCTCACCCCAGATCGGGCCGCCCAGCTGCGGGCCGCTGAAGCTGAGATTGCGGTTCTCGGGCCGCGCCAGCATCGACTGCGCGAAGGTCACGTCGTCAAACACCGCATCAATCCGCCCCGCCTGCAGGTCGAGGATGGCGTCGGCCGAGCTGGTGTATTCACGGACATCGGCCACCTCTTTGAAATATTTGTCGATAAAGGGGGTGTAAACCGTGCCGGAGGCGATACCGATCGTTTTGCCCTTCAGCGCCGCTTTCAGACCTGCTATGGCCGGCTCCACGGTTTTTGCGTCGTCGGTCAGCTTGATAATCTGGCTGTCGGCAGGCAGCAGGCTCCCTTTCAGGGTGATGAAGGTGGCAGGCGTCGAGGCGTAAGGCAGGGTGAAGCTGACCACTTTCTTTCGTTCCGGGGTAATCACAATCGCATCCATGATCACGTCATATTTTCCGGCATTAAGCCCGGCGATCATGCCATCCCAGTTCTGCACCACCAGCCTGCACTGAATCGCCATACGCTGGCAGAGATTCGCCATCAGTTCCGGTTCAAAGCCGCCGAGCTTGCCGCCTGGCAGCGTCAGGTTCCAGGGTTCATAACTGCCTTCGGTGGCAATGGTGATCGACTTCCACTCTTTCGCCTGGGCGCTGACGCCACAGAGCAGCAGAGAGGAAACCAGGGTCGTGAGACATAAACGACGAAGAGTCAGTGGGTGCGTCATACGGTTCTCCTGAAAGTAGCGGCCTGGTGATCGCCCTGACGAGATTTAACATAAATTTCACAGGATGATATGTCATGTATATACAAGCTAACGCGGCGCAGTTCATTCCCGGCTTTACTGTTTTGTGAGCCAGACAGAATTTATGGTGTGATGGAGACGCAGCAGTAGTTGTACATACAACCAAGCAAAGGTTATGCCAGCTCTGCAAAAGGGAAAAAGGCGGCCGGGAGCGCCGTGCAGTCAGGCGGCCTGCACCCGCCTGCACCGGTTCAGCGCGACGATGCACCGGAGTGGCGCATCGCCGTGGTGGGATTATCAGGTTTTGCCCTCCGCCAGCATGGCGTGGATCAGTGCTTTCAGCGTTTTTTGCAACTGCGCGGCGCGCGCCTGCTGCCAGGCGTAAGGCGGGGTTTCATCCATGTAGTTCAGCTGCGCCAGCTCCAGCTGGACGGCCTGAGTCTGCTGCTGCGGCTGACCATAGGCGCGGGTAATGTAACCGCCTTTAAAACGTCCGTTGATCACCCAGCTGTAGTCGCGCTGCGCGGCGCAGACAGCCTCCAGCGCCGCGCTCATCGCCGGGCTGCAGCTGGCACCGTCATTGGTGCCAAGGTTGATATCGGGCAGGCGGCCCTCAAACAGGCGGGGAATTTCACTGGCGATGGAGTGTGCATCAAACAGCAGTGCATAGCCGTGCTCTGATTTAAGCCGCGCCAGCTCCTGCTGGATCTGCTGGTGGTAAGGCTGCCAGATCTGGTCGATGTAGCCCTGACGCTGAGCCGCATCGGGCGTTTTGCCTGGCAGGAAAGTCGGGGTGCCGTCGAACAGGGTTTCCGGGAACAGACCGGTGGTGGCGGTGGTGTAAAGTGGCTGATTATCGGGCGGACGATTCAGATCGACCACGAACCGCGAGTAACGCCCGATTAACACACTGGCTCCGAGGTCGCGCACGAAATCATAGAGCAGCGGGATGTGCCAGTCGGTGTCCGGTAATCCGCGCGCGGCGTCGCTCAGTCCGGCGTCCACCTCGGGCGTCAGTTCAGTGCCGGCATGGGGAATACTGACCAGCAGCGGCAGGCTGCCCCGGGTAAATATGAAGGGATTCATTGGGGTTCTCCACGATAGATAACGGTACAGGGCAGCTCACCGCCCAGCCAGTAAACCAGTTCCGCCGGACGGGCCAGCGGCCAGTGAACAAAGTTCGCCACTTTTCCCGCCTCCAGCGAGCCGTGGCTGTCAGCCAGCCCCAGCGCTTTTGCGCCCCACAGGGTCACGCCCGCCAGCGCCTCTTCCGGGGTCATGCCGAACAGGGTGCAGCCCATGTTGAGCATCAGACGCAGCGACAGCGCCGGTGAGGTGCCGGGATTGGCATCGCTGGCCAGCGCCATCGGCACCCCGTACTGCCGGAAGAGATCCACCGGGGGACGCCGGGTTTCCCGCAGCAGATAGAAAGCGCCCGGCAGCAGCACCGCCACGGTGCCGTGTGCCGCCATCGCTTTCGCATCCTCCTCGGTGGCGTATTCAAGGTGGTCGGCAGAAAGGGCACCGTAACGGGCCGCCAGGGCCGCTCCCCCCAGCGATGAGAGCTGCTCCGCGTGCAGCTTCACCGGCAGACCGAGCGCCACCGCCCGATCAAACACCCGCGCGACCTGCTGCGGTGAAAAGGCGAGATGTTCACAGAAGGCGTCTACCGCATCCGCCAGTCCCAGCGCCTGCACCTGCGGCAGCAGCCGTTCGCAGATGATGTCGACCCAGCCCTCCGGGTCATGCTTAAACTCCGGCGGAAAGGCGTGGGCGGCCAGGCAGGTGGCACGGACATCGGCGGCCACGCTCTGCCCCAGCTGACGAATCGCGCGCAGCATCCGCAGTTCGCTCTCCTCATCCAGCCCGTAGCCGGACTTGATCTCCACCGTGGTGACCCCCTCTGCCAGCAGGCGGTCGAGCCGCCAGCGCGCCGAGGCCACCAGCGCCTCCTCTGTGGCGGCGCGGGTCGCCCGTACCGTCGAGAGGATGCCGCCGCCCTGTGCGGCAATGTCGGCATAGCTGACGCCATTCAGGCGCTGTTCAAACTCCTGACTGCGGTCACCGCCAAACACCAGATGGGTATGGCAGTCCACCAGTCCCGGCGTCACGATACCGCCCGGCAGATGATGATGCCGCGCGGCGACGAAGGCGGGCATCTCAGCCGCCGGGCCGACCCACACCAGCTTACCCGCCCGCACCGCCATCGCCCCCTCAGGTATCAGGTGGTACTTTCCGTCCCGCATGGTGACCAGATCCGCCCCGGTCCAGACCGTCTCTACCTGCATCTCTTCCGCCATCGCTGCCTCGTGCCTCCACCGTTTACACTGTGTCATAAAGTATGTATATGTATATACAACTACATCCGACGAGGATCAACCATGGCGACTTTTTTTGCCCCGCGCGCACTGCTGGCGGAGGGCTGGCAGCAGCAGGTACGTATCACGGTCAATCAGGCCGGTTTTATCGACGCTCTTACCCCGGAGAGCCACGCCGACCAGGCGGTGCTGCTCAACGGCGAGGTGATCCCGGCGATCGCTAATCTGCATTCGCACGCCTTTCAGCGCGCCATGGCCGGTCTGGCGGAAGTGGCGGGCGATCCGCAGGACAGCTTCTGGACGTGGCGTGACCGGATGTACCGCATGGTGCAGCGCCTGACGCCGCAGCAGGCGGGCGACATCGCCGCCCTGCTCTACATTGAGATGCTGAAAGGGGGTTACACCCAGGTCGCGGAGTTTCACTATCTGCATCACGATCCCAGCGGCGCGCCCTATGCAGATGACGCCATGCTGCAGCAGCTGATCGACGCCGCCGAACTGGCCGGTATCGGCCAGACGCTGCTGCCGGTGCTCTACAGCTACAGCGGCTTTGGCAGCCAGCCTCCGGCTGCCGGGCAGAAACGCTTTATTCAGCAGACCGATCGTTATCTGCAACAGCAGGCGCGACTGGATGCGTGGCAGCAGCAGCGGCCTCTGCTGAACCGCGGCCTCTGTTTTCATTCGCTGCGGGCCGTCAGTGAAAGTCAGATGGAGACGGTGCTGGCGGAGAGCGATCCGACGCTGCCGGTGCATATCCATGTGGCGGAGCAGCAGAAAGAGGTGAATGACTCGCTGGCGTGGAGCGGCGAACGCCCGGTGAGCTGGCTGCTGAACCGTTTTGCCGTGGATGCACGCTGGTGCCTGATCCACGCCACTCATCTGGATGAGAGCGAGCTGACGCGCCTTGCCCGCAGCGGTGCGGTTGCCGGTCTCTGCCCCACCACCGAAGCGAATCTCGGTGACGGCATTTTTCCGGCGGTGGAGTATATCGCGCAGGGGGGACGCTGGGGCATCGGCTCCGACAGCCATGTCTCGCTCAGCGCCCAGGAAGAGCTGCGCTGGCTGGAGTATGCGCAGCGACTGCGCGATCAGCGCCGCAACCGCATTACCCTGCCCGACCAGCCGTCGGTCGGCGATCTGCTGTGGCAGCAGGCGGCGGCGGGCGGTGCGCAGGCGTGCGGCATTCAGCAGGGAACGCTGGCGGTGGGGCAGCGCGCCGACTGGCTGGTGCTGCGCGATGAGGCGTGGCTCGGCAGCGTGGAATCTCAGGCGCTGCTGAACCGCTGGCTGTTTGCCGGTCAGCGCGATCAGATTCGGGACGTCTATGTAGCGGGTAAGGCGGTGATCGTCGATGGCGAGCATCCCCATCAGGCGGCGTGTGCCAGACGCTTCCGTCAGGCCATGGCGGCACTGCAATGATCGCCCGCTTCTCTTACGCTGACCTGGCGGTCAGCCGCTGGCGTAATGGCGGTGGCGAAACCCGCGAAATTGTCAGCTTTCCGCCCGGTGCGGAATCCTTTGGCTGGCGCGCCAGCATTGCCACCCTGGCGCAGGATGGCCCCTTCTCAGCCTTTCCGGGCATCGATCGGATCATCACCCTGCTGCAGGGCGACCCGGTCCTGCTTACCGCGCCGGGCGCAGCGCATCGGTTAATGCCGCAGCAGCCCTGGTCATTTGCCGGCGAACTGGCCCTGACCGCGCAGTTGCAGGGCAGCATCAGTGAAGACTTTAACATTATGACGCGGCGGGAGCAGTGGCAGGCCACGGTTGAGGTGGTTACCGCCCCCGTCAGCAGCCTGCACGGGGTTGCCTGGGTGCTGGCAGGCGCGTGGCGGAGCGATGACGGGAAACAGCTGACCGCCCGACAGGGCGCATGGTGGGTCGATGAGGCGTGCAGTTTCATGCCCGACAGCCGGGACGCCCGGCTGCTGTTTACCAGGCTTAGCCGTGTCCCCTGAAGCGGCCCAGCAGTTTGTAACGTGAGCCGGGATAGAGCAGCCGCGCGTAGGTCACGATTTTGTTGTCGCTCCAGGTCTGACGGCGGATCAGCAGGCAGGGTTCGTGCTCATCCAGCGACAGATGTTTGCGCTGACGCACATCGGGCAGCACCGCCTCGACAATGTGCTCGCCCGCCGTCAGCGGCGCAACCCGCATCAGATAGGTATACGGGGTCATCTGCTGATAATCCTGCGCCAGATAATCGGGGGCGACCAGCGGATTGACCAGCCTGTCCTCCAGCTGTACCGGCAGATCGTTTTCGTAGTGCACAATCAGCGAATGATAGAGCGTCTGCCCGGTGGTCAGTCCCAGCACCGCCGCCTGTTCGGGATCGGCTTTGTTCTGGCCGATGGCGAGAATTTTACAGCTGTGCTGATGACCGCGCTGGGCGATCTCATCGGCGATGTTATGCACCTCCAGCATGGCGGTGTAGCCTTTCATCTCGGCCACAAAGGTGCCGACGCCCTGCATCCGGACCAGAAAGCCTTCGCTGGTCAGTTCACGCAGCGCCCGGTTGATGGTCATGCGGCTGACGCCCAGCTCATTAACCAGTTCACTTTCTGACGGCACACGCTGATTCGCTTTCCACATTCCTTCGCGGATCTGGCTGATGATCGCCTGCTTCACCCGCTGATAAATCGGGGCGGGCTCATCGCTCATCGCCGCCGCCAGTTGTGCCAGTGCCGTATGCTCGACCATTTGCTGTTCCTTTTCCTGATAGTGCCTTCAGTTTACTGTCTCACCGCGTGAATGTATATACATCCAGTCCGGCGCGCTGTGCCCCGCTGGTGCAGCGCCCGCCTCCTGATGGTGCAGCCTCCGCCTTCGTTTCCTCACCCACCCGCAGCAGGCAGGCATTCCATTTTTGTGATCGGCCTGGCACGCCCCTTGCTACTTGTATAGACAAGAATAGACACTTATGCTTCACTCGCATTATCCCGCTGGTTCAGAGCAGGAAAAACCGCTCAGCCGTGCCAGCACACTTGTATAGACAGGAGTAGACTATGTCAGGTTCGTCTCAGGCATTGCGCCTGGTGCCAGGTGAGGTAGACCTCGCCACCTTACGCGCCATCTATCAGGGTCACGTGACGCTGAGCCTCGATGACAGCGCGCGTCAGGCGATTGCAACGGCGCAGCAGACCGTGGAGGCGATCGTCGCCTCCGGCAACGTGGTGTATGGCATTAACACCGGCTTTGGCAAGCTGGCGCAGACGCAAATTCCGGCCAGCCGTCTGGCCGATCTGCAACGCAATCTGGTGCTGTCTCACAGCGTCGGGCTGGGGGATCTGCTGCCCGACAATGTCACCCGTCTGGTGGTCGCCACTAAAATCGTCAGCCTGGCCCGCGGTCACTCCGGCGTGCGGATCGAACTGGTGGAGGCGCTGCTGGCGCTGTTTAATGCCGGTGTGATGCCCTGCATTCCGGAAAAAGGATCGGTCGGAGCCTCTGGCGATCTCGCGCCGCTGGCGCACATGTCGCTGATGCTGCTGGGCGAAGGCCAGGTGCGGGTCGATGGCGCGCTGATTCCGGCAACAGAGGGACTGGCAAGCGTGGGCCTGTCGCCCTTTGTGCTCGGGCCGAAAGAGGGGCTGGCGCTGCTCAATGGCACCCAGGTTTCGACCGCGCTGGCGCTGCGCGGCCTGTTTGAAGGGGAGAATCTGTTTGCCGCCGGGCTGATGGCCGGTGCACTGTCGCTGGAGGCGATTAAAGGCTCCCTGAAACCGTTCGACGCCCGTATTCATCAGGCGCGGGGCCAGCAGGGCCAGATTGCGGTCGCGGCCGCCGTCAGCAGCCTGATCGAAGGAAGTGAAATTCTGCAGTCCCACACCCACTGTGGCCGCGTGCAGGACCCCTACTCCATCCGCTGCGTGCCGCAGGTGATGGGTGCCTGCCTGGACAATATCCGCCACGCGGCGCGGATTCTGGAAATCGAAGCGAACGCTGCCTCGGACAATCCGCTGGTGTTCAGCGACAGCGGTGAGGTGATCTCCGGCGGCAACTTCCATGCCGAGCCGGTGGCCTTTGCCGCTGACATCCTGGCGCTGGCGATTGCCGAAGTGGGCGCTATCTCTGAACGGCGGCTGGCGCTGCTGCTGGACAGCGGCTTATCCGGTCTGCCGCCCTTCCTGGTGCGTGACGGCGGCGTGAACTCCGGCTTCATGATCGCCCAGGTCACCGCCGCTGCGCTGGCCTCTGAGAACAAGTCGCTGGCCCATCCGGGCAGCGTCGATAGCCTCCCCACCTCTGCAAACCAGGAAGATCACGTCTCCATGGCGACCTACGCTGCGCGTCGTCTCGGCAGCATGTGCTTTAACAGCGCCGCCGTGGTGGGCATCGAGGCGATGGCTGCCGCGCAGGGTATTGAGTTTAACCGGCCGCTGAAAAGTTCTGCGCTGATTGAGCAGGCGTTAGATGAGATCCGTCAGCAGGTGGCCTTCCTGGAGGAAGATCGCCTGCTGGCACCCGATATCGACGCCATGCGTCAGTGGGCGAGTCGCGCTGACTGGCCTCAGGCATTGACCGCGCTGCTGCCGAGCATGCGCTCCACTTCTTGAATTAAGGAATCTGTAATGAGCGAAACTCTTTCTCAGGCTGTGGCACGTGAGATTCGTGCGCCACACGGCACTACGCTGCACTGCGCTAACTGGCTGATTGAAGCGGCTTACCGCATGATTCAGAACAACCTCGACCCCGATGTGGCCGAGCGGCCGGAAGATCTGGTGGTTTACGGCGGCATCGGAAAGGCGGCACGCAACTGGGAATGCTTCGAGCAGATCCTGCGTTCCCTGCAGCTTCTGCAGCCGGACGAAACCCTGCTGATCCAGAGCGGCAAGCCGGTCGGTGTCTTCCGCACCCACGCCGACGCGCCGCGCGTGCTGCTGGCGAACTCCAACCTGGTGCCGCACTGGGCAAACTGGGATCACTTCCATGAGCTGGATAAAGCGGGCCTGATGATGTACGGCCAGATGACGGCAGGCTCCTGGATCTATATCGGTGCGCAGGGCATCGTGCAGGGCACCTACGAAACCTTTGTCGAGGCGGGACGTCAGCACTACAACAGCGACCTGAGCGGACGCTGGATCCTCACCGCCGGACTGGGCGGCATGGGCGGCGCGCAGCCGCTGGCCGGGGTGCTGGCTGGCGCCTGTGTGCTGGCGATTGAGTGCCAGGAGTCGCGCATCGATTTCCGTCTGCGCACCCGCTACGTCGACTACAAAGCCACCACGCTGGATGAGGCGCTGGCGTTGATCAGCGACGCCACCGCCGCGAAAAAAGCGATTTCTGTCGGTCTGCTGGGCAATGCCGCTGAGATTCTGCCGGAGCTGGTAAAACGCGCCAGGGCGGGCGGGCCGAAGCCGGATATCGTGACCGATCAGACCTCGGCGCACGACCCGATCAATGGCTATCTGCCGATTGGCTGGGATCTGGCGCGCTGGGAGCGGGAGCGTGTTTCCCAGCCGAAAGCGGTAGAGAAAGCGGCGCGCGCCTCAATGGCGGTCCACGTCCAGGCGATGCTCGACTTCTGTCATATGGGCATTCCGACCGTGGATTACGGCAACAATATCCGCCAGGTGGCGCTGGATGAGGGTGTCAGCAACGCCTTCGATTTTCCCGGCTTTGTGCCCGCCTATATCCGTCCGCTGTTCTGTGAAGGCAAAGGCCCCTTCCGCTGGGTGGCGCTGTCAGGCGACCCGGAAGATATCTATAAGACCGACGCCCGACTCAAAGAGCTGTTCCCGCATCACAAAACGCTGCATCGCTGGCTCGATATGGCGCAGGAGCGCATCGCCTTCCAGGGACTGCCTGCCCGTATCTGCTGGCTGGGGCTGGGTGAACGGCATCTGGCCGGCCTGGCATTCAACGAAATGGTGCGCAACGGCGAGCTGAAAGCGCCGGTGGTGATTGGCCGCGACCATCTCGACTGTGGTTCGGTCGCCTCACCGAACCGCGAAACCGAGGCGATGAAAGATGGCTCTGATGCGGTCTCTGACTGGCCGCTGCTGAATGCGCTGCTGAACACCGCAGGCGGCGCGACCTGGGTCAGCCTGCATCATGGCGGCGGCGTGGGTATGGGCTTCTCTCAGCACTCGGGTGTGGTGATTGTCTGTGACGGCAGCAAAGAGGCGGATGCGCGTCTGGGTCGGGTGTTATGGAACGATCCGGCGACCGGAGTGATGCGTCATGCCGACGCCGGGTATGAGCTGGCGCAGCAGTGCGCCGCAGAGCACGACCTGAACCTGCCCATGCAGAAGTAACACCCTGACCGGGGCAGGCCGCAGCCTGCCCCGGCTTTCAACCTCACGCTTCGCACCCGGCGGCAGGCCGCTGACATCACTTCCTTATTACTTATTCCATTTTGATTTAGCCTATAGCCCGATTTAAGCCTGACGGCGATAGACGCCGCGCCAGACGACCTCTAAAGTGAAATCTTCTCATTCTGTATGGAGCGCGACTCTGCATGACCCTTTCCCCTGCCCTGCTAGAAGATGCCCTGCGCTGGCGCCGTGAGTTTCATCGCCACCCCGAATTAGGTTACCAGGAACAGCAAACCAGCCAGTTTATCGCGGAGGAGTTAGCCCGGGCGGGATTGCAGGTGTTTCGTGGCCTGGCGGGCACCGGGGTCATCGGCACGCTGGAGAATGGTCCTGGCCCGGTCATTGGCCTGCGGGCGGACATGGATGCGCTGCCGATCACGGAGAAAGGGGAAGCGGCGTGGCGCTCTGTCACACCGGGCGTGATGCACGCCTGCGGCCACGATGGTCACAGCGCCACGCTGCTGGCCGCTGCCCGCCAGCTGGCCGCGACGCGCCAGTTCAGCGGCACAGTGCATTTCATCTTTCAGCCTGCCGAGGAGAACCTCGGTGGCGCACGCAGAATGGTGGAAGAGGGACTGTTCCAGCGCTTCCCGATGGATGCCATCTACGCGATGCATAACTGGCCGGGGCTGCCGCTGGGGTCACTGGCGGTGAATCCCGGCGCCATGATGGCGTCGCTGGACTCGTTTGAAATCACCCTGCACGGCAAAAGCTGCCACGCGGCGATGCCGGAAAGCGGAGCCGATCCGATGGTGGTCGCCGCCGAGCTGATTCTGGCGCTGCAGACGATCCCGTCGCGTCGCCTGTCACCGCTCGCCTCGGCGGTGGTGAGCGTGACCCAGATCCACGGTGGCGAGGCGATTAACGTTATCCCCGAGCAGATCGTGCTGCGCGGCACGGTGCGCTGTCTGCAGACCAGCGTGCGCGATAAGGTGCGCGGACTGATTGATGAGTTTGTGGCGACTCTGCCGCGTCCGTTTGGCGTCAGCGGTGAGGTGCACTGGTTGCCGGGCTATCCGGTGACCGCTAACCATGCGCTGCCCGCTGAGCAGGTGCACAAGGTGGCGCTGGCGACGCTGGGTGCCGGACAGGTTCACTGGCAGGTAAATCCGTCGATGGCGTCGGAAGATTTTGCCTGCATGCTGGAAGCCTGCCCTGGCGCTTACTTCTGGCTGGGCGCAGATGGAGAAACCCCCTCTGCGCCGCTGCACAACGCCCGCTATGATTTCAACGACGCGCTGCTGCCGATTGGCATTCGTTTCTGGCAGGATCTGGTGGAACAGGCCCTGCCGCAATCCTGAGTCAGTAACCGGCGGCGCGGATCTGCTCCTCCGCCGCCGCCAGTGAATCGCACTGACCGCTGGCGCGCAGGCAGCAGGCGATCTGCAGCCGCAGCGATGCGGGCAGCGGGCGCTGCTGATTCAGCACCTCCTCAATCCAGCGCGCCGTCACCTCTGCCGTTTTATCTGCCGGCAGCTCAACGGCCACTTCTGGCTGACGCTCCACCCAGACTTCGGTTTCGGCTCCCGCGCCCTGAATCATGCTGATCGCCGGGCAGCGCTGCGGATTCGCATACACTTCCCCTTCGGTGCCATTAAGCAACAGGGCTGGCGCATCGATGTCGCTGAAGAATTTCGCCACACGCGGCACATACTCCGGATGCGAGACGCTCGACAGACGCAGCGCCGCCCGCTCCGCAAACGGGGTCGCCAGTTTTGCCAGCGTGTGCGCACTGTTACGCACGCCCATTCGCCAGCGCAGAGACAGCTGCTTCGCCATCGGCGGGCAGAGGTGATCGATGGTGATAAAAGCCAGCTCGCCCTGATCCAGTCTGGCCTGCGCCGCCTCTGCCGTGGTGACCGGTGCGATGCCGAGCGCGGCAAACACCGCCTCGCTGGTAATGCGCGTCGCGTCGTCGCTGACGCCATGCACCAGCACCGGAAAGCCGAATTTTACCAGCAGCAGCGCCAGCAGAGGCGTCAGGTTGCCCTGACGACGGGCACCGTTGTAGCTGGGGATCACGATCGGCATGGGCCGGTTTTCCGGCGCACGCAGCGGCATCATCTGCGCCTGCATCGCCTGATAAAAGCCGCGCATCTCCGCTTCGCCTTCGCCTTTGATGCGCAGCGCAATCAGGATACCGCCCAGTTCCAGATCGGGCACCTCGCCCGCCAGCATCGCGCTGTAGAGCGCCACGGCACTCTCAAAATCGATATCGCGGGCATGATTTTTACCGCGACCAATCTCTTTAATAATTTTATTCAGTTCCATCACTCGCTTCCGGTTAAGTGCGCGGCTCAGCGCCGCGTGGGACGTCGTTTTCGCACGCTGGTTTTGGGCACAACGGCGGCCGGTATCGCTTCCGGCTCGGGCGCTTCCGGCTGCTCAATCGGGAAGACGGGCAGCGCCGCCAGCAGCCGGCTGCCGTAAGCTTTGCTCAGCAGCCGGCGGTCATAAATCACGATCTCGCCATAGCATTGATGGCTGCGAATCAGGCGTCCGACCTGCTGAATCAGGGTAAATGAGGCGCTGGGCAGACTCTGCACCTCAAACGGATAGCGCTTCAGGCTTTTCAGCCACTCGCCTTCGGTCAAAATTACCGGACTGTCTACCGGGGGAAAAGCGATTTTGTGAATATGCACCTGACTCAGCAGATCGCCTTTCAGATCCAGGCCTTCAGCGAAGGATTGCAGGCCAATCAGAATACTGGTTTCGCCTTTAGCAACCCGCTGCCGGTGCAGATCGACCAGGCGGCTGCGCGGCTGATCGCCCTGTACCAGCATCGACAGCCGCAGATCGGGCAGCGCGGTGACAAACTGCTGCATCGCCCGGTTGCTGGCAAACAGCACCAGCACCCCTTTGTGCTTTTTCTCTTTCATCTGCTGGCGGAAGAAACCGGCCATCTCGGCGATATGCTCCGCCTCATGCGACATCAGGGGTTCATAGCGCATCTGCGGGATGACCAGCTTGCCCTGCCCGACGTGGTTGAACGGGGAGTCGAGCGCCACAAAGCGGTCGCCCGCTTTTTCGCTCAGTCCCGACATCTCCTGCAGGCGGTTGAAGCTGTTGAGCGAACGCAGCGTGGCGGAGGTGACCACCACATGCGGGATTTTGCGCCACAGCATCTTCTCCAGCTGATCGCTGACGCGGATACCGGCGCAGTGAAACAGCAGGTGCGCCTGCCCTTCGCGCAGCTCGCGGGTGATCCATTTTGAAACCGGCGCGCCGGAGGCTTTCTCCATTGCCGCCAGCCGCCACAGTTTACTGATCGATTCGAACCAGCCAAACTGGCGATTGAGCTGCAGCAGATTACGGTGCAGCCGCACCACGTCGACCTTGCCCGTCTGCTCGCTCAGCGCATTGATCAGGCCTTCACTCAGCCCGCGCAGCGCGTCACTGAGTTTAAACAGCCGGGCGCAGAGGTCGAGTAACTCCTGCGGCAGCGCCCCGAGCACAAAGCGATATTCGCCCGGCTGGTTATGGGGCGGCAGCAGCGGATTCAGCGCCTGGGCGGTCACCGTAAGCAGTTCGCGCAGCTCATCGCAGTGCGCTTTCAGCCTTTCCGGGTTTGCCAGCGGCGGCGGCGACTTCGGCCGCATCTGGGTCATGATGCCGTCGACCAGCCGGATAAAGAGATCGAGCTGCAGGCTGCTCCAGCCCGGCGTGATGTCGGCGCTCATCTCCAGCGCATCGCGGGCCACTTCCGGCAAATGATGCCCCTCATCCAGCACCAGCATCAGGTTTTTAGCGGGCGGCAGTACCGACTCATTCTCCATCGCGGCCATCACCAGCGCATGGTTCGCCACCACCACATCCACCTGCTCAATCTCACGGCGCGCGACAAAAAAGGGGCATTCACGATACCAGCGGCAGTGCGCGCCCAGGCAGCTCGCCTTGTCGGTGGAGAGCCGCTGCCACAGGCTGTCGCTGACGTTCTCCTCGCTGTGATCGCGCAGGCCATCCCACTGATAGCGATCCAGTGACTTCTGCAGGCGGCCACACTGCGTCTGCTCCTCTTTGGTGCTGCTGACGGCGTCGTCGTCCAGATAGAGCAGCAGATCGCCCTGCTGATCGTCATCGGCTGCCAGCGCGGCCAGATTGCGCGGACAGACATAGCGTCTGCGTCCAAAGGCGGCAGTAAAGGTCAGATCGGGAATGATTTTTTTGAGCAGCGGCAGATCTTTGGTGAAGATCTGATCCTGCAGCGCCACGTTGGCGGTGCTGATCACCAGCCGTTTTTCCTGGGCGCGGCTGGCCGCGATGCCGGGAATAAGATAGGAGAGCGTTTTGCCCACGCCGGTCGGCGCTTCCACCGCCAGGTGGCGCGCATCGTCGCCAGCCAGACATTTTGCCACTTCGGCGATCATCTGACGCTGCGGCGCACGCGGAATGAAATCAGGCACCTGCTGCGAAAGCGCTTTATACCACTGCGCTATCTGGCTTTTTACTGCGGCTGTCAGGGCCATGAGTTGCGTTACCACACCGAAAAAATGGCCTGTATTTTTACACAGTATCCCGGCGGCGTCAGCTTTCGTGCTGAATTTTTCGTGCGCCGTCGGAAATTTCAGCGGATAGCGTGGAGGCGTTCAGCGCCGGGTCGTCCGGCGCGGAAGCAGGCTACGCCAGCACCTTATACATATAGGTAGTGGCATCCAGCACGCCCGCCGTCGACTCGGCATAAAAGGGGATCGACCCTGCCACCTGCCAGCCCAGCGAGCGATAGAGATCGCTGGCAACGTCACCGCTGCGGGTATCCAGCACCAGCAGCGTTTTTCCCTGCCCGCGGGCCAGCTGCTCAGCGCGCTGCATCAGTTCGCGGGCAATCCCCTGACGCCGCGCCTGCGGATGCACCAGCAGCTTGCTGACGTCGGCCCGATGGCGGCCGTTCGGCATCGCGCTGCGACTGAGGATCACCGTCGCCACAATCCGGTTGTGCAGACGCGCCACCAGCAGTTCACTCTCCCCGCTGGTCAGACTGGCTACCCGCTGCTGCCAGAAGCGCGTCATCACCGCCACATCGGCGGCATCCACGAATCCGACACTGGCGCCATCGGCCACGCAGGCCTGAAGCACTGCCGTCAGCCCATCGATCTCCTGTTGTGCCTGTTCAGGTGAAAGCCTTTGATAATCGATCATGGTTTTGCCACCGCCAGCAGATAGTGTGCGCCTTCGGTCAGATGCGCCTCGAAAGCCGATTTTCCGGTGAGGTGAAAACGTAAACAGTCACCGGGCTTCAGCGTCCACTGCTGTTCGGCCACCGATACGGTCAGGCCGCCTGCCTGAAGCAGGATATGTTGCTCCAGTCCCTGGATGGGTGGCGCATCATATTCAATGCGTGCACCAGGCCGTAATTTGCCCTCTACCAGTTCGCATCTAAAATGAAGTGCGGGCGGTGAAACATTGCGGCGGATAAAACCGCTGGACGAGTCATGCCAGACCGGTTGCTGATCATAAGGCACCAGCAGACTCGACGACTCCTCAACCTCACTCAGCAGGCGAGACATGGTTAATCCGTAGGCGGCACACAGCCGGTTAAGCAATGCGGCAGTAGGGCTGGTCTCGCTTCGCTCAATGCGCGATAATGACGCGCGACTGATGCCGGTGGCGACAGAAAGTTCATCCAGTGACCAGCCGCGTTGCAGGCGTAATTCTGCCAGCCTTACCGCCAGTCGTTGCTCCGTATTCAGCTCCGGCATGGTATTTTCTCATATAAGGGAAATATTCTCTTAAATGAGATATAGCTGGAAACAGGCGTATCAGTCAAGTTGTACATTGCGAAATGTATTGTACAACTTAACTGGCTTCGTTATGGTAATCGCACTCAGACCAATCGAAAGAGGCATTTATGACCTTATACAGTATCGGTGACGTCGCCGAGCGCTGTGGCATAAACCCAGTCACCCTGCGCGCCTGGCAGCGTCGTTATGGCTTGCTGAAGCCACAGCGCACCGAAGGCGGGCATCGTCAGTTTGATGAAGAAGATGTACAGCGCATCGAAGAGATCATGCGCTGGATTGAAAGCGGCGTGCCGGTCGGTAAAGTCAAGGCACTGCTGGAAGGGGGCGACGTGGATGCCCATGATGGCTGGACAACCCTGCAGGATGAGCTGATCAGCGTGCTGCGCCACGTCAGACCCGCAAAACTTCGTAACAAAATTGCCGCGATTGGCCGCGAGCATCCGATTGATGCGCTGATCGACCACGTTTTTATGCCGGTGCGCCAGAAGCTGAGTCTGGACCAGAACACCGCCCGCACGATGTGCAGCCTGCTGGATGGTCTGCTGATCGACTATGTCGCGTTCTGCCTGACGGGCAGCCGCAAAAAATCGGGCAAGGATGCGCTGATCATCGGCTGGGGTATCGAGGATCGCACCCGCATCTGGCTGGAGGGCTGGCGTCTGTCGCAGCACGGCTGGCGGATTGATGTACTGGCCGAACCGCTGGACGTGCCGCGTCCTGAACTCTTTCCCGGCATGAACATGTTTGTCTTTACCGGTAAAAAACTGACTCGTCGCCAGCAGGAACAGCTGTCACACTGGCAGGAGCAGGGCTATTCCGTGCGGTTGCACGAACCCGCCTGATAACAAAAAACGCACGCCGGGCGCTTTGCCTGCTGCCTCGCGCGCGCTATTATCCCCGCCTCACTGTTAACACGCTCAGGTTTTCTCCATGAACTGCAAAAAAGCCTTTTTCGCCACGCTCTTTTTTATCATGGCCGTCGGCGGCACCAGCGGACTGATGCTGGTCGGATACTCTCTCATCGTTCACTCACGCTAAGCCAGCGTTGCAGGCGCTCAAACAGGCGGTCGCTGACGATAGCCAGCAGCGCCACCAGCAACGCCCCCTGAATCACATACGCCGTATTAAAACCGCTTAAGCCGATAATCACCGGTGACCCCAGACTTTTCGCCCCGACCGTCGAGGCGATGGCGGCGGTGCCGATATTAATGATCACCGAGGTGCGTATTCCGGCGATGATCACCGGCGCAGCCAGCGCCAGCTCGATCTGCCACAGCCGCTGCCAGGGGCTCATACCCAGCCCGGTGGCGATCTCCCGGCTGCTGGCGGGCACGCTGTCGAGTCCGGCCAGCGTGCCCTGTAAAATCGGCAGTAACCCATAGAGCAGCAGCGCAACGACGGCGGGCCAGGTCCCAAAGCCCATCACCGGCACGGCAATCGCCAGCACGGCCACCGGCGGAATCGTCTGCCCCGCCGCCACGATCGTCTCCATCAGCGGCCGGAAGGCGCGACCGGCGCGCCGCGTGACCAGCACGCCGCTGCCGATGCCCAGAACGATCGCCAGCAGGCTGGCCGTGATCACCAGCAGCAGATGCGCCAGCGTCAGCTGCCAGAAGCTCTCCTGCTGATAGAGTGGCCGCGCCAGGTCGGGAAACCATGTGTGAAACAGCGGCCAGCTGTAGGGCATCAGGGCCAGCAGCGCGCCGTAGAGCAGCACCAGCCACAGCAGCGGATCTTTCAGCCAGCGCATGCTAATCCCTCGCGCAGTTGCAGCAGATCGCTAAAGTGCAGCACGCCCAGCGGCTGCTGCTGATCGTCGACCACCGGCAGTTTATCGGTACGCCGGGTGATAAACTGCGACAGGGCGTCACGCAGCGTCAGCGTCGCGGCGATGGGTTCGCCCGTCAGCCACTCGCCGCGCCGGACGGCATCCCCGGCGTGCTCCAGCGACAGCAGTCTTACCCCCATTTCCGTGCGACCAAAGAAGTCGCGGACAAAATCATTTTCTGGCCGGGTCAGCAGCTCCACCGGCCTGCCCTGCTGAACAATCCCGCCGTTATCCATCAGTACAATGCGGTCCGCCAGGGTCAGCGCCTCGTCGATGTCATGGGTCACCAGCACGATGGTACGCCCCGACAGCCGGTGGATACGCAGCATCTCCTGCTGCAGCGCGCCCCGCGTTACCGGATCGAGCGCCCCGAACGGCTCATCCATCAGCAGCACCTCCGGATCGGCGGCCAGCGCTCGCGCCACGCCGACCCGCTGCTGCTGCCCGCCGGAGAGCTGATGCGGATAGCGCTTCAGCAGCTGTGCGTCCAGATTCAGCAGCGCCAGCAGCGCCGTGATGCGTTCGTTGATCTGCGCGCGGGGCCAGCCCAGCAGTTCGGGCACCGTGGCGATATTCTTCTGCACCGTCCAGTGCGGAAACAGCCCGATCGACTGGATGGCATAGCCCATGCGGCGCCGCAGCGTGCGGGCATTCAGCTGGCGAATTGACTCACCGGCAAAGCGGATGTCACCGCTGTCGAACTCCACCAGCCGGTTGATCATCTTGAGGGTGGTTGATTTACCGGAGCCGGAGGTGCCGAGCAGCACGCAGAACTCCCCTTCCGCTACCTGTAACGACAGATCTTTTACCGCCGTTTTGCCGTTAAAGGCGCGGGAAACGCCCCTGAACTCAATCATCTTTTCTCTCCAGCAGTGAGATCAGCAGGCGGAACAGCGCATCTATCGCCACCGCCAGCGCGATCACCGGGATCACCCCCAGCAGCACCAGATCGAGCGCGCTGCTTAACAGGCCCTGAAAAATAATCGCACCAAAGCCGCCTGCCCCAATCAGCGCGGCGACCACCGCCATGCCCAGCGTCTGTACCACCACTACCCGCAGACCCGCCAGCCAGACCGGCAGCGCCAGCGGCACATCGACCGCGACAAACTGCTGCCAGCCGCTCATCCCCGTGCCGCGCGCGCTTTCGCGCACCTCGTGTGGCACCTGCTGCAGCCCCACCACCACGCTGCGTACCAGCGGCAGCAGGGCGTAAAGCACCAGGGCGATCAGCGCCGGGGCCATGCCGATGCCGCTGATGCCCCAGGCCCCGAGCCACGGAAAGTGATTTGCCAGTCCGGCCAGTGGCGCAATCAGCAGGCCAAACAACGCCACCGACGGCACCGTCTGGATCACATTCAGCACGCCAAAGACGCCGCTCTGCCAGCCTGGCCGCCGGAACAGCAGGACCCCCAGCGGCAGCGCTATCAGTAACGCTGGCAGCACCGTGCCGGCCAGCAACGTGAGATGGCGTCCCAGTGCGGCATCAAACACCGCATGGCGGTTGGCATACTCTTTCAGCAGGGAGAGGTCGCTGAGCTGACCGCTGAAGAGCAGCAGCAGAGGCAGCAGCCAGACCTGCAGATTGAGCAGCAGCTGAGCCAGCCGGTGACGGGTGATCTGCCGTACCCGATCGGTGATCAGCAGCAGGAGCAGCGCGCCGCTGCACCACAGGCCGCTGGCAAAGCTGGTGCGTGCCAGACGACTGCCCTGCTGGCTGAGCAGCGTGGCCTGATGACCACTGAGCCAGAGGATCGCGGCCAGCATCAGCTGCGCGGCCAGCAGCGCCAGCGCCAGGTTTACCCGCGTCGGCGGCCGCCATAACAGCAGCCAGAGCGTCAGCAGCGGCACAAGCAGCAGCCCGAACCAGCTGATGTGCGATCCCATCAGCGGTTCCCCGGCCACCAGCCGGTTCGGGGCGAAGTTAAGAAACGGCAGCGCCGCCAGCGCCAGGCTCAGCAGCGTCAGCAGCAGCAGGGCCACCGGCTGCTGCAGCGGGCGACGTATCGCTTCCCGCGATAACACCATCGGTTACAGCAACTTCTTCTGCTGCAGCCATTCGGTCGCGACGCTGCTGGCATCCTGACCGTCCACGGCGATTTTCGCGTTGAGCTGTTGCAGCGTCTTCTCGTCCAGCGCGCTGAATACCGGCTTCAGCCATTCCGCAATCTGTGGGTACGCTTTCAGAACCGATTCGCGGATCACCGGTGTCGGGGCGTAAATCGGCTGAACGCCTTTCGGATCGCTGAGCGTCTGCAGACCCAGCGCCGCCACCGGCCCGTCGGTGCCATACGCCATCGCCGCGTTCACCCCGGAGGTCTGCTGTGCCGCCGCGCTGATGGTCACCGCGGTATCGCCGCCAGCCAGCGACAGCAGCTGATCCTGCGTGAGGTTAAATCCGTAGGCTTTTTCAAAGGCGGGTAAGGCGTCGCTGCGTTCAATAAACTCTGCCGACGCCGCCAGTTTGAAGGTCCCGCCCTTTTTCAGCCAGGCACTGAGGTCGGCCAGAGAGGTAAGCTGATTCTTTTCGGCCAGATCTTTTCGCACAGCGATGGTCCAGGTGTTGTTAGCCGGTGCCGGTGTCAGCCAGACCAGATGGTTTTTCTCCGCATCGAGCTTTTTCACTTTTTCATAGCCCTGGGCGGCATTCTTCCAGGCGCTGTCTTTTTCATCGTTAAAGAAAAATGCGCCGTTGCCGGTATATTCCGGATAGATATCCAGTTCGCCCACCGTGATCGCGCCACGCACCACCTGAGTGGTGCCGAGCTGGATTTTATTCACGGTTTTCACGCCATGCTTTTCCAGCACCTGAAGAATCACATTTCCCAGCAGCGAGCCTTCCGTATCAATTTTTGAGCCGACCCGCACCGGATCGGCTGCCTGTGCTACCCCGATGCTGAGCAGTAAGGCGCTGACGCCGATCCAACCCCGAATTCTGACCATGACCTTTTCCTTATCGCATTATCGCGTGTTGTTATAGCGTGATGTTTTCGCGAGGCGTCAATGGTGCGCCTGAGCGATCAGACTGCTCTCCTGCTTTGTGAGTCGATGCTGGCAGGGCGCGAAGCGGTAAATTCTCTGCCTTAAAAGCGTAGCCTGGCGCGGCGGTGATGCCGCTGACTTTCTCGCAAGCTGATAACGATTTGAGATTATAAAATAATTTTATATAACTCAAATGAATTTACGTCTGGGCGTCTAAACGGCTATTCTCGAAAATCTGTTTTTATAATAAAAGACGCATAACATCATGTCCGACCTGACTTCTTCTGCCCATGTGGCGACTGCCGGGCGTTCGCCCGCCGGGGAAACGCAATGGATTCGCAGCGCCGCTGACGTCTCCCGTTTAGTGAACAGCGGCGACAGCGCCCGCAATAATGCCCGCATCGTGGTGGCGATTGCGCTGGGAGGCGTGTTTCTTGACGCCTACGATCTGGGTGCGCTGGCTTTTGGCATCAAAGATGTGACGCGCGAATTTCATCTTACGCCGACCGGCACCGGCATGATCGCCTCCGCGATTACCTTCGGGGCGATCGTGGGTGCACTGCTCGGCGGCTACCTCACCGATAAGATTGGCCGCTATCGGGTCTTTATGGCCGATATGTTCTTTTTCGTCGTCGCGGCTATCGCCTGTGCTTTTGCTCCCAATGAGTATGTGCTGGGGGCAGCGCGCTTTGTGATGGGCCTGGGTGTCGGCATCGATCTGCCGGTGGCGATGGCCTTCCTGGCGGAGTTTTCGAAGCTGCGCGGTAAGGGGAATAAAGCCGCCAGCGTGGCGATGTGGTGCCCGACCTGGTACGCGGCGATCAGTATCTCCTATCTGCTGGTGCTGCTGCTCTATGCGGTATTGCCGGAGAGCCATACCGACTGGCTGTGGCGGCTGATCCTGGGGTTTGGAGCCGTGCCGGCGATAGTCATTATCGCTATCCGCAGTCGTTACATGAGTGAGTCGCCGGTCTGGGCGGCCAATCAGGGCGACCTGAAAGGGGCGGCGGCGATCTTACGCAGCGCATGGAATATCAACGCGCAGGTGGCACCCGATGCCGCGCTGACGCCGGTTACACCGGTGCGCAGGGCGAGCTGGCGCAACTATGGTGCGCTGCTGCAGGGCGTCTATCGCCGCCGCACGCTGCTGGCGACCATTACCTCTATCGCCTCATCCTTTGCTTATAACGCCGTCGCATTTGGCCTGCCGGTGATCATCACCAGTTTTTTTGCCCAGTCGATGCTGACCACGATTCTGGTGTCGCTGGCGCTGAATCTGCTGTTCGCCTTTGTGGGCGGGCTGCTGGCGGTGCGTCTGGTGCCGCGTCTGGGTGCCTGGAAGATGTCGGTGGCGGGTTACAGTTGTCAGTGTGTGGCGCTGCTCGGACTGGCGCTGATTGGCCGCCCGGAAGGGGGGCAGGAAGCGGCTGTCGCGATCGGGATGCTGGCGCTGTTCCTGTTTGGCCAGGGATTCGGGCCCGGCTCGCACACCATGACCTTTGCGTCACTGAGCTACCCCACGTCGCTGCGGGGTGTGGGCGTCGGCTTCAATCAGACGCTGATGCGCGGCAGTTCGACCGTTTCACTGTTTCTGTTCCCGGTGCTGGTTGCGGCGCTCGGCACCGGCGTGTTCTGGGTGATCTTGCTGGCCCCGCTGGCCGGACTGCTGGCCCTGCTGGCCATCCGCTGGGAACCATCGGGCTATGATGTGGATGCAGAGGATTTTGAGCTGCCGCGATAATCCGCGCTGAGGGCGTGGACAGAGCGCAGGAAAACCGCACCTCAGTGCGGTTTTTTTATGCCGTAACGGCCGGGAAAGGAAACTGCTCCAGATAGTCCGGGATACGCGGGAAGGTATGCAAAAACCACGGCGTGAACTGCTCTGGCTGCTGCTGCATCTGCTCTTCAATCAACGCCATCGGGCGATAATCGAAGGCGTCCGCTTCCTGCGGATTGAGCTGCGGCAGGCTGTCGCAGACGGCAAAAAAGACGTGACCATATTCATGCTCGGTCAGGCCATTACTCAGCTTCAGGTTGTAGCTCAGCTCAAACACCGGCGTCAGCGTCACCACCATGCCCATCTCTTCGCGCAGGCGGCGTTCAGCGGCGTCACGGGTCGATTCATGAGGATACGGATGCCCGCAGCAGGTATTACTCCACAAGCCACCACAGTGATATTTATCGCTGGCGCGCCGCTGCAGTAACAGCTCCTGCCGGGAATTGAAGACGTAGACCGTCACCGCGCGGTGCAGTAGTCCTTTTTCATGCACTTCCAGCTTTTCCATTTTGCCGGTGGGACGATCGAGGTGGTCAACGAGGATAACTTCAATAGCAGACATGGCGTTTCCTTGAGATTATTCTCAACTATTCTGGCACAAGATTCGCGGTTTGGGCGTAACAGAAAGGAATTTTTACCCTTATCGGGCGGAGGTAAGCGGATGACGCCAGACGAAAATCAGGCCAGCAACGCTGGCCTGAGGAAGAATTACAGCCGGAAGCTCTGCACCACCTGCTCAAGCTGGGTACTCTGCGCCTCCATCGCCTGAGCCGCAGCGGAAACCTGCTCGACCAGCACGGCGTTCTGCTGGGTAGTGCCATCCAGCTGCGTAATCGCCACGTTAACCTGCTCGATCCCCATGCTCTGTTCCCGGCTGGCTGACATGATCTCACTCATCAGCGTCGTTACGCTGCTGACGCCCTGCATCAGCTCATCCATCGTCTGACCCGCCTGCTCCACCAGCGCGCTGCCGGTATCAATGTTCGCCACGGACTCTTCAATTAACTTTTTAATCTCACGCGCCGAATTGGCTGAGCGCTGCGCCAGGTTACGCACTTCTGACGCCACCACCGCAAAACCACGCCCCTGCTCACCGGCACGGGCTGCCTCGACGGCGGCGTTCAGCGCCAGGATATTGGTCTGGAACGCGATGCTGTCGATCACGCTGATGATGTCGACCACTTTACGTGACGAATGGTGGATCTCGCCCATGGTGGTGACGACCTGACGCACCACTTCTGAACCGCGTGCGGCAACCTGCGAGGCATCGCCCGCCAGCTGGTTGGCGTGAGTGGCGTTATCGGCGTTCTGACGCACGGTGCCGGTCAGCTGCTCCATCGACGCCGCCGTTTCCACAATCGAGCTGGCCTGATCTTCAGTGCGCGAAGAGAGATTGGCGTTGCCGCTGGCGATCTCGCGCGACGCGGCGGTGATCGCCAGCGCGCTGTCGCCCACCTGCTGAATCAACCCCTGCAGATAGCTGATGAACTGATTAAAGCTCTGTGCAACGGCATTGAACTCCGGGCTGTTGCTGGCGGGGAGACGCTGGGTCAGGTCCGCGCCGCCGGTCGACAGCGCTTCGATGTTGCTGTTCAGCACGCTGAGACGCTTCATCATGGCGCGGACAAAGCCCAGCGACACCAGCAGCAGGATCACCGCCAGCGGAATCTGCACCAGGCCCAGACGCGTCAGCATGTTGTGCGACTGCGCTTTCAGCAGGCTGGTCGGCAGGCTACTGGCGAGAAACCACGGGCTGCCGGGAATGGCCTGCAGAAACAGTGTCTGCTCGCCTTCGCTGCTGTCATAGGTGGTTTCCAGTGGCTGGGTGCCCGCCCCGCTCAGCAGCGCTTTCAGGGGCGCTGCCATCGGTGTCTGCACATCGGCCAGGTTCTCCAGCTTCGGCGCGGCATTCACCAGCGCACCGTTACCGACAACTTTGCCATCCGCTTCGACGATCAGCACGTTGCCCTGAATGGTTTCGCCCATCTGCTTCGCCAGCTGGTTAAAGAATCCCAGCGTCACGTCGATGGTTGCCACGCCCCAGACGGTGCCGTTGCGGTAGATCGCCATGGCACAGTTGGTTCGCGGCTGTGGGCTGGCGGCATCCTGATAGGCTTTTGCCCAGGCGCACTGCCCTTTCGGGGCGGCCAGGCCATCCTTGTACCAGGGTTGCTCCCAGTACTTGTCGGCGGCATCGGAGTTCCAGTAGGTATTGACCTGCAGTTCGTTGCTGGCATTGCGGGCAAAGAAGCTGCTGTTTTTCTCTTTGGCGGGATCGCGACGATTTGGCAACGGCCAGATACCGCCGCCGAAGACATTACTGTCCTGATACTGGTTAACCAGCGTCGGTAACAGGGTGTCGATGGTGGCGCTGTCCATGACGGAGGCCGCTTCGGTAATCGCACGCTGCTGAGCCTGAACGCGGTTCATCTGCTCGACGATACCGGAGGCCAGTGAATCGACCTGATAACGCACCAGACGGCTTTCGCTGTCGACCAGCTGCGGTGCGACAAACTGATTGATGACCCAAACTGTAACGAGTAAAAGCGCAACAAAGAACGCGATCATTGTTGCGGTAAAGCGGGATTGTGTTGTTTTAAACATCTTTGTTCCCCTGAACCTGGTATGGCGCGATTGCCTGATCCGGGTTAACGGCTCGCTTACGGGGAACTTGAGGTGAGCGGGATCACAGAATTAATAAATGTTTAATTTTTGTGAAAATTTAATTTCATTGAGGGATTATCACCTCCCCGGCCCGAGCCGGGGAAGGGGCGGAGAGGCCTGTTTTGCCTGGCCTAGCCTTCTGAATCGACAACCTCCTGACGCGGACGGAAGATGTGGTTACTGCCGCCAGCGGTTAACAATTCCCGTAACTTCTGACCGCCATGCTCATCCGCCTGGGCGAACTGCCGCTCCGCTTCGGTGATCGGCGTGGTCCAGAGCAGTGTGGGACGATCGCCATCGCGCTTGGGCAGTTTAAACTGTGCCGGTTCGCTGGCCAGCTCATTTGCCAGCAGGAAGCTCTCAAAGCCGACCGGCGCGACTTCCGATGCCAGCGTATGCCCCTCCCCCAGCCAGGTGAGGCGCGCCCACGGCAGATGCACAAACTCCGCCAGAGCACTCGCCATCTGCACCGCATTGCCTTCGGTCATGACCTCGCCATCCACCGCCATCCCCAGCTCGATACGGCGATACTGCGGTGCCAGCTCATCAAACAGGTAGTCGACCTGCGGCATCGGCCGGATGCTCATGCCAATCGTCAGGAAGTACCAGACGCCCTGATGCCAGTGCTGGGAAATCGCCATCGGCGGCCAGCTCCCCTGATCGATCGCGTAATATTTCACCGACTCGCCAAAGCGGCTCTGATAGCAGGCCATGAGATCCTGCTGAACCTTGTCCCACTCGCTGCCATCGTGCCATTCGCGCCAGAACTGACGCTGCTGCTCTGCACGGGCATAGTAGTCATTGGTCGAGGCCGAACCCAGCGGGGCCGTCAGCCGGTTCTTTTTAATGCAGCCCGCAGAGAAGCTGACCTGCTTATCCTGGTAAAGACTCCAGCCGGGGATGACCGCCAGCAGCTGACCGTAATACCAGAGCGCCGCGCCATCATCGCTCGGCTCCCAGAGAACCTGCAGCCCGGCGGGATTCAGTGCAGGCTCCGCTTCCAGGTTACGGCAATATTCGGCGCTGAGCAGCGGCGCAATGCCCTGCTCCATCGCCTCGCGATCTTCCTGCGCCGGTGCGGGCAGCAGGTTTCGCAGCCAGCAGCCGCGCACCGCATACTGACTGCGGAACAGGTCGGTGGGCCAGATGTAAAAATAGGCGGTGCGCGCATCCTGTTCGACAATAGCGGTGAGGGTGCGCTGCTGATTGTGGACTTCAGCAATCAGGGATTTGTACGTCATAGTGCCTCGACAAAGCCTGGAGGAATCCATTTTCCCCGAGAATAGAGCAGGATCGTGACTGCTGCACGCGGAGACAAGGGTAATAGTCTCAAAGTGGCCTGCGATCACTATTTACATCCGGAATCGCAGGAGACCGTTGAGCAGGCAGTGCTATAGGAGTTGCGGGAAGAAACCGGACTGATTCGCCACTCAGCACCACTGGTGGACAGCAGAAGAGCTCAGAGACACCGCCGACACTATTTTCCCCATGATTTGCTAAGCGACATCCTCTCCGGCGATCGGGTCTGAGCAGCAGCAGCAGCATCAGAGCCTGCCTGGGCGTTAGCGTAAGCCAGCGCGCTTGAGTGGCGAGATGGCCTTATAAAAGCCGTTTGCGCATAAACAGACTCAACGGGTCGGGCATATAGGGTGGGAACGCCTCGCATAGTGCGTACCCGCATCGGCGATAGAGTGCGATAGCCGGTTGCTGATGAATCCCGGTTTCAAGCCGCAGTTCGCGTAAACGGTTTTCTGAAGCTATCGTCTCGATGGCGGCGATGATCTGCTCGCCGAGCTTCCTTCCCCGGTAGGCCGGCCGGATATAAACCCGCTTGATCTCCGCAAAGCCCGCCTCCTGAAAGAGTAAGGCCCCACACCCTGCCGGCAAGCCCTGCTCATCACGCACGATAATGCACTTCAGCTGCTCATCACCGACGGTTGAGAGATCCAGACAGTGATTGCTTTCTGCCGGATAGAGTTCGCGCTGAAAAGCATCGAGTTCGCCGACCAGGCGCACCAGGTCGCTATCCCCTTTATCGACTTCTGAAATGCTGAACATCTGTTCTCCCCGTCAAAGGTCGCTTCCGGAACGACTCTGCCCGTTGATTTACTTCAGCTTAACGCCTTTTGTTTCTGGTGCCATCCAGACCACAATCATCGCGGCGACGAAGGCCAGCACGGTGGTGGCCAGCCCGGCGGTGAAGCCGCCAATGCTGGCCACATAGCCGATGAGCAGCGGCGCGATAAAGCCGCCCAGACGCCCCCCGTTGTAAGCCAGGCCCATCAGAAAGCCGCGTGACTGGGTGTCGCCAATAATCTCGGCCAGGAAGGGGCCGGAACCGGCGAAAATACCGTTAACCCCGAAACCGGCCATAAAGATGGCCACCATGAGAATCAGCGGCTGCGTCGTTACCAGATATAATCCGACCGCGACTGCACCGATCAGGAGATAGAGCAGAAACATCGGCCGGCGTCCCCATTTATCGGCCATGAGTGAGAACACCAGGAAGCCAGCAATCGCACCGGTCTGCAGGGCCAGCACAAACTTCAGGCTGTGAAGAAAATCGAGATGCTTCACTTCACGAAGGTAAGTGGGCGTCCAGGTGAAGACCCCCCAGAACAGATACTGAATGAAGAAGATAAAGGTAAACGCCAGCAGCAACCCTTTGATGTTCGTGTTGCCTGCGCTGGCCTTTTTAGTCTGCCGCTGTGCGCGTTCCTGCTGGCGCGCCAGCCATACCGGCGATTCGGGCGTAATGTACGCAATAACCATCATGATAAAAACCGGCAAGGCGCCAATCATGAACAGGTAGCGCCATCCCCCGTGTTCCAGCCCACCGGTCATTGCCGTGACCAGTGCCGTCAGGCCAATCGCCAGGATTGCGCCCACCGGTAGCCCCATCTGCATCAGCGCGCCGCCGCGCGCACGGCGCTCCGGACGCCAGGTTTCAGCGATGAGCGCCGCGCCTGATGTCCACATCCCGCCCATACCGAGCGCACCGCAGAATCGCAGCAAGGTAAAGACCTGCTGATTGTGGGAAAACGCCAGCAGACCGGAAAAAAGCGAATAGATGGCGATGCAGATCAGGGCCGTTCTTACGCGTCCGATTTTATCGGCCACCAGTCCGAACAGAATGCCGCCAATAATCTGCCCGCCAGCCGTGGCGCTGATAAACACGCCAAGTTCCGTTTTGCCGAGGCCAAATACCACGCCCAGCACGGGTAAGAGCAGAGAGAGCAAAAAAGAGTCGTAGCTTTCAAATGTCCACCCTAACCCGCCCAGCGCCAGGGTCCTTTTTTCAGCCGAGGAATAGGAGAGCACTGAACCGGAGGCGTCCGCATCGAGAGGATGCGCCTCATGCACTTTTGATTTCATATTCATCCATATTCTCCAGGGAGGATAAGCGATAGGTTGATGCCGCGGTGCGCCAGAAGAGATGCGCCTGTTCGGCCGCAGAAGCCTGCTCCGCCAGCCTTTTGCAGGCATTCCAGAACACACCGTAACTGAACATGCCTTTGTCGACCGGGAAGTTGCTGGCAAACATGCAGCGCTGCACGCCAAATGCCTCAACCAGCGTTTCAAACAGCGGTTGCCAGGCCCGGGAGAGCGTCAGGGAGTCAGGTGGTGTGTCGTGTTGTGCAAAGGGATAGCCCATGACCGTCATGCCAAAACCGCTGATTTTGATGCGCACGTTGGGCAGCGCCGCCAGGGCGATAATCCCCTTTTTCCACGCCTGAAAAACGGCATCCTGTTTACCGGCATAAGGCCCCGTTCCAATCGGTCCGCCGCAGTGATCCACAATCACCAGCAGATCGGGCTGCGCGCGGGCCAGTCCGGCAATTTCATCGAGCTGAGTGTGATAAACCCAGACATCCAGCGAAAGTCCGTTGCGGGCAAGGCAGGCTGCCCCGCGCCGGAATGCGTCACTGGCCGCCAGACCGGCGGGCGGCGTGACGGGACTGGAGCTGACGCGGGGATCAGGATGCCAGGCCAGCGGATTCCGCATCCCGCGCAGTCGTCCTCCCGATCGCGCCAGCATAAGTTCCACGACGGGCAGCAGGTCGTCCCCAGCCAGCAGGCTGGCACCGCCAACGATGGCTTCACAACCTGCGGCTTCGCCATAGTGACCGCTTTCAAACATCGCGGCACAACCGCCTGCAAACTCGACCTCTCCGACGGGTCTGAACGCTTCAGGCCCGTGACGGCGCAGCATGGAGCGGCACTGAACATACACCGTCGAGAGAATCCGGTGTCCGGACTGTTCGATATCCTGGCTGAGCTCCGGTGCCAGATAGCGGCCTGACTGGCGATCCCACAAATGATGATGCGCATCCACGACCGGAAGTTCGGGCATCAGCGCCTCTTCATGATGACGCGCGAGCCACGCTTCCCGAACGGGCAGATGCGGTGCATTAACAATCTCCATAACGTCCTCTTAACCTTCTGATTAAAATCAGATCCCGACATTTTTCGCGTGGCGGGCAGGTGAACAGACCCGAACCGCATTGTTTTATCTGATAAAACTCAGTTTTACTGAATAAATCCACTATAGGCTTAGTGGATAAAGTTCAGCCAGCAAAAAAAGGAGGCGCTTAATGTAAATACGATGTTAATCACAAATATTTTACTTCCTGGGCACATCGCGCTTCAGAGCCAGCTGTTGCTCAGCGGCGGTGCACTGATGACCGGGAACGGGAGAGCGGATGCGGTTCAGGGACGCCCCGTTTCGGGAGACGGGAAAGAGAGCGATGAAGAAAAGTCGCGGTGTGAAATCAGTAAAAACCGCGACGTTTCAGAACAGGCACAGATGCGTGTTCTACGCCTGACGGATGATAAATTCTGGTTCACAGGAGACAGGAAAATTGACCGATCTGGCGATAAAACAGACTTTATGGATCTCATGGTGAATAGCCGTGGCTGCATCAATATTTGTCCCCTCTGCTACCGTGATCGTCGGTCTCAGCACCGCCGAAATAAAGCGCCCCGCCCCGCCTTTTGATATTTCACCTGTCGCTAAGGGAGAATCTTCATAGCCGAGAACCGTAATCCCGGCATCGGAAGCCAGATGCAGATACCAGAGCATATGGCATGCCGAAAGAGAGGATATCAGGAGGTCTTCAGGATTCATTTTACTGGCGTCGCCACCCAGCAGGGGATCATTGGAGCAATGGATGACCTCTTTCCCGCTGATGGCGATATCCCACGTCCTTGCATACGCTTTATAACCCGACGTCCCCGTTCCCAGATTGCCGGTCCAGAAGATGCGCGATGTGTAGTGATGTTCCATTATTCTGACTCCTTTATTGAGGATAAAACGGGGAAAACAGAGCGGGAGCTTCTGCTGTTTACTAAACCACACTCTGTCGGGTGATAAAATCAGCACAATGAAAACGCGTGCAGGTACGTGTACAACCCTGCTCAATGCTTTCTGAAAATACGTTTCAGCATCCATAAAAGCGCAACATATATTAGGTAAAAGCGCCTGAATTAATATTAATCCAAGCGTTAATTCATTAAGAAAGCTTTATCATCTCATAAAGTTGCTTTGCTATAAATTCTGTCCTCTCTTTAACTTCCTTCTCACCCCATGATGAATCCGTAATATAAGTTTGAGTCAAAGGATATCCGCTTTTTTTTAAAATTTTATATTTATCTTCTATGGTGGAATTTTTCAATACATTATTGTTAGTTACTTCGTCAACCAGAAGCAAATTCCCAACCCCTCCAATCACATCAATGGGAACTCCATTTTTTATACTTGATTCGGGAATGTAATGCTCTATAGTCAAAAGATGATGATTTATATTTAGCCCGGATATTGCCTCGCCCAGTTGTTTCGACAAAATATACTTGATAACACTTTTGTTTCTTGTTTTATTAGACAGATAATTAAGTTCAGCAAAATTAACATAAAATTCTTCAAAGCTCGGCAACTTTGATTGAAGTGATTTGAAAAGAGAGTTTAAAATTGATTGAATCTCATCATGAGATGTTGCTGCTGTTAATTTTATTGCATGATCTGAATAAGTAGTTGCAATAACCCCAGATGAACGCTGTGACGTTATAGCATTGAATACGAAATGAAAGTATTCTATTTTTTCGAGAGCGGACTTCAGCATTTTTAAAGTGATTCTATTCTCCCTCCATGCCCGTGTAAGAGAAAGTGTCATGGAAGATTGTTGCTTGACTTTGAACAGGTTAATATTCTCAAATATTGTTTTGATTTTTAACTCTTGCTTGGTCCATTCAACACTGTTAGGATAAGTTATTTGCTTATAGTAATCAGCCGTTTTTATAATTTTATCCAAGAGGATTTCTGCTTTTTGGTTATCATCACCTAAAGTTGATTTTATCTCTGGAAAAAGTTTTTTATCTGTAATGTATTTGTATTCTGACAGCCAATAATGTAAAAGATAGTTATCTAAGGTTTGCTCACCAGTTTCATTATCAAACTTAGACACTAAACTATTCCAAGATATTTTAGCAGAGTCGTATCGAGAGTTACTTGACCTTAGTTTTTTCAGAAAAAGGTTTTTTACTAGGTCGGATGTTTTTAGATCTCTACCTCTAGCATTTAAAGTTTCAAAAATCAAGTATGCATCATCTTCATTATCAAGCTGGATGAATACCAATTTAAGGGAAAGTATTTTATCTCTAATATATTTTAATTTTTGAATTGGGTTATCTTTAGTATCATTGAAAAGATCAATTTGTTTATCATCATATGACTCTATCTCCGGTATTAGTATTGTTAATTTGTTTTTTACCAGACTATAAGCATTCTGAAGATTACTTTCTTCAACTCCAATTTCATCTTTAATGTTGTCCTTTTTATAAGATTGAATGACCCCTTGTAAAAAAGGGAATGAAGTTTCGGAGTTTAAAATGAATTCATCTTCATTATCGACATTTGCCTTTTCAATATATTTATGTATTCCTCTTGCAAGATTGTCTTGATTTAACCTAATAAAGGAATCTCTGATCACTGACAAAATTATAGTTATAGTTGTTAAACGTTGTTGCCCGTCGACAATTCCAAAATATGGCTTTGAAGATTGAAAGACGACCATGGAGCCGATAAAATAATTGTCATCTTCATTTTTGGTGATATCTTCCCAAAAATTCTCAACTTCATCTTTTTCCCATGAATACGGCCTTTGGAATCTCGGGATTTTAAAGTAACCTGATGAGAAGATATCCTGTATTTCTTTGTCGTTAGCCTCAATCTTCATCGATACCTCTATATTTATTATAAAAACAGCCATAAAATATAGCTTTAAATTAACTATACATCAATAAAAAATTAATTCTCAATGAAATTATTTATAAAAAGGATGTGGTTATTTATTAATGCAACTACCAGAAATCTATTAGCACTATTATTTCAAATAAAATTTCGCCTTTATGTTTCCTAAATCAGGACTCCCATAATTTGTCGGGACCAATATATGTAATTAAAATCCGATTTAGAAATAAGCACTTCAATATCTTAATTTAAGGAGCCTAATTACTTAGCTTCAGTAGATTGGCGCATCCAATCCACTTTCCAGCATCAACTACTCCAGCTACATAATCTCTTTATCAGCTACAGCCCCCTCCCACTCATAAATCACCCCTACCCCACCTCCCTCCCCATCCTCACCATCGCCCGATACCAGGCTCCTCTCTGAATCGACCAGCGCAACCCGACCGCAATCGCATTAATCTTTCGATCAATCATCGCCTGCTGAAAGCGCCCTGTCTCACGGCCGGACATCGCCTGCGCCCATGCTGGCATCAGCCCGTACCCCGACATCAGCATCACTTTCATCACCGGCTTCGCCTGCCAGCTCGGGGCTGGCGCATTCATCAGCAGTCGCGTCACTTCAGCGGTGCGCGCATCAAAGCGTAATTCCGGACGCATCTGCTGCAGATAATCCGCCACATCGACGACGCTTTTCGGCACCCGCTCCGCGCCCAGCGACTCAGCAATGAGCGCCGCTTCCTGATAGTACCGATCCTGTTCGGCGCGCGTGAGGTGGGGATTTTTGTAGCGCAGATGGGCCGCCAGGAAACGGCTGGTCTCCGCCACATGCACCCAGGTCAGCAGATGCGGATCGCTGGCGGCATAGGGTTTGCCTTCGCTGTCGACGCCGCTGACTTTAAGGTGAATGCGTTTCACCCGGTCGATCAGCGTCTGCGCATCCTGCTGATTACCGTAGGTGGTTACGGCGATGAACTGACTGGTACGCCGCAGCCTGCCCATCATATCTTCGCGGAAATTGGAGTGATCCCAGACGCCCGCCAGCGCCGCCGGATGCAGCATCTGCAACAGCAGCGCGCTGATCCCGCCGCACATCATGGAGGTGAAGTCGCCGTGAACGCGCCAGATTACGCTGTCCGGGCCAAACAGGCCGGGATCGCCAGGCGGCTGGGAGAGGTCAAACTCATTCATCGACAGGCCGTTAAGGCGAAAGACCTGCTGCTGAATACGGTCTCGCAGATTTATCATGGTGGCTCTGATAGTGAAATGACGCGGCGCGCCGTAGCAGGACGCTAACGACGCGCCGCACCCCCTTTCTCAGGAGAAAGGCGGGCGGTTACAGATAGTTGAACTGCGCATCCTGAGTACGAACGGAATCGAGTCCAATCATCACGTTGAACTTGCCGGGCTCCGCCACATGCTGCATCTGCTGGTTCCAGAACTTCAGCGCATCGACGTCGATCTTAAAGGTCACGGTCTGAGACTCGCCCGCTTTCAGCATGATGCGTTTGAAACCACGCAGCTCCTGCACCGGACGGCTGATGGAGGCGACCGGATCGTTGAGATACATCTGCACCACCGTCGCACCGTCGCGCTGACCGCTGTTGGTCACCGTCACGCTGGCTTCGATGCTGCCGTTACGCGGCATGGTCGGCGACGACATTTTCACCGGAGACACGGTAAAGCGGGTGTAGCTCAGGCCGTAACCAAACGGATAGAGCGGGCCGTTAACCGCATCATAGTAGTGCGACGTATATTTGTTCGGCTTAGCAAAGTTGTAAGGCCGGCCAGTGGGCAGATGGTTATAGTAGATCGGAATCTGCCCCACGGAACGCGGGAAGGAGACCGGCAGCTTGCCCGACGGGTTATAGTCGCCAAACAGGACATCGGCGATGGCGTTACCGCCTTCCGTCCCGCTGAACCAGGTCTCCAGCATCGCATCGGCCATACGATCTTCATTCACCACCGACAATGCGCGTCCGTTCATCAGCACAATCACCAGCGGTTTGCCGGTGGCTTTCAGCGCGGCCAACAGCTTCTGCTGGCTCGGCGGGATCACCAGGTCGCTGCGGCTGGAGGCTTCGTGGGCCATACCCTGCGCTTCACCCACGGCGGCAACGATGACATCCGCCTGCTTCGCTTTGGCGACCGCGTCATCGATCATCTGCTGCGGTGAACGCGTGTCGATGGAAACCGCCGGTTCATAGAGGTTCAGGAAGTCCTGAATGCCCTTATTATCGGAAACGTTGGCGCCCTTCTCATAGAGCAGCGTCGCTTTGCCTTCGGTGGCGTTGCGCATCCCCTGCAGCAGCGAGACGGATTGTTTCGCCACGCCGGCCGCGGACCAGCTGCCCATAATGTCGCGCTGGCTGTCGGCCAGCGGCCCGATCAGCGCAATGGTGCCCGATTTCTTCAGTGGCAGCGTCTCCAGCCGGTTCTTCAGCAGCACGATACTCTTGCGCGCTACGTCGCGCGCTTCGGCGCGATGCAGACGGCTCTCCGCGTTGGTGTCCTGCGGGTCGCTCTCTTTCGGCCCTAAATGGCTGTAGGGATCGTTGAACAGCCCCATATCATATTTGACGTTGAGCACATGACGCGCCGCATCATCAATTTCGGCCATGCTGACTTCGCCGCGCTTCACCAGATCCGGCAGATATTTGCTGTAATACTCGTCGCTCATGCTCATGTCGACGCCCGACTTCAGGGCGATGCGCACCGCGTCCTGCGGATCGCTGGCGACGCCATGCTTAATCAGCTCTTTAATGGCGCCGTGGTCGCTGATGGTAATGCCTTTGAATTTCCACTGACCGCGCAGCAGATCCTTCAGCAGCCAGCTGTCCGCCGTCGCCGGTACGCCATTAATGGAGTTCAGCGCCACCATGACGCCGCCGCTGCCCGCATCCAGAGAGGCTTTATAAGGCGGCAGATAGTCCTGGAACATGCGCTGCGGACTCATATCCACCGTGTTGTAATCCCGGCCGCCTTCGACCGCGCCATAGAGCGCGAAATGCTTGACGCTGGTCATCACGCTGTAGCGATCGGCGGCGCTTTTACCCTGCATCGCCTGCACCATGCTGCGGCCCATCTCGCTGGTGAGATAAGTATCTTCACCAAACCCTTCCGAGCCCCGC
The DNA here is from genome assembly GCF_011800325.1 of Pantoea sp. EKM101V. Taxonomy (NCBI): domain Bacteria; kingdom Pseudomonadati; phylum Pseudomonadota; class Gammaproteobacteria; order Enterobacterales; family Erwiniaceae; genus Pantoea; species Pantoea sp. EKM101V. Next base: position 376,688 of record NZ_JAALFP010000002.1, read on the forward strand.
CCCCAGCGCGGTTCACGGGTGACATCCACCATCGGTGCCCAGGTCATATTCAGGCCATCGTCGGCCGCCTCATAGGCGGACACGCGCCCGACCTCTTTCACCGCATCCAGATCCCAGCTCGACGCCAGCGCCAGGGGAATAGGAAAAATGGTGCGCTGGCCGTGGATGACGTCGAAGGCGAAAAAGAGCGGGATCTTCAGCCGGCTGAGCTGCATCGCCTGATCCTGCATGGCGCGGATATCCGGGCGGGTCACCGTGTTAAAGATCGCACCAACCTGACTCTTCTGAATCATGTCGCGAATCGCTTCTTTGGGATTATCCGGTCCGACGCTGATTAAACGCAGCTGACCGATCTTTTCGTCCAGCGTCATTTTTTTCAGCAGCTGGTTAACGAAGGCATCCCGCGCCTGTTCGGTCATCGGGTGGTGACCTGGCACGGTCTCAGCCAGTGCCGGTTGCATCGCGAGGGAAACAGCGAGACTAACAGAGTAAATCCATTTCATCAGGTTGGGTTCTCTTAAGTAACTGCGCAATATCGTATTAACAGGCGGCAGTGTGCCACAAGATGAGAATAGCAGGTAGCCTGCCGCTGTCACACTGCGAGGAGATGAGCGGACGTGCTACAGTTAAGGCGCACTGATAAGACAAGGGAATTGCTCATGATACCAACCTCTGCCCTGCTTTCTGACCTGCGCCGCCTGGTCGGCCCCTCTCATCTGCTGACTGAACCTGAACAGACCGCCCGCTATCGCAAAGGCTTTCGCTCCGGCGAAGGGAATGCGCTGGCCGTGGCGTTTCCCGGAACGCTGCTGGAGCTCTGGCGGGTTCTGCAAACGCTGGTCAGGGCAGATGTCATCATTCTGATGCAGGCGGCAAATACCGGCCTGACTGAAGGTTCGACGCCGCATGGCGATGACTACGACCGCCCGCTGGTGATTGTCAGCACCCTGCGGCTGGATAAGCTGCAGCTGATCGATAACGGCCAGCAGGTGCTGGCTTTCCCCGGCAGCACCCTCTATCAGCTGGAAAAAGCGCTGAAGCCACTGGGACGCGAACCGCATTCGGTGATCGGCTCCTCCTGCATCGGCGCGTCGGTCCTGGGCGGCATCTGCAATAACTCCGGCGGATCGCTGATCAAACGCGGTCCGGCTTACAGTGAAATGGCCCTGTTCGCCCGAATCGATGCGGAGGGCAAACTGCGGCTGGTGAACCACCTGGGCATTGAGTTAGGCAGCACGCCGGAAGAGATTCTGGGGCGGCTGGATGACGATCGCTGGCAGCCCGGTGATGTGCAGCACGATGGCCGCCACGCCTCTGACCACGAATATGCTGACCGGGTGCGTGACGTGAATGCCGATACGCCCGCCCGTTATAACGCCGATGCGCGCCGTCTGTTCGAAGCCTCGGGCTGTGCCGGCAAGCTGGCGGTGTTTGCCGTGCGACTGGACACCTTTGCCAGCGAACCCCAGCAGCAGGTGTTCTATATCGGCACCAACGAGCCAGGCGTCCTTACCGATATCCGCCGTCATATCCTGGCGCACTTCACTCATCTGCCGGTGGCGGGCGAATATATGCACCGCGACATCTATGACATTGCGGAGGTCTACGGCAAAGATACCTTCCTGATGATCGACAGGCTGGGCACCGACAAAATGCCGCTGTTCTTCACGCTGAAGGGACGGGTCGATGCCTGGCTGAACAAACTCGCCTTCGTTAAACCGCACTTCACCGACCGACTGATGCAGCGCCTGAGCCGGCTGTTCCCGGCGCATCTGCCCAAACGCATGAAGCAGTATCGTGACAGATATGAACATCATCTGATGCTGAAGATGTCTGGTGAAGGCGTTGCGGAAGCGCGTAACTACCTGCGCGACTACTTCCGTGAAGGCGGAGGCGAATTCTTTGAGTGCGAAGGCAAAGAGGGGGCGCACGCTTTTCTGCATCGGTTCGCGGCTGCAGGGGCGGCCGTGCGCTATCACGCGGTGCACGCTGACGAGGTCGAGGATATCCTGGCGCTGGATATCGCCCTGCGTCGCAACGATGCTGACTGGTTTGAAACGCTGCCTGAATCGATCCGCGCTTCACTGAGCCATCGCCTCTACTATGGTCACTTCTTCTGTCACGTCTTCCATCAGGATTACATCGTCAGAAAAGGTGTCGACGTGCACGCCCTGAAAGCGCAGATGCTGGAGATTCTGCAGGCGCGCGGCGCGGAATACCCCGCCGAGCACAATGTGGGCCATCTCTATCAGGCGAAACCGCAGCTGGCGGCCTTCTATCGCCAGCTCGATCCCACCAACAGCTTTAATCCCGGCATCGGCAAAACCAGCAAGCAAAAAGGCTGGGCAGTAAAGCAGCCGTAATCCGCTAACCGGCCCGCCTGCTCATCAGAGCCGGCGGGCTGATTAAGGCTATTCAGATAACATCCGCATTAAAAACAGTTAACCTCCTTTCTGATATTCTCCCTGATTATTTATAAAGCGATTCTGTTCTGCGTAATATCTCACAAAAGATTGCCCTGCCAATTGATCATCCGCCAGCCGGAAAATAGAGTGCCGTTGAAAAATAACAGAAAAAGAGAGAATGCCTTATTCAGGCAGCGCTAACCCTTACGGGTGGCGCACTATCCGTTTCAGCAGGGATGAATCATGATGTTAAAGCGATACCTTATGCCGCTCACGCTGCTGAGCCTTACAGCCTCAGCTTACGGCAGCGCCTCAGTTCAGCGGGGAGTGGATCCAATCCGTCACTTCAGGCTCACCTGTCAGGTCAACGATAATCAGGCTGCCCTTCATGGCACCGACTGTGCCGCAGTGGGTGGCGACTACGCCGCCTGCAATCGCGCCACCCTAACCCTGACTAACAACGGCCCGGCCCTGACGGACAGGCACTGGGCCCTCTACCTGAGCAACGTCCACCAGAGGCTGCGGGTCGAACATGACCAGTTCAGAATGACCCACCTTGTCGGCGGTTTAACCCGGCTGGAGCCGACAGAGAAGTTCACCGGCCTTGGCGCAGGCGAATCGGTGCAGGTTCCCGTCGTCCGTGAATACTGGCAGCCGTTCGCGCACAATCGCCCGGACAGAGCAGAGGATCGCCTCCTCGCCTCGCTGCGCTCGCGAAACGACGATCAGGGCCGGTAAAACCCGGCCCTTTTGCCTTAAACCAGCTTCTCTTCGGGTTCTGCATCCGGCTGCTGACGGCGTTCGATAATCATGGTCTGCGGCGTGGAAAGCAGGATGCCCTCTTTACGCAGGCGCGTCAGAATATCGAACAGCAGATCGCTTTTGGCGCCGGAAATCTGGCGCTGTCCGGCCACGTTACCGGTCACGCTCAGCACAATGCCCTGCTGGGTAAGATCTTTAAACGAAACAGACGGCTCTGGCGTCTCCAGAATGCGTTCGTTTTCGTTGTAAACATCGAGCAGAATATCGCGCACTTTCACCGGATCGATGTTGAGCGGGAAGGTCAGCGTAATTGTCACCACACCCTGCGCATTGCCCATCGTGGCGTTGCGCACGTTCTGCGAGATAAACTGCGAGTTCGGCACGATGACCGTGGATTTGTCACCCAGCTGGATCTCGGTGGCACGCACGTTAATCCGGCGGATATCCCCTTCGATGCCGCTGATGGTCACCAGATCGCCCACCTTCACCGGCCGCTCGGTTAACAGAATCAGGCCCGAAATAAAGTTCTTCACGATCTCCTGCAGGCCGAAACCGATACCGACCGACAGCGCACTGACGATCCAGGCCAGCTTGTTCCACTGCAGCCCCATGATCGACAGGGTCAGCAGGATGATCAGCACGTAACCGATGTTGCTGAACAGCGTCACCAGCGACACCCGCATCCCCACGTCCATGGTGGTTTTTGGCAGGAAGTCGGTGTCGAGCCAGCGGCGCACCGAGCGCAGCACATAGATGCCGACAATCAGGCAGATCAGCGCATTAACCATGTGTGCCGGAACGATATTCAGGGACTCCAGCCCTTTCCCGCCCCAGAACTCAATCACCTTCTGCAGCAGCTCAATCGGCGTTGAGGAGGCAAACGTCCCGTTGACCAGCGCCAGCGCCACAAACAGCACCAGGATGGTCTTACCAATCGCCGTCAGCAGCGTGGCGGTTTGCTGCAGATGACGCTCATTGATGTTGAGCGAACTCTGAATGCGGCGGCCGGTTGCATTGCTGGTCGAAAAGAGACTCTCGCAGCCATCGTTGAGCAGATGGCTCAGGAAGTAGAAGGAGCCAAACAGCAGGCCACACCAGATCACCTCATAACTCAGGAAGCGTGCCAGCGTGACATAACCGACCAGCAGCGAGATCAGGATGGCGAGCGCGGTCAGGGTCAGCCCCAGCTGGATCAGCCCGACCAGCGTAGAGCGTGCTTCCGGCGGCGTGCCTGCCAGCGTCATGCGACGACGAACGCGGTTGGTTCGCATGCTGATGGCCAGCGCGGTACTGCCTATCAGCAGCGCCGTCAGGCCGTTGGCGAAAATGGTGGTATTCAGACTGGTGCCGACGCTGTAGTTAAAGGCCTCCACCGTCTGGAAGATAAACACCAGCACCGCGGTAATGGGCGGGAACGGTTTGAGCGCCAGCGCCACTTCATTGGAGATGGTGGGCAAACGCCAGCTCGGCCGCCGCGTAGAGAGAAACGCACGCCCCAGTCCGGCGATCAGGCCACAAAAGACGCTGAGCTGAACCAGCCGATCGACAAAGTCCTGCACATTTTCCGAGACCTCATCGCGGCGGGTAAACGCCAGAGCGATAAAGTTAAAGGTGAGCACCACCGCCACCAGCGTGGTCAGGGCGATCGCGGCCGCCAGGAAGCTGCGGCGCAGTTTGCCTTCCGGCATTTTATGAATGCTGACCCAGGCGAGAAACTCCTCGCTGTAGCGACGACCTACCGTCATCACCAGCAGCGCCGCCAGCAGCCAGAGCGTACTGCCTATCCGCCAGCCCGGCTCCCAGGAGAGCGCCGCGGTGTCCTGCAGCTCCTGCAGAAACTCGCCGATCTTCTCACCGTCCAGGTCCTGGCTGTTGGTCAGGGGAGACCAGAAACGCGCACCGAGAATGGTACCGGAGTTGAGCGCCAGCTGACTTTTCAGCTGGTCACGGCGCAGGTTAACAATCTGCGACGACAGCGTTAAGGCACCATTTTTAATGCCCTCTGCCTGCTTGATCTGGTCGTCGAGTTTGCTTTTCTGACTCTCCAGCGCGTTTCGCTTGCGCGTCACCTCCGGCGTCTCTTTTACCCCGCTGTCAGCTTTGGGGGCCGGACCCAGCACCTGCAACTGCGCTTCCAGCTGCTGGCGATCGGGGATCAGCGCCTGACCCAGCGTGTCGGCATTGCCGGAAAGCTCCAGCGCCATCTCATTCAGCTGATTCAGTTTGTTTTCGCCCGCGTCGCCTGACACCTGGCTCTTAATCTTATCGAGGATCTTCTGCATTTTCGGCAGTTCAACCGAAGCATTCAGCTTCGGCTGGGCATCCTGTTCCTGTTCCTGTGCCGCCGCGGTGATATCATCCGCCGCCTGCGTCACCGCCGGGGCAAACACCACCAGCGTCAGCATTAACCATGCAAAAAAGGATCTTATAAACATATGAGTAAAATTCCGGCAGCTTATATCAGGCGATCGTCCCTCGCCAGTCGCGCGTAGTGTAGGACTTTGCAAGGGATGGCAATATAGGAATAACGGGTATTTTTCGGGCTAATTCCGGGCAGACCGCGCGCGTTACGCCGCTGCCCGGCTCGCCCGGCGCGCCTGCTCAGCCAGCAGACAGCGCCGGGTAACATAGCAGACGTTCTCTGCTCTCTTTACTCCACGCCGGCACTGCTGTCCCCGTTGCTGGCGACCTGGCCCGACTTCTGCTTTTTGTACGCCAGCGCAGCCGCAGGCACCGGCGCGGCTTTACCGGTCTCGATCCAGCTGCGCAGACGGTTGGCATCCGCGAAATGGGTATATTTGCCGAAGGCATCCAGCACCACCAGCGCCACCGGACGATTGTTGATCATGGTGCGCATCACCAGGCAGTGCCCCGCCTCGTCGGTGTACCCGGTCTTGGTCAGCTGGATATGCCAGTCATTTTTGTAGACCAGATGGTTGGTGTTGCGGAACGGCAGTGCATAGCTCGGATGGGCAAACACGGCCGTCTCTTCTTTGGTGGTGCTGAGGGCGCCGAGCAGCGGATATTCGCGCGTCGCCTTAAGTAATTTGACCAGATCCTGGGCGCTGGAGACGTTTTGCGTCGACAGGCCGGTCGGCTCCACGTAGCGGGTCTGTTTCATGCCCAGCGACCGCGCTTTGGCGTTCATCGCCCGGATAAAGGCGTTGTATCCGCCCGGATAGGCATGAGCCAGGCTGGCGGCAGCGCGGTTCTCCGAGGACATCAGCGCCAGCAGCAGCATGTTACGGCGGCTGATCTGGCTGTTGAGCTTCACGCGTGAGAAGACGCCACGCATTTCCGGCGTCTGACTGATATCGACGGTTAACATCTCGTTCATCGGCAGGTGCGCATCCAGAACCACCATCGCCGTCATCAGCTTGGTGATAGAGGCAATCGGCCTGACCCGATCCGGGTGACTGGAGAAGAGCACTTTATTAGTGGTGAGGTCGACAATCATCGCACTGCCAGAGGCAATCTGCGGCTGAGCAATAGGCGTAAGCTGCGACAGGGAGGTGGTCGCCTGAGCCGGAAGTGAAACAATCTGCCCGGAAACGAGCAGTGCCAGCGAAAGCAGGCTGGAACGAATTTTTGCAGACATCGTAGAAAAACCCGGTTGGTGTTATGTACTGTGCCAGAGAGACACAGGCCGCCCGCCTCAGTCACGTCGGCGCGCGGGCTGGCAGCAGCATCATACGCGGAAGGTTAAGAAATTTCCTGGGGAGAGTGTATCCGGGCGTAAAAAGAAAACTGCCGCCAGGCCGGCGGCAGCGGTTGTCTAGAACAGGCGGGGACCATATCCCCACAGCACCACGGTCAGGGCCAGTAACACTTCAAACACCAGCACGCCGATCGCCAGGGTAGAACCGGAGAAGCGCAGGCTCTCTTCACGGTCGATGTTCAGAAACAGCGGAATGCCGATATAGAGCAGGTAGCCGGTGTAGAGCAGCGCCAGCGCACCCGCCAGCACGCAGAGCCAGACCAGCGGATAGAGCGCCACCAGCCCGCTGAGAAACAGCGGTGTCGCCACATAACCCGCGAAGACGGTACAGCGCTGCACGCCGGGCCGCTGCGGATAATCACGTGCCATCCAGTGGATCACCCGCCCCATCACCGCGACGCCACCGAGAATAATCAGATAGAACAGGATGCCGAGCCCAAGCCCGGTCGCCAGGTTAAGTTGCACATATCGCCCCTCGCCCAGGTTCCACCCCAGCTGAGTGGTCCCGATGAAGGCGCAGATCACCGGGATCGCCGCCATCAGCAGAACATGGTGGGTATAGTGGTGCGATACACTCTCATTCTCTTGCTTAATATCACGCATTTCCTGATTCGGATGCGCCAGAAGTCCCCAGACATGGTTCATACAGTCACTCCTCTGATGCAGTGGGCCGCCCGATGAGCATGCGTCTTTGGGGGCAGCGTCTTCTCAAGTATAAACGGCAGCAAAACTTTCGTGGCGACCGGACAAAAAAACAGCAGAAATAAACGCACCCGCGCGGCCCGGGCGGAAGCGAAGCCAATTCGCGTATAGACTTGAAGAAACAGCCACCGAACAGGGAGTGTCACTTTGCATCTGGATATCAACGCATTAATTACGCAGTACGGTTATCTGGCACTGTTGATTGGCTGTATTGCCGAGGGGGAGACATTTACCTTACTGGGCGGCGTGGCTGCCCATGAAGGACTGCTGCACTATGCGGGCGTGGTGCTGGCTGCGATGGGCGGCGGGATCATCGGCGACCAGCTGCTCTACTGGGTTGGCCGCCGCTGGGGAACACGCATCCTGCGCCGCTTTAAAAAGCATCAGGATAAGGTGGTGAAGGCGAACCGCCTGATCAAACGCCGTCCCAGCCTGTTTGTGATCGGCGTGCGCTTTATGTATGGCTTTCGCCTGATTGGTCCCATCATCATCGGGGCCAGCCGCCTCAATCCGATGAAATTTTTTATCCTCAATATCATCGGTGCGGCCATCTGGGCGCTGATCTTTGTCACCCTGGGCTATTTTGCAGGCGGCATTATCGCGCCGTGGCTGCATAAACTCGATCAGCATCTGAAACATCTGCTCTGGCTGGTGGGTGCGGTGGTGTTCGCCTTTGTCCTGCGCTGGGTGATCCGGCGCTGGCATAACCGTCGGGCCGATCAATAACCGCTGACAGCTCTCCAAACGAAGCCGCATCGGCATGCTCAGCTATAGTTAACAGCACACTGACAGGGAGATGAGCATGAGTAAGGTAAAACGTAAGATTGAAGAGCACGGCGTCATTGGCGATCTCCGCACCTGTGCACTGGTGGCGAATGACGGGACGATTGATTATCTCTGCTGGCCTGAACTCGACAGCCCGTCGGTCTTCTCTGCCCTGCTCGACAGCGACGATGCCGGCCTCTTCTCCCTCTCGCCGGACTGGCCCGATGCGCGCCGTCAGCAGCTCTACCTGCCCGACACCAATATTCTGCAGACCCGCTGGCTGGATGAGCAGGGGGTCGCAGAAATTACCGACTATATGCCGATTTGCGATGACAGGGAGAAACTGCCGCGTCTGATCCGCCGGGTCAAAATGGTACGCGGCAGCGCGACCTTTACCCTGCGCTGTTCACCGCGCCACGACTACGCCCGGGCGCAGACGCGTGCCGAGGCCCATCACGGCTGTATCGATTTTCATGCCGAAGGTCAGCCCTCGCTGCGCCTCGCCGCCAGCGTCGTCATGACGCTGGAGGATGAGAGCGCGACCGCCGTCTTTACCCTGCAGCCGGGTGAACATGCGCAGTTTGAATTTGGCAGCGTCGACGATGCGCATATCGAAGCGCTGGCGACCGAACACTGCTTTGAAGATACCCTCAACTACTGGCGCCGCTGGAGCGCAAAGAGCACCTATCAGGGACGCTGGCGTGAAATGGTGCAGCGCTCCGCGCTGGTGCTGAAGCTGCTCACCTCCCATCAGTATGGCTCCATTGCGGCGGCGGCAACCTTTGGACTGCCCGAAGAGCTGGGCGGTGAACGCAACTGGGACTACCGCGCCTCCTGGATCCGCGACGCCTCATTCAGTATGTATGCCCTGATGCGGCTGGGCTATACCGATGAAGCCAAACACTTTACGGAGTGGGTGGGCCGCTGCGTCGAGAACAGCCATCACGACGAGATGCGCCTGCAAGTGATGTACCGGCTGGACAGCGGCACCGAACTGCATGAGATGGAGCTGCTCAACCTCTCCGGCTACGGCGATTCCCGGCCGGTGCGCATCGGCAACGATGCCTGGCAGCAGACCCAGCTCGACATCTATGGCGAGCTGATGGATGCGATCTATCTGGCCAATAAATATGGCGAGGCGATCTCTCAGCGCGGCTGGGAGCACGTAGTGAAGATGATCGACTGGCTGAGCGAGAACTGGGATCAGCCCGATGCCGGGATCTGGGAGATGCGTGGTGAACCGGAACATTTCCTGCATTCCCGTCTGATGTGCTGGGTGGCGATGGACCGCGCGCTACGTCTGGGCATGAAGCGATCGCTGCCGATGCCCTATCAGCGCTGGGATGAGGCGCGGCGTAAGATCCGCGAAGATATCTGGGCCAATTTCTGGAACGAGGAGCGCGGGCACTTCACCTCCACACGTCACGGCGACTATCTCGACGCCTCCATGCTGCTGATGCCGCTGGTGCGCTTTGTCGGTGCCACTGACCCGGACTGGCTCTCTACGCTGGACGCGATCAAAAAGGACCTGGTCAGCGATGGCATGGTGCGGCGTTACAATATTCATGAAACCCCGGCCGATGGCCTGCAGGGAGGGGAAGGCTCTTTCGGTGCCTGTTCCTTCTGGTATGTAGAGTGCCTGGCACGCGCAGGCCGGATACAGGAGGCGCATTTTGAGTTTGAGAAGCTGCTGAGCTACGCCAATCCGCTGGGTCTTTACGCCGAGGAGTTTGACAGCCACGGCCATGCGCTGGGCAATACGCCGCAGGCGCTGACGCACCTGGCGTTAATCAGCGCCGCCTTTTTCCTGAACCGGAAACTCAGCGGCGAACAGACCCAGTGGCAGCCTTAGTCATCGCGGTTTTCAGCGCCCTCTTTTCCCGAAAGGCGCTCATCTCTGCACGGTTTTAGGTAAAGTATTACTGTCAGGTTAAAATCCTGATTCACAACATCAGATCAATGAACATATAATGCGCAGCAGGTCACATTGGCCGGCATGAATTCGATACTTTGACCAGCCTGAAACAGGGCGATAAAGACTTGTAAAATATGAAAATGATTCGCGCTTTCGCTTCAATCGCACTGGCTCTGGCGGCGTTCAGCCAGTCAGCCTTTGCTGTGGTTTACCCGTTACCGCCGGCTAACAGCCGTCTGATCGGGGAAAATATTGAAATTACCGTTCCTGAAGACAGCAAATTGCCGCTGGAAGCTTTTGCGGCGCAGTATCAGATGGGCCTCAGCAACATGCTGGAAGCCAATCCGGGCGTTGACGTTTATCTGCCGAAAGCCGGCAGCAAAATGATTATCCCACAGCAGCTGATCCTGCCTGACGCCCCGCGCGAAGGCATTGTGATCAACAGCGCCGAGATGCGTCTTTACTACTATCCGAAAGGCAGCAAAACCGTGGTTGTCCTGCCGATTGGTATCGGTGAGCTCGGTAAAGATACCCCGATCAACTGGACCACGGCGGTTGAACGCAAAAAAGATGGCCCGACCTGGACGCCAACCAAAGGGATGCACGCCGACTACGCCGCTCGCGGTGAAACGCTGCCTGCCGTCTTCCCGGCTGGCCCGGACAACCCGATGGGCCTCTATGCACTCTACATCGGTCGTCTCTATGCGATTCACGGCACCAACGCTAACTTTGGTATCGGCCTGCGCGTGAGCCACGGCTGTGTGCGTCTGCGTGCGGATGACATCAAGTGGCTCTATCAGAATGTGCCAGTCGGCACCCGCGTTCAGTTCGTTGACCAGCCGGTGAAAGCCTCGGTTGAGCCAGACGGTTCACGTTACCTTGAAGTGCATAACCCGCTGTCGACCACCGAAGAGCAGTTCAACTCCCGTGAGCTGGTGCCGATCACGCTGACTCAGGCCGTGACCAAAGTGCTGGCTGATGGCAGCATCAATCAGGATCAGGTTAACGCCGCGATTCAGGGCCGAACCGGTATGCCGGTAAAAGTGAACGGTGTGGAGAACAACGTTCAGACTGCGCCTGTTCAGGTGCCGGAAAACTCACAGGCCGCCCCTCAGGAGCAGCCAATGACTCCGGTGACGCCTCAGGGTGCCAGCAGTGATGCTGCGCAGCCTCAGCAGCCTGCGACAGAAGCGGCCCCGGTGACCCCGGCCGCCCCGGCTGCCGCCACGAATAACAATTCGTAACGGACCGCCTGTTGTCAGAAGCCAGCGCCTGTCGCTGGCTTTTTTATTGCCCGCGCTACACCGCCCGACCCGCCCTCTCCGGCTAAATTCCCTGCCTGCCCATCATTTTTCTGTCATAGAAAGCGCGTATCACACAGCGATAACCCGGTGCAAATCAGCATCCGCTATCCGCCACATGAGGTACACCATGAGCGAAAACAGTCTCCCCTCATCCGTCCGGGGCCGCCCCGATTTCAGTGGCAAAGGCAGTCGCTTCAGTAAACCGCTGTTTTTTATTCTGCTGGTCGCGGGTCTCGCGTTCGCCGGTCTCAACCTGATCAGTGACGTTGAAGAGACCAACATGCCGGTCACCAGCCTCCTGCCCTTCTTTATGCTGGGCCTGGCGCTGCTGATTGCGCTCGGCTTTGAGTTCGTCAATGGCTTTCACGACACCGCCAATGCCGTCGCCACGGTGATCTATACCCATTCGCTGACGCCCGGCGTCGCCGTGGTCTGGTCCGGTTTCTGTAATTTTATGGGCGTGCTGCTCTCCAGCGGCGTGGTGGCGTTTGGCATTATCTCGCTGCTGCCGGTGGAGCTGATCCTGCAGGCCAGCAGCGGCAACGGCTTCGCGATGGTCTATGCACTGCTCTTTTCCGCCATTATCTGGAATCTCGGCACCTGGTATTTTGGCCTGCCTTCCTCGTCATCACATACCCTGATTGGCTCCATCATCGGCGTCGGCGTCGCCAACGCGATGCTGCACGGGCGCAACGGCCTGAGCGGCGTGGACTGGGATCAGGCGCTGAAGGTGGGCTATGCCCTGCTGCTCTCGCCGGTGGTGGGTTTCGTCTTTGCCGGGCTGCTGCTGTGGGTCATGAAACGCTTTATCCGCAATCGCCAGCTTTACCGTGCGCCACAGAGCGATCAGCCGCCGCCGGTCTGGATCCGCGGCCTGCTGATCCTGACCTGTACCGGCGTCTCCTTTGCACACGGCTCTAACGACGGGCAGAAAGGGATGGGACTGATTATGCTGATCCTGGTCGGCACCATGCCGATCGCCTACGCCCTGAACCGATCGCTGCCCGCCGACCAGATCCCCCGCGTGGCCGCGCTGACCGAAGTCACCGCGCATCAGCTGCGCCAGCTGCAACCGGCGGCGGCACACCCTCCGGCGGCCCGCGACGTGCTGACCGGCTTTGTCGGCAGCAACCGGATGAACAGCGAGGTGTTACCGGCGCTGGCGATGACGCTCAATGAAGTGGGTGATGAGATTCGCCGCTATGGCTCGATGGATAACATTCCGGCGCAGGCGGTGACCAACACCCGCAACCAGATGTATCTGGCATCAGAGTCGATCAAGCATCTTCAGACCGCAAAGGTCACGCTGCCGCAGGAGACGGAACGTAATCTGAAAGCCGTGAAAAGCGAACTCGACAGCGCCACCCGCTTTATTCCGATGTGGGTAAAAGTGGTGGTGGCGATTGCGCTGGGGCTTGGCACGATGGTGGGCTGGCGGCGGATTGTGGTCACGGTGGGAGAACGCATCGGCAAAACCCATCTCAGCTATGCGCAGGGCGCCAGCGCCGAGCTGGTGGCGATGGCGACCATTGGCGCGGCGGACGGTTTCGGTTTACCGGTTTCCACCACCCATGTGCTCTCCTCGGGCGTGGCGGGCACCATGGCGGCCAATCGCTCCGGCCTGCAGCTTGCCACGCTGCGCAACCTGGCGGTCGCCTGGGTCTTAACCCTGCCGGTCTCCGTTCTGCTCTCCGCCCTGCTCTACTGGCTGTTTACCCGTTTCTGATGACCCGGCGGCTCACCCGCTGGTGAGCCGCTGCTGAGCGCAGAGCCGCAGGGTAATCAGCAGCGCACCCAGGACCATGATCGCCGCCGCGAGGTAGACCGACTGCATGCCCCAGTGTCCGATAAAGAGTCCCGCCACCGGGCCGGTTAAGCCCAGCCCCAGATCGAGAAAGGCGGAGTAGGTGCCGAGCGCCGATCCCTGATCCTGACGCTCAACCCGCTTAACGGCTTCCACCCCCAGGGCCGGAAAGACCAGCGAAAAACCGCTGCCGGTCAGAAACGCCCCCGCCCCCACCAGCCAGGCGCTGTCCGCCTGCCAGATCAGTAGCAGTCCCACACACTCCAGCAGAAAGGAGAACAGCGAGACGCGCAGTCCGCCAAAACGGGTGATAAAGCGCCCGAAGCCGAGACGCACCAGCACAAAGCCCAGGCTGAACAGCGTCAGCGCATAGGCCGCGCCCTGCCAGTTGCGGCTGGCAAAGTAGAGGGTAATGAAGGTGGCAATCACACCAAAGCCGATGGTGCCGAAGCCCAGCGCCAGACCGTAGAGCCAGACGCGGGAAAAGACGCGATGAAACGGAATGCGCTCGCCCAGGCTGACGGTGACGGCGGGTTTGCGGCTCGCCATCAGATAGCCAGCTATCCCCATCACCGCAATCAGGCCAGCAAAGCCGCTCATGCCGAACTGACCGTTGAGCATCACGCCCAGCGGTGCGCCCACCGCCATCGCCAGATAGGTGGCGACGCCGTTCCAGGAGATCACGCGGGCGGTCTGCAGCGGCCCGACGATGTTCATGCCCCACAGGGTGGAGCCGGTGCTGCTGAAGCTTTCGCCCACCCCAAGAAACAGCCGTCCGACAGCCAGCAGCGTCAGGCTCAGCCATGGCCAGCTGCTCAGCAGGGCGGCGACGATGGTCAGCACCCCGCTCATGCCGCAGCAGAGCAGCCCCAGCATCACCACGCGTTTAGGGCCAAGCCGGTCGGCCAGACGGCCCGACTGAGGACGGCTGAGCAGCGTCGCGAAATACTGAATACTGATAATCAGCCCGGCGATGAATGAGCTGAAGCCGAGGTGATTTTTGACAAAGCCAGGCAGCACAGCCAGCGGCAAGCCGACGGAGAGATAGCAGAAGAAGGTGAAAACGATAACGGAAAGGATACGTTTGTTGAGCTGGCTGTTGCTCAACACGGCGGTGTCAGACATAGCAGAGTTGCGGTGAAGGAAATTTGGCTCACTATACCGTCAGGCCGCTAAGGGGTCGCCTGATTTTTTATCACAAACCATGAACCGTCGCGTGACGATCGATCGCCTGTGCAATATCGTCCGACGATTTTAACGCCCGGATTTCGCTGAACAGGCCATCCGCTTCTGCATACGCTTTGCGCAGATAGCCAAGCCACTGTTTGATGCGCGCGACGTGATAGAGTCCGGTGTCACCCTGCTTTTCCAGCCGGCTATATTTCTGCAACAGGCGCACCACCTCAGGCCAGGCCATTGGCGGCTCGTTATATTTGACCACCCGGCTCAGGTTAGGGATGTTCAGCGCACCGCGGCCAATCATCACCGCATCGCAGCCGGTGACCGCCATACAGTTCTGCGCGCTCTGCCAGTCCCAGATTTCACCGTTAGCAATCACCGGAATGCGCAGCCGCTGACGAATCTCGCCAATCGCCTGCCAGTTGATCGCCTCGGCACGATAGCCCTCTTCCTTGGTTCGTCCATGCACCACCAGCTCACTGGCTCCCGCCTGCTGTACAGCATCGGCGATCTCCAGACTGCGGGCGCTGGAATCCCAGCCGAGCCGCACTTTCACCGTGACCGGTAAGTCAGCAGGCACCGCTTCACGCATCGCTTTCGCGCCGCGATAGATCAGATCGGGATCTTTAAGCAGGGTCGCCCCGCCTCCGCTTCCGTTGACCAGCTTAGAGGGACAACCGCAGTTGAGATCCACCCCCCAGGAGCCCAGCGCCACCGCACGGGCGGCGTTCTCGGCTAACCATTCGGGATGCTGCCCCAGCAGCTGCATCCGCACCCGCGTGCCGGAAGGCGTGCGGCTGTTGTTATGCAGCTCGGGGCAGAGACGATAAAAGGATTTTACCGGCAGCAGCTGATCGACCACGCGCAAAAACTCGGTGATGCAGAGATCGTAGTCGTTCACTTCCGATAACAGCTGGCGCACCAGCGAATCAAGCACGCCCTCCATCGGCGCCAGTAAAACCCTCATACTCAGACGTTCCCGGTGCGCTTCGGTGCCGGACGACGCGGTCGGGAAGCGGGCTTGTCGCCCTGAGGCGCAGGCTGTCCCTGACGACGAGGCTGAGAACGCTTGTCGCCGGATGAACGTGGTGCACCTGCACCCTGTCCGCCCTGACCACGACCGCGCGCGCCGCCTGCACCGCCGCGCGACTGCTGCTGGCGACCGTTGATGATAGGCTCTGCTTTGATGCTCGGATCGGGTTCATAACCCGGAATCGCCAGGCGCGGGATTTCACGCTTCAGCAGGCGTTCGATATCACGCAGCAGTTTATGCTCATCGACGCAGACCAGTGACAGTGCCGCACCGGTGGCCGCCGCACGGCCGGTACGGCCAATACGGTGCACATAATCTTCGGCGACGTTGGGCAGCTCATAGTTGACCACGTGTGGCAGCTCTTCGATATCCAGGCCACGCGCCGCGATATCGGTCGCTACCAGCACGCGGATCCCGCCAGATTTAAAGTCAGCCAGCGCACGGGTACGGGCACCCTGGCTCTTGTTGCCGTGGATCGCGGCGGCGGTGATGCCATCTTTGCCCAGCTGCTCGGCAAGGTGGTTAGCGCCATGCTTGGTTCGGGTAAAGACCAGCACCTGCTGCCAGTTCCCTTCGCCAATCAGCTGCGACAGCAGTTCCCGCTTGCGCTTCTTATCCACGAAATGCACCTGCTGAGCAACCTGTTCAGAGGCGGTGTTGCGGCGCGCCACTTCCACCATTTCCGGGTTGGTCAGCAGTTTTTCAGCCAGGCCTTTGATCTCATCAGAGAAGGTGGCCGAGAAGAGCAGGTTCTGACGCTTAGCCGGCAGGCGCGCCAGCACGCGACGGATGTCGTGGATAAAGCCCATATCGAGCATACGGTCCGCTTCATCCAGCACCAGAATTTCGACCTTAGAGAGGTCAACCGCATTCTGATGCGCCAGATCCAGCAGACGACCCGGTGTCGCCACCAGCACGTCGACGCCGCCACGCAGTTTAACCATCTGCGGATTGATGCTGACGCCACCAAACACCACCATCGACCGCAGCGGGAGATATTTGCTGTAGTCACTGACGTTTTCGCCGACCTGCGCCGCGAGTTCGCGGGTCGGGGTCAGGATCAGGGCGCGCACCGGGCGACGGCCGCGCACCGGCGTGGTGGTCGCAGAGAGTTTTTCAAGCAAAGGTAAGGTAAAGCCGGCCGTCTTGCCGGTGCCGGTCTGGGCGCTCGCCAGCAGATCGCGGCCTGCCAGCACCACAGGAATCGCCTGGCGCTGGATAGGTGTAGGTTCGCTGTAGCCTTGTTCGGCGACCGCGCGCAAAATATCGGCACTCAGGCCGAGAGAGTCAAAAGACATTACGTGATTTACTCCGGTCCGCTCTGTCCGTGATTCACGGTGTAGTTTTCAGAGGGATAGTGACGGCAGCTGGGGCTGACGCGTGAAAAGGGCACAAACTACGATGCGTAAGCGGGCGAGTGTAGCAGCTTTAGAGCAAGTGTGCGAGATAGCTCACATTTACACACACATCTTCCCTGCCCCATAAACAGGAAGGCCACCTTTCGGTGGCCTTCAACTTAGCTACGTTTTTTTTCGATGCGCCGTGGCGGTTCTTTCGCCAGCAGCGACACCAGCGCCGGACCCAGCAACATCACCACGCCGAGGCACGCCAGCAGCAGGTTGTTGTGGTAGATCCGCGACACCAGGAACAGTGTCATCATGGCAGCGCCAAAGTAGTAAGTGGTGGTCGCTTCTTCAAGATAATCGCCAAGGGTCCGTAAACGGGCGATGCGCTGTGTTGCCAGCATGGCAACAAAAACCAGTGCGTAGACGGCCACCAGCGTGCTGCAGACATCGACCAGGGCCTTGTGCTTCCAGCCCCAGATCAGCGCAGCGATCACCAGCAGATGCATAGCGATATGCATGTACGTCTGACCCGTGATGATTTGAATACGATTAGACCATTTCATTCAGTTCTCCTGGCAGACCCAACAGGTCGCCCAAGTGCTACCGGCACAAGCCGGAAACGGTTTCCTCAATGTAAAACAATTTTCGGATAACGCCTTAATTATCGCCCTCTCTCACCACCCATTTGTGACAAAGACTACACTTTGATTCTGGTGATGATGAAAAGGAGTGCGTCGCGAGTATGCCACAAAACACGCAAGGATTTTCAATAAAAGTCCTGACGATCAATACACACAAGGGTTTTGCCCCGTTTAATCGCCGCTTCATCCTGCCGGAATTACGCGAAGCCGTTCGCGCAACGTCGGCGGATGTGGTCCTTCTGCAGGAGGTGATGGGCACGCATGCCATCCATCCGCTTAACCATGACGCGTGGCCCGAGGCGCCACACTATGAGTTTCTGGCCGACACCATGTGGAACGATTTCGCCTACGGGCGCAATGCGGTCTACCCGGAAGGACATCACGGCAATGCCGTGCTGTCGCGCTTTCCGATTGCAGAGTATGAGAACCGGGATATCTCGGTGGCGGGCAGTGAGAATCGCGGCATGCTGCACTGTCAGATCGCCCTGCCCGAGCCGCATGGCACGCTGCACGTTATCTGCGTGCACCTTGGCCTGAAGGCCTCGCACCGCCGCGCGCAGATGAAGATGATATGTGAAATGGTCACCTCGC
The DNA here is from genome assembly GCF_011800325.1 of Pantoea sp. EKM101V. Lineage (NCBI taxonomy): Bacteria > Pseudomonadati > Pseudomonadota > Gammaproteobacteria > Enterobacterales > Erwiniaceae > Pantoea > Pantoea sp. EKM101V. Next base: position 394,853 of record NZ_JAALFP010000002.1, read on the forward strand.
TGCCGCCCGACGCGCCGGTTGTGGTGGCGGGTGATTTTAACGACTGGCAACGACGCGCTAACGCGATCTTAAAACAGGGCGCAGGCCTGAAAGAGGTATTCAGCATGAAAACCGGACGCCCGGCGCGCACCTTCCCGGCGCGCTTCCCGATTCTGCGGCTCGACCGCATCTATGTGCGCAATGCCACCGTCACTCATCCGTGGGCGCTGCCGCGTAAGCCGTGGTCCCATCTCTCCGACCATGCGCCGCTGGCCGTGGAGATTCACCTATGAATTTCAGCTGGCAGGAAGGCAACCGGCTGCTGTTGCTGGAAAATGGTGAGGCGTTTTTCCCGCGCGTCTTTGGTGCGATACAGCGGGCCGAGCGCACGGTGCTGATTGAAACCTTTATTCTGTTTGAGGATGAGGTCGGCAATGCCCTGCATCGCGAACTGCTGGCGGCGGCCCAGCGCGGGGTACGGGTTGAAATCATGGTGGATGGCTACGGCTCCGCCGAACTCTCCGACACCTTTGTGAACAGCCTGACCAGCGCGGGCGTGCGCTTCATCTACTACGATCCGCGCCCGCTGGTGATGGGCATGCGTACTAACGTGTTCCGCCGCCTGCACCGCAAAACCGTGGTGGTGGATGACGTGGTGGCCTTTGTGGGCGGCATCAACTTCTCTGCCGAGCACAACACCGACTACGGCCCCGAGGCCAAGCAGGATTATGCGGTGCAGGTCAAAGGACCAGTGGTGGGCGACATCGCCCGCTATCTGCAGCAGGCGATTGGCAGTGAACAGCCTACCCGCCGCTGGTGGGGGTCGCGGTCTCACCGTCCGGCGGTCAATGCCAGGCCCGGCGATGCCCAGGTGCTCTATGTCTATCGCGACAATGACGAACATCGCGACGACATCGAAATGCACTACCTTGAGATGCTGCGCGAGGCGAAGCGGGATGTGATTATCGCTAACGCCTACTTCTTTCCCGGCTACCGGCTGTTGCGTGAGATGCGCAACGCGGCGCAGCGCGGCGTCAGGGTGCGGCTGATTGTGCAGGGCGAGCCGGATATGCCAATTGTGAAAGTGGGCGCGGAGTTGCTCTACAACTATCTGGTCGATGGCGGGGTTGAAGTCTATGAATATATCCGTCGTCCGCTGCACGGCAAGATCGCGGTGAAGGACGATCAGTGGGCTACCGTCGGCTCCAGCAATCTCGACCCGCTCAGCCTGTCACTCAACCTGGAAGCCAACCTGATCATTCACGACCGGCCGTTTAACCAGACGCTGCGTGACAACCTTGAAGCGCTACTGGCAAATGATTGTCAGCGGGTGCAGGAGGATCGTCTGCCCCCACGCAACTGGTGGCAGCTCAGCAAAAGCGTGGTGGTCTTCCACTTCCTGCGCCATTTCCCGGCTATTGCGGGCTGGTTACCGGCGCACACACCGCGGCTGGCCCAGGTGGCTGCCCCGGTGCAGCCCGAGATGGAGACACAGGATCGCGTAGAAGCCGACAACCAGGGAGCAAAATCCTGATGGCAAAAAAACATCCACGCTGGCAACTGGCAAAAAAGATCCTCACCGTGCTGTTCTTTATCGCGGTGGTGGTGCTGCTGGTGGTTTATGCCCGCAAAGTGAACTGGGAAGATGTTTATGACGTCATCGTTAACTATAACCGCTTTGTGGTGCTGACCGCCGCCGGACTGGTGGTGCTGAGTTACCTGGTCTACGGCTGCTATGACCTCATCGGGCGCGCCTACTGCGGACATAAGCTGGCGAAGCGGCAGGTCATGCTGGTGTCATTTATCTGTTACGCCTTTAACCTGACGCTGAGCACCTGGGTCGGCGGTGTGGCGATGCGCTACCGGCTCTACTCCCGTCTGGGACTCGACAGCGCCACCATCACACGCATCTTCTCCCTGAGCATCGCCACCAACTGGCTGGGCTACATTCTGCTGGCTGGCGTGGTGTTCAGTGCGGGCATGGTCTCCATCCCCAGCGGCTGGTTTATCGGTGAGACTACCCTGCGGCTGATCGGTGTGGTGCTGCTGGTGCTGGTGGCGATCTACCTCTGGGCCTGTGCCTTCTCGAAGCAGCGACGCTGGACGGTCAAAGGGCAGACGCTGCAGCTCCCCTCGCTGCGTATGGCGCTGCTGCAGTTTGGCGTATCCTGCGCTAACTGGATGGTGATGGGGGCGATTATCTGGCTACTGCTGGGACGCGATGTCGGCTATCCGATGGTGCTGGGCGTGCTGCTGATCAGCAGTATTGCCGGGGTGATCATTCATATTCCGGCGGGGATTGGCGTGCTGGAGGCGGTCTTCCTGGCACTGCTCAGCGGTCAGCACGCGTCGCATGGCACCATTATCGCGGCGCTGCTCGCCTATCGCGTCCTCTATTTCATCCTGCCGCTACTGCTGGCGCTGGTGCTCTATCTGGTTCTGGAGAGCCGGGCGAAGCATCTGCGCCAGAAGAACGAGCAGAAGCTTCAGAAGTCATCATAAAACGGGGGAGGCGCAACCGGTGCGCCTCCCCCTTTACATCTCAGCCGTTCAGCGCGGTGCTGGCCGCGAAACGGGTAGCCTGATTCAGCGACGGTTGCCCATAATCCGCAGCAGCATCAGGAAGAGATTGATGAAGTCCAGATAGAGCGTTAACGCCCCCATGATCGAGTAGCGACGCAGGTTTTCCGTGTCGCACGCATCAATCTGCTCACCAATATTTTTCAGCTTCTGGGTGTCATAGGCGGTCAGGCCGACAAACACTACCACTCCGATGTAGGTAATCGCCCACATCAGCGCCGGGCTCTTCAGCCAGAAGTTCACCAGCGACGCCAGCAGGATGCCGATCAGCGCCATAAACAGCAGACTGCCAAACCGGCTCAGATCGCGTTTGGTGGTGTAGCCGTAGAAGCTCATCGCGCCAAACATCCCGGCGGCGACAAAGAAGGTGCTGGCGATGGAGGAGTAGGTGTAAACCAGGAAGATGCTGGCCATCGTGACGCCGGTCAGCGCCGAATAGAGCATAAACAGCCCGGTCGCCACCGCCCCGCTCAGGCGATGCACCATGCCTGACAGGAAGAACACCAGCGCCAGCTGCGCGATAATCAGCCCGAAGAAGGTGATCCGGTTGGCGAAGACCAGCTCCATGACCGCAGGCGTACGTGCAGCGAACCAGGAGACAAACGCCGTCAGCAGCAGACCACAGGTCATCCAGCCATACACCTGGGCCATGTAAGCCTGAAGCCCGCGCGAGGCGGGTTGAACGATAGAATCATGTCGTGGATATCGATCCATGATGCACCTCTTGATAAAGGGATGAGTAGTAAGACGCTCCACAGGGAGCCCTGTCAGATTTAAGTGTGGCACAGCTCAGCTCAACTGTGCCACAACATGCCGTTTAACGCCGCGACAGGCACTGCTGATAACGGCTGTCGACGCGCTGCGCAAACCACGCCGTCGTAAGATTGCGGGTAATTTTCGGGCTCTCCAGCTTAATGCCCGGCAGCATTTCACGCGGCAGCTTACGGCCCGCCATTTTATCCGCCAGGGTAAAGACCTGCTTCCAGAGTTCGCTGTCGCTGAACGACGCTTTCTCCCCTTTCTCCAGATCGCGTCGGATGGCGCTGTTGCTCATGTCGATCTGCTTCGACAGGGTGCGCACCGCCAGTTCGGTGCCGCCCGCCGCGTCTGAGCCATAGAGGATCAGATCGCCATCCAGCGCCAGCTTCATCCCGGTCGCCTTCGCCACCGCCGCCTGGAACGCCGCGTTGCGACTGGCGTACCAGCCCGCATTGAAGTCCGCGAAGCGGTAGAGCGGCTGGCTGTAGTCAGCCGGGTAGCCAAGCAGGTGCATTGTGCCGAAGTAGATCCCGCCGTGACGGGTAAAGACTTCACGCCGGATCGTGCCATCAACCGGCCACGGGTAGCCTTTGGCATGCGCCTCGGCAAAGGCAATGCTGACCTGCATCGGCCCGCCCGTGTGGATCGGATTGAGATTGCCAAACAGCGTCTGGCCCATCGGCACCATGTCGATCAGGTCATCAAAGATGGCGCTCAGCTCTTTTTCACTGCGCACTTTGTCGAGCCGCGCCGCGTAACTTTCGCCGGTCGGGGATTTAATCAGCAGCGCCGTGCGCACCAGAAAAGCCGGCACATGGACTTTGGCCGCCCGGCGATTGATCTCACCCCAGGCGATTTTAGGCAGGCCGGGCACGGCCGCCTCGGCGCTGAAGTTGCTCTCCTGATCCGCCACGGCGATCACCGCGCAAAGGTTGCTGGCGCTGGGATCGATCTGCTGGGTGCGGAAAGAGGTGTAGATATCGTCGCTCCATGCCGCTTTGTTGCTGACATGCGACGGCAGCAGCCGCTGAATTTGTGCTTTCACATCCTCAGGCTGCCGGACCGGCGCCTCGGGGGTTTTCTTGCTGCTACAGCCCGCCAGCACCAGCGCGGCGACCAGTGTCAGACGTTGCAGAATCGGGGTGGATGACATGCCTGTCCTCAGAATGAACCAAAACCCTACTCTATCATCGCCAGCGTTTCACAGGCAGGCGGGAACTGAACTAAGGTTACCTTTTTTAACGTTAAAGGAACTTACGATGTTTAAACTCTGGCCTGTTGCGGCGTTCAGCCTGTTATTAACCGGCTGCGGCGCCAATAATACGCCTGCTCAGGTGCAGTCACCGGGCGCGCCCACCTCCTCCTCGCTGAAGCTGCTGGAGACCGGCGCCAGTGTGATGCAGTCACGACCGCCGATTGAGGCGATCAACACCTATCTGGATGGCTTCCATTTTTACAATGGTGACCAGAACGGTCAGATGGAGGCACACCACTACGTCACCGTGCTGAACGAGGATGTGATGCAGGCGGTGATCTATGACGGCAATACCCGCGACGCGCGGCTGATGGGGGTGGAGTACATCATCAGCGAACGGCTGTTCAACACCCTGCCCCCGGAGGAGAAGAAGCTGTGGCACAGCCACCAGTATGAGGTGAAGTCGGGCACGCTGATTGCGCCGGGCTTACCGGCCAGCGCCGATCACGCCCTGATGAAACGCATCGTGAATACCTACGGGAAAACCTGGCACACCTGGCATACCGATCGCGATAAAACGCTGCCGCTCGGCATTCCGGCACTGATGATGGGCTTTACGGCGGATGGTCAGATGGATTCCCGGCTGCTGGCCGACCGCGATCGCCGCTTCGACGTCGACAGCAAAGCGATTCGCGCCCGGCGCGCCGATATCGTGGCGCACCCGGCGGCGGCGGGTGCGAATGCGTGGCAGCAGGGCCAGGTGATCCAGCTGAAGCGGACGACGGGCGGCGGTGAGCACAGTCACGGCCAGACCCGCTTTGGCCCGGCGGAGCAGCTGAAGCAGCCGTAGTTCCGCGCTACTCCCAGCGCTGAGCGGCCTGGTGATCGCTGTCGCGGGCATCCACCCAGCGGTCACCCTGCTCTGTCGCTTCGCGTTTCCAGAAGGGCGCGCGCGTTTTCAGGTAATCCATGATGAATTCGGCGGCGGAAAAGGCGCTGCCGCGATGGGCGCTGGTCACGCCGACCAGCACGATTTCATCGCCGGGAAACAGCTCGCCGACGCGATGGATCACCGTGACGCGCTGCAGCGGCCAGCGTTCACGCGCCGCCGCCACGATCTCCTGCAGTGCTTTCTCGGTCATACCGGGATAGTGCTCCAGCGTCAGCGCCGCCACATCACTCCCCAGATTGTGGTTGCGGACTTTGCCGGTAAAGGTCACGACCGCGCCATCTTCCTCACAGGCGGCCAGCCAGCGATACGCTTCCGCCATGTCAAACGGCGCGGGCCCGACGCGAATCTGCGTGTCCATCTCAGCCTCCGGTCACGGGCGGGAAAAAGGCCACTTCATCCCCGGCGTGCAGGGGATGCGTCATCGGCACCAGCGTCTGATTGACCGCCGCCAGCAGCTTACCCGACGCCAGCGCCAGCGCCCAGCGGTCGTCCCGTGCAGCGAGGGATGCGCGCAGTGCCGCCACGTCCGGATAGTCCGCGCTGACCTCCAGTGCGGCCGTGCCGGTCAGCTCGCGCACCTGGGCAAAAAACAGCACCTTAATCATGGGCCACCGCCTGAAAATCGCCGCTTTTGCCACCGCTCTTGCTGATTAAACGCAGCTGATCGATGACGATATCTTTCTGCACCGCTTTGCACATGTCGTAGATAGTCAGCGCGGCCACCGAAGCCGCGGTCAGCGCCTCCATCTCCACGCCGGTTTTGCCACTCAGGCGGCAGAGCGAGGTGATGCGGACCCGGCTGTGTGCCGGTTCTGCTTCGAGGTTCACTTCCACTTTGCTCAGCATCAGTGGATGGCAGAGCGGAATCAGCTCCCAGGTGCGTTTCGCCGCCTGGATACCGGCGATGCGGGCGGTGGCAAAGACATCCCCTTTATGGTGGCTGCCCTCGATAATCATCTGCAGCGTTTCCGGCTGCATCAGCACCAGCACTTCTGCCCGCGCTTCGCGCACGGTTTCAGCCTTGGCGGAGACATCAACCATGTGCGCTTCGCCCGCGGCGTTAATGTGTGTAAGTTGAGACATGCTTATTGTTTCTTCAGATGTGAGACAAAATTACAGGGCGCGGTGCGCGCATCGATCTGATCGGCAATGATGCGCTCCCAGGCGGTACGGCAGGCGCTGGTCGAACCCGGCACGGCCAGAATCAGCGTCTGATTCGCCAGACCGGCAATGGCGCGTGACTGCAGGGTCGAACCGCCAATCTCCTCATAGGAGATCATCCGGAACAGTTCGCCAAATCCCTCAATCTCGCGGTCAAACAGCGGCAGCAGCGCTTCCGGCGTGCTGTTCTTCAGGTTAAACCCGGTGCCGCCGTTCACGATCACCACCTGCACATCGTCACTGGCGATCCAGCGCGACACGGTGGCACGAATGCGATAGAGATTCTCCGGCACGATAGCGTGATCGACCACGCTGTGGCCCGCTTCCGCCGCCGCGCTGCGCAGGTAGTCACCGGAGGTGTCGTTGCTGGCATCGCGACGATCGGAGACCGTCATCACCGCAATCTGCACCGCCTGAAATTCGCTGGCTGGTTTACCCATACTGCCTCCTGAAATTAACCGCCAATGTAAGAGAGATTCTGTGTAATGCCCGTGTTGCCCTGATGGAGAAAATGGGTCTGCTTCTTCTGCCCCAGGCTGCTGGCAATGCGCGCCTGCAGTTCAGCCTGCTGGTCATCCGACGCCAGCAGATCGCGCAGCGGAATGCCGCCGTCGCCAAACAGACAGAGGTGCAGATTGCCCTGCGCGGAGACGCGCAGACGGTTGCAGCTGGCACAAAAATCTTTGGCGTAGGGCATAATCAGGCCGATTTCGCCGACATAATCGGGATGGTAAAAAACCTGCGCCGGGCCGTCACTGCGTTCGCTTTCGCGACGCTGCCAGCCCTGAGCGATCAGCTGGTCGCGGATCACCGCACCGGAAACGTGCTGATCGCGGAACAGTGAACCGCCGTCACCGGTCTCCATCAGTTCGATAAAGCGCAGCTGAATCGGACGGGTGCGGATCCAGTCAAGGAAGGTGGCGAGATTGCGGCTGTTAAGATCGCGCATCAGCACGCTGTTGACTTTCACCTGGCGAAAACCGGCGTCAAAGGCGGCATCGATGCCGCTCATCACCTGATGAAATTTATCCTGACCGGTAATGGCGTGAAACTGGCGGGCATCCAGACTGTCCACGCTGACGTTGAGCGCGGTTAAGCCTGCCTCGCGCCACTGCTTCACGTCACGCGCCAGCCGGTAGCCGTTAGTGGTCACCGCGATCTGACGAATGGCGGCGTTTTCACGCACCGCGGCGATGATGTCGGTGAAATCACGGCGCAGCGACGGCTCACCCCCGGTCAGCCGCACTTTTTCCGTGCCGGCTGCCGCAAAGGCCCGCGTGACACGGCGGATTTCATCCAGAGAGAGAAAGCTTTTGTTACGAATTCCCTGCGGCTTGTAGCCGTCCGGGAGACAGTAGGTACAGCGGAAATTGCAGACATCCGTGACCGACAGGCGCAGGTAATAGAACTTACGCGCGTATGCATCAGTAAATTGTGACACCAGAACACCTTTCCAGATTGGGAGATGCAGTCATTTCTTCCTGCACCCTGGCAGCTCGATGGCTACGGCCTGAACCCCCTATCCGCAGACTTAGGCATTCAGGCTTGAGTGTACGCTGACCCGTTGATCAGCGCGGTAAACATGATGGTAGCGTGATTCACGCCACTCTTCCATTCGCTGTTTTCGCTATATATTCTTATACATATCGAATTTTCACCGCATTTTCGCGACAGGATACGTTAAAATGCCCGCCTGATTTTGACGTAAGTCATCCGCGCGGGCTTAGCGTTTAGAGCCTCGCCACGCGAAAGGAAGTAAGGAGAAGTATGAATCGCACACTGGCCGATCTTGATCGCGTTGTGGCACTGGGTGGCGGACACGGTCTGGGCCGCGTGATGTCTGCCCTTTCCCCGCTGGGCTCGCGTCTCACCGGCATTGTCACCACCACCGACAACGGCGGTTCAACCGGCCGTATCCGCCGTTCCGAAGGCGGGATCGCCTGGGGAGATATGCGCAACTGCCTGAACCAGCTGATTACCGAACCCAGCGTCGCCTCTGCGATGTTTGAGTATCGTTTCGCCGGTAATGGCGAACTGGCCGGGCACAACCTGGGTAACCTGATGCTGCGCGCGCTGGATCATCTCAGCGTGCGCCCGCTGGAGGCGATCAACATCATCCGCAACCTGCTGAAGGTGGATGCCTTTTTAATCCCGATGTCGGAGCAGCCGGTGGATCTGGTGGCGATGGATGCGGAAGGCAACATGGTTTACGGCGAAACGGCGATTGACGAGATGAAGCAGCCGCCGCAGGAGCTGATGCTGCATCCCAATGTCCAGCCCACGCGGGAAGCGCTGCAGGCGATTGGTGAGGCGGATCTGATCCTGATCGGGCCGGGCAGCTTTTACACCAGCCTGATGCCGATCCTGCTGATGGATGAGATGGCGCAGGCGCTGCGGCGCACGCCCGCCACCATGGTCTTTATCGGCAATCTGGGCCGCGAGCTCAGCCCCGCCGCCGCCAGCCTGTCGGTGGCTGACAAACTGGCGATGATGGAGCGTTACATCGGCAAGCGAGTGATTGATGCGGTGGTGGTCAGCCCGGCGGTCGATACCCGGGGGATTGACGATCGGCTGATCGTCCGTGAACCGCTGGAGGCCGCCGACATTAAATATCGTCACGACCGCCAGCTGCTCAGGGTGGCGCTGGAACACGCCATTCAGGGTTTTAACGGCGCTATGAGGCCGCAATAAACAGCGTACGCAGCTCATGCAGCTGGTCGCGCACATTCGCCGCCTGCTCGAACTCCAGGTTCTGCGCATGCTGCTGCATCTGTCCCTCCAGCTCGTGGATTTTCTTCTGCAGCGCCTGAGGCGTTAAGGTCAGCAAATCGGCCTGAGCCTGCGCTTCGCCCGGGCGGGCCGGTCTGGCTTTGCCACGGGTTTTCACCACGTTGTTGCCGAGTTCCAGAATATCGGTGATCTTCTTGTTGAGGCCCTGCGGCACGATGCCATTCTTTTCATTGTGCAGCTGCTGCTTCTCACGTCGGCGTTCGGTCTCTTCAATGGCGCGCGCCATCGACGGCGTGATTTTATCGCCGTAGAGAATCGCCTTACCGTTGACGTTTCGTGCCGCACGACCAATGGTCTGGATCAGGGAACGTTCTGAACGCAGGAAGCCCTCTTTATCCGCATCCAGGATCGCGACCAGCGACACTTCCGGCATATCCAGCCCCTCACGCAGTAAGTTGATGCCCACCAGCACATCAAACTCACCCAGACGCAGGTCGCGGATGATCTCCATACGTTCCACCGTATCGATATCGGAGTGCAGATAGCGCACCTTCTCGCCATGCTCTGTCAGGTATTCGGTGAGATCTTCCGCCATGCGTTTGGTCAGCACCGTCACCAGGATACGTTCATTGGCCGCCACGCGCTGACGGATCTCCGACAGCAGATCGTCAACCTGGGTGCCGACCGGACGCACTTCGATGATCGGATCGAGCAGACCGGTCGGACGCACCACCTGATCGACCACTTCATTGCCCGATTTTTCCAGCTCATATTTACCCGGCGTCGCCGACACGTAGATGGTCTGGGGCGCCAGCGCCTCAAACTCTTCAAACTTCATCGGACGGTTATCCAGCGCCGACGGCAGACGGAAGCCATACTCCACCAGCGTCTCTTTACGCGCCCGGTCGCCTTTGTACATGCCGCCAATCTGCGGAATGGTGACGTGGGACTCATCCACCACCAGCAGGCCATCGGCAGGCAGATAGTCAAACAGCGTTGGCGGCGCTTCGCCCGGCCCGCGGGCAGAGAGATAGCGTGAATAGTTTTCGATGCCGGAGCAGTAGCCCAGCTCGCTCATCATCTCCAGATCAAACTGGGTACGCTGGGTGATACGCTGCTCTTCCAGCAGTTTGTTGTTCTCCAGCAGCACCCGCCGGCGATCCGCCAGCTCCACTTTGATCTCTTCCATCGCCTGCAGGATGCGCTCGCGCGGCGTGACGTAGTGGGTTTTAGGGTAGATGGTAAAGCGCGGCACCACCGACTCAATCTGGCCGGTCAGCGGGTCGAACAGCGACAGCCGCTCAACCTCTTCGTCAAACAGCTCTACGCGCAGCGCAATGTCATCCGACTCCGCCGGGAAGATATCGATCACCTCGCCGCGTACCCGGAAGGTCCCGCGCTGGAACGCCTGGTCGTTTCGCGTGTATTGCAACTCTGAGAGACGACGCAGAATACTGCGCTGATCGATGATCATGCCGCGGGTCAGGTGCAGCATCATTTTCAGATAGAGATCGGGGTCGCCCAGACCGTAGATCGCGGAGACGGACGCCACCACGATCACATCCCGCCGCTCCAGCAGCGCCTTGGTGGCCGACAGACGCATCTGTTCGATGTGCTCATTCACCGAGGCATCTTTTTCGATAAAGGTGTCGGAGCTGGGCACATAGGCTTCAGGCTGATAGTAGTCGTAGTAAGAGACGAAGAACTCCACGGCGTTATCCGGGAAAAACTCTTTCATTTCGCCATAAAGCTGGGCGGCCAGCGTCTTATTGGGCGCCAGCACCATGGTCGGACGGTTGAGGTCGGCAATCACGTTGGCGACGGTAAAGGTTTTACCGGAGCCGGTTACCCCTAATAAGGTCTGATGGGCCAGTCCATCCTCCAGTCCCTCTTCCAGGCGACGGATCGCCTCAGGCTGATCGCCTGAAGGTTTAAAGGCAGAGTTTAATTTAAAGGCTTTGCTCATGAATGCATTTCCTGCTGGAGAAGTCGGCGGGCAGGCACTTATTTTACTCGGCTATGGTGATTTTGCCAGAAAATAATACTGGATATAAAAACAGTAATGGTGCAATGTTAACCCCGTTGCGGTTCCGCTCACCTCTCTGGCGCGCGATGAAAATCCAGGCGAAGCGTGTTGCGCAAGGTTATCCCCAGGCAGAGATCGGATTTAACATTTGTCAATAGAGCGTCACAAAATTACAGTCTGGTTACCTGACAGAGAAATCGCAGGCTTGTTTTTTAATAAAATACTGATTTTACTGGCTTTAGCTTATGAGGCCAGAATCTCGTCATTATGTTACCAGGCCCCGTATTTCCTCGCTTCCAACTGGTTTTCATTACCTAATGCACAAGGTTATCCACAGGAATAGTGGATAAGTGATGGCAGCCCCGCCGCCATCAGCTGTGTATAGTTTTTCCCTGCCCTTCTGACACCGCGAAAATAATTTTTTTTCCGTTAAATTTCGCGCCCGCGGCTGGCGGAATAGTCTGCATTTTTAATCCTTCCCCCCGCTGGCCAGGCAAATTTCCGGGCGCCGACTAGAATTCTTAATCAGATTCGTTGCCTTCTCAGAGCACGCCTGCACCAGGAACAGCGCCGCCAGGCACTGCAAAAGTGCAGGTGCGTAATGACCGTGGGGAATTGATAAGTTTTTCTCACCTTTCCTTCCCCGAAAGCAGGCACAGCAGCAGAAAACAGGGCCGTTTTAAGATCTGGCCTGGGAATTGCAGGACTCTCTGGCACCAACGCGCACCAGGCGCACTGAGCTGCAACGGCGACAGGGCCGCTGCTGATGACTTGTTTGCCAGACGACAGAGAGCGGAAGCATTCAGGCTAATGATCGGGAAGGAGAGTGTCAGATGCTGAGTTTACGTTCGGTGAATCAATTTTACGGTCAGAACCACATTCTCTGGGATGTGGACCTCGATCTGGCGCCTGGCACCTGCACCGGCGTTCTGGGCCGGCCCGGCATGGGCAAAACGACGCTGGTGAACTGCATCATGGGCAGACTGCCTATCAACAGCGGCTCTATCTCCTGGAAGGAAGATGGCTCCCCGCCGGAAGATCTGCTGCTGCAACCGGCTGAACAGCGGGCACAGATGGGGATCGGCTACGTGCCGCAGGGCCGCCATATTTTTACCCAGATGAGCGTGGAAGATAACCTGCTGATCGCCCTGCTGGCGGGTGCCAGTCAGCACGATCGCCATCGCGCCATTCCTGAAATGGTGTTCGATCTCTTTCCGGCACTCTATTCGCTGCGCCAGCAGCGCAGCGGCGATCTGCCTGTCGATCAGCAGCAACAGCTGGCCCTGGCGCGTGCGCTGGTGCTGCAACCTAAACTGCTGATTCTCGATGAACCCACCGACGGCATGTCGCCGTGGCTGGAGGAGGAGATGGGCAATCTGATCCGGCGGCTTAACCTCGACTACGGGCTGACCATTCTTCTGCTGGAGCAGCGCCTGTCGCTAATCCGCCGCGTGGCAGACTACTTTCTGCTGCTGCACCGCGGTCGCAATGTGGCGCACGGCAGCATGGCGCAGCTTGACGACTACACCGTCGATAAATGGCTGACGGTGGCCTGAGGCAAAACCGGTTGCGGCGGGCAGAGCCACCGCTGGCCGCAGTGACGGCCGGCCCGGGTCCGCTTATTCAGGCAGCGTCAGGTAGTGTCCACAGGCAGCCTGCTGCGCCTCATCCGTGAGATAGGGGATCGTGCCCAGACAGGGGGCAGGCAGGCGCTGTTTCAGGCTGGCGAGATAGTGCTGATAGCGTTTGCCCGGTGGCTCGATGGTATTCGCGATCCAGCCTGCCAGGGGCAGCCCGCGCGCCCGTACCGCCTCTGCGGTGAGCAGCGCATGGTTGATGCAGCCCAGCTTAATCCCCACCACCAGAATCACCGGCAGCTGTTCGCTGACTACCCAGTCCGCATAGGTGTGCGTCTCCGACAACGGGGTGTACCAGCCCCCGGCCCCCTCGACCAGAATCCAGTCCGCCAGCGGCTCCAGTGCCGCCAGACCGGCCGACAGCGCCAGATGGGTAATCGGCCTGCCCTCTTCCGCGCTGACGATGTGCGGCGATGTCGGTTCCATAAAGGCCAGCGGATTGACCTGCTGGTACGTTAACGCGACGCTGCTGTAACGCTGCAGGGCCAGCGCATCGCTGTTGCGGATGCCCTCCGGCGTCATCTCACAGCCCGACGCCACCGGCTTATAGCCCGCACAGCGGAAGCCTGCGGCGGCGGCGGCCTGCAACAGCGCGCCGCTGGCGACCGTTTTGCCGACTTCGGTGTCGGTGCCGGTGATAAACAGGCGTTTCATGATGCACTTACTCCATAAATTAAATGATAACTCAGGCGGTAGCCGTGCCGGTCGCGCGGCCAGTGCGCCTCTAACCGGCTGAGGCGTTGCCGGGTTAACACCTGGCCGTCACGCCCCTGATGCAGATGGGTCGCGCCAATGCCCTTCAGTGAGCGCATGGCGCTGAGCGCATCGGGAAAATGGATCGTCACCCGCTCCGAGGTGCAGCGCAGCGGCCAGGCATGGCAGGCGGCGGCAATCTGCGCCTCGCTGAGAAAGCGATTGGCATGCGGCAGTGCGTCCAGATGTGACCAGGCTTCATGCACCTCCTGCAGCGAATCGTCCCCCAGGGTGGAAAAGAGCAGCGTGCCGCCGGGACGCAGCACCCGCCGGAACTGGGCCAGCGCCTGCGGCAGATCGTCACTCCACTGCACCGCCAGGTTGCTCCAGACCAGGTCAAAGCTGTTGTCCGCCAGCGGCAGCGCATCAATGTCCCCCGCCAGATAGTGCTGCGCCGCGTCGTTGCGGCGTGCCTGTTGCAGCATCTGCGGGGAGAGATCCAGCGCCGTAACCTGTTTGCCGCGCGCGCGCCAGAGCCGGCTGTACCAGCCGGTGCCACAACCGGCATCCAGCAGGTGCAGACCACTGTCGACCGGGGCGTGTGCCAGCAGGGCATCGCCGCTCAGACGCTGCAGGGCGGCATGCGCATCGTAGTGGCTCGCCGCCCGGCCAAAAGCGCGTGCGACCGCCTGTTTGTCAACCTGCAGCGTCATGCAGTGCCTCCAGTAGCCGATCGATATCCTCAGGGCGATGTGCCGCCGTCAGGGTGATGCGCAGCCGGGCGGTACCCGGTGGCACGGTAGGCGGCCGGATAGCGCTCACCCAGCAGCCCGCCTCAGCCAGCCGCGCAGAGAGCGCCACCGCCTCGCTGTTTTCACCCACCAGCAGGGGCTGAATCGCACTCTCTGAATCCATCAGCTGCCACGGCAGCGACGCCGCGCCGCGCCGGAAATGGCGGATATTCTGCTGCAGGCGCTGGCGCAGCGCCTCGCCCTGCTGGACTTCATGCAGCGCCGCCTGCAGCGCAAAAGCCTGGGCGGCGGGCATGGCGGTGGAGTAGATCAGATGACGGCTGAACTGCAGAAAGTAGTCGGCGGTGTCGGCATCGCACAGCAGGGCCGCGCCGCTGACGCCAAAGGCTTTGCCGAAGGTGATCACCTGCAGTTCCGGCCGGACGCCCTGCTGCCAGCAGCTGCCGCGCCCCTGCTCACCCACCACGCCAATGCCGTGCGCATCATCCACCAGCAGCCAGCCTCCGGCCTGACGCGTCTGCTGCGCCAGTGCGGCCAGCGGCGCGCTGTCGCCATCCATGCTGAAGATGCCCTCGGTCACCACCAGCGTCTCCCCCTCACAGGGTGAGACGAGCCGCGCCGCCAGACTCTCCGGCGCGTTGTGGCTGAACCGGCGCAGCTGCGCCGGGCTGTGACTGGCCGCGTCGAGCAGAGAGGCGTGGCTGAGTTTATCAGCCAGGATGCGATCGTTTTTCTCCCCCAGCAGATGGATCACCGCCTGGTTAGCTGCGAAACCGGAGATAAAGAGCAGCGCACGCTCATAGCCGAGCCAGTCGGCCAGCTGCGCCTCCAGATCGGCATGCTGCCGGTGATAGCCGGTCACGTGCCCTGAGGCCCCCGCGCCCGCGCCGGTCAGCGCCGCCCCCTGCTGCCAGGCCGCGATCACCGCCGGATGGCGGGTCAGGCCGAGATAATCATTGCTGGAGAAGTGGTGATAGCAGCGACCGCCGCTGTGCAGCGTGCGGGTCGTCTGTTCGTCGATAATCCGTCGCTGCCGCCAGCCGTCGGCCGCACGACGCTGATCCAGCGCCTGCCGGAATCGTTGCTGCCAGCTCATTACAGCGCCGCGTTATAGAACTGTTCCGTGTCGGCATGGAACAGCTGCTCGCTGAGATGCTCTTCCTGCTGCTGATCGCCGTGCTGCGTGTGCGTATGCTCCGGGTTCAGCCCCAGTTTGCGGAACAGCACCCGGTCGGTATCCTCTTCCGGATTAGGTGTGGTCAGCAGTTTGCAGCCGTAGAAAATGGAGTTCGCCCCGGCCATAAAGCACATCGCCTGGGTCTGTTCGTTCATCTGCTCCCGGCCTGCTGAGAGACGCACATGGGAGGTCGGCATCATAATGCGCGCCACCGCGATGGTGCGGATAAAATCGAACGGTTCCACATCGTCGTTATCTGCCAGCGGTGTGCCTTTCACCTTCACCAGCATGTTGATCGGCACGCTCTCGGGTGGCGTCGGCAGATTGGCTAACTGCACCAGCAGACCGGCGCGATCGTTCACGGTTTCCCCGAGGCCGACGATCCCGCCTGAACAGACTTTGATCCCGGCGTCGCGCACTTTGCCCAGCGTATCCAGGCGCTCCTGATAACTGCGGGTGGTGATGATGGAGCCGTAAAACTCCGGCGAGGTGTCGAGGTTGTGGTTGTAGAAATCGAGTCCCGCGCCCGCCAGTCGCTGCGCCTGCTGCTCGCTGAGGGTGCCCAGCGTCATGCAGGTTTCCATTCCCATCGCCTTGACGCCTTCAACCATCTTTTCCAGATAGGGCATATCGCGCTCGTGCGGATTTTTCCACGCTGCCCCCATGCAGAAGCGGGTCGAGCCCGCGGCTTTGGCCTGACGGGCGGAGGTCAGCACCTCTTCCACTTCCATCAGGCGTTCCGACTCCAGGCCGGTCTTGTAGCGCGCACTCTGCGGGCAATATTTACAATCCTCCGGGCAGGCACCGGTTTTGATCGACAGCAGGGTACTGACCTGCACCTGACGCGGGTCGAAGTGCTGACGGTGCACCTGCTGCGCTTTAAACATCAGTTCAAGAAAGGGTTCATCAAACAGCGCTTGCGCCTGTGCAATTGTCCAGCGTTGAGCCATTACTTACTCCAAAAAGGGTGTCATCCCGACAGAAAGCAGGGGTATACTTGTAAACTATATTTTTTTATTTTGGTTTACAACTCCGATGACCCTCACCGCGTTCACCTCTGAAGATGCCCGTTTTGACCGCCAGCATATCTGGCACCCCTACACCTCCATGCAGGATCCCCTGCCCTGCTACCCCGTGGTGGCCGCCCGCGGGGTTACGCTGCAACTTACCGATGGCCGTGAGCTGGTGGATGGCATGTCCTCCTGGTGGGCCGCGATCCATGGCTACAACCATCCGCGCCTGAACCAGGCGCTGACCGCGCAGGTTGCACAGATGTCCCACGTCATGTTTGGTGGCATCACCCACCCGGCAGCGGTGGCGCTCTGCCGCCAGTTGGTGGCGATGACGCCTGAGGCGCTGGAGTGCGTCTTCCTGGCGGACTCCGGTTCGGTGGCGGTGGAAGTGTCGATGAAGATGGCGCTGCAATACTGGCTGGGCCACGGTGAAACGCGCCAGACCTTCCTGACGCTGAAGCGCGGCTATCACGGCGATACCTTTGCGGCGATGTCGGTGTGCGATCCTGAGAACTCCATGCACAGCCTGTGGCGCGGCTATCTGCCGGAACATCGCTTTGCAGCGGCACCGGCCTGCGGCTTTGACGATGCGTGGCAGAGCCAGGACTTTGAGGATTTTGCCCGGCTGATTGAGACACACCATCAGCAGCTGGCGGCGGTGATTCTGGAGCCGATTGTGCAGGGTGCTGGCGGCATGCGTTTTTATCATCCGCGCTACCTGCAGCAGGTGCGGGAGGCGTGCGACCACTACGGTGTGCTGCTGATTGCCGATGAGATCGCCACCGGATTCGGCCGCACCGGCAAGCTCTTTGCCTGCGAGCACGCGGGCATCACCCCGGATATTCTCTGCGTCGGCAAGGCGCTCACCGGCGGCATGATGACCCTGGCGGCCACCCTGACCACCCGCGAGGTGGCGGACACCATCAGCCGCAGTGCGGCAGGCTGTTTCATGCATGGCCCGACCTTCATGGGCAATCCGCTGGCCTGCGCGGTCGCGTCGGAGAGCCTGAAGATGCTGGCGGAAGGAGAGTGGCAATGCCAGGTGGCAAACATCGAACAGCAGCTGCGGGCTGAACTGCTGCCGCTGCGCCACTCGCCGCAGGTGGCCGACGTGCGCGTGCTGGGCGCGATTGGCGTGGTGGAAACGCATCAGGCGGTCAACATGGCGGCGCTGCAGCAGTTCTTTGTGGAACAGGGGGTCTGGATCCGCCCGTTTGGCCGCTTAATCTACCTGATGCCGCCCTACATCATCACGCCACCGGCGTTAAGCCGGCTGACCGCTGCGATTGCCGGCGCGCTGGATCATCCGCACCATTTTGTCTCCTGAGCAGGCTGACCGCTGGCACTGGCTGCGCTTTTGGTTATGATGAAAGGCTATTCATCGACAGTTAAGGAGATGTGATGCGCGTTTTTAGTCAGGATTTTAATGACGGCGAGAAGATGCCTGAGAAGCATGTTTTCAACGGCATGGGTTATCACGGCGAGAATATCTCTCCGCATCTGGCCTGGGAAGCGGCACCGGCGGGCACCAAAAGTTTTGTGGTGACCTGCTACGATCCGGATGCCCCGACCGGGTCCGGCTGGTGGCACTGGGTCGTGGCGAACATCCCGGCCAGCACCACCTCCCTGCCACAGGGTGCCGGTTCCGGTAAAGCGGAGCTGCCTGCAGGCGCCGTGCAGACCCGAACCGATTTCGGTCAGGCGGGTTACGGTGGCGCAGCACCGCCGCAGGGCGAAACCCATCGCTACATTTTCACCGTGCATGCGCTGGATGTGGAGACGATTGAAGTGGATGAAGGTGCCAGTGGCGCGATGGTCGGCTTTAATGTGCATTTCCACGCTCTGGCGAGCGCCTCGCTGACCGCGAACTATCAGTAACAGGGGACGCTTTCCTCTTCTGACCGTGTTCCCTGCATGCTGAGCGGATTCATCGCGGTCAGAGGCACCCGGATTTGCGTTTTTCCGCCCTCTGAATGCCTCTCCTGCTCAGGAGAGGCGTTTTCAGGATAGGTTACGCCTGCAGCGAGTGGATCACGACCCACATCGGACCCTGGCCCACGGCATAACGCCCCAGCGGCTCTAACAGCCCTTTCGGTTCATTAATGGCATAGACTTCAATGTGATGCGACTTCTGCCCCGCCGCCACCAGATAGCGTCCGCTGTGGTCGATATTAAAGCCGCGCGGCTGCGTTTCGGTCGGCTGGAACCCTTCCAGCGTCAGCTCATCACCCAGTTCGCTGACGCTGAAGATCGCCAGCGTGCTGCTGGTGCGATCGCAGGCATAGAGGAAACGACCATCCGGCGTCAGGTGAATATCGGCTGCCCAGCGCGTGCCGCTGAAGTCCGGCGGCATCATGTCCAGCGTCTGCACGCTCTCGGCCTCTCCCCCGCCCTGATTTAACGCCCAGACCTCAACCGTGCTGTCGAGTTCGTTCACACAGTAAGCGTACTGGCCACCCGGATGGAACTGCATGTGACGCGGACCGGCACCCTCGACCGTCGTCACCTGCGCCTGCTCACGCGGCGTCAGCTGACCGTCTGCGCCCAGCGCAAACAGACAGATGCGATCCTGCTTCAGGGCCGGCACGTAGAGCGTCTTATTGTCATTGTCGATGTTGGCGGAGTGACAGCCCTCCAGTCCGTTAATCACCTGCAGCGGCGCCTGCGGAATCCCATCCTCACCAATCGGGCTGACGCTGACGCAGGCATCGTTATAGGAGCCACAGAAGAGGAATTTCCCCTGATGATCGGTGGAGATGTGGGTCGGACTGCCGGGCAGCGGCGCCTGGCCCGCTTCCGTCAGCGTGCCGTCTGCGGCAATACGGAATGCCAGCACGCGAAAATTGGGACGAACACCGACATAGAGAAAATCGCGCTTCGGACTCACCACCATCGGCTGAACCTGGCCGGCGACATCGGTCACCTGAAGCAACGTCAGCCCACCCTCATCATTCATCTGCCAGACGTGGATCTGCTGGCTCTCGGGACTGGCGGTGTAGACAACTTGTTTCATGCATTCTCCTTTTTTGCTGCCTGATCATGAACTGTCAATCACTGTAGCGCGTTTTATTGCCTGACGCTGGAATCATTTGTGCCCTGTTTTTTGTCTCCGGGCCGCGGTCAGGTGTAGACTTTAGCCCTCGCAAACCCGGATGAATGGAAGGATTAATGAGCTACCGTGTAATTGCCCTCGACCTCGACGGCACACTGCTGACCCCCGCCAAAACGATTCTGCCGCAGTCCATCGAGGCGCTGAACCAGGCACGCCAGGCGGGTATTCACGTCGTTATCGTGACCGGACGCCATCACTGCGCCATCCATCCTTTTTATCAGGCGTTACAGCTGGAGACACCTGCGATCTGCTGCAATGGCACCTATCTGTACGATTACCAGGCGAAAAAGGTGCTGGCGTCCGACCCGCTCGATCCGCAACTCGCCCTTGAGGTGATCGACAGGCTGAACGCGCAGCGGATTCACGGCCTGCTCTATGTGGATGATGCGATGCTCTATCAGACCGCAACCGGACACGTGACGCGCACCCTGAAGTGGGCCGAATCACTCCCTGCCCACCAGCGCCCGCTGTTTCGTCAGGTGCCTGACCTCGCTCAGGCGGCGCGCGACGCCGGTTCGATCTGGAAGTTTGCGCTGTCGCATACCCACATTCCGGAACTGCAGCAGTTCGCCAGCCAGGTGGAAACGGAGCTGAGGCTGGCCTGCGAATGGTCGTGGCACGATCAGGTGGATATCGCCCGCGGCGGCAACAGCAAAGGCAAACGACTGGCGCAGTGGGTTGAATCACAGGGCCTGAGCATGTCGGATGTGATCGCCTTCGGTGACAACTACAACGATCTCAGCATGCTGGAAACGGCCGGACTGGGGGTGGCGATGGGCAACGCCGACGAGGCGATTAAAGCGCGGGCGAAGAAGGTGATCGGCACGAACCTTGAAACCGCCATTGCCGATACCCTCCATCAGTACGTGTTGTAATCAGGGCGTCACCGAGACGCTTTTAATCTGGGCATAGAGCCATTGATCGGGCCGGATGCCCAGCTCATCCCGCGCCCACGGCGTGATGCGCGCCCAGAGTTCGCTGATGCCGATGCGCAGCTTCACCTCAACCTGATCGCCGACCTCCACCAGCTCCACCACCTGCGCGGGCAGAATGTTGCGGATGGAGCTGTGCTGGGGTGGCTGCAGCGCCAGCGAAACGTCGGCCGAGGCGATGCGAATGCGCAGCGGGGTCTTCACCGGCTGATTCACCCGGCTGACCCAGATATGCTGATCGCCCAGCGACAGCGCGGTCATCGGGTAGTCGGGATGCTGCTCCAGCACCTGCACCCGCAGCACGCTGGTCAGTTCACTCATCGGCAGCCAGGGACGCATCGCGCTGCTGCTCCAGACCCGCTCCAGCGGTCCGAAGGCTTTAACCCGCCCCGCATCCAGCACCAGCACGTTATCGGCCAGCTGCAGGATCTCCTCCAGGCTGTGCGAAACGTAGAGCATCGGAATATCGACCTGCTTCGCCAGCTTTTGCAGATAAGGCATCAGTTCGCGTTTGCGCGGCAGATCCAGTGACGCCAGTGGCTCATCCAGCAGCAGCATATCCGGTGCGGTCAGCAGCGCACGGCCAATGGCGACCCGCTGCTTCTCGCCGCCCGACAGCGACAGCGGAAAGCGTGGCAGCAGCGCCTCCAGCCCCAGCAGAGATACCAGGGTGTCGAACTGCGCTTTCATCGCGGGCGCCATGCCATATTGCAGGTTGCCGCGCACCCGGTAGTGGGGAAAGAGCCGGGCATCCTGAAAGACATAGCCAATACGCCGCTTTTCCGGCGGCAGCGATATCCCCTGCTCCGCATCGAACAGCAGCCGGTCATTCAGCGCTATCCGTCCGCGCTGGGGCTGAGTCAGGCCGCTGATCGCGTTGATCAGCGAGGTTTTACCGGCCCCGGAGACGCCGAAGATGGCCGTGATCCCGCTGGCCGGGATCTGCAGGTCGACCTCTAAGTGATGATCGCCCTGCTGCTGCATAAAATTGAGTGACAGCATCAGCTTCCCATCCGCTTACGACCGGCACGGGCCAGCCATTCCGACGTCAGCAACGACGCCAGCGCCAGTACAATGGCGATCACGCAGAGGCGCGCCGCCGCCCCTTCTGCACCCGGCGTCTCGATCAGGGTAAACATCGCCAGCGGCAGGGTGCGGGTCTCGCCCGGTATATTGGAAACAAAGGTGATGGTCGCGCCAAACTCACCCAGCGAGCGGGCAAAGGCGAGCACCGTCCCGACGATCACGCCTGGCAGGGTCAGCGGCAGCGTAATGGTGAAGAACACCCGCCAGCGTCCGGCCCCCAGCGTGCGCGCCGCCTGCTCCAGCCGGCTGTCGACCGCCTCCAGCGCCAGCCGGATGGCGCGCACCATCAGCGGAAAAGCGATCACCGCGGAGGTCAGTGCGGCCCCCCGCCAGCTGAAGGCGAAGCTGAAACCGAACCACTCATAGAGCTTTTCACCGATGATGCCGCGCCGGCCCAGGGTAATCAGCAGCAGATACCCCACCACCACCGGCGGCAGCACCAGCGGCAGATGGATCAGGCTGTCGAGCAGCGCTTTGCCGGGAAAACGGCAGCGCACCAGAATCCAGGCCATCAGGATGCCAAACGGCAGGCTGCCGAGCACGGCAATGCCAGAGACTTTGAGGCTGAGCAGTACCGCCTGCCATTCGGGATCGCTGAGTATCATTTCGTCGGTGTGAATCCGTAGTGTCTGAAGATAGCCGCCGCTTCCGGCCCTTTCAGGTAGTCATAAAACGCCTTAACGGCGGCGCGGTTGTGTTCGTTAACGATCGCCATAGGATATTCCACCGGTTTGTGGCTGCTGGCCGGGAAATGCCCCACGACCTGCACTTTTTCGCTGGCCACGGCGTCGGAGCCATACACTATGCCATAGGGCGTTTCGTTGCGCTCGACCAGCGCCAGCGCCGCCCGCACGTTGTTAGCCGGGGCTAATACCGGCGCGACCTGCGGCCAGGCTCCCAGGTTCTGCAGCGCCTCTTTGGCGTAGAGTCCCGCCGGCACATGATCCGGGTCGCCGACCGCCAGACGTTCACCGTGCAGCAGGCTTTTCCAGTTCGTCTGCTTGTCCAGCGTAACCGCTTTTGCCGCGGCGCTGCGCGGGGCGATTAGCACCAGATCGTTGCCCAGCAGCGTATAACGGCTGCTCTTCATCATGCTGTTTTTAGCGACCGCATCGTCCATCCACTGCTGATCGGCAGAGATAAAGAGATCGGCAGGAGCCCCCTGTTCAATCTGGCGCGCCAGCGTGGAAGAGGAGGCGAACGAAGCGACGACGTTCACGCCCTTCTCCTGCTGATAACGGCTGGCAATATCCTGCAGGGCATTGGTCAGTGAGGCCGCCGCAAACACGGTAATATTATCGGCGGCAACCGCCTGACCGGCCAGTGAAAAAGTGACCAGCGCCGCGACGCCCCAGCGAGTGTAATGGTATGACATGATCTTCTCCGGCTATTCGTTGTGTAGCGGATAATATAACGCATTATCACGGCATCCCGATAAATTATCGGCAGCAGAGAGAGAAGGATGAAGGGGGGCGGGATAAAAATGACCGCGCCCGCGCAGAGAGGCGGGCGGGGCAGAAATCAGTTGTGCGAACGGGCGGAGGATTTTTCGCGATGACCAAATTTTGAGATGACGTTAAACACTTCACCCAGGCCATAAATGATACCCAGCATCAGCGCCATCACCACAGGCACCATCAGGACGGCTACGGCGAGGCTTTTCAGTAATTCCAGCATCGGGAGTCTCACTCTGAGAATAAAAAAGTGATTGTAACGGGTCAGGAAAATTTTGCGCAGCCCTTTTCGTGCTTTTACTTTGGTCACGAAACGCCGCTATCATCGGCCTCCACACGCGTTAACCCTTTGCCGGAGCTGTCATGGAAGCCGAACTGTCCCTTCACATCCGTTTACAACAGAAACTGTTTGCCGATCCCCGTCGTATCGAGCTGCTGAAACGGGTCCGGGAAACCGGCTCAATCAGTCAGGGGGCAAAGCTGGCAGGCATCAGTTATAAAAGCGCCTGGGATGCGATTAACGAGATGAACCAGCTGGCGGATGAGACGCTGGTGGCGCGGGCCACCGGCGGCAAAGGTGGTGGCGGCGCGACGCTGACCCGCTACGGTGAACGCCTCATCCAGCTGTTTCAGCTGATGGAGCAGATCCAGCAGAAGGCCTTTGATGCCCTGCAGCAGGATGCCCTGCCGCTCGACAGCATGCTGGCGGCGATCGCCCGCTTCTCCCTGCAGACCAGCGCCCGAAACCAGCTGTTTGGCACCGTGATGAGCAATGACGAGCAGCGGGTGGTGCAGCATCTGCTGATTCAGCTGGCCGATGGGGTCACGCAGCTTAACGTGGCGCTGACGCAGCGCAGCGCCGATCGTCTTCAGCTGGCGGCAGGTAAAGAGGTGCTGGTGCTGATCAAAGCCCCCTGGATTCACATCAGCCGGGATGCCACCGGGGATGACAACCAGCTGGCGGCCACCGTCAGCGCCATTGAGCCGGGCGACGGGAAAAGTGAAGTCCTGCTGCAAATCGCCAGCGGCGAAACCCTGTGCGCCACCCTGACCCGCGAGCGACTGCAGCAGCTGAAGCTGCAGCCGGGCGACGCAGTGACCGCCAGCTTTAATGCGGAGAACGCCATCGTCGCCACCCTGCTCTAGCGGGGAATTTGACATCACTACCGGCAGAGGTTACAACGCAGTAACACGATGCAAAAAACGGAACAGATTATGGCTTCATTGCATATTTCGCAAGGCACGTTTCGTCTTAGCGATACCCGGTTACTGCGCCTGAATCAGGTGGAACTGCAACGCGGCGAGAGCTGGGCGTTTGTCGGCGCCAACGGCAGCGGCAAATCCTCTCTGGCGCGTGCGCTCTCCGGGGAGCTGCCGCCGCTCTCCGGTTCGGTCAGCAGCACGTTCAGACGATCGGTCAGGCTGTCGCTGGAGCAGTTGCAGTCTCTGGTCGCACAGGAGTGGGAACGCAACAACACCGATATGCTCAGCGAAGGCGAAGAGGATACCGGGCTCACGGTGGCCGATGTCATCCAGATAGAGGGGCAGCAACCCGGACGGTGCGAACAGCTTGCCCGCCAGTTTGGCATTGAACCCCTCCTCTCACGTCGCTTTAAATATCTTTCTACCGGTGAAACCCGCAAGACGCTGCTCTGCCAGGCGCTGATGAGCCAGCCTGACCTGCTGATTCTGGATGAGCCGTTTGACGGGCTGGATGTGGCGTCGCGCGCCAGCCTGACCGACACCCTGCGCAGCCTGCAGCAGCCCGATTTCACCCTGGTGCTGGTGCTCAATCGCTTTGATGATATTCCCGATTTTATCGGGCAGGTGGGCGTGCTGGCGGAGTGTAACCTGACCCACAGCGGCGCGCGCCAGACGATTCTGACGGAAGCGCTGGTGGCGCAGCTGGCGCACAGCGAACAGCTGCTGGGTATGGCGCTGCCGGAGGCGGATGTGCCGGATGCCCTGCCCGCCCTGGCCGATGATGCGCCGCGTGTCATCCTGCGCAACGGCACCGTCTCTTACCACGATCGGCCCATCATCAGCGGGCTGAACTGGCAGGTCAACCCAGGGGAACACTGGCAGATCACCGGTCCGAACGGTGCCGGTAAATCGACCCTGCTCAGTATGGTGACCGGCGATCATCCTCAGGGCTACAGCAATGACCTGACCCTGTTTGGCCGTCGCCGTGGCAGTGGTGAAACCCTCTGGGACATCCGGCAGCATATCGGCTATGTCAGCAGCAGCCTGCACCTGGATTATCGCGTCAGCACCAATGTGCGCACGGTGATCCTGTCGGGTTTCTTCGACTCTATCGGTCTCTATCAGGCGGCGTCTGACCGGCAGAAAGCGCTGGCCCAGCAGTGGCTGGCTCTGCTCGGCATGGACAACCGTCTGGCTGATGCCCCCTTCCACTCACTGTCGTGGGGACAGCAGCGGCTGGTGCTGATCGCACGCGCACTGGTTAAACACCCGACGCTGCTGATTCTGGATGAGCCTCTGCAGGGACTCGATCCGATTAACCGTCAGCTGGTGCGGCGCTTTGTCGATGTCCTGATTGGCGAAGGACGTACCCAGCTGCTGTTTGTTTCGCATCACGCCGAAGATGCGCCGGCCTGTATCACGCATCGCCTGAGTTTTGTTCCTCAGGACGATGGCTACCGCTATCAGCAGGAGACCCTGCGCTAACGTTCTCTCCTCAGCCCTGACGCCGCGACAGCGGCGTTTTACAGCCCTCCTGTGTAAGCGTTACCATTCCTTCTCACCTTTCACCCTCCTGCACCGCACGCAATGCCACCAAATAAGAATTTTCAGCTTGTGTAAACGATACCATTTATCCAGACTTGATCACGCTTTCGGGCGCGCTGATGTGCTAATTTTTACCGATGCCTCTTTGGCTTTTGACGCTTACCAGGACCTCACATGGACAAATTCAACCCGGTCGATCATCCGCATCGCCGTTACAATCCACTGATTGATCAATGGATTTTAGTCTCTCCTCACCGGGCCAAACGGCCGTGGCAGGGCGCGCAGGAAACCCCGGCGGTTAACACGCTACCGTCCCATGATCCGGACTGCTTCCTCTGTGCCGGAAATACCCGTATCACCGGCGACAAAAACCCGGACTATACCGGCACTTACGTCTTTACCAATGACTTTGCCGCGCTGATGACCGACACCCCCGACGCGCCTGAGAGTGACGATCTGCTGATGCGCTGTGAGAGCGCACGCGGCACCAGCCGGGTTATCTGCTTTTCGCCCGATCACAGTAAAACCCTGCCGGAGATGTCGCTGAGCGCGCTGGAAGAGGTGGTGCGCACCTGGCAGGAGCAGACCGCTGAGCTGGGTCAGCACTATCCCTGGGTGCAGGTGTTTGAGAACAAGGGCGCGGCGATGGGCTGCTCCAACCCGCATCCGCATGGTCAGGTCTGGGCCAACAGCTTCCTGCCGAATGAAGCGCAGCGTGAAGATGACCACCAACGCGACTACTTCGCGAAAAAGGGTTCACCGATGCTGGTCGATTACCTGGCGCGTGAACAGCAGGATGGCAGCCGCACCGTCGTGGAAACCGAACACTGGCTGGCCGTGGTGCCTTGGTGGGCCGCCTGGCCGTTTGAGACCCTGCTGCTGCCGAAAGCGCACGTCAGACGTCTGACCGATCTCAGCGCAGCACAGCGCACCGATCTGGCACTGGCGCTGAAACAGCTGACCAGCCGCTACGATAACCTGTTCCAGTGCTCCTTCCCCTACTCTATGGGCTGGCATGGCGCACCGTTTAACGGCGAAGCCAACGATCACTGGCAACTGCATGCCCACTTCTATCCGCCGCTGCTGCGTTCAGCAACGGTACGCAAATTTATGGTCGGCTATGAAATGCTGGCCGAAACCCAACGCGATTTAACGGCGGAACAGGCGGCGGAACGTCTGCGTTCTGTCAGCGACGTTCACTTCCGTGAGGCACAACAATGAGCTTAAAAACCATCACGCAGCAGCTTTTCTCAGATACCTTCGGTTACGCCGCCACCCATACCATTCAGGCACCGGGTCGCGTCAACCTGATTGGTGAGCACACCGACTATAACGACGGCTTTGTGCTGCCCTGCGCCATTGACTACCAGACGGTGATCGCCTGCGCCCGCCGTGACGATCGCCAGATTCGCGTGGTCGCGGCGGATTATGAGAATGCGCAGGACACCTTTTCGCTCAATGAAGAGATAGTCAGCGTGCAGGAGCCGATGTGGGCGAACTATGTGCGCGGCGTAGTGAAACATCTGCAACGGCGTCATGCCGATTTCGGTGGCATCGACATGGTGATCAGCGGCAACGTCCCGCAGGGTGCGGGCCTCAGCTCCTCTGCCTCGCTGGAAGTGGCGGTCGGCACCGTGGTGCAGCAGCTCTATAACCTGCCGCTGGATGGCGCGGCGATTGCGGTTAACGGTCAGGAAGCAGAAAACCAGTTCGTTGGCTGCAACTGCGGCATCATGGACCAGCTGATCTCCGCGCTGGGCCAGAAAGATCACGCCATGCTGCTCGACTGCCGCACGCTGGGCACCCGTCCGGTGTCGATGCCGGCAGATATCGCCGTGGTGATCATCAACTCCAACTTCCGCCGCACCCTGGTCGGCAGCGAATACAATACCCGTCGCGAGCAGTGTGAAGCGGGCGCGCGCTTCTTCAACAAAAAAGCGCTGCGTGATGTTGAGCTGGCGGAGTTTGAAGCGGCAGAGGCGAAGCTGGACCCGCAGGTGGCTAAGCGGGTGCGTCACGTTCTGACCGAGAATGCCCGCACGCTCGAAGCCGCCGATGCGCTGAGCCGGGGCGACCTCTCCCGTATGGGTCAGCTGATGGCCGAGTCGCACGCCTCCATGCGTGACGATTTTGAGATCACCGTGCCGCCGATCGACACGCTGGTGGAGATTGTAAAAGCGCAAATCGGTGAGCACGGGGGCGTTCGCATGACCGGCGGCGGCTTCGGCGGCTGTATCGTCGCGCTGATGCCGCTGGATCGGGTGGATCAGGTGAAAGCCGCCGTTGCGGAGCAGTATGAAGCGCAGACCGGCATCAAAGAGACCTTCTACGTCTGCAAAGCCTCTGAAGGAGCCGGTCAATGCTGAATGACGTCAACTCTCACGCGCCTGACGGTCAGCCGTGGCGCATCACGGTGCTGCGCAATGCCAACGGCATGCTGGCGACCTTTATGGACTGGGGCGCAACCTGGCTCTCCGCCCGCGTCCCGATGCAGGATGGCACGGTGCGTGAAGCGCTGCTTGGCTGCGCCACCCCCTCTGACTATCTGCATCAGGAGGCTTATCTCGGTGCCACGGTGGGCCGTTACGCTAACCGCATCGCCGGTGCAAAACTGACCACAATCAACCGTCAGCTGGTGCCGAACCAGGGCGCGCATCAGCTGCATGGCGGCCCGGAAGGGTTTGATAAACGTCGCTGGCAGATTGTCAGCCAGTCAGACAGCGACGTGCACTACCGCCTGGATTCGCCGGATGGCGATCAGGGCTATCCCGGTAACCTGATTGCCGACCTGCACTATCATCTGGACGACCAGAACTGCCTGAGCATCCGCTATGAAGCACGCTGCGACCAGCCCTGTCCGGTCAACCTGACTAACCACGCTTACTTTAACCTTGATGCGCATCATGGCGACGCCCGCCAGCATCGCTTACAACTGCACGCAGATCACTATCTGCCGGTCGACAGCGAAGGGATTCCCAATGCGCCGCTGAAAGCCGTGGCCGGCACCAGCTTTGATTTCCGGCAGGCGAAAACGGTCGCGCAGGATTTCCTGACCGAGGACGACCAGCGGGCGGTGAAGGGGTATGACCATGCGTTTCTGCTCAACAGCGCAGGCGACGACAGCCAGCCTGCCGCAGAACTCTGGTCAGAAGATGGCAGACTGCAGCTCAGCGTCACCACCTCCGCTCCGGCCCTGCAGTTCTACTCTGCCAACTATCTGGCCGGGACCCGTGCCCGCGAGCAGGAGAGCTATACTGCATTTCAGGGCATTGCGCTGGAGAGTGAATTTTTACCGGATTCCCCCAATCATGCTGAGTGGCCTCAGCCCGATTGCTGGCTGCAACCGGGAGATCGCTGGGAATCGGTGACGCGCTATCGCTTCACGCCACGCTGATCTTCTGGCTGAAAAACGCGCAGTGCGTCACACACAGGCTTACGCGCTGCCCGCTTTTCCGCTATGGTATGGCGCAATCCGCTCGCGTGTCAGGCGGGCAGCAGCAGGTTTCCAATCTCACAGAAACATCACAGTATTAAGGAGTTAAGCTATGGCTGTAACTAAGCTGGTTCTGGTGCGACACGGCGAAAGCCAGTGGAACAACGAAAACCGCTTTACCGGTTGGTATGATGTTGACCTTTCTGAGAAAGGTCGTGGCGAAGCCAAATCAGCGGGTCAGCTGCTGAAAAAAGAAGGCTTTGTTTTCGATTTCGCTTACACCTCTGTACTGAAGCGCGCGATTCACACGCTGTGGAATGTGCTGGATGAGCTGGATCAGGCCTGGCTGCCGGTCGAGAAAACCTGGCGTCTGAACGAGCGTCACTACGGTGCGCTGCAGGGCCTGGATAAAGCGGAAACTGCGGCCAAATATGGCGATGAGCAGGTTAAGCAGTGGCGTCGCGGTTTTGCCGTTACCCCACCTGAGCTGGATCGTGCTGATGAGCGCTTCCCTGGCCATGACCCGCGTTACGCGAAACTGACCCCGGAGCAGCTGCCAACCACTGAAAGCCTGGCACTGACCATCGACCGCGTGATCCCTTACTGGAACGACACCATTCTGCCGCGCATCAAAAGCGGTGAGAAAGTGATCATTGCCGCACACGGCAACTCACTGCGCGCACTGGTTAAATATCTGGATAACCTGAGCGAAGATGAGATCCTCGAACTGAACATCCCAACCGGCGTGCCGCTGGTGTATGAGTTCGATGAAAACTTCAAACCGCTGAAACGCTACTACCTGGGTGACCAGGACGAGATTGCCGCGAAAGCCGCAGCCGTTGCGAATCAGGGTAAAGCGAAGTAATTTTTCGCTGAGAGGCAAAAAGGCCAGACAGAAGTCTGGCCTTTTTTATTGGGCTGCGTCCGGCAATGCTGTGTGTCATCTTTAACTGTCAGAGTAAAAGCCTGAATGTCCGTTCGTCCCGGACGAATCACATCGTCAAAGCCGTCTGAGTATGGCAGCAATAAATCAGCCCAATCTGCAGGGAACATGGTCAGAAGAGGAAAGCGTCCCGCGCCAGGGACAAAAACGCGGGGAGCGTTTTTGTACAACGCAACGCGTTGGCCCGGTTACGGGCGCATCTCAGGGATGAGGTGCGTAATCGCGCGGGCAGAGCGTGCCATGGATGGCGGTTGTTGCGTCTTTCCGATCTGACTGTGTTCCCTCAGCAGGCTCACTCTCCACCGCGTATTCAGACAGATCCGGCCAGTCGTCACGCCAGACAGCCAGCACTCAACCGCGGCGCTGTTTAACCGCTGCCGCCAGCTGACGCAGCACCTTGTCGGTATCATCCCAGCCGATGCAGGCATCAGTGACACTCTTGCCATAGACCAGCGGCTCACCGCTCTCCAGGCTCTGATTGCCCTCTACCAGATGACTCTCGATCATCACGCCGACAATCGCCTGTTCACCGTTGATGATCTGCTGCGCGACATCGTCCGCCACGACCATCTGACGCTGGAACTGCTTGCTGCTGTTGGCATGGCTGAAATCGATCATAACCTGCTGTGGCAGACCCGCTTTTGCCAGACCCTCTTTGACCTCAGCCACATGCTTCGCACTGTAGTTCGGCTCTTTGCCGCCGCGCAGAATAATGTGACAGTCGCCATTGCCGCTGGTTTCGACAATCGCGGAGTGGCCATATTTGGTCACTGACAGGAAGCAGTGCGGCGAACCGGCAGCGTTGATGGCATCGATGGCCACCTTGATGGTGCCATCGGTGCCGTTTTTGAAACCGACCGGACAGGAGAGACCGGAGGCCAGCTCACGGTGCACCTGGGATTCGGTAGTGCGTGCGCCAATCGCGCCCCAGCTCATCAAATCCGCCACATATTGCGGGGTGATCATATCCAGAAACTCGCCCGCCGCCGGTAAACCGCTGTCATTGATCTCCAGCAGCAGTTTACGCGCCAGACGCAGACCATCATTGAGCTGGAAGCTGTTATCCATGTAGGGGTCGTTGATCAGCCCTTTCCAGCCCACGGTAGTGCGCGGCTTTTCAAAATAGACCCGCATGACCACTTCCAGTTCGCCTTTCAGCTCATCCCGCAGCGCCAGCAGACGGCCGGCATACTCTTTGGCGGCGTCAGGATCGTGGATTGAGCAGGGACCAATCACCACCAGCAGGCGGTCGTCCTTGCCCTGCAAAATCTGATGAATCGCCTGACGCGCCTGGGAAACGGTCTGTGCAGCACGATCGGTCGCCGGGAATTTTTCGAGCAGCGCAACCGGGGGTAACAGCTCTTTAATCTCTTTGATGCGTAAGTCATCGTTCTGGTAATTCATACTGATTCCATATTATTTCTGGCCCGGCGCCCGCCGGACACAACCTGCCCAATGTAGCCCGAAGCGCCAGGGGTGTAAATTCCCGCTGCGGGTTAAATGTGCGGGTCATATTTGCATTAATCAGGTTAGCGACTAGACTTTTTAATGGTAAGCACTGAGGAACGTCCCGCTTACATGATTAAATCACCCTGTTTAAGCCAACTGGCGAATTTTATTTCGTCCGGGACTTTTTTATCCCCAATTTCACCTCTGGGCTTAAAACGTCTTCATTTATTAATGGGAGTATAATGATGAAAAAGTTTGCCTTACTCTTTTTGACAGCAGCAATGACATTAGGCAGTGGCGCGGCGCTGGCGGAAGGCAGCAACAACGGCACAGCTAACCAGGCAGCCAGTGCAGGTGCGGTCGCACCCGGCGCAAAAGAGAACCTGCCACCGAATAATGTCGATAACAGCAAAATTAATAACACCGGCACCAATACTAATCCGGCCACTTCTGGCAGCACCACCAGCAGCGGAAATATGTCTGCTAACGAAATTGACCAGAACAGCCAGTGTAAAGATGGCAAATGTCCGAACATCAACAAAAAAGTTGAAACGAAAGTGGGCGGCGGTGACGTTAATACTAAAACCGACGGCACAACCCAGTAATTCTGTCTGACCCGGAGAGCATCCGTTCTCCGGGTTTTTCTCCCCTCTGCCCCACTCTTCCGCTATGCTCATCCTGTGAAATTTACAGGGAAACCGTTCATGGCCGTTTTGCTCTTGATTGACGATCATCCGCTGGTCGAAGTGGCACTTGAAGCCGCGCTCAGCCAGTCGCCCATTCCGGTTCAGCTCCTCTCTGCCAGCAGTGAACATGCCGCCCGTCCTTTTCTTCAGCAGCCGCTGGACATTATCGTGCTCGATATC
Organism: Pantoea sp. EKM101V; assembly: GCF_011800325.1. NCBI lineage: Bacteria > Pseudomonadati > Pseudomonadota > Gammaproteobacteria > Enterobacterales > Erwiniaceae > Pantoea > Pantoea sp. EKM101V. Next base: position 427,530 of record NZ_JAALFP010000002.1, read on the forward strand.
GGGCTGCCGGAGAGCGACGGGCTGGAGATCCTGCGCCGCCTGAAAATCCATCGTCCCGACTGTCCGGTGCTGATCTATTCGGCCCAGCAGACCCGTCACTATATCCGGCGCGCTCAGGCGTTAGGGGCGTCCGGTTATGTGGTGAAAAGCCAGCGCATGACGCAGCTGCTCAGCGCCATTCTGGCCGTGCTCGGCGGACAGACCGCGTTTCCGGAAACCGAAGAGGAGCCTGAGCTGCCGCTGACGCACAAAGAGCGTCAGATTCTGGCGCTGCTCGCCAGCGGCCTCTCTAACCTGCAAATCGCCGCCCAGCTGCACATCAGCAACAAAACGGTCAGCACCCATAAAAAGAACATTCTGGAAAAAACCGGTGCCCGCTCTGTGGTTGAGCTGGCTGACCTCTGGAAGGCGCAGCAGTGAGATATGCGCTGCTGATTCTGCTGTGGCTGTGGGGCAGCGCGCTGGCTGAGGTGCGCCCGGTCAGCAGCCTGAATCTGCCGATGATGCTGCCGGTCACGCATGCCGAAACCATGCAGGGAAAGAGCCTGCGCGTCGGACTGCTGGAAGAGAACCACGCGCCCTGGACGATGCGGATCGGCAACGACCTGTATGGCATCAATGCCGACTATCTTGCTGCGCTGCGACAGCTGACCGGGGCGCAGTTTACCCTGCGCCTCTACAGCGACGCGCCGCAACTGATGCAGGCCCTGAACCGCGGAGAGATCGATTTTGCGCTGGGCATGTGGAACACCCCGCTGCCTCAGGGCACGCTGAGCAGTGAAAGCTGGTTCAGCAGTCCGCTGCGGGTCTATCGCAATCAGCAGAACCAGCGTGCCGTGATGTTCAACAGCCAGAATGCGCAGCTTGCGATCAGCGACAGCACCCTGGCGCAGCTGCCACCCGCCCTGGCGGCCCGTCACCACTGGCGACGCTACAGCAGCGACCTGCAGGCGCTCTATACCCTGCTCAATCAGCAGAACGACTATGTGGTGGCGGACGAGACCAGCGCCGGTTTTCTGCTGAGCCAGCTGCAGCAGGGGCAGATTTATCAGATCGCCTCACACATTGAGGCGGGACAGCTTAACCTGCGTGCGCTCTCCCGCGATCCCGCGCTGATTGAGTGGATAAATCAGAGCCTGCGTCAGTTACCGGCGGAACTGATGAACAGCCTGCAGGCGCGCTGGAGCAGCACGCTGCCGCGCTATCAGGATACGCAGACCCTGATGCTCAGCCCCGCTGAGCGCGCGTGGATCGCCGACCACCCTCGCATTGTGTACACCGCCGAGCCCGACAACTATCCCTGGAGCTATCGCGACGCCAGCGGTACCGCCAGAGGCTATGGCGTGGATTTACTGAAAGCGGTCGCCCAGAGCACGGGCCTGCAGTTTGAACCCGTGTGGGTCAGCAATCCCCATCAGGCCAGTGCGCTGATTCAGCAGCAGCAGGCGATGCTGCAACTGATGCAGCCCCTTAATGGCGATGCGATGCAGAGCACCTCACTGCCGGTGTGGCGGGCGCTGTGGGGGATCTACAGCATTCACTCTGCCCCGCTGTCGCACTGGCAGGATCTGCGCGGCAGGCGGATCGGCGTATTGCAGGATGACCTGGCGCTGCGCCTGCTGCCGGAGGATCTGCATCCCGTGCCGTTTGCCGACCGGAACAGCCTCTATGATGCGCTGGCAAAGGGGCAGATTGATGCGCTGATCGATAATGTGCTCTCCGCCCGCTGGCGCATCGCCAGCCGTGATGACGCGCGTATCCACCTCGCCTTTGCCGCCAGCGACATCGCCTGGCCGATCGCGCTGGGTGTCACGCCCGATCAGCCCCTGCTGCGCAGCCTGCTGGATCGGGCGCTGCAGCAGATCCCGGCGGATACCCAGGGCAAAATGCGCGACAGCTGGGCAACACCGCCGCAGCCCGGCAGCGTGATGGTGATGCGAACGCTGCCGATGATGGTGCTGGCGGTAGCCGGGGCCGCCATTGTACTGCTGCTTCTGCTGCTGGCGCGCCGTTACTGGCAGCAGCGCCGCGAGCGTCAGCAGCGCGAACAGGCGGAGCGGGCCAACGCCATGAAGAGCCAGTTTCTGGCTACCGTCAGCCATGAGCTGCGTACGCCGATGCAGGCGATCCTCGGCCTGCTGGAGCTGGAGAAGCAGCAGCACAACAGCCAGAACCTGACCCTGCTGCACAGTAGCGCACACTCCCTGCTGACCCTGCTGAATGACCTGCAGGATCACGCACGTATCGAGAGCAACAGTTTTACCCTGGCGCCCCGCCCGCTGGCGCTGGCGAAGTGGCTCGAACAGCAGCAGCATTTTTATCATCCGTTAATGCGGGCGGACGGCCCGCGTCTGATCGTCGCGGCACAGACGCCGCTGCCTGACACGGTGATGATCGATGCCGATCGCCTGCAGCAGGTGGTCAATAACCTGATGACCAATGCGCTGAAATTTACCCGTCACGGCACCATCCGCCTCACCCTGGCGGCAGAGCAGCAGCAGCTGGTGCTGACGGTCACTGACAGCGGCAGCGGTATTCCACCTGAGGAGCAGCCGAAGCTGTTTGATCCCTGGTATCAGGCGCCGTCGGGCAAAACCGTGTCGGTACAGGGCAGCGGTCTGGGCCTGTTTATCTGCCGCGAGATGGTGCTGCGGATGGGGGGCGATATCCGGCTCACCTCGCAGCCCGGCCAGGGAACGCAGGTCACGGTGACCCTGCCTCTGCAGATCGCGGAGCCGGTCAGCAGCACCGATGAGTCTGGCCTGCCCGGCTTTCCCCATCTGCGGGTGGCGATTGTCGATGACCATCCGGCCAATCTGCTGGTGATGCAGCAGCAGCTGGCGCGCTTTGCCATTCAGGCTGAGATCTTCGAAGAGGGACGTGCGCTGCTCAGGGCCGATGCGCAGCAGCCTTTTGACCTGCTGTTTATCGACCAGATGATGCCGCGTCCTGACGGCACGCTGCTGCTGCGACTGCTGCGACGCCGTGATCGGCAGCGGGGACGGCGGGCGATGCGGGTGCTCTGCTCCGCAGACGCCCAGCTGCTGTCACGACCGGCTGAGGCGCAGGAGCGGGTTCTGATTAAACCGGTGCAGCTGGCCGATCTCCGCGCACTGCTGGCGGAGTGGCAGCCCGACCCGCTGGCACCGCTGGATGAGAATCTGTGGCAGCTGGCACAGCAGAATGACAAATTTCTCAGCCGGCTGAGCCAGACACTGCACAGCACGGTGACCCAGGATCTGGCCGTGATGCGTGAGGCGCGCACGCGCGCGGACTGGAACCAGTTTGCCGACGCGGCACACCGGATGAAAGGCAGCTGGTTGCTGGTGGGGCTGGAGCAGGGTGCACAGCTGAGTCAGCAACTCGCAGAGCAGGCAAAACAGCATCAGGACACGTCTGAGACGTGGCAATTACTGATATTATTAGCAAACAGGTTACTGAAAAAACTGGAATCTTATGGCACATACCCACACTCATAGCGGGCAGGATAGTAATCGCACGCGTCTGGCGGCCGCCTTTGGCGTGACCGTCCTCTTCATGGTTGCCGAGGTGATTGGCGGCTGGCTTTCAGGTTCACTGGCGCTGCTGGCAGATGCCGGACATATGCTCACCGATGCCGCTGCCCTGCTGATGGCGCTGCTGGCGGTCCACTTCTCGCGCCGTAAACCCAATGCGCGTCATACCTTTGGCCTGCTGCGCCTGACCACCGTAGCAGCCTTTGTCAATGCCATCGCCCTGCTGGGTATTACCGCGCTGATCGTCTGGGAGGCAGTGCGTCGCTTCAGCGATCCGCAGCCGGTGACCGGCGGCCTGATGCTGGGCATCGCGATTGGCGGCCTGCTGGCCAACCTGCTCTCATTCTGGCTGCTGCACCACGGCAGCGAAGAGAAGAACCTCAACGTGCGGGCAGCGGCACTGCACGTCATGGGTGACCTGCTCGGTTCGGTGGGGGCGATTGTGGCAGCAGCCATCATTATGCTGACCGGCTGGACGCCGATCGATCCGATTCTGTCGCTGCTGGTGTCACTGCTGGTGCTGCGCAGTGCCTGGGCGCTGCTGCGTGAGAGCCTGCAGGAATTACTTGAAGGGGCACCCCACTCCCTGGATGTGAACCGGCTGATGCGGGACCTCACCCTGAACATCGCTGAAGTGCGCAATGTTCACCATGTGCATCTGTGGCAGGTGGGTGAAAAGCCGCTGCTGACGCTGCATGTGCAGGTGATCCCGCCCTATGACCACGATGCGCTGCTGCACCGCATTCATGACTATCTGCGCCAGCACTATCAGATTGACCATGCGACCGTGCAGATGGAGTATCAGCCCTGTGCCGGTGCTGAGTGTGAGCTGAGCTTCAGCAGTGCGGCTGAGGCTGGCCACGGTCACAGCCATTCCCATTCCCACGACCATACTCACGCCAGGGACGACGAGCACGCTCACTAAACGACAGCGCGCGGTAACCCGGTTACCGCGCGCTGTGACCGCCCCTTACTGGCCTGTCTGCTGCGCCGACAGTGCGCGTGACCCCTGCTCCCGGGCACTGCGGATCCACATGCGTGAGCCATTAAGCGCAATCAGGGTCAGAATCACATACTCCAGCGACATCGCATAAACCCCCTGACGGGCAAAAATCATGACGCTGATGACGTTAATGATCACCCACAGCAGCCAGTTCTCAACATACTTGCGCGTCATCAGGATCATCGCCGCAATCGACAGCACCATCATGCAGGCGTCCCAGAACGGGAAGGCATCCGGCTGCAATGCCGGCATCGCCACTGACAGGCCAATCGCGTTCATCAGCGTCACCGCCGCGCGGGTCAGCATGGCAAACACCGGGTCAATGTAGAGCGTCATCAGCGCAATCGCGACGACGCAGCTCACCGCCCAGGCGATCGCTTTCGGCAGCGGCAGCCAGCGAATCTTCAGCGCCGCCTGATGATCGCTGGTCTGCCGGCTCCAGGCGTACCAGCCGTAAATATTGGCGGCAAAAAAGAAGAGCTGCAGCAGCAGGCTGGCGTAGAGCTGAATCTGAAAGAAGATCACCGCAAACAGCGTGACGTTAATCAGGCCGAAGGGGTAGTTGATGATTTTTTCCAGGCTGGCAAACCAGATACAGAGTAAGCCCGCCAGGGTGCCGATAGCCTCAATCCATGAGAGATCGTAGCCGCCTGCACCCAGAGGAATGTGAACCAGAATATTATGCGTGCTGAAAAAGTCCATGCAGAGCACCTGTCAGGAAAACGGCTAGGCGTTTCCCTTCACGTTGAGTTTAAGTTCCGCTGCAAAGGATAGCATGCGATTCAGGGGCAGTAACGCCGCCTCTCGCAGCGTCTCGTCCACCTGAATCTCATGTTCCGCGCCGCCCGTCTCCAGCGCGTCTGCGATAGCTTTGAGACCGTTCATCGCCATCCACGGACAGTGCGCGCAGCTGCGGCAGGTTGCGCCCTCCCCGGCTGTCGGCGCTTCCAGCAGCTCTTTATCCGGCACCGCCTGCTGCATTTTGTAGAAGATGCCGCGATCGGTCGCCACAATCATCTGCGGATGCGGCAGGGATTTGGCGGCCTGAATCAGCTGGCTGGTCGAACCCACCGCGTCGGCCAGATCCACAATCGCCTGCGGCGACTCGGGATGAACCAGCACCGCCGCGTCGGGATAGAGCGCTTTCATGCGCTGCAGCGCCTGAGTCTTGAACTCATCATGGACAATGCAGGCACCCTGCCAGCACAGCACATCGGCGCCCGATTTCTGGGTGACGTAGCGGCCGAGGTGACGATCCGGTGCCCAGATAATTTTCTCGCCCAGGCTGTCGAGGTGCTCAATCAGCTCAACCGCAATGCTGGAGGTGACGACCCAGTCAGCGCGCGCTTTTACCGCCGCCGAGGTGTTGGCGTAGACCACCACGGTGCGATCGGGATGGGCGTCGCAGAAGGCGTTAAACTCCTCAATCGGACAGCCCAGATCCAGCGAGCACTCCGCCTGAAGTGTCGGCATCAGGACGGTTTTCTCAGGACTGAGGATTTTGGCGGTCTCCCCCATAAAGCGCACGCCCGCCACCAGCAGCGTGGTCGCCGGATGGTTGCTGCCAAAACGGGCCATCTCCAGTGAGTCGGAGATACAGCCGCCGGTCTCTTCGGCCAGCGCCTGAATTTCCGGGTCGGTGTAGTAGTGCGCGACCATCACGGCATTTCGCGCCTTCAGCAGGGTTTTGATTTTCTCACGATAAAACGCCTTCTCGTCGTCATTCAGGCGGGCGGGTTTAGGGGGAAAGGGGTAAACGGTGCTTTCAGGATCGAACATCACACTCATGACACAGCTCTCGTTTTATCTAATTAACGAAAATCGCCAGAAGAGGCGAAATATGGCGTTGAATCCGCCGTAGTGTTTTATATGCTAAACACGATAGCGGAAAAGCCCGACTGTGTCGTGTGATTTTTTAATCGGCCTGCATGACCGCACCGCCAGCCCGACCCTGTGCACCTTGTTCGCCCGGCTGCGGCAGGGGTTGTGACGTTTCCAGCGCCAGCAGAAACGCTTTAACCGTCAGCCCACCGGCAAACCCGGTCAGCTTGCCGTTGGCCCCTATCACCCGGTGACACGGCGCGACAATCGAAAGCGGATTGCGACCGTTGGCCGCGCCAACCGCACGCACCGCCAGCGGATGCCCGATCTCGCGGGCAATCTGGCTGTAGCTGCGCGTTTCACCAAACGGGATCGCCACCAGTGCCTGCCAGACTTTTTTCTGAAAGTCAGTGCCGGCAAAATCGAGCGGCAGTTCAAAGCCGCGTCGCGCACCGGCAAAGTACTCGCCGAGCTGACGTGCCGTTTCGACCAGAATGGGATGGTCGTCATCGCGCGTCTGCGGTAAAAAGCGGGTGCGATGGGGATCGTCGTTCTCCCACAAAATACCCGCCAGGCCGCGCTCGCTGGCCACCAGTTTCAGTTCGCCCACCGGGGTAACAGTCAATTTGAAGTAATACATGGTGATTCTCCCGTCACGGTTTCGACACCTATTATCGCACTTTTCCTCAGCCTGACTGGCTGTTTTCGGTCATGGCGATAAACTGATGTGTTGTCCGAAAACAGCCAGTCTGCCGGGAATCACCGGTGTAGGCTCCGCATATTTACCGGAGAAATACCATGCTTAATCCCGACATTGCCTATCAGGCGCTGACCTCCCGTGATACCCGTTTTGACGGCGTATTTTTTGTTGGGGTGACCTCAACCGGTATCTATTGTCGTCCGATCTGCCCGGTCAAAGCGCCGATGCAGAAGAACTGCCTCTTTTTCAGCAGCGCCGAAGCCGCCGAAAAAGCCCGCTTTCGTCCCTGCCTGCGCTGCCGGCCTGAACTGGCACCGGGCAATGCGCCGGTGGATCAGCCGCACCGCGTGGCGGAACGGCTGATTCAGCGCATCGAAGAGGGAATGCTGGAGGAGCGCGAAGGGCTGGAGGCGATAGCCACTGAGTTCGGTTTAAGCCTGCGTCAGCTGCGGCGTATCGTGCAGCAGGAGCTGGGGGTCTCACCGCTTGAGCTGAGGCAGACGCGACGGATGCTGCTGGCAAAGCAGCTGCTGACGGAGACGCAACTGCCGATTACGGAGATCGCCTATGCCAGCGGTTTTGGCAGCCTGCGCCGCTTCAATGATGTGTTTCAGGCGCGCTATCGCATGACGCCAGGCGCCCTGCGCCGGAACGAGGCGGGTGACGGGCGCACGCAGCCCGGTGACCGCGTGACGCTGCGGCTCGCCTATCGCCCGCCCTATGACTGGGCAGCGATGCTCTGGTTTTTACAGACTCACCTGATGAAAGAGGTCGAAGCGGTGGAGGATGGCACCTGGCGACGCACGGTGGCGATGGGCCGCTATCGGGGCTGGGTCAGTGTCGCGCATCTGCCGCAGAAAAATGCGCTGCAGGTGACGCTCTCCACCTCGCTGACGCCGGTTCTGCCTCTGCTGCTGCGCCGCCTGCGCGACCTGTTCGATCTTGATGCTCAGCCGCAGCGAATCGCCGCCTGTCTGTCACAGGATCCGCTGCTGGCGCCCAGCCTGATCGCCCACCCGGGCCTGCGTGTTCCGGGGGCTTTTGACGCCTTCGAGCTGGGCGTGCGCGCGATCATCGGCCAGCAGGTTACAGTCAAAGCCGCCACCACCGTCAGCAGCCGCTTTGCCGCCGCCTTTGGCGAGCCCTGTGAAACGCCGTTTGCCGACCTGACCCGCTACGCCGCGCCGCCGGCACGTATCGCGGGCCTGACGGTCGACGAGGTTGCGCCGATGGGCATTGTCAGCGCCGCGCGCTCACGCGCCATCATCGCCTTCGCTGAAGCCTGCGCCAGCGGGGATCTGCGCCTCAGTGCCGCTCAGCCGCCTGACGAGGTGATCAAAAAGCTGATCAGCCTGCCTGGCATCGGTCCCTGGACCGCCCACTACATCGCGATGCGTGCCCTGCGCTGGCCGGATGCCTTTCCCAAAGAGGATATCGCCATCCGGAATAACCTGGGCGGCATGTCATCCAGGGAAGCAGAAGCACGCTCGCAATCCTGGCGTCCCTGGCGCAGCTATGCGGTGATGCATATCTGGGAGAGCCTGGCAGTGGCGAAAGCGAAGAAAAAGGCGTAACGGCGGATACATGCCTGCTCTCCTCATAATGCAGAAGCAGCCCGCGCCAGTAGCGCGGTCAGAGAAGGAAAGCGTCCCGCACCGTAAAGTCCCTACCCTGGAAACGAAAAAAGCGCCCTGAGGGCGCTTCTTTCTTAATTGGTGGGTCGTGCAGGATTCGAACCTGCGACCAATTGATTAAAAGTCAACTGCTCTACCAACTGAGCTAACGACCCGCTGGGGGCTTACAACCGTTCAACACGCCAGGCGGCTGAAGTAAGATGGTGGGTCGTGCAGGATTCGAACCTGCGACCAATTGATTAAAAGTCAACTGCTCTACCAACTGAGCTAACGACCCATCTTAGGTTGTGAAGCAATCCTGAACTCTTCTTCGCGCGTCGCACTGATGCGCGACTGAGAGAAGATGGTGGGTCGTGCAGGATTCGAACCTGCGACCAATTGATTAAAAGTCAACTGCTCTACCAACTGAGCTAACGACCCATCTTCAGGCTTGCCAGACACTTTGCATTGTGTCCCGGCAACGGCGGCATATATTACTGATTTAGCGGGGTAGCGCAACTCTTATTTCTGCTAAATGCTTCAGTTGCTTACCTTTCATACGGCAAGACCAGAAATCACACGATATCTGGCCTGAACCGTACCGATTACAGACCTGACAGACGTTTTTGCGCCTGTTTTGCAGATTCGCTATCAGGATAAAGTTTGATCACCTGCTGGAAGACCGCTTTGGCTTTCGCCGTGTCTTTCTTCTCCTGCATGATCACACCCACCTTCAGCAACGCCTCTGCGGCTTTCGGCGACTTCGGATAGTTTTTCACCACCGTGGCGTAATAATAAGCCGCGTCGTCCTTTTTGCCTTTGTTGTAGTTCAGCTGCCCCAGCCAGTAGTTGGCGTTGGGCTGATAGGTCGAATCGGGGTAACGCTTTACCCACGCCTGAAGCGCACTGATCGCCTGATCATACTGTTTCTTTTCCAGAATCAGCGCCACAGCCGCATTGTAATCGCTGTTGGCGTCACCGGTCTGCGCAGGTGCGCTCTCCGTTGATGCCGCTGCGCCTGTGCTGGCTGCTGCACCGGTATCGGCTGCGGCATCGCCGCCCGCCGCCTGCTGGCCGCCGCTGCTGCTGGCGCTGCTCAGGCTGTCGATCTGCTGGTAGAGCTGCTTCTGGCGCTCAACCACCTGATTCAACTGATACGTATTTTGCTGGATTTGCCCACGCAGCGCGTCGATATCACGCTGATTGTCGCTCATCTGCTGCTGCAATTGCTGCATCAGCTGCGCCTGGGCATTAGAGATTCGTTCGAGAGTGGTGACACGGTCTTCGACCGAGCCGGAGCCAACGCTACTGATTGACGCTTGGGCATTAGCGGCCCAGGGGGCCGCTACGCCAATCAGTAACGACAGACTCAACAGATGACGTCTGAAGTTACTAACCATGTGATTCTCTTAGTAGACCAGTACGGCACGACGGTTTTTAGCATACGCTGCTTCGTCATGACCCAGAACGGCTGGCTTCTCTTTACCGTAAGAAACGATAGACATCTGATCAGCTGACACGCCTTTGCCCTGCAGGTACATTTTAACCGCGTTAGCACGACGTTCGCCCAGGGCGATGTTGTATTCCGGCGTACCGCGCTCATCCGCGTGACCTTCGATGGTCACTTTGTAGGATGGGTTGCTGCGCAGGAAGGAAGCGTGCTGATCCAGCATCTGTGCGTAATCAGACTGAACGTCATACTTGTCCAGACCGAAGTACACGATGTTGTTCTGCTGCAGCTGCTGCATCTGCAGACGCGCCTGCTCGTCAGAAGACATGTTGCCGCCGTTGCCGTTCATGCCAGAGTTTGCACCGTAAGCGCCATCAGCGCCCATGCCAGTCTGGTCATTGTTGTTGTTTTTGTGTGAGCTACAAGCCGCTACTGCCAGAACCGGCAGAGCCAGCATCAAACCCTTCAGCATTTTGTTCAGTTGCATTTCAAAAATCCCATTATTGTTTATTGTTTGCGATGTCTGATCGATCAGACATTACAGATACGGCGACCAGGCAGGAAATTTGACCTGTCCATCGGTTGCCGGAAGACGCGCTTTGAAACGGCCGTCGGTTGAAACCAACTGCAGCACGGAACCCATCCCCTGAGTAGAGCTATAGATTACCATTGTGCCGTTTGGTGCCAGGCTCGGCGTTTCATCCAGGAACGTGTCCGTTAACGTTTGAACGGCTCCCGTTTCCAGATCCTGTTTGGCGACGTGCTGTGATCCACCGCTGGTGCTGATCATCACCATGGATTTGCCATCGGTTGCGACATCCGCATCCTGGTTCTGACCGCCTTCCCAGGTAATACGTTGTGGCGCGCCGCCATTAATGCCTACTTTATAAATCTGAGGTGCACCCGCCTGATCCGAGGTATAAGCCAGCGTCTGGCTGTCCGGGAACCAGGTCGGTTCTGTACTGTTATAACGGCCATCGGTGACCTGACGCGTCTGACCTGAAGCCAGATCCATCACATAGAGGTTCAGGCTGCCGGTTTTAGAGAGCGCGAAAGCCAGCTTAGAGCCATCCGGTGAGAACGCAGGAGCACCGTTGTGGCGCGGGTACGAGGCGACCTGACGGATAGCCCCGTTCGACAGCGTCTGAACCACCAGCGCAGACTTGCCGCTTTCAAAGGTCACGTAAGCCACTTTGCTGCCATCCGGAGACCAGGCTGGCGACATCAGAGGCTGTGGTGAACGATGAACCACAAACTGGTTGTAACCATCGTAATCCGCTACGCGCAGCTCATACGGGAACTGGCCGCCGTTGGTCTGCACGACATAGGCGATACGGGTACGGAAAGCGCCCTTGATGCCGGTCAGCTTCTCGAAGGTTTCATCACTGGCGGTGTGACCGGCATAACGCAGCCACTGTTTGGTGACTTTATAGGTGTTCTGCGCCAGCACGGTTCCCGGTGCACCACCGGTATCGACCAGCTGGTAAGAAACCTGATAGCTGCCATCCGGGTTAGCGGCGACCTGACCGACCACAACCGCGTCGATGCCCAGGGCGCTCCAGGCAGCAGGCTGAACTTCCTGTGCGCTGCCAGGCTGCTGAGGCAGACGTGAGCGATCCAGCGGATTAAATTTGCCGCTGTTGCGCAGGTCAGCGGCCACGATGCCGCCGATATCTTCCGGCGCGGCACCTGCACCCGTCCATTTAAATGGCACAACGCCAATCGGGCGAGCAGTGTTGACACCCTGGGTAATCTCAATTCGAACTTCTGCATGCAGCATGGCTGCCCACAGCAGGATAAAAAAGCCTAACGTAACGCGAAGAGCTTGCTTCATTTTATCTCCCTTATCTGAACCTCAGTCCACGATAATTGGCACTGTTCCTGGAAACCACGAGTAGAACTTAAGTACGGCAAGCTAAACATAGATCAACTTGCCGCCCGTTACTGCATTATTGCGGTTTAAAACGCATAGGGGCGTTCTTAAACACTTCGTAGACCGCCTGGGAAGGCGGCTTCGGAATACGTGCCTGTCGGGCGGCGGTAATCGCGGCCTGACAGAGCGCGGGGTCCCCACCTTCTGACTTAACATCAATCAACAGGCCATCCGGCGCAAGTTTAATCCGCAAATCACAGGTTTTTCCGCGATACAGATCGGCATCATAGAAGCGGCTTTGAATCGCACTGACCACCTGCCCCATGTAGGAGTTGATTTCCGCGCCTGACGCACCCGCTTTCTTCTGGTTTCCCTGCCCTGCTGCGCCGCCGCCAGCGGCCCCGCTTTTCGGTGCATTTTTACCGGAAGCCAGTCCACCCAGCAGATCGTCGACATCGCTGTCGTTGGCCGCATCGGCGGCGGCTTTCGCTTTCGCGTCGGCTTTGGCCTTCGCGGCGGCATCGGCTTTCGCTTTGGCAGCCGCGTCCGCTTTGGCTTTCGCTGCCGCATCGGCTTTCGCTTTGGCCGCGGCTTCCGCTTTCTCTTTCGCCGCTTCTTTCGCCGCCTCTTTCGCGGCTTCCGCTTTGGCTTTTGCGGCTTCTGCCGCTTTCTCTTTCGCTGCCTCTGCGGCTTTTTCTTTGGCTTCTGCGGCTTTCTCTTTCGCCTCTTCAGCCGCTTTCGCTTTGGCCTCAGCGGCCGCTTTCACTTTAGCTTCCGCTGCCGCTTTGGCCTCCGCATCAGACTTTGCCTTCGCTTCGGCGACGGCTTTCTCTTTTGCCGCCGCAGCAGCAGCGGCTTTCGCCTGCTGATCAGCCTGCTTCTTTGCTTCGGCAGCAGCCTGTTTCGCCTGCTCAGCCGCGGCTTTCGCCTGGGCATCCGCCTGCGCTTTAGCTTCAGCCTTCGCTTTTGCGGCTGCCGCTTCAGCGGTTTTCTGTTGCTCAGCCGCCTGTTTAGCGGCCTGTTCGGCCGCTTTCTGCTGCTCAGCCTGCTGTTTAGCCTCTTCTTTTGCCGCTTCCTGCGCAGCTAAGCGCTCTTTTTCCAGCGCTTTCAGACGCTGCTGTTCGGCGGCCTGCTTCTCCTGCAGCTCTTCAGCCTGCTGCTGCGCCTGCTTTTTACGCTGCTGCTCAGCACGCTGGCTGTCGCTCTGCTGGTTCTGCTGACGGTTATACTGGCTGACGACGGCGCCGGGATCGACCATCACCGCATCGATATCACTGCCGCCGCCACCCGCACTGCTGGGGTCAACATGCTCATTAAACGAGCTCCATACCAGCAGCGCGATCAGCACGATATGCAGAATCACCGAAATGATTATCGCGCGCTTTAACTTCTCGTTTTGCTCGGTTGCCTTCGACACACTCGGTTCCCAAAAAACGGTTCGATTTTAAATCGGCTGCGTCATCAAACCGACAGATTTAACACCCGCCTGGTGCAGCAGGTTGAGCGCTTTAATAATTTCATCGTAAGGCACCTCTTTCGCGCCCCCGATCAAAAAGACCGTCTTAGGATTCGCTTCCAGTCGACGCTGCGCTTCGCTGATCACCTGCTCGGGCGGAAGCTGATCCATGCGATCGTGATCCACCACCAGGCTGTACTGACCCACGCCCGCCACCTCAACAATCACCGGCGGATTGTCGTCGCTGGAAACGGTTTTAGAGTCGGTCGCATCCGGCAGATCCACTTCCACGCTCTGGGTAATAATGGGTGCGGTTGCCATGAAGATCAGCAACAGCACCAGCAGGACGTCCAGCAGCGGAACGATGTTGATTTCCGACTTCAGGTCGCGGTGTTTGCGACCACGTACTCTGGCCATCATTAACCTCTGTTTACTTAGCGTTATCGCTGGAGAAAGCCTGGCGATGCAGGATGGCCGTGAACTCTTCCATAAAGTTGTCGTAGCCCTGCTCCAGTTTGTTGACGCGCTGGTTCAGGCGGTTGTACGCCATCACCGCCGGAATCGCGGCAAACAGACCGATCGCGGTCGCAATCAGTGCTTCAGCAATACCTGGCGCCACCATCTGCAGCGTCGCCTGCTTCACCGCGCCCAGCGCGATAAAGGCGTGCATGATCCCCCAGACGGTGCCGAACAGCCCGATGTAGGGGCTGATTGAACCGACGGTGCCGAGGAAAGGAATGTGGTTTTCCAGCGTTTCCAGCTCGCGGTTCAGCGAGATGCGCATCGCACGGCTGGCGCCATCAATGACCGCTTCCGGCGCATGATTATTGGCGCGATGCAGACGGGCAAACTCTTTAAAGCCGGCGTAGAAAATCTGCTCAGAACCGGCCAGTTCGTCCCGACGCTCCTGACTCTCCTGGTAGAGACGCGAAAGTTCGATACCCGACCAGAACTTGTCTTCAAACGCCTCCGCTTCTCTTCCGGCCGCATTCAGAATACGTGTGCGCTGAATAATGATGGCCCAGGAGGCAATAGAAAAGCCGATCAAAATCAACATGATAAGTTTGACCAGAAGGCTCGCCTTCAGGAACAAATCAAGAATGTTCATGTCAGTCACTGCTTGAACTCCGCGACAATAGACTTGGGAAGCGCAATCGGCTTCATCAGATGTGGGTTAATGCAGGCAATCAGGACTTCTGCCTCATTGAGCACTTTGCCTTCAGTATTCACGATACGCTGCGTGAACGTCATCGTGGCCCGTGTCATTGATGTCACTTCACTCTGGATCTCCAGAAGGTCATCAAGACGCGCCGCCGACAGGTAGTCCACCGTCATACGTCGTACCACAAAAGCGACCTGCTGCTCTAACAGCGTCTGCTGATTGAAATGGTGCTGTCGCAACATCTCGGTACGTGCTCGTTCATAAAAAGCGATATAGCTGGCGTGATAAACCACACCACCGGCATCAGTGTCTTCGTAGTAGACCCGAACCGGCCAGCGAAACAGCGTTGTACTCACTCTACATCCCGGCCTCGTTTTAAACGATGCTACTATACGCAAGAGAATTGGGGTTGGGAATGGGTCGCCAGAGCCAGGCGAAAATAATTATCGCTCCGTAACAAACGGAACGATTTCAGGGAGATTTATTGACCGTACGCTGACAAATATTCACTGACAGCGCCGGTAAGGCGGGGGCTAAACGTAAAAACGGTAAAGGGCAATCATTAACACCACTACGGCGGGTAACGGCGTAAACAGCGCCTGCCATCGGGTTTTTCGTGGCCGGAAACCCACGCCGTGGATCACCCCGCAGCAGACCGCCCAGATCAGCACCAGCGCCTGCAGCGCAGGTAACTCCCCTGCCTGATTGGCAAAGCGTGCAGGATCCCACATCACCCCGCCCGCCGTCAGCAGTGCCAGCAGCAGAGAGAGGGCCCGTAACGGGCCCTTATCCATCAGATCATACAGCATCCGAATCAGTGTTCGCATCAGTGAGACTCATCCTGCGCTTCAATGTGCTCAATCGCCAGCGCGGTGATGATACCAAAGGCACAGGCCAGCAGAGTGCCGAGAATCCAGGCAAAATACCACATGCGACATCTCCTTAATCAGTAGAGTGAGTGACTGTTGCTTTCAATATGCTCTTTGGTGATACGACCAAACATCTTCCAGTAACACCAGGTGGTGTAGGCGAGAATGATCGGCACAAAGATAACGGCGGCAATGGTCATGGTTTGCAGCGTCAGCAGGCTGGACGTGGCGTCCCACATCGTCAGGCTGGTGCCCGGCACGGTGCTGGACGGCATGATGAACGGGAACATCGCAATGCCCGCCGTCATGATGACGCAGGCCAGCGTCAGCGAGGAGAACAGGAACGCCCAGGCCCCCTTCTCCACCCGTGAGCAGAAGATGGTCAGCAGCGGCAGAAGCACACCCAGCAGCGGGAACAGCCACAGCACAGGATGCTGCTGGAAATTCACAAGCCAGGCTCCCGCTTCGCGCACCACGGTTTTACCCAGCGGGTTGGAGGCGGCGAAGTGATCCAGAGGGCTGGTCACCACATAGCCATCAATGCCATATTTCACCCAGACACCTGCCAGGATGAAGCAGACCATCATCACCAGCGCGGCAAGCTGGGCGGCGGTGCGTGAACGCAGATGCAGTTCACCAGTGGTGCGCATCTGCAGATAGGTCGCACCCTGCGCCAGAATCATCGCCACACTGACCACTCCCGCCAGCAGACCAAATGGATTCAGCAGCTGGAAGAAGTTACCGGTGTAGAACAGACGCAGATACTCGTCGGCATGGAACGGCACGCCCTGTAACAGGTTGCCAAACGCCACGCCAATCACCAGCGGCGGGACAAAACTGCCAATGAAAATGCCCCAGTCCCAGGCACCGCGCCAGCGGTTGTCTTCAATCTTTGAGCGGTAGTCGAAACCGACCGGACGGAAGAAGAGCGACGCAAGCACGAGGATCATCGCCACATAGAAGCCCGAAAAGGCGGCCGCGTAGACCATCGGCCAGGCGGCAAACAGCGCCCCTCCGGCGGTGATCAGCCAGACCTGGTTGCCGTCCCAGTGCGGGGCGATGGTGTTAATCATGATGCGGCGTTCGGTATCGGAGCGTCCCAGAATGCGTGTCAGCATACCTACGCCCATATCGAAACCATCGGCGACGGCAAAGCCGATCAGCAGCACGCCAATCAACAGCCACCAGACAAAGCGCAGAACTTCGTAATCAAACATGGTCGCTCTCCTTATCCCTGTACCGGCTGAGGGGTTGCCGTAATCTGCTCGTGGTGATAACGCCCGGTTTTCAGACTGCTCGGCCCGAGGCGGGCGAATTTGAACATCAGGTACATTTCAGCCACCAGGAACAGGGTGTAGAGGCCACAGATCAGAATCATTGAGAACAGCAGATCGCCTGTGGTCAGGGAGGAATTAGCCACCGCCGTCGGCAGAATTTCACCGATGGCCCAGGGCTGACGACCATACTCCGCGACAAACCAGCCTGATTCCACCGCAATCCACGGCAGCGGAATCCCCAGCAGTGCCGCTTTCAGCAACCCACGGTTCTTACCGATGCGATTGCGTATCACGCTCCAGAAGGAAAGCGTGATGATGGCCAGCAGCAGCACGCCGCACAGCACCATGATGCGAAACGCGAAGTAAAGTGGTGCCACACGCGGGATAGAATCCTGCGTCGCCTGCCTGATCTGCGCGTCCGTCGCATCCGCCACGTTGTCGGTATAGCGTTTCAGCAGCAGACCGTAGCCGAGATCCTGTTTGTGACTGTTAAAGGCGTCACGTACTGCCGGATCCTGGCTGCCGCTACGCAGCTCATTCAGCAGGGTGTAGGCCTTCATGCCGTTGCGGATGCGCACCTCATGCTGTGCCATCAGATCTTTCAGGCCGGTGACGGGCGTATCGGTGGATCGGGTAGCGATCAGGCCCAGCAGCCAGGGGATCTGAATCGCATAGCGGTTCTCCTGAGTCGCCTGATCCGGCAGACCAAACAGCGTAAATGAAGCCGGTGCCGGCTGGGTCTCCCACTCGGCTTCAATCGCGGCGAGTTTGGTTTTCTGCACGTCACCCATTTCATAGCCGGACTCATCGCCCAGCAGGATCACTGACAGCACCGCCGCCATACCAAAGCTGGCGGCAATGGCGAACGAGCGTTTTGCAAAGGCGAGATCACGCCCTTTCAGCATGTACCACGCGCTGATGCCGAGAATAAACATCGCACCGGTGGTATAACCCGCCGCCACGGTGTGCACGAATTTCACCTGCGCGACCGGGTTCAGCACCAGCTGCGAGAAGCTGACCATCTCCATACGCATGGTTTCGAAGTTGAATTCAGAGGCGATCGGGTTCTGCATCCAGCCATTAGCGACCAGAATCCAGAGCGCCGACATGTTCGATCCCAGCGCCACCAGCCAGGTGACCGCCATGTGCTGCACTTTACCCAGCCGATCCCAGCCAAAGAAGAACAGGCCGACAAAGGTCGATTCCAGGAAGAACGCCATCAGACCTTCAATGGCGAGCGGCGCACCGAAGATATCGCCGACGTAGTGAGAGTAATAGGACCAGTTAGTGCCGAACTGAAATTCCATCGTCAGTCCGGTGGCCACACCCAGCGCAAAGTTAATACCAAATAACTTGCCCCAGAACTTCGTCATATCTTTATAAATCTGTTTGCCGCTCAGCACATAGACCGTTTCCATAATCGCCAGCAGAAACGCCATACCCAGCGTTAGAGGGACGAACAGAAAATGGTACATCGCCGTTAAGGCAAACTGTAATCGCGACAGCTCGACGATATCTAACATAAGGACTCCTTGCTCCTCGCTTTCTCTCGCTTACGCGCGCGAATCGCGAACGTAATCGGGGTCAGGAACGACTGTTTATTGATTCCAGTTTTTTTTATTACCCGCAGACCCGGCCTGTAAGCTGCCGGGACAGGTCAGTCACGCATGCAGCAGCTCTGAATTGTCAATCCGCGCTTTCATTAACGCGTGCTTTAACAGGAGAAAAGCGGGTGTCATCCCGGGTTGAGCAGACGTTTGAAAATGTGTGTAAAAGGCTGGATTGATGCAGCGCAATTTACGCCCTTAGCGTTGCGCTTTGCCAGAGAAATAGTTGGATATAAATCGCGATTAATTGATCTGGAATAACGCAATAAGTTTCCAGATATAGTCAGGTAGGATTCTTGTTAATAAGATGTCATTACTTAAATCAGGAGTGAGAAAATAGATCACGTTTGCCATTAATTATTAACCTGGCAGGCGCCCGGACGCCATGATCATGCAGCCTCTTTCCCTTCCCGCTGACGGCCCTCTCTCCCGGGTTAATCGCAAAAAAAAAAGCCACCCGAAGGTGGCTGAGTCTCAGATGACGCTGGCTTATTTAGCCGGTAATACTGCTTTCACGGCGTCACCGATGTCCGCCAGACTGCGAACGGTCTTCACGCCTGCCGCTTCCAGCGCCGCAAACTTCTCATCAGCGGTGCCTTTACCACCGGCAATGATGGCGCCCGCATGGCCCATACGTTTGCCTTTAGGCGCCGTCACACCCGCGATGTAACCCACGACAGGCTTGGTCACGTGCTCTTTGATGAAGGCTGCCGCTTCTTCTTCTGCGCTGCCGCCGATCTCGCCGATCATCACGATCGCTTCCGTCTGCGGGTCATCCTGGAACAGTTTCAGGATGTCGATGAAGTTAGATCCCGGGATCGGGTCGCCGCCGATACCCACACAGGTCGACTGGCCGTAACCGATATCGGTGGTCTGCTTAACCGCTTCATAGGTCAGCGTACCGGAACGTGAGACGATACCCACGCGGCCCGGCTGGTGAATGTGGCCCGGCATGATGCCGATTTTGCATTCGCCTGGGGTGATGACACCCGGGCAGTTTGGACCGATCATCCGCACGCCCGCTTCATCCAGCTTCACCTTCACGGTCAGCATATCCAGCGTCGGGATACCTTCGGTGATGGTGATGATCAGTTTGATGCCCGCTTCAATCGCTTCCAGGATGCCATCTTTGCAGAACGGTGCCGGAACGTAGATCACGGTTGCCGTTGCGCCGGTCGCTTCTACCGCTTCACGCACGGTGTTGAACACCGGCAGGCCGAGGTGAGTCGTGCCGCCTTTGCCTGGCGTGACGCCGCCAACCAGTTGGGTACCGTAGGCCAGCGCCTGTTCAGAATGGAAAGTCCCCTGGCCACCGGTGAAACCCTGGCAAATGACTTTGGTGTTTTTGTCGATCAGAATGGACATTATTTACCCTCCGCGGCAGCAACAACACGCTGTGCGGCGTCTGTCAGGCTGGTTGCTGCAATGATGTTCAGACCGCTGTCCGCCAGTTTCTGGGCGCCCAGCTCGGCGTTGTTACCTTCCAGACGTACCACCACTGGCACGTTCACACCCACTTCAGCGACTGCGCCGATGATGCCGTCGGCAATCAGGTCACAGCGTACGATACCGCCGAAGATGTTAACGAAGACGGCTTTCACCGCATCGTCAGAGAGGATGATTTTGAAGGCTTCGGTTACGCGCTCTTTGGTTGCGCCGCCGCCGACATCAAGGAAGTTTGCTGGCTGGCCGCCGTGGTGCTTAACGATGTCCATGGTGCCCATCGCCAGACCTGCGCCGTTAACCATACAGCCGATGTTGCCTTCCAGCGCAACATAGTTCAGTTCCCACTGTGTCGCGTGCGCTTCACGGGGATCTTCCTGGCTTGGATCGCGCATTTCGCGCAGCTCTGGCTGGCGGAACAGGGCATTGCCATCGGCACCCAGTTTGCCATCCAGGCAGATCAGGTCGCCCTGCTTCGTGATCACCAGCGGGTTGATCTCAACCATCGCCAGATCGCGCTCCAGGAACAGTGTCGCCAGACCCATAAAGATCTTGATGAACTGGCCGACCAGCTTACCGGTCAGGCCGAGTTTGAATGCCAGCTCGCGGCCCTGGTACGGTTGCGGACCGGTCAGCGGATCCAGCGCCATTTTGTGGATCAGATGCGGGGTCTCTTCCGCTACTTTTTCGATTTCCACGCCGCCTTCGGTTGAGGCCATGAAAATCACACGACGGGTAGCACGATCCACCACCGCACCCAGGTAGAGTTCCTGGTCGATGTCGGTCGCGGCTTCAACCAGAATCTGGTTAACCGGCTGGCCGTTCGCATCTGTCTGATAGGTCACCAGGCGTTTGCCCAGCCAGTTTTCAGCAAAAGCACGGATATCTTCTTTGCTGTTAACCACTTTCACACCGCCCGCTTTACCGCGGCCACCGGCATGAACCTGACATTTAACTACCCACGGGCCTGCGCCAATTTTAGAGGCTGCTTCTTCCGCTTCACGTGGTGTAGTACAGGCGTAACCCGTTGGTGCCGGCATGCCATACCGTGCAAACAGCTGTTTCGCCTGGTATTCGTGTAAGTTCATGATGTTCTATCCATTCAGGTCTGAAAAGAGTAATGAGGTTGGGCGCACGCGAAGGTGCGCCCGGTGAAAATCAGACATCCAGCAGCAGACGTGCTGGATCTTCCAGCATCTCTTTCACTGCAACCAGATAACCCACAGATTCACGGCCATCGATCAGGCGGTGGTCGTAGGAGAGCGCCAGATACATCATTGGCAGCACCACAACCTGACCATTGACCGCCATCGGGCGATCTTTGATAGCGTGCATGCCCAGAATGGCGCTCTGCGGTGGGTTGATGATCGGCGTAGACATGAGTGAACCAAAGACGCCGCCGTTGGTGATGGTAAAGTTACCGCCGGTCAGATCCTCAACCGTCAGCTTACCGTCACGGCCTTTCACGGCCAGCTCTTTAATTTTCTTCTCGATGTCGGCCATGCTCAGCGCATCGACGTCACGCAGCACTGGCGTCACCAGACCGCGCGGCGTGGAGACCGCAATGCTGACGTCGAAGTAGTTGTGGTAAACCACATCTTCGCCATCGATAGAGGCGTTCACTTCCGGATAGCGTTTCAGCGCTTCAACGACCGCTTTCAGGTAGAAGGACATGAAGCCCAGACGGACACCGTGACGCTTCTCAAAAGCCTCACCATACTGCTTGCGCAGATCCATGATGGGCTTCATGTTGATTTCGTTGAAGGTGGTCAGCATCGCGGTGCTGTTTTTCGCTTCCAGCAGACGCTCAGCAACACGCTTACGCAGACGGGTCATCGGCACGCGTTTTTCGCTGCGATTTGCGATCGGCTGCGGCGCGGCAGCGGCTTCAGCGGCCGGTGCGGCAGCTTTGGTATCCTGCGGCTTGCTGGCAAGATGTTTTTCAACATCTTCACGGGTCAGACGTCCGCCCACACCGCTGCCTTTGATCTGCGAGGCATCCAGGTTGTGCTCAGCAATCAGACGGCGGATAGCCGGGCTGAGCGCATCGTTGCTCTCTTCTTCCAGCGACGCGGTCTGACGCTGAGCCGGAGTCGACTCTTTGCTTTCAGACTTCGCGCTGGTCTCTTTACCGGCGCTGTTGCCCTCTTTCAGGCGGCCCAGGATCTGGCGTGAAGTGACGGTGGCGCCCTCTTCTTCCAGCACGGCTTCCAGAATACCGTCAGCCGCCGCAGGCACTTCCAGCACCACTTTGTCGGTTTCGATTTCAACCAGCACTTCATCGCGAGTGACGGCATCGCCTGGTTTTTTGTGCCAGGTTGCCACTGAGGCATCGGCAACCGATTCAGGCAGGTCGGGAACGAGAATATCTACGCTACTCATTATCTTTCCTTTTAATTAATTAACGTTCAGCGCGTCATTAACCAGGTCTTGCTGCTGTTGTTGGTGTACGGACATGTAACCCACGGCCGGTGAGGCGGATGCCGGGCGGCCTGCATAACGTAAGGTCGCGCCAAACGGCACAACTTCACGGAAGTGATGCTGGCTGCAATACCAGGCGCCCTGATTCAGCGGCTCTTCCTGACACCAGACAAAATCCTGCACGTGAGAATACGCTTTTAATGCTTCCTGTACCGCCTGATGCGGGAAAGGATAGAGCTGCTCGATGCGCACGATGGCCACATCGGTCTGCTCGTTTTTACGACGCTGCTCCAGCAGGTCGTAATAGACTTTACCGGAACAGAGCACGACGCGTTTCACGCCCTGCGGATCGAGATCGTCAATTTCACCAATCGCCGGCTGGAAACTGCCGTTTGCCAGTTCATCCAGCGTTGAGATTGCCAGCGGATGACGCAGCAGTGATTTCGGTGACATCACAATCAGCGGACGACGCATACCGCGCAGCGCCTGACGACGCAGCATGTGGTAAACCTGCGCCGGGGTTGAAGGCACGCAGACCTGCATGTTCTGCTCAGCGCAGAGTTGCAGATAACGCTCCAGACGCGCAGAGGAGTGCTCCGGCCCCTGACCTTCATAGCCGTGCGGCAGCAGCATCACCAGACCACACATGCGGCCCCATTTCTGCTCACCGGAGCTGATGAACTGATCGATAACCACCTGTGCGCCGTTGGCGAAGTCACCAAACTGCGCTTCCCAGATGGTCAGGATGCGGGGTTCAGCCGTCGCGTAGCCATATTCAAAGGCCAGCACTGCCTCTTCGGACAGCACGGAGTCCCAGACTTTAAACTGGCCCTGACCACTGTGCACATGGTGCAGCGGGGTGTAGGTAGAGCCGTTCGCCTGGTTATGAATGACAGCGTGACGGTGGAAGAAGGTGCCGCGACCGGTATCTTCGCCCGACAGGCGCACCGGAATGCCTTCATCGACCAGTGTGGCGTAGGCCAGGTTCTCTGCCCCGCCCCAGTCGAAGGCTTTTTCACCTTCGGCCATCAGGCGACGATCGTTGTAGATCTTGGCGACACGCGACTGAACTTCCACCTCTTCAGGCACCTGGCTGATACGCAGCGCCAGCTCCTTCAGACGTTTCAGCTCAACCTGCGCCGGATAAGGCTCATCCCACTCATGGTTCAGGTAAGGCGACCAGGTAAAGGAGTGCAGGCTCATCGGACGCCATTCCGGCACCACACATTCGCCCGCATCCAGCGCGTCACGGTAAAGATTGACCATCTCGGTCGCATCTTCCTGCGTGGCAACGGCTTCACCTTCCAGACGGTCGGCGTAGATTTTGCGTGGCGTCGGGTGTTTTTTGATTTTCTGGTACATCAGCGGCTGGGTCGCGCTTGGCTCATCCGCCTCGTTGTGACCATGACGGCGATAGCAGACCAGATCGATAAACACATCACGCTTAAAGGTGTTGCGGTAGTCGAGTGCCAGACGGGTAACAAAGGCCACCGCTTCCGGGTCATCAGCGTTGACGTGGAAGATCGGCGCCAGCACCATTTTGCCGATGTCGGTGCAGTATGGCGTAGAGCGCGCATCTTTCGGGTTAGAGGTGGTAAAGCCCACCTGGTTGTTGATCACGATGCGAACCGTGCCACCCACTTCATAACCGCGCGCCTGAGACATGTTCAGGGTTTCCTGAACCACGCCCTGACCAATGACGGCCGCATCACCGTGAATGGTGATCGGTAAAACTTTATTGCTGGCTGGTTCATCGAGACGATCGAGACGGGCACGAACCGAGCCCATCACCACCGGGCTGACGATCTCCAGATGCGACGGGTTAAACGCCAGCGCCAGATGCACCAGGCCGCCTTCCGTTTCCACGTCAGAGGAGAAGCCCATGTGGTACTTCACATCACCGGTGCCCAGATGCTCTTTGTGCTTACCGGCGAACTCGTCGAACAGATCCTGCGGCTTTTTACCCAGCACGTTGATCAGCACGTTGAGACGGCCGCGGTGCGCCATACCCAGCACCACTTCACGGGTTCCGCTCTTACCGGCATGACGGATCATTTCGCGCAGCATCGGAATCAGCGCGTCGCCACCTTCCAGCGAGAAGCGTTTCGCACCCGGGAATTTCGCTCCCAGATATTTCTCCAGCCCTTCTGCGGCGGTCAGCTCTTTCAGGAAACCTTTTTTCTCTTCGTTGCTGAACGCTGCACGGCCCGCCACGGACTCAAGACGCTGCTGGATCCAGCGTTTCTCATCGGTGTTGTTGATGTGCATATATTCCGCACCAATCGAGCCGCAGTAAGTCTGGGTCAGCGCCTCGAAGAGATCGGCCAGCTTCATGGTCTCTTTGCCGATGGCAAAAGAGCCGACGTTAAAGCTTTCCTGAAAATCGGCCTCGGTCAGATCGTGAAAAGCGGGATCAAGATCGGCCACCCGGTCCTGTTTCCACAGGCCAAGCGGATCGAGGTTGGCGTGCTGATGACCGCGAAAACGGAACGCGTTAATCAGCTGCAACACTTTCACTTGCTTGGAGTTGGTTTCCGGATCGGAGAGAGATGAGGTGTAACGAGATGCGTCTTTCGCCAGGCGACGGAAGTACTCACGTGTGGTGGAGTGAAACTGCTCAGGTTTCATTCCGGTGCCCGGTAACTGCTGGAACATCGAGCGCCACACTGCATCGACAGAGTCAGGATCGGTCAGGAAATCCTCATAGAGCTGCTCTATGTAAGACTGATTCGCGCCGGCCAGCCAGGAAGAGTCCAGCCAGGGTTTCATCGCGCTGTTCTGCATTGTGATCCCTTAAGCATTGCTATGCTTTTTTGAGGTTTCATTTGTTGCCGCTTTCGCGGTTTGCCGTAGTGAGTTCAGCGATACGAGCACTCTGCGCAGCGCGCGTGGCCCGTAAGGGAACCTTTGTAAACGTGGTCATCACCGCGCTTACAGAGGCTTCCGTAAAACACCGGGAACCTGAGGTTCCCGGCAAGTACACATCATGCACCGCGCTGCAGCAGCATCGACTTGATATGGCCGATGGCGCGCGTCGGGTTGAGCCCTTTCGGGCATACGCTCACACAGTTCATAATGCTGTGACAGCGGAATACGCTGAAAGCATCATTCAGATTGTCGAGGCGCGACTCGGTTTCGGTGTCGCGGCTGTCAATCAGGAAGCGGTATGCGGCCAGCAGACCGGCTGGACCAATGAACTTCTCCGGATTCCACCAGAATGACGGGCAGGAGGTTGAGCAGCAGGCACAGAGAATACATTCGTACAGGCCATCCAGATGTTCACGCTCATCCGGTGACTGCAGATGTTCACGTGCTGGCGGATTTTCCCCATTATTCAACAGGAAAGGCTTAATTTTCTCATATTGTGCATAAAACTGGCTCATGTCTACTACCAGGTCACGCACGACCGGTAAGCCCGGCAGCGGACGGATAACAATTTTCTGTTTTCCGTTGCCCAGTGCCGATACCGGCGTGATGCAGGCCAGACCGTTTTTACCGTTCATGTTGAGGCCGTCAGAGCCGCAGACACCTTCACGGCAGGAGCGACGGAACGCCAGGGTCGGATCTTTCTCTTTCAGGCGGATCAGCGCATCCAGCAGCATCATGTCACGACCATCTTCCGATTCCAGCGTGTAATCCTGCATACGCGGTTTGTCGTCGACGTCTGGATTGTAGCGATAAATTGAAAACTCGAGTCTCATCGTCGTCTCCGGAATTAGTAGGTACGCACTTTCGGCGGGAAGGCCGCGCGCAGTTTCGGCTGCATGTTCACCTCACGGCGCGTCATGCTTTCGGTTTCCGGGACATAAAGACTGTGGCACAGCCAGTTTTCATCATCACGATCCGGGAAGTCGAAGCGACTGTGCGCACCGCGGCTCTCGGTGCGGTAGTTAGCCGCGACCGCCGTGGCAAAGGCCGTCTCCATCAGGTTATCCAGCTCCAGGCACTCAATACGCTGGGTGTTGAAATCGGGTGAGCGGTCATCCAGACGCGCTGACTTCAGGCGCTGGCGAATCTCTTTCAGCTCTTCCAGACCCTGCGCCATCGCATCACCTTCACGGAAGACCGAGAAGTTGTTCTGCATGCAGCGTTGCAGCGCTTTGCGAATCTCAACCGGGTCTTCACCGGTGGTGTTGTTTTCCCAGCGGTTGAAACGCTCCATCGCCACGGCGATTTCATCTTCGGTCGCATCACGCAGGTCGCCCTGCTCCTGGATGCTCTCCAGCAGATGCAGACCCGCCGCGCGGCCAAAGACCACCAGGTCCAGCAGGGAGTTACCACCCAGACGGTTGGCTCCGTGCACCGAAACACAGGCGATTTCGCCGACGGCGAACAGGCCAGGAATCACCACATCTTCGCCCTGCTCGTTCACGCGCAGCGCCTGACCGGTTACTTTGGTCGGAATGCCGCCCATCATGTAGTGGCAGGTCGGGATAACCGGGATAGGCTCTTTGATCGGATCGGCGTGGGCAAAGGTGCGCGACAGCTCCAGGATACCCGGCAGACGCGATTCCAGTACCTCTTTACCCAGATGATCGAGTTTCAGTTTGATGTGCGGGCCCCACGGACCGTCACAGCCGCGACCTTCACGGATTTCAATCATCATCGAACGCGCAACCACGTCGCGGCCCGCCAGGTCTTTGGCGTTTGGCGCATAACGCTCCATGAAGCGTTCGCCATGTTTGTTCAGCAGGTAGCCACCTTCACCACGGCAGCCTTCCGTGACCAGCACACCCGCACCCGCGATGCCAGTTGGGTGGAACTGCCACATCTCCATATCCTGCACCGGCACGCCTGCGCGCAGCGCCATACCGACACCGTCACCGGTGTTGATGTGGGCGTTGGTGGTGGACTGATAGATACGGCCTGCACCGCCGGTCGCCAGAATGGTCGCCTTCGCTTTGAAGTAGACGGTTTCGCCGGTTTCGATGCAGATAGCGGTACAACCCACTACCGCGCCATCGGCGTTTTTCACCAGATCCAGCGCGTACCACTCCGAGAAGATGGTGGTTTTGTTTTTCAGGTTCTGCTGATAGAGCGTATGCAGCAGGGCGTGACCGGTACGGTCAGCGGCCGCCGCCGTACGTGCTGCCTGCTCGCCGCCGAAGTTTTTCGACTGACCACCAAACGGACGCTGATAAACACGGCCATCTTCCAGACGGGAGAATGGCAGGCCCATATGCTCCAGCTCCAGAATCGCTTCCGGGCCGGTTTTGCACATATATTCAATCGCGTCCTGGTCACCGATATAGTCGGAACCTTTGACGGTGTCATACATATGCCATTCCCAGTTATCTTCGTGGGTATTACCCAGCGCAACGGTGATACCGCCCTGTGCAGATACCGTGTGGGAACGGGTCGGGAAAACTTTGGATAACAGGGCACAGCTCTGGCCGCCCTGGGAGATTTGCAGTGCGGCGCGCATTCCTGCGCCACCTGCGCCGATCACCACGGCATCAAATTCTCTGATTGGCAAACTCATTTACACACCCCACACCACAACAAAGCCATAAATCGCATACCACAACAGCGCCACGACAATCACAAACTGCAGCAACAAACGGGTTGGCAGCGATTTAACGTAGTCTGTTAACACCTGCCACATCCCGATCCAGCCGTGGATCAGAATGGAGAAGAGCGTCAGCAGCGTGAACACTTTGGTGAAGGCGGAGGCGAAGAAGCCACGCCACAGGTCATACGTCAGCGTGTCTGTCATCACCACGAAACCGAGGATGTAGACGATGTAGAGCGTAATGAGAATTGCAGTTGCGCGCAGCAGCAGCCAGTCCTGAATGCCGTTGCGACCCAATGCGGATGCATTGCTTACCATACGAGGACTCCCGCCAGAATTGCCAGCACGACAGTGATCACAAAAGTTATATGTGCTGAGCGCTTACCGACCTGCAGCGTTTCAGCCAGATAACCAAAATCCATCAACATATGACGAATCCCGCTCACCGCGTGATAGGCCAGCGCCGTTAAGATGCCCCACATGATGAACTTCGCGAAGAAGCCATCCATAATGGACGCAGCGTGCTGGAAACCTTCAGGAGAGGAGAGAGAGAGACCGAGTAGCCACAGCAGGATGCCAATGGCAACCAGGGTGATTACGCCGGAGACGCGGTGAAGAATGGATGATATTGCAGTAACGGGAAACCGGATCGTCGAGAGATCCAAGTTGACAGGTCTTTGTTTTTTCACGGTTTTGCCCACACAGCTCTTTTTTATTTTGCTTCCTCCGGACCTGAGGCGGAGTCTAATCACAACGCGTGGCAGACTTTAACCGTCACCAAACAAGCAACATCCAGTGTTAATTGACGCGGTAGTAAACGCTGGGTGGCTCCTGGTGTCAGGGTGTTCCGGAGACCTGCCTGGAGTATAGGAGGATCACATTCTGATTACAATTCCCCTACAAACTCTTTGGTATATTTTAGGTAGAACAGTGATCATACTCACGATTTTCACAATTGATACAATTTTAATTATCTGATTTGACAATAGTTCAACAATTCAGTTACAAACTAAGCCTGTAAATTCCTATGATGCACAAAAGTTATGGGGATACACTTTCCCCTAAGCGCAAGTTATGTAACATTGCGATAATGAGCATTAAAAAGCATCAGGTTATTGGTTACCAAGAAGTTATGTCCTGACCGGATCTTTAACAACCGCGATATGCAGCATGTCCATGGCTCACAGGTTCCCGCTGGGAACGCGCCGCTCACTCTGTACCCTGCACCGGCCTGATCGCCGCAGAGTGATACTGTGTTGTTTTGCCAACCGCAACATGAACGCGTTTCAGGTGTCTAAAGATCCTTACCTACATAAGGCGCTATGGAGACGAAAATGACAGATAAAAAAGTAACGCTAACCCTGCAAGATGGAACATCTATTGAACTGGACGTGCTGAAAGGCTCGCTGGGCCAGGATGTGGTTGATGTCCGCTCTCTGGGTGCAAGTGGCCTGTTCACCTTCGATCCCGGTTTCACTTCTACAGCGTCCTGCGAATCGCAAATCACCTTTATTGATGGTGACGAAGGTATCCTGCTGCACCGTGGTTTCCCTATTTCTGAGCTGGCGACCCACTCTAACTATCTGGAAGTGTGCTACATCCTGCTGAATGGCGAAGCGCCGGATCAGAAGCAGTTTGATGAGTTCCGCACCACCGTTACCCGTCATACGATGATTCATGAGCAGATTACCCGTCTGTTCCACGGCTTCCGTCGTGACTCGCATCCGATGGCGGTGATGTGCGGTGTGACCGGTGCACTGGCGGCGTTTTACCATGATTCGCTGGATGTAAACATTGAGCGCCACCGCGAAATCGCAGCATTCCGTCTGCTCTCCAAGATGCCGACCATGGCAGCGATGTGTTATAAATATTCCATCGGCCAGCCATTTGTTTATCCGCGCAACGACCTCTCCTATGCCGGTAACTTCCTGCATATGATGTTCGCTACGCCATGCGAAGAGTACAAAGTTAACCCGGTGCTGGAACGCGCCATGGACCGTATTCTGATTCTGCATGCTGACCATGAGCAGAACGCCTCTACCTCAACAGTGCGTACCGCCGGTTCAAGTGGTGCGAACCCGTTTGCCTGTATCGCCGCCGGGATCGCCTCCCTGTGGGGACCGGCGCACGGCGGTGCAAACGAAGCGACACTGCGTATGCTGGAAGAGATCAGCAGCGTTGAGCACATTCCTGAGTTCGTTAAACGTGCCAAGGATAAGAATGACTCCTTCCGCTTGATGGGCTTTGGTCATCGCGTTTACAAAAACTACGATCCACGCGCGACCGTGATGCGTGATACCTGCCATGAAGTCCTGAATGAGCTGGGTATGAAAGATGACCTGCTGGAAGTGGCGATGGAGCTGGAACACATCGCGCTGAACGACCCGTACTTCATCGAGCGTAAGCTCTATCCTAACGTCGACTTCTACTCCGGTATTATTCTGAAAGCGATGGGGATTCCTTCCTCCATGTTTACGGTGATCTTCGCGATGGCCCGTACCGTTGGCTGGATTGCACACTGGAAAGAGATGCACGATGAAGGCATGAAGATTGCCCGTCCGCGTCAGCTCTACACCGGTTACACTGAGCGTGAATTCAGCTCTAAGCTGGAGAAGTAAGTTCGTGATGGCGGGGAGCGATCCCCGCCTGGCGACGTGATTCTGATCTGGCGCGGCGAGCGGTTATGCCGCGCCTGCATAGCAAACCTTTCCTCTGCGAACCCCTTCTTTCCCTCTGTAATTCCCTTCACATGCCTGATGAAATGAGGTCTGCACAGTCACTGCTGCTGCGGGACCGAGCCTGCTCAGGGAACAGGGTCAGATCGGAAAGTCGCTCAGGCCATCCATGGCCGCTCGGCCCGCGCCTTCCCTGGCGCGGGACGCTTTCCTCCTCTGACCCTGTTCCCTGCGCTTTTGACCTGTTTGCCGCGGCCGGACTCAACCTGCTTTTGCTTATGATGGCGCCGCAGGAATCCCTCTCTCTACCTCTGGCAGCCCGGACACCAGTAAAAAGGCCGCGATGAGAGCGTGCCCTTCTCTATGGTTGTGCCACAGCGCCGGCACGTCTTGCCCTGCCGGTGAAACACCTCAAACTGAAAGGCCGCTTCCTCATGATATTTCTTCATGGTTCCGCGCATCCGGTAGGCGTGACGCGGTACCGACAGCAGTGCTTCGCTGAATGCAGTCAGCTGATCGTCGCTCAGCTCCTGAGCCTTATGGTGAGGCAGCAGCTGTGCCAGCCAGAGGATTTCAGCGCGCAGGTAGTTGCCCAGCCCAGCCAGAAACGCCTGATCCAGCAGCAGACCGCTGAACTGGCGTCGCCGGAAGCGGGGTGAGAGCAACCGTTCCCTGACCTCATCCACCGTCATACCGCTACTCAGCACATCCGGTCCGATACGATTCAGGAACGGGTGGGCCGCCAGCGTATCCGCGTTGAGCAGTTCAATGTCGGAGGCGCTGTAGAGCAGAATCGCTTTACCCGCCGTCGCCAGCCGCACCCGCAGCTGACGTGTAGTGTTAAGTTCGGTGTCGGGTTTGACGATGCGCCAGACGCCGTAGAGCTGGTTGTGGCTGTAGAGCGTCAGGCCATTGCTGAAGTGCGTCAGCAACGCCTTTCCGCGCGTCTCAATCGCCTGCACCTGCTCGCCAATCAGGGCCGGTTCGTAGGTTTTCAGCTGAGGAAATGCAAACCACGCCTCTGTCAGCGGCTGCCCCACAATCGCGACTTCAAGTTTATCCGCCACACGGCGGATTTCCGGTCCTTCAGGCATCCTTCATCCTCTTAATGGGTGGCTCCGCCCACCTGTTTTATGTCGTCGCCGGTTTCCAGCGTCACCTGCACTGCAATTTCCAGCGCCCTGATAATCGTTG
Source organism: Pantoea sp. EKM101V (assembly GCF_011800325.1). Classification (NCBI taxonomy): domain Bacteria; kingdom Pseudomonadati; phylum Pseudomonadota; class Gammaproteobacteria; order Enterobacterales; family Erwiniaceae; genus Pantoea; species Pantoea sp. EKM101V. Next base: position 459,121 of record NZ_JAALFP010000002.1, read on the forward strand.
CGACCGCCATGCTCGGCACACCGGGATGCTGCGCCGCCTGCTCGGGCAGATAAGGGATATGGATAAAACCACCCCGCGCCGGGCGCTCCTGCTGCGCCAGCCAGTGCAGCAGGCCATACATCACCCGGTTGCAGGTAAAGGTGCCAGCGGTTTGTGAAACCGACGCGGGAATGCCCGCTTCGCGCACGGCCGCAACGATCGCTTTGATCGGCAGACGGGAAAAATAGGCTGCCGGGCCGCCCGCGACCACGGGCTCATCCACCGGCTGATGACCGGCGTTGTCCGGGATACGGGCGTCATCCACATTAATGCCGATGCGTTCAACACTAATATCGCTGCGGCCCCCCGCCTGCCCCACGGACAGAATGAGATCCGGTTTAACCTCATCCAGTGCCTGATAGAGCACCGTCAGCACATCGCGGAAGACGACAGGTAACTGGCGGATAACGATGATGGCGTCACCGATCTGTTTACCCTCCAGTGCGCGGACCGCTTCCCATGACGGGTTAATCGTTTCACCGCCAAAGGGTTCAAAGGCGGTCATCAGAACAGTTTTCATGCGGCCTCACAGAAACATCAGGAAATAGAGCAGGAAAATGTTAACAATTAACAGTAGCACACCGGTTGGAATCTGAGCCCTGATCACCGCGTTACGGTCCGGCAGTTCCAGCAGCGCGGCCGGGACGATATTGAAATTCGCCGCCATCGGCGTCATCAGGGTGCCGCAGTAGCCGGAGAACATGCCAATCGCGGCCATCACCGCCGGATTACCGCCGTGCTGCAGCACTAAGATCGGGATGCCGACGCCTGCGGTAATAATCGGAAACGCGGCAAAAGCGTTCCCCATGATCATGGTCAACAGCGCCATTCCGACGGCATAAACGGTGACCGCGACAAAGCGGTTGTCTACCGCCAGCCAGGTCTCAGTCAGATGCGAAATCGCACCGCCCACGCCCGCGCTGGTAAAGAGCAGTCCCAGGGTGGCGAGAATTTGCGGCAGAATAAAGGCCCAGCCAACCGAATCCAGCAGACGGCGGGTCTCCTGCATCGACTGCACCGGTGTTTCATGAGTCAGTTTTAACGCCACCAGCCAGCCGATCAGACAGCCCACCATCATGGAGAAGAGCGTCACCAGCGTGGCGTGGTTGCCGGGTCCGAAAACCGCATCCTGCAGACCGGGAATATGGTTAAACGCCAGCACACCGATCACGGTCACGACCGGGATCGCCAGCGCGGGCAGAAACAGTTTATTGCCCAGACGCCCTGCGCTGGCCTGCTTCTCTTCATCACTGCGCTGATGATAACGACCCAGCCGGACACCCCCGAAACCGGCGATCAATGCCATCACGACCACAATGACACCGATGGTGATGTGCAGCATTCGGGTGCCCGCAGCATCCGAGCCCATCAGGCTGCTCATCATCTGCGTCGTCCAGCCCCCCACCAGAAATACCAGGCCATACAACGCCCAGAAGAGTCCGGTGCTAAAACGGCGCGGGTTTGCGCTGTCGCGCCAGGAGAGAATCGCGACCACCAGCAGGATAACGCCCGCCAGCCACATCAGATATTGTTGCTGGAACATTATTCACCTCCCCGGGCTTTCAGCGCCTGGTTGTTCAGCTGCTGAAGTTCCCGCGCCAGCTGACGATCCAGACGCATCAGACGCGCCGAGTGGATCAGAAAGGCGGCAAGCGCGGTCGGAATGCCCCATAACGCAATGTGCAGCGGTTCGGTCTGGATCCCGGCCGACTCCTGCATAAAGTTATGCATAAAGATAATCGCGCCAAATGCCACGAAGATATCCTCACCAAAGAAGAGGCCGACATTATCGGTGGCCGCAGACATGGCGCGCAGCCGGTAGCGCAGTTCAGGTGTGATCTCACCATAGCGGTTTTCCGTTGCCCCCTCTGCCATCGGGGCCAGCAACGGACGTACCATCTGCGGATGGCCACCCAGGCTGGTTAATCCCAGCGCGGCGGTGATTTCACGAACAAACAGATAGACGATCAGCAGACGTCCGGCGGTGGCCGTTTTTATCTGTGCGATCCATGCCTGTGCCCGCTCCTTCAACCCGTGACGCTCCAGCAGGCCAATGACCGCCAGCGGCAGCAGCAGAATCAGCGGCAGGTTACGGGTGTTCAGAAAACCGGCGCCGAGCTTTTCCAGAATATCCGCCAGCGGCATCATCGCCGCCAGACCGGTGACGAATCCGGCGACGATCACGACCAGCACCGGATTGAAACGTAACACGAAGCCGATAACGATGGCGGCAATGCCCAGTAACGGCCAGAGATTGACTGCACTTTCCATGGTTTTCCCTCAGAGTTGAAAAACCCGGCATAAGCCGGGCTAAATGTTATTCAGGCGCTGGTAACCGCAATCTGCTGAGCGGCGAAGGCATCACGCAACCGCCGGGCAAACTGCAGCGCGTGTGCGCCGTCGCCATGTAAGCAGACGGTCTGCGCATTCACCGCGACCCATTCACCACTGATACTTCTGACTTTGCCCTGCCGGACCATCGTCAGCGTCTGATCAATGGCCTGCTGTTCATCCTCAATCAGTGCGCCCGGTTCGCTGCGCGGCACCAGTGCCCCGCTGCTCAGGTAACCCCGGTCAGCAAAAACCTCTTCCCGGGTGCGTAAGCCGTAGTGCGCCGCGGCGCGGATCGATTCGCTGCCAGCCAGCCCTGTCACGATCAGCTGGCTGTCAACCGCCCTGATGGCGCGGGCGATGGTGTCAGCCAGCACCGGATCGGCTGCGGCCTGGTTGTAGAGCATGCCGTGCGGTTTGACGTGGACCAGCCGCGCCCCTTCACTTTCCGCCAGGCTTTTCAGCGCGCCAATCTGGTAGATCATCTGGGCGTAAAGCGTCTCCGGCGGCAGCTGCATGGCGCGGCGGCCAAAGTTTTCCCGGTCAGGAAACGAGGGATGCGCGCCGATGGCCACGCCCGATGCCTGCGCCCATCGCACCGACTGCAGCATGGTCTGCGCGTCACCGGCATGAAAGCCACAGGCGATGTTGGCAGAAGTGACCAGTTGCAGCAGTGCCTCATCGCTGGCGCAGCCCTCGCCGAGATCGGCATTTAAATCAATCTTCATTAAGCCCCCACATCATCTGATCCAGTGCGCGTTGCTGATGCTGGCGCGCCAGCATCGCCTCCGGCAGGGTGCAGTGAATAAAGTGAACAGGTTCACCCAGACGGATTTGCGCCAGGTGATAGAGATCGGCTTCGATAACCGAGGCGATGCGTGGATAGCCACCGGTGGTCTGGGCATCTGCCATCAGCACGATGGGCTGTCCGCTGGGTGGCACCTGAATCACGCCCGGCATGACGCCGTGTGACAGCAGTTCACGCGGACTTTCACGACTGAGTTGCCGCCCCTCCAGGCGGTAGCCCATCCGGTTACTTTGCGGGCTGAGTTTCCAGGCGGTGCGCCAGAATGCCTGCTGCGCGTCGCGGCTGAATTCGTGGTACTCCGGGCCGGGTAGCGCACGAATCCGGTTGCCCCACAGCAGTTGCCGCACCCCGACTTTGCGGTCGAACGTCCGGGTCGGTTTGCCCAGCGGCAGGCGATCGCCATCCTGCAAGATTCGCCCTTTGAAGCCGCCAAAACCCGCTTTGAGATCGGTGCTGAGCGAGCCGAGCATCTCCGGCAGATCAAAACCGCCCTGCACCGCCAGATAGCTGCGCATGCCGCGCTTCGGCATTGCCAGCGAGAGTATCTGCCCTTTTTTTACTGCGGTGCGCCAGCCTGTCCAGACCGGCTGACCATCCAGCTCCGCCTGACAGCCCGCCCCCGTCAGCGCAAACCAGCCATTGCGGGTAAACTCCGCTTTAAACTGGCCCAGCACGATCTCCAGCACCGCGCTGTGGGGCGCATTGCCCACCAGCACGTTGGCGGTAAACATAGCGGGATAGTCGAGCACGCCGCCGGGGCTGATGCCATACTGCCGCCAGCCAGCGCGACCGGCATCCTGAATCGTGGTGGCCAGTCCGGCTCGCAGAATGTTTAACATACGCCCTCCTGTTGCGGCACAAAGCGCACGCGGTCGCCGGGACGCAGTAATACAGGCGGTTGCTGGCGCGGATCGAACAGCGCGGTGGAGGTATGCCCGATCAGCTGCCAGCCACCGGGCGAGGCCAGCGGATAGATGCCAGTCTGGCTGCCACCGATGCCGACCGATCCGGCGGGCACCGCGACTCTGGGTTCAGCACGGCGAGGCGTGTGCAGACGGGAATCGAGTCCGCCGAGATAGGGGAAACCGGGCTGGAAGCCGATAAAAAACACCACATATTCGCTGCTGCTGTGCAGCTCAACCACCTGACGGGGCGTCAGTCCGGCATGTTCCGCCACTACGGTCAGATCGGGACCAGAGGAGCCGCCATAGATCACCGGGATCGACACCTCCCGCGACGCGGGAAATTCCGCCTCACTCTCCTCCCACCAGCGCTGAAGACGCTCTATCGCATCCAGCGCATTCTGCTGGGGATCGCGCAGGATCAGGGTGATGTTGTTCATGCCGGGGATCACTTCCTGCACGCTCTCATGATCGCGCAGCCGCTGATTGAGTCCCCAGATGCGTTGCTGGCTCTCCAGTGAAACCGGCGGTTCCAGCTCCAGCACGACAGCGCGTTCCCCTGATAAATAACACCGTGCTCGTTGCAACCGCTACCTCCCGCTCAGTTGAGATCGCGCCTGACCGTGCCGCCAAAAGCAGCGGTTCGGCCAGTGCCTTATCTACATAAAGCAAACAGTTATGCGAAAGTGACAGGAAGATGTCAATCAATAAGCTCCGCTGCAGGCACGCAGCAGCGTGGGTTCTCATCGAGAATAAGGACCTGAGCAGGCGCGCAGCAGCAGGAATAGCGTCAGGAAATAAGGCCCTGCGCAGGTGCGCAGGACCGGGAAGGACATCAGGCAGGGTTAGGAATATCGATGAAGGTTACGTCGAGATTGTGGTGCTGCGCCAGCCACTCGCCCAGCGCTTTTGCGCCGCCCCGCTCGGTAGCATGGTGCCCTGCGGCAAAGAAGTGCAGCCCCTGCTCACGCGCACTGTGGATGGTCTGTTCAGAAACTTCACCGGTAATGTAAGCATCGACGCCTGCGGCCGCAGCCTGGTCGATAAAGCCCTGTCCGCCTCCGCTGCACCAGGCAATACGGCGAATCAGGGCCGGCGCGTTGTCACCGCAATGCAGCGGCTGACGTCCCAGCCGCTCCCCGATTCGGCTGGCCAGCTGTTCGCCGGAGAGCGGCTCTGCCAGTTCCCCATGGAAAACGAGCGGCATCACTTCACCCCGGATTTCAATATCCAGCAGTTTTGCCAGCTGCGCGTTGTTGCCCAGTTCCGGGTGCGCATCAAGCGGCAGGTGCCAGCCGTAGAGATTGATATCATTCGCCAGCAGGGTCCGCAGACGGCGGCGCTTCATCCCTTTAATCGCGGCCGGTTCGCTTTTCCAGAAATAACCGTGATGGACGATTATCGCATCGGCCTCGCGGGCGACTGCCTCATCCAGCAATGCCTGACAGGCAGTGACACCGGTGATAACCCGCTTAACCTCACTGCGTCCCTCAACCTGTAAACCGTTGGGGGCATAATCGCTGAAGGTATGGCTGTTGAGATGCTGATTAATCAGCGCCTCCAGTTCGTAATGATTCATTCAGGCTCCTGCGAGGCCTCAGGCGGCGCTTTTGGCGCGCTCAAAGGCGTCTAATGTCTTTTTACGTGCGGCCTTATGATCCACGATTGGCGCCGGATAATCGAGTTTCTTATGATGCTTCTCCGCCCAGCGGTGCGGCTGGTGAATATCGCTGTCGGGGACATCGGCCAGTTCCGGCAGATAGTGGCGGATAAAATCGCCCTGCGGATCGAAGCGCTCGCCCTGGGTCGTCGGGTTAAAGATGCGGAAATAGGGTGCGGCGTCCGTCCCGGTTGACGCGGCCCACTGCCAGCCGCCATTGTTCGCCGCCAGATCGCCATCAATCAACTGCTGCATAAAATAGCGCTCCCCTTCGCGCCAGTCGATCAGCAGATCTTTCACCAGAAAGCTGGCGGTGATCATGCGTAACCGGTTATGCATCCAGCCCATCTCTTTCATCTGCCGCATCGCAGCGTCAACGATCGGAAAGCCCGTTTTTCCCGCTTTCCAGGCGTCGAAATGGGCCTCATTGCGCTGCCATTCCACCCGGTGCGTCCAGTCAACAAAGGGCTTATGGCGGCACAGGGAGGGATAGGCGACCAGCAGATGCCGGTAAAATTCACGCCAGATGAGTTCATTCAGCCAGGTAAATGCGCGGCTGTTGTCCAGCGCATCGGGATGTTCATGCAGGACACGATGCAGACACTGGCGGGGCGACAGCACGCCTGTTGCCAGATAAACCGACAGACGGCTGGTCGCATCCAGCGCAGGCAGATCGCGTTTATCGGGATAGTCCAGCACCGGCTGTTTAGCGAAGTGGCGCAGACGCTTCAGCGCCGCGGTTTCGCCTGGCGGAAAAAGATCCCGGTCAAACTCGCCTTTGGGGTAGTCAAATGCAGGAATCGCCTGGGTCTTCAGCGGTGCGCCTTCACGCGCTTTTGGCGCAGGGACGCACTCCGGCAACCCCTGCTGAAGACGTCGGACAAAGGCTTTGCTGAAGGGCGTGAACACCTTATACATGGAGCGGTCGCCGCTATGTACGCTACCGGGTGCCAGCAGCAGACTGTCATCAAATCCCTGACAGATAACCCCCGCTTTGTCGAGACGCTTTTCAGCTTCTGCATCACGCTGACGCTCATTGACCTCATACTGATAGTTATAGAAAAGCTGGTCGACCTTCTGCTTTTTACAAAACTCCGCCAGAGCATCAATGCTGTCACTGAAGGTGCTACACGCCTGGTAGTGCAGTCTGATGCCCCGCTCTGCCAGCGCATCCTGCACTTCCAGCAGGCTGGCGTGGATAAAGGCAGCCTGTTTAGGTGACATCTCATGCTGTTGCCACTGTTCCGGCGTCGCCATGAAGAGCGCAATGACGTTCGCCTTGCTGTCGCGACAGGCGGCGTGCAGCGCCAGATTATCGTTGATGCGTAAGTCGTTACGCAGCCAGACCAGATGGGTGGTCATACGCCTCCTGAATTACTGTCCGTAGCGTAAGCACAAGGCTTCGGGATAGGGGTCAAAATAACGTTGCTGAGCCAGCCACGGATGCGGGAACTCCGCCATGTAGTGCTTGAGGATGGTGATCGGCACCAGCAGCGGCTGCGTCCCCTGGCGATAGCGATCGATCAGCGTGGCCAGCTCCTGACGCTGTGGCGAGCTGAGCTGACGGCGGAAATAGCCCTGCACGTGCATCAGGACATTGGTGTGATTGCGGCGTGACGCGGGACGAGACATCAGCGCCATCATGCGGTTGCGGTATTCAAACGCAAAGGCGTCCAGCGAATCCCACTGGCTCATGGAAGCGACAAAAGGTCCCAGCTCGCGATATTTTTCCTGCGAGTGTGCCAGCATCATCAGCTTGTAGCGGCTGTGGAAGGCGATCAGCCCGTGGCGGGTCAGTCCCTGTTGCCACATCTGATTAAACTCATGCAGCGCGCAGATGCGGCCGATAAAGTTTTCACGCAGCGTCGGATCGTGCAGGCGACCATCTTCTTCCAGCGGCAGCCAGGGCATTTCGCGCTGCAGAAATTCAGCGAAGATGCCGGTGCCAACTTTGCGGTTGTTGTTGGTGTCAGGTTCATAGACCCGCACACGCTCCATGCCACAGCTGGGGGATTTGGCGCACAGGATGTAGCCCGAAAGATGATGCAGCGATTTTACCCGCTCTGCTGACCAGTCACGCATCTGGCGGGTGACTTCTTCTCCGCCATCTTTGCTGAAGCAGAGGTGCAAGTCATCATCATCGCCCTGCTTCACCAGCCGTAATGCCGGACGCGGTGTAGGCAAACCGATTGCCATTTCAGGACAGATCGGCTCAAAACGGACAAAGGGCGTAAGATCCTGGGTCGCAAAAGTAAGACGCTTATGGCCACCATCAAACCTGACGCTATCGCCGAGCAGGCATGCACTGATTCCAACGGGGATTTTATTGCTCATACTTGTACAACCTCTGAAATCTTGTAGAGGTTTAAGTGTAGCGTAAAATGGTCAGGAAGACAGCGTTAAAGCAACAGGTTGCTCTCATTATTGTAGAAAAAAAGTAAAAAAAAGCCCGGTCTGCTGACCGGGCCTGTTTGCTGACAGGAGGCTTTACCAGAAGACGCCGCCTGCCGCTTCTGACTGGGCCAGCCAGACCGGTTTGGCGCTGGTTTTACACCAGATGCGGTGCAGATAGCTATAGAAACGGGCGCGATCCTGGCGAAAAAGCATGACAGGAAGCGCCATAACGCCGAGAAGAACCACCAGCGTGCGGCGTGCAATAATTTTGTAGCGTGGATAAGCCTGATACATGGTTTTTCCTCCCGGCGAGCGAAACGGTGCGAATGTGATCTGTGTCTGACTTTACGCCAGATTGTGTAATTTTACTACTCATCTGACCACTCAATTACCGCTATTTTTGCTGTTTAAGAATCAGCCTGTAATTAAGTTACACAAAGGTTATCGCAAGGTTATTGAAGAGTTGAAAGTGGCCGAACGATCAAGCCGCCGGACGGCAGCCAGAAATATTGATAAAGTAGCGCTTCGGCACCCCGTTAAGGCAGGTATTGCGTGACCACGGTTTTGATCGTTGAAGATGAAAAAGAGATCCGTCGCTTTGTCCGGCTCGCACTGGAGAGTGAAGCCCTTAAAGTTTTTGATGCAGATACGCTGCAGCGCGGACTGATTGAGGCAGCGACCCGTAAACCCGATCTGGTTATCCTGGATCTGGGCCTGCCGGATGGGGATGGCACCGATTTTATCCGCGATCTGCGCCAGTGGAGTGCCATGCCGGTGATTGTATTGTCCGCGCGCAGTGATGAGCAGGATAAGATCGCGGCACTGGATGCCGGTGCGGATGACTATCTGACCAAACCCTTTGGCATCGGCGAACTGATGGCGCGCGTGCGGGTTGCGCTGCGCCGTCATAGCAGTCAGCAGCCCGACGCCCGGGTTCATTTTGCCGATGTCAGTGTCGATTTTGCCGCACGACGGGTGCAGCGCGGCGACAGTGAGGTTCACCTCACTCCTATTGAATTTCGCCTGCTGAGTATTCTGCTGAACAATGCCGGGAAGGTGCTGACACAGCGGCAACTGCTGAGCCAGGTCTGGGGACCGAATGCGGTGGAGCACAGCCACTATCTGCGCATCTATATGGGACATCTGCGTCAGAAGCTGGAAGCCAACCCGACACAGCCTGCCCATCTGCTGACAGAAACCGGCATCGGCTACCGTTTTATGCCATGAAAAAAGGCGCCAGAGGCGCCTGCAGAAAGCTGACAAAGCCCAGGTCGGATCAATCTGACCGCAATACTTAGGCTCAAGGCGCAGGGAACACGGACAGAAGAGGAAAGCGTCCCGCGCCAGGGATGGCGCGGGCCGAGCCTGTCATGGATGACGGCTTTTGCGTCTTTCCGATCTGTCCGTGTTCCCTGAGCTGCACGGCCTCACAGCAATGAGAACCGCGCCTTGTCACTTACTCTGTGAGGCACCCACGGCGCCTTTTCATTGCCCGACGGCTCAGGCGTTTTTCAGCACTTCGCTGACAATCTCTACTGCTTCTTTCTCGATCTGCGCGCGGTGTTCTGCGCCCAGGAAGCTTTCACAGTAAATCTTGTAGGCGTCTTCAGTGCCTGACGGACGGGCCGCAAACCAGCCATTCTCCGTCATCACTTTCAGACCGCCAATGGATGCGCCATTGCCCGGTGCTGCCGTCAGGCGAGCGGTGATCGGGTCACCTGCCAGTGTATCCGCGCTGACCATCTCAGGAGAGAGCTTCGACAGCGCCGCTTTCTGCTCGGAAGTCGCTGATGCCTGCAGACGGTTGTAGCTCGGCGCACCAAAGCGTGCAGCCAGCTCATCGTAATGCTGCTGAGGGTTTTTACCGGTCACGGCAGTAATCTCAGCCGCCAGCAGACACATGATGATGCCATCTTTGTCCGTTGACCACGGCGTACCATCGAAACGCAGGAATGAGGCACCCGCGCTCTCTTCGCCACCGAAGCCGAAGCTGCCGTCATACAGACCATCAACAAACCACTTGAAGCCGACCGGCACTTCCACCAGCTTGCGACCAATGTCATTAACCACACGGTCAATCATGGCGCTGGAAACCAGGGTTTTGCCGACGGCAACGTCCTGGCCCCACTGCGGACGATGCTGGAACAGGTAGTTAATCGCCACAGCCAGATAGTGGTTTGGATTCATCAGACCCGCCGGGGTCACAATGCCGTGACGGTCATAATCAGGATCGTTACCGAATGCCAGATCAAACTTGTCGCGGTAAGCCAGCAGGCCTGCCATGGCGCTTTCAGACGAGCAGTCCATGCGCACCACGCCATCTTTATCCAGATGCATAAAGCGGAAAGTCTGATCGACCGCGTCATTGACCAGCGTCAGATCCAGCTTGTAGTGTTCCGCAATGCGCTGCCAGTAGGCGATACCTGAACCACCAAGCGGATCAACACCCAGCTTCAGGCCCGCTTTCTGGATAGCCGGGAAATCGATAATTTCGGCCAGGCCTTCAATGTAAGGCTGAATCAAATCTTTCTCGACCACATGACCGCTGGCCAGTGCCTGCTCCAGTGGCAGACGCTTAACCTCTTTCAGGCCATCTTTGATCAGCTGATTAGCGCGATCTTCCACCACTTTGGTGACGTTGGTATCAGCCGGTCCGCCATTAGGTGGGTTGTACTTGATGCCGCCATCTTCCGGTGGGTTATGGGACGGCGTAATCACGATGCCGTCAGCCAGCGGGCCACCCGATTTGTTGTGCTCAAGGATCGCATTTGAGATGGCAGGGGTCGGCGTATAGCCATTGTCCTGCTGCACAATCACGTCAACGCCATTCGCTGCCAGCACTTCCAGCACCGACAGGATTGCCGGCTCAGAGAGCGCATGCGTATCTTTGCCGACGTAGCAAGGCCCGGTGATGCCGTTCTTTTTACGCTCTTCAGCAATCGCCTGTGCAATCGCCAGAATGTGCATCTCGTTGAAGCTTTGACGCCCTGCACTGCCGCGATGGCCAGAGGTGCCAAATTTCACCGCATGTTCCGGGTTCGCCACATCGGGCTGCAGGACATAATATTGTGACGTTAATTGTGCAACGTTAATCAAATCGCTCTGCTGGGCGGGTTGCCCGGCACGTGGGTGATTGGCCATCGGCGCTGCTCCCTGACGCTTAAGTTTTAGATGGTGCCGCAAACTTTTTCGGTGAGTTCCGCAGGGAACTGCATCGACAGCATGATGTGTTCGATCATGCTGCATTTACGGCCGGTATTGGTGTTGGTGATCACCCAGTACGGCGTGCCGGGCACATGCTTCGGCTTAGTATGGGTGCCATTCTGCAACAGCGTATGCTCATCACCTGCAAAGTAGACGCGGGTGCGGCCCTGCAGCGATGCAGTGGCCTCAGCAAAGGCTGCGGTATCAAGACGATAGAGCGTTGACAAAACGAGCATAAAGCGATTGACCGCCCGCTTCTGCTCCGCATATTCATCGGAGAGCAGCAGCTCACGCATCGCGCGCACACGATCCTGCGGGCGCGAACCCACAGGCGCAGACGGCGCCTCTTTCGCTGCATCTTTTGAGGCAGGCTGAGCCGGCGAAGCGGGTGCCGTCTGACCGGCCGTAAACTTCAGCATACGACGCAGAATGTCAGATGCGCTTTCACCAATGTGCTGCGTGTGGCTGGCAATATAACGGTAGAGCTCTTCGTCAACTTCGATCGTTTTCATCTTATTCCGTACGGTTCTTTCTCATGACAGAACCACCTCTTTCCTGAAAAGCCCTGAGTATAGTCAGACAATTCAACGGATGTGCGGGTTCTAACATGAGGATTATAAAGTTAAATTCAGGCGGGTTGTTAGCAATCAAACGGTTTACGGGCAAAAGTCAGAATATGTCCTAATGCCGCCGGAACCGGCGCGCCTGAAAAGGTGAAACCATGATAACCTAAGCTCAGGTCTCAAACTTAAGAACTTTGCTATGATTTTGAACGCCCGTCTGCAAACTGAACAATCCCCTGCTGATTCTCTGCCCATCCTGCTTATTCACGGTCTGTTTGGCAGTCTGGACAACCTCGGCGTGCTGGCCCGTGGCCTGAAAGATGCCGGGCCACTGCTGCAGGTGGATGTCCGTAACCATGGACTCTCGCCGCGATCGGAGGAGATGAACTACGCTGTAATGGCGCAGGATATGGTCGATACGCTGGATGCGCACGGCATCGATCGCGTCGCGGTCATCGGTCATTCGATGGGCGGTAAAATCGCCATGACCATGAGCGCGCTGGTGCCGGATCGCATTGAGCGGCTGGTGATGATCGATATCGCGCCGGTCGATTATCAGACCCGGCGTCACGACCTGATCTTTGCCGGTATTCGCGCCGTCTCAGAGGCAGGTGTGACGCTGCGCAGCGAGGCGGCCCGCATTATGCGGCCGGTGATTGAAGAAGAAGGGGTCATTCAGTTCCTGCTGAAGTCATTTCATGACGGGCAATGGCGCTTTAACGTGCCGGTGCTGTGGGATAACTACCCTACCCTTTCTGGCTGGCAGCCTGTTCCCGCCTGGCCTCATCCGGCTCTCTTTATCCGCGGCGGCGACTCCAGTTACCTGGATAACCGCTATCGCGATGCGTTACTTCAGCAGTTCCCGGCGGCGCAGGCCCACGTGATCGGCGGGGCGGGCCACTGGGTGCATGCCGAGAAGCCCGATGCCGTTTTGCGCAGTGTGCGGCGTTTTTTTGCGCTTTAAAAGCAAATAGATGGCAGTAAAGGTTTAGGATTGGCGTCCGGAGTAAGCGTGCAGTATGATGGCGCGCTAAAATTTTGCCGCAGGTCGATTTTTCTGCGGCAACGGCCAATAATTTATAATCTGCGCGGTGAGCGTCTGGCGCCCGCACCCATTCAGTTTTACTAAGCCATGGCAAAAGAACACACTGACCGCACGACGCTCGATCTGTTTGCTGATGAGCGCCGCCCGGGTCGCCCCAAAACCAGTCCGCTTTCGCGTGATGAACAGCTGCGCATCAATAAGCGCAATCAACTGAAACGTGACAAAGGGCGCGGACTGCGTCGTGTCGAATTGAAAATGAACAGTGAGGCCGTCGATGCACTTAATACGCTGGCCGCGCAGCGTAATCTCAGCCGCAGCGAACTGATTGAACAGATGCTGCTGGCGCAGCTCAAACTGGATTGATGCGGGCAAATCGCACGCAGGAGCAAATGTCGAGGCTTTAACCGTTCCGCGGGTTTGTCTCGTCTGCTATTATTCGCAGAAATGTGCTGCGGCACACATCTCATTATCAGGATTTAAGAGGTTATTTTACTCATGGCACTCGTAGGCATCTTCTTTGGCAGCGATACCGGCAACACCGAAAACATTGCAAAAATGATCCAGAAACAGCTGGGTAAAGATGTTGCAGAAGTGCATGACATCGCGAAAAGTACAAAAGAAGACCTGGAAGCGTTTGATATCCTGCTGCTGGGCATCCCGACCTGGTACTACGGTGAAGCGCAGTGCGACTGGGATGACTTCTTCCCGACGCTGGAAGAGATCGATTTCAACGGCAAGCTGGTTGCCGTGTTTGGCTGTGGCGACCAGGAAGATTACGCTGAATATTTCTGTGATGCGATGGGCACAATCCGCGACATTATCGAGCCGCACGGCGCCGTTATCGTGGGTCACTGGCCAACAGAAGGCTACCATTTCGAAGCCTCAAAAGGTCTGGCTGATGAGACGCACTTCCTGGGCCTGGCCATTGACGAAGATCGTCAGCCTGAGCTGACCAGCCAGCGCGTCGATCAGTGGGTTAAGCAGATTTTTGATGAACTGCAGCTGAAAGAGATCATCGAAGCCTGATGCACCCCGCCTCAATGTGAGCGCCAGCTCACATTGAGGCAATGGAATTTCCTATAGAAATAATAGCCACATTTTTTTAACTTTCTTCGTTTAATCTGTAGAATACCCGCATCGATCTTCCGCGTATTAGCTCAGGCGGTATGACGCAGTGATGTGCTGAAAGACCTCTGCCAGAATCCTCCCCGGCCCGGTGAAGCTTCCCCCATCGCCCATGATGATTCACGGCCCTCAGGTTTTCATTTCATCCCCTGAGCTCTATAATGAGACGCAAATGCGAATGAGCACAGATCGACATTCAAGGCGACAAGCCACAAAAGTGAATATTAGTAACAGGACAAAATCCGCATGACTGACAACAACACCGCATTAAAGAAGGCTGGCCTGAAAGTGACACTGCCCAGACTGAAAATTCTGGAAGTGCTTCAGGAACCTGAGTGCCATCACGTCAGCGCGGAAGATTTGTATAAACGCCTGATCGACATCGGCGAAGAGATTGGCCTGGCCACCGTTTACCGCGTGCTGAACCAGTTCGACGACGCCGGTATTGTGACCCGTCACAACTTTGAAGGCGGCAAATCCGTTTTCGAACTGACGCAGCAGCATCACCACGATCACCTGATCTGCCTGGACTGTGGCAAGGTTATCGAGTTCAGCGATGAATCCATCGAAACGCGTCAGCGTGAAATCGCGACCCGCCACGGCATCAAGCTGACCAACCACAGCCTCTATCTGTACGGACACTGTACGCTGGGCGACTGCCGTGAAGATGAGACCCTGCACGACCAGTAATCTGGCGGGCGGAAATAAAAAAACCGGTTACGTGACCGGTTTTTTTTCGTCTGTGCTCTGCTGAACCCTCAGGCCACCAGCGTCTCCTGCAGATAACGCCAGCGTGGATTCGAGCTGCTGCAATCCAGAATCGCCAGCGAAATACGGCTCTGGTTATTACCATTCAGCATCTGCATCTCACGATACTGCACGGTGATCTCATTTTCGTGATGAGAGAGTATGACGTGCTCACAGGTCGCAATTCGCATCCCTTCCCGCTGCCCCTGCAGCTGTCGGAAAAGCTCTTCGACCGCGTTAAGATCGTACTCTTTACCTTTTGGCGTCACCATGCGGAAATCAGGATGGAAAAAGGACATCATCAGCTCAAAGCTGTCATCCGATCCGGCAGGCTGATTAAAAATACGTTCAATGAGCTGATGTAAAACAACGACACTGTGTTTGGCTTCCTGAGCGAGGACTGGCATTTTTTTTCCTTATATAACCCGCTTTGCTACCTCTTAGAGCGCATAGCCTACCTGAAAGCGGACAATTCACATCCTGAAATTGATTAATTTTTTTAAACTCAGATTTCTCTCACAAGGCAGTCCGGGCAGGATTTGCGTTAAGCCAGAATAAACGTCGGCAATTCTCAACACAGGGGCAATAAAAAAGGGCGATTAATCGCCCTTTTGTCATTTTATGAGGTCAGCCTCAAACGATTATTCGCCCGTTTTAGCCCAGGTATCGCGAAGCCCTACGGTGCGGTTAAACACCAGCTGCGTCGGTTTAGAGTAAACGCTGTCGGCGCAGAAATAGCCTTCACGCTCAAACTGGAACGGGGTGGCTGCTTCCACATCGCGCAGGCTCGGTTCGACGAAACCATTTTTGATACTCAGTGAATCAGGGTTGATCACCGCCAGGAAATCTTCAGCCGCGGCCGGATTCGGCACGCTGAACAGTCGGTCATAGAGGCGGAACTCGGCAGGCTGCGCATGATCCGCAGACACCCAGTGAATCACTCCCTTCACCTTGCGGCCATCGGCCGGATCTTTGCTCAGGGTATCCACGTCGCTGGTGCAGTAGATGCAGGTAATGTTGCCCGCTTCATCTTTGGCTACCCGCTCTGCACGGATCACATAGGCGTTGCGCAGACGGACTTCTTTGCCCAGAACCAGACGTTTATATTGTTTGTTCGCCTCTTCGCGGAAATCTGCACGGTCAATCCAGATCTCACGGCTGAACGGCACTTCACGCGTGCCCATTTCCGATTTACCCGGATGGTTAGGCATGGTGATGACCTCGTTGTGACCGGCGGGCAGGTTTTCGATCACCACTTTCAGGGGATCGAGTACTGCCATCGCGCGTGGCGCATTTTCGTTCAGATCATCACGGATGCAGGATTCCAGTGACGCCATCTCGACGATGTTATCCTGCTTGGTCACGCCAATACGACGGCAGAACTCACGGATAGAAGCCGCGGTGTAACCACGACGGCGCAGACCTGAAACGGTCAGCATGCGTGGATCGTCCCACCCTTCTACGTGCTTCTCGGTCACCAGCTGAGTGAGTTTGCGTTTTGACATCACCGCATACTCCAGATTCAGGCGCGAGAACTCATACTGGCGCGGATGAACCGGAATCGTGATGTTGTCCAGCACCCAGTCATAAAGACGGCGGTTGTCCTGGAACTCCAGCGTACAGAGCGAGTGCGTAATGCCTTCCAGCGCATCGGAAATGCAGTGGGTAAAGTCATACATCGGGTAGATGCACCACTTGTTGCCGGTCTGGTGATGTTCCGCAAACTTGATGCGGTAAAGCACCGGATCGCGCATAACGATGAAGTTCGAAGCCATATCGATTTTGGCGCGCAGACAGGCCGTGCCTTCCGCAAAGCCACCGTTTCGCATTTTTTCAAACAGCGCCAGGTTCTCTTCCACGCTGCGATCGCGATACGGGCTGTTTTTACCCGGCTCTTTCAGGGTGCCACGATATTCGCGAATCTGATCCGGGCTCAGCTCATCAACGTAAGCCAGCCCTTTGGTTATCAGCTCAACGGCATAGTTGTAGAGCTGATCGAAATAGTCTGATGAGTAGCAGACTTCACCGCTCCACTCAAAACCCAGCCACTGGACGTCACGCTTGATGGATTCAACGAATTCCATATCCTCTTTAACCGGATTGGTATCGTCGAAACGCAGGTTGCATTGCCCCTGATAATCCTGGGCGATGCCAAAATTCAGACAGATCGATTTCGCATGACCAATGTGCAGATAGCCATTGGGCTCCGGCGGAAAACGGGTATGCACGCTGCTGTGCTTACCGCTCGCCAAATCTTCGTCAATGATCTGACGAATAAAGTTAGTTGGGCGGGCTTCAGCCTCACTCATCTCAAAAATCCTCAATACGAATAACGGGTGATTTGTACCACGAAGTAACGGAGTATGATCCACAAAGCGTCTGAGGGAAACAACCGTTTGTTAAGCCTTTAAAACAAAAAAGGCAGGAATCGCTTCCTGCCTGTGGGGTTCTGTTGCGGGGATTAGCCTTTCACTTCATACAGCGGGGTTTCACCTGCGACGACCGGACCGTGGGCCAGGAGTGTCAGACCCGCGAAATCTTCACTGTTACTGACCACCACCGGACTCACCATTGAGCGGGCATTCGCGTTCAGGAATTCAAGATCCATCTCCAGCACCGGCTGACCGGCTGCCACGCTGGCACCCTCTTCCGCCAGTCGGGTAAAGCCTTTTCCGTCCAGCGCCACAGTATCGAGTCCCATGTGAACCACGATCTCGACACCGTTGTCGGTTTCCAGACAGAACGCATGATTGGTATTGAAGATTTTCACCAGCGTACCGGCAATCGGTGCCACAACCCATTTGTCGCTGGGTTTGATGGCCAGCCCGTCGCCTACCGCTTTGCTGGCAAAGGCTTCATCCGGAACCGCATCCAGTGCCACGACCTCTCCCGTTACCGGTGCCAGCAGCGTCGCAATAACGCGCTTCTCGCTGTTCAGCACGGCCTGCGGTTTAACCTCCGGCTCTGCCGCTGGCGTCGTACCGGAAGCAGCTGCCGCGACCGGGCCTTTGGCCAGCACTTTTTTCATGGCAGAGGCGATGCCTTCGGCCTGGGTGCCGACAATGATCTGCACGCTCTGTTTATTCAGACGGATAACGCCGGACGCGCCCAGACGCTTCGCCACGCTCTCGTTGACCTGAGCCGAATCGTTCACGTTCAGACGCAGACGGGTGATGCAGGCGTCAATGCTGGTCAGGTTAGCGGAGCCACCGACCGCACCGATGTAGCGACGTGCCAGGGATTCCGTGGCGCTTTCGCCGTTATCGCTGTTGTCCACGTTGACGTCATAACCATCGCTTTCATCACCGGCCACCGCCAGCTCGCGGCCAGGGGTCATCAGATTGAATTTTTTGATGGTGAAGCGGAAGACCACGTAATAGATAGTAAAGAACACCAGCCCCTGCGGGATCAGCATGTACCAGTGAGTCGCCAGCGGGTTACGGGTCGACAGCACCATATCCACCAGCCCGGCGCTGAAACCAAATCCGGCGATCCAGTGCATGCTGGCGGCGATGAAGACAGAAATACCGGTCAGTACGGCGTGGATCAGATAAAGCACCGGTGCCACGAACATGAAGGAGAACTCCAGCGGTTCGGTGATACCGGTAAAGAAGGCGGCAAACGCAGCGGCCAGCATGATACTGCCCACTTTGACGCGATTTTCAGGACGCGCGCAGTGATAGATAGCCAGCGCAGCACCAGGCAGACCAAACATCATGATCGGGAAGAAGCCCGCCTGATAGCGACCGGTGATGCCCACGGTGGCCGACCCATCCGCCAGTGACTGCGCACCGCCGAGGAATTTAGGAATGTCATTAATGCCGGCCACATCGAACCAGAACACGGAGTTCAGCGCGTGATGCAGACCGACCGGAATCAGCAGACGGTTAAAGAAGGCGTAAATACCGGCCCCGACCGAGCCAAGCTTCTGGATATGCTCGCCAAAGCCTACCAGACCATTGAAGATAACCGGCCAGATATACATCAGGATAAAGGCGACGAAGATCATCAGGAACGAAACAAGAATCGGCACCAGCCGGCGTCCGCTGAAGAAAGAGAGCGCCTTAGGCAGTTCGACGTGGCTGAAGCGGTTATAGACTTCTGCCGAGAGAATCCCGACCAGAATACCGACAAACTGATTATTAATTTTGCCAAAGGCAGCAGGCACCTGCTCAACCGGCATTTTCTGAATCATCGCCACCGCCGCTGGTGAGCAGAGCGTGGTGACCACCAGGAAACCGACAAAGCCGGTCAGGGCCGCCGCACCATCTTTATCTTTCGACATGCCGTAAGCGACACCGATCGCAAACAGCACGGACATATTTTCGATGATAGCGGCACCAGACTTGATCAATAAGGCTGCCAGCGCATTACCTGCCCCCCAGCTGTCCGGATCAATCCAGTACCCTACCCCCATAAGTATCGCTGCCGCTGGCAGGGTGGCAACCGGCACCATCAGTGCCCGCCCTACCTTCTGTAAATAACTTAACATGGACCTTCCCCCTATGAGCCTGACTTGTCGCTTTGCGCCGCTTAATGTTGTTATGTCAGCTGCAAAGATTGTGAATACACTGCATGTCACGCAGCGAAGTGTAATGACAAATTAATTCGCCTCGCAAATTAAAACCCCGACATATGTGATTTTTATCACTAAAAAACATCGGGTCACACTGCAACATCTGGCTATGAATGCAAACTTATTTTATGATCCGAAATATTAAATTGCGCTCCGGCCGTGGCGAGAATAGAAAATCTGTTCAGGCTGATGATTTACGCAACGGTTCAGCGATCCCCTTTCCATTTCAAATGAGGTGAAACATGAGACTGATTCCTTTAGCGACGCCAACCCAGGTCGGCAAATGGGCCGCCCGACATATCGTTAACCGCATCAACGCGTTTAACCCGACGGCGGAAAAACCTTTCGTCCTGGGTCTGCCTACCGGCGGTACGCCACTGGAGGCATACAAACACCTGATTGATATGCACAAAGCGGGCCAGGTCAGTTTTAAGCATGTTGTGACGTTCAATATGGATGAATATGTGGGCCTGCCAAAAGAGCATCCGGAGAGCTATCACAGCTTCATGTATCGTAATTTCTTCGATCACGTTGATATTCAACCGGAAAATAT
Source organism: Pantoea sp. EKM101V (assembly GCF_011800325.1). NCBI lineage: Bacteria > Pseudomonadati > Pseudomonadota > Gammaproteobacteria > Enterobacterales > Erwiniaceae > Pantoea > Pantoea sp. EKM101V. The sequence goes on from NZ_JAALFP010000002.1 coordinate 479,068, forward strand.
CAACCTGCTGAATGGTAATGCACCCGATATTGACGCAGAATGTCGTCAGTACGAAGAGAAAATTCGCGCGCTGGGTAAAATTCACCTGTTTATGGGGGGTGTCGGAAACGACGGCCATATCGCCTTTAACGAACCGGCCTCATCGCTGGCTTCGCGAACCCGCATTAAAACCCTGACCCATGATACCCGCGTAGCGAACTCTCGCTTCTTCAACGGCGACGTTGACCAGGTGCCTAAATACGCGCTGACGGTCGGCGTCGGCACGCTGCTGGATGCAGAGGAAGTGATGATTCTGGTTACCGGCCATGTTAAAGCGCAGGCCCTGCAGGCGGCGGTTGAAGGCAACGTCAACCATATGTGGACCATCAGCTGCCTGCAGCTGCACGCAAAATCGGTGGTGGTGTGTGATGAGCCGGCCACCATGGAACTGAAAGTGAAAACCGTGAAATATTTCCGCGAAATGGAAGCGGAAAATATGAAAGGCGTGTAACAGAACAGTGACCTGCTGTTACGCTGCGTGACAGCAGGCCAGGACGGGAGAAGAGAGATGTACGCATTAGTCAACGGTCGCATCTACAGCGGTCATGAGATTCTGGATAACTACGCGGTCGTGGTTGACGGGACGCAGATTGCGCACGTCTGCCCGCGTGAAGCGGTTGCGGCGGATGTTGAATTGCGGGATGTGGCGGGTGCCATCATTGCGCCAGGCTTTATCGATCTACAGCTTAACGGCTGTGGTGGCGTGCAGTTCAATGACGACATTGATGCGCTCAGCGTTGAAACGCTGGAGATCATGCAGCGCGCCAATGAGAAATCGGGCTGCACCAGCTTTTTACCGACGCTGATCACCAGCAGCGATGCCCTGATGAAGCGGGCCATTGAAACCATGCGCGCCTATCTGCAGAAGCATCAGCATCAGGCGCTGGGTCTGCATCTGGAAGGCCCGTGGCTCAGCAAGGCGAAGAAAGGCACCCACGATCCGGCGCTGATTCGCCTGCCGGATGCGGCGATGGTGCAGTATCTGTGTGACAACGCCGATGTCATCACCAAAGTGACGCTGGCGCCGGAGAATGCCGGTCGCGAGGTGATTCGGCAGCTGACTGACGCCGGGATCATTGTGTCTGCCGGTCACTCCAGTGCAACGTATGAAGAGGCGAAAGCGGGCTTCTCGGCTGGCGTGAGTTTTGCGACACACCTTTACAACGCGATGCCCGCCTTTGCCGGTCGTGAACCGGGGCTTATCGGTGCGCTGTTTGATTCGCCTAATGTATACTGCGGCATTATTGCGGATGGTTTACATGTACATTACGCTAACGTGCGCAATGCTAAACGCATAAAAGGCGACAAGCTGGTGCTGGTAACGGATGCCACCGCACCGGCGGGCGCGGCAATCAGTGAGTTTATTTTTGCTGGCAAAACAATCTATTATCGTGACGGGCTCTGTGTTGACGAAAACGGCACACTCAGTGGTTCAGCCCTGACGATGATTGAAGCGGTACAGAACAGCGTCGAGCATGTGGGTATCGCACTGGACGAAGCATTGCGCATGGCATCACTCTACCCGGCACGGGCGATGGGCGTGGAAAAACAGTTAGGCTCGATCGAAGCAGGAAAAATCGCGAACCTGACTGTGTTTACGCGCGACTTTAAAATCATTAAGACGTTTGTCAACGGAGACGACGTCCTGAGCGAGTAAGCACTGAATGACCACTGGCGGCCAGTCACAAATAGGAAATGTCGATCTTGTTAAGCAACTTAATAGCGCAGCGGTTTACCGGCTGATTGATCAACAGGGGCCGATATCGCGCATTCAGATTGCCGAACTCAGCCAGCTCGCCCCCGCCAGCGTCACGAAAATTACCCGCCAGTTGATTGAGCGCGGCCTGATCAAAGAGGTAGACCAGCAGGCGTCTACCGGTGGTCGCCGCGCTATCTCGATTATCACTGAAACCCGCCACTTCCAGACTATCGGCGTCCGGCTCGGCCGTCACGATGCCACCCTTACGCTGTTTGACCTCAGCGGCAAATCGCTGGCGCAGGAGGATTATGCGCTGCCGGAACGCACCCAGGAGACGCTGGAGCATGCGCTGTTTAATGCCATCAGCGGCTTCATCGAGCAGCACCAGCGTAAAATCCGCGAGCTGATCGCCATTTCCGTGATCCTGCCCGGCCTGGTCGACCCGATTAACGGCGTGATTCGCTATATGCCGCACATCGCTGTCAGCCACTGGCCGCTGGTCGCCAGCCTGAAGAAACGCTTTAACGTCACCAGTTTTGTGGGTCACGATATCCGCAGTCTGGCGCTGGCCGAGCACTACTTCGGTGCAAGCCGCGACTGTGCTGACTCAATTCTGGTGCGGTTACACCGGGGGACCGGTGCAGGCATTATCGCCAACGGCCATATTTTTCTCGGCAGCAACGGTAACGTCGGCGAGATCGGCCACATTCAGGTCGATCCGTTAGGCGAACGCTGCCACTGCGGTAACTTTGGCTGCCTGGAAACCATTGCTGCCAATGGCGCCATTGAAAACCGTGTGCGTCACCTGCTGAATCAGGGCTACCCCAGTGTGCTGACGCTGGAGGCGTGCCAGATGCCCCACATCTGCAAAGCGGCGAATCAGGGTGATGCCCTGGCCTGTGAAGTGATCGAGCATGTGGGGCGCTATCTCGGCAAAGCGATTGCCATCGCCATCAACCTGTTTAATCCACAAAAAGTGGTGCTGGCGGGAGAGATTACCGAAGCAGAAAAAGTGCTGCTGCCCGCGATTGAGGGCTGCATTAATACCCAGGCATTAGAGGCCTTCCGTAAGCATCTGCCGGTTGTTCGTTCGACACTGGATCATCGTTCTGCGATTGGTGCCTTTGCGCTGGCTAAACGTGCCATGCTTAACGGCATTCTGCTGCAACACCTTCTGGAAGATTAAGCTCACCCGCTGCTGTGGCGGGCCACACCGGATCTGACTATGACCATAAAAAGCGTAATTTGTGATATCGATGGCGTGCTGATGCACGACAACACGGCCGTTCCCGGCGCACAGGAATTTCTGCAGCGCATTCTGGCCAAAGAGATGCCGCTGGTGGTGCTGACCAACTACCCTTCGCAGACTGAGCAGGATCTGGCTAACCGTTTTGCCTCAGCAGGCGTTGAGGTGCCCGATTCCGTCTTCTACACCTCGGCAATGGCCACCGCGGACTTCCTGCGCCGTCAGGAGGGCAAAAAGGCGTATGTGATTGGTGAGGGCGCGCTGATTCATGAACTCTACAAAGCGGGCTTTACCATTACCGATGTGAATCCCGACTTTGTGATTGTCGGAGAGACCCGCTCCTTTAACTGGGACATGATGCATAAAGCGGCCTTCTTTGTTGCCAACGGCGCTCGCTTTATTGCCACCAATCCCGATACCCATGCGCGTGGGTTTATTCCCGCCTGTGGCGCACTCTGTGCGGGGATTGAGAAGATATCCGGCCGCAGCCCCTTTGTTGTGGGTAAACCAAGCCCTTACATCATGCGTGCCGCGCTGAACAAAATGCAGGCTCACTCCGAAGAGACGGTCATCGTCGGCGATAACCTGCGCACCGATATTCTGGCCGGTTTCCAGGCGGGTCTGGAGACGGTGCTGGTGCTCTCTGGCGTTTCCACCCTGAGCGATATTGACGCGATGCCGTTCCGCCCGGACTGGATCTATCCCTCTGTTGCCGATATTGACCTGTTCTGATTCAGTTTGCTTATGACGCATCCGGCTGAATTGTGATGCGTCTCCCCTTTTTCTCCGCTTTTACCCCCTGTTTGCCGCCTGATTTTTGCTCAAAAAATGCATTTCATTGCGGATCCAACAACAAATAAGCTCTTAAATTATCGTTTATTCAATTTTATCGTCATGTAATCAATATTTTTATCAGTAAATCACGATTCCTCTTGCATTGACGGCACCAAATAGCGCATTTTCTTATCTATCACGCAGCGTCAGGCTGCCGGACAAACCTAAAAGATAACATCGCCGTAAGGTGAGCTCAGGAGTCAGTTATGTGTTCAATTTTTGGTGTGCTGGATCTGAAAAGCGATCCTGTTGAGCTGCGCAAAAAGGCGCTGGAATGTTCACGCTTAATGCGTCATCGCGGCCCGGACTGGTCAGGCGTCTACGCTGATGACCATGCCATCCTGGCGCATGAACGTCTCTCAATTGTTGACGTTAACAACGGCGCACAGCCGCTGTACAACGCCGACCACACCCATGTCCTGGCAGTCAACGGCGAAATTTATAACCATCAGGCGCTGCGCGCGGAACTCAGCGATCGCTATGCGTTTCAGACCGGTTCTGACTGTGAAGTGATTCTGGCGCTCTATCAGGAGAAAGGGGTCGACTTCCTTGATGACCTGGAAGGCATGTTCGCCTTTATCCTCTATGACAGCGTAAAAAACACCTGGCTGATTGGCCGTGACCATATCGGGATTATCCCGCTCTATATGGGTAACGATGAGCATGGCAACCTCTATGTCGCGTCAGAAATGAAAGCGCTGGTACCGGTCTGCCGTTCGATTAAAGAGTTTCCGCCGGGAAGCTACCTCTCCAGCACCGATGGCGAAATCCGTCGTTACTGGCAGCGTGACTGGATGGAGTACAAAAACGTTGAGCACAACACCACCGATGCGGCCGGCCTGAAGCATGCGCTGGAAGAGTCTGTGAAAAGTCACCTGATGTCAGATGTGCCTTATGGTGTGCTGCTATCGGGCGGCCTGGACTCCTCCATCATTTCTGCCGTGACCAAACGTTTTGCGGCAAAGCGTGTTGAAGACCAGGATAAAAGTGATGCGTGGTGGCCACAGCTTCACTCCTTTGCTGTCGGGCTGGAAGGCTCACCCGATCTGAAAGCGGCGAAAGCCGTGGCGGAACATCTGGGCACCGTGCACCATGAGATTCATTTCACCGTGCAGGAAGGTCTGGATGCGATTCGCGATGTGATTTATCACATTGAAACCTATGACGTCACCACCATCCGTGCCTCCACGCCGATGTACTTAATGTCGCGTAAAATCAAGGCAATGGGCATCAAGATGGTGCTGTCAGGCGAAGGCGCAGATGAAGTGTTCGGCGGCTATCTCTACTTCCATAAAGCCCCCAACGCTAAAGAGTTCCACGAAGAAAACGTGCGTAAACTGCAGGCGCTGCATATGTTTGACTGTGCCCGCGCCAACAAAGCGATGTCCGCCTGGGGCGTTGAGGCCCGCGTGCCGTTCCTGGATAAAAAATTCCTGGATGTGGCGATGCGTATCAACCCGGAAGATAAAATGTGTGGCAGCAACGGCAAAATGGAGAAGCACATTCTGCGTGAATGTTTCTCCTCTTACCTGCCGGAAAGCGTGGCGTGGCGTCAGAAAGAGCAGTTCTCAGATGGCGTCGGTTACAGCTGGATTGACTCGCTGAAAGAGGTGGCTGCGAAGCAAATCAGCGACCAGCAGCTGGCAACCGCTCACTTCCGCTTCCCGCACAACACGCCGGGGTCGAAGGAAGCCTATCTCTACCGTGAGATCTTTGAAGAGCTGTTCCCGCTGGCCAGCGCCGCGGAGTGTGTGCCTGGCGGTCCATCAGTAGCCTGTTCGTCAGCCAAAGCGATCGAGTGGGACGAGGCGTTTAAAAACATGAACGATCCATCAGGTCGTGCCGTTGGTGTGCATCAGTCAGCCTATCAATAAGCCGACTGAGCACGGTCAGAATGGGCCCGCTGCGGCCCATTTTTTTGACGGTTAGCGTTGTATTCACTGAAAAATTGCCGAATAAACCGCCATGCTGGTTATAAGCCACGCAAACAGCCATAACCAGGCAAAAATCGGTAAAAAAATTGTTGACGCTGTCAGGTCAACTCCGCATAATGCGCCCCGCAACGCCGATGAAGGTAACGCGAAAAAAAGATGGCTACGTAGCTCAGCTGGTTAGAGCACAGCACTCATAATGCTGGGGTCACAGGTTCGATTCCCGTCGTAGCCACCATCTTTTTTTGCGGGAGTGGCGAAATTGGTAGACGCACCAGATTTAGGTTCTGGCGCCGCAAGGTGTGCGAGTTCAAGTCTCGCCTCCCGCACCATTTCATTATTCGGCAGCGTGGATGGGATATCGCCAAGCGGTAAGGCACCGGTTTTTGATACCGGCATTCCCTGGTTCGAATCCAGGTATCCCAGCCAATTTTGATGATTCTCGATGCTGAGAACGGACGAATGGGATATCGCCAAGCGGTAAGGCACCGGTTTTTGATACCGGCATTCCCTGGTT